>NZ_BAAAUX010000014.1:389370-582842 GCF_039534165.1 Saccharopolyspora taberi | reverse complement strand
CGTTCGCGTCCGGCCGAGATCAACTAACGGGTGACCCCCGCGGATCGCTGGCGTGTTGGGCGTGCCAAACCCTTGTGGTGGTGGAAGGTTTGCTGCGGCCTCACCGGTGTTCGTCCCGGTAGCCGGGCAGGTGAGGCGAAATCGGGAACTATCAGGATCGGAGTACCACGTGCGTAGTTCAGTGCGCGTCCTGCTCACGGGGGCGCTCGCGGCGAGTCTGCTCACCGCGGGTTCGGCGACCGCGTTCGCGGCCAAGGACAAGAAGTCCGACGACGACCCGTCAACCGTCACCGCAGCCGCCGAGGGCGGCAACGGCGGAAAGGCCGGAGACGGTGGTCTGGGCATCACCGCCTGTCCGGCGATCGGTCTGCTCGCCAAGGCCGAGGCGGATTGCGATGCGGGCAACGGCGGCAACGCCAACGGCGGTGACGCCGAGGCGACGGCCGAGGACGACAGCCGCGACACCGAAAAGGCCAGCGACGAGGACTGAGGACACTGCCGGTCCAACCGGCTGATCCACCAGAAGCATGCCGGCCCGATCGGGTCGGCATGCTCGGTTTTCCGGGCGTTTCCGCCCACCACGATCCCAAGGAGCACCAGTGAACACCTCCGTTCGTCTGCTCGGCACCGGCACGATCGCCGCCGGTGCGCTGATGACCGCGCTGGCGGCCCCCGCCGGCGCCGCCCAGGGCGCCGCGGCGGAACCCGCCCAGGGCTCCGCGGCGGAGCCTGCCCAGGGCGGCGGATTCCCGTCTGGGCCGATCAAGATCGGCAGCTGCAGTCCCGCGCCCGAACTAGGCCCGATCGGGTTGAAGTGCGTGGTCTCCAGCGAACCGGGATCCAGCTCGGCGGGCGGTCAGGAAGCGTCGGCCGAGAGCGAGAACGAGAACGAAGACGCCTGACGGCACCCCGTCCGACCGGTGTCCACAAAGCTCAGAACCAGGAACATGCTGCGGCACAACATGAATCGTTGATCGCGTTCATGAGCCGGAGATCGCTCGATGCGGGAATGTTCCTGCTTTCGGCGAGAAAGCCCTCGCGGGCGGGGCTAGGTTCGAAGTGCGGGAAGGCCGCGCGGCGCGGTGCGGAGAACGCGTCCTTCCCGCCACCAGATCAGCCCTGGCGGAACAAGAACGGTGCCGGCCCCTCGGACAGGGACCGGCACCGTTCTTCTGCGTGGTAGGGCTGAGGACTCAGTTCTCCTTGGAGTACTCCTTGTCCTTGCTGTCGTCCTCGGCCGTCGCCTCGGCGTCGCCGCCGTTGGCGTTGCCGCCGTTGCCCGCGTCGCAGTCGGCCTTCGCGGGCGCGAGCACCGCGATCGAGGGGCAGACGGTCACGCCCAGGCCACCGTCCCCGGCGTAGCCGGCGTTGCCGCCCTCGGCGGCGGCGGTCACTGTGGACGGGTCGTCGTCCGACGACTTCTCGTCGGCCAGCGCCGGGGACGTTCCCGTCGCGAACAGGCCTGCCGCGGCGGCGCCTGCGACGAGGAAGCGAATCGACGTGCGCACTCAGAACTCCGATCTCGAATGGATTTCCGGATGTTGACCGGCCTCCCGGATCCACAGCGGATCCGGTCGTGTCGATCAATGCGTGACTCTGGCACCGGAACGACCCGGTTGGCACCCACCGAACGCGGTGGCGCCCGCCGGTCCACTCGAAGGAGCGATCACGGGGCACAAAAAACAGGTGTGTGCCGATCGGTCCCGCACCGATCGGCACACACCCGAGGAGGGAGCGAACTGACACCGGAAACCCGGCGTCAGCGGGTGTATCCGAGGTCAGCTGTCGTCGGAGGCACCGGACGAGGCGTCGCCGCCCGCACCGTCGCCGCCGTTGCCGGCGTCGGCGCTGCCCTCACCCAGGACACCGATGCCGCTCAGCACGTTGACGCCGATACCGCCCTGGCCGCCCTCGCCGTCGCCGCCCTCGGCGGACGAGGAGACCTTCGAGTCGTCGTCGGAACCTCCGCCGGCGAAGGCGGGGGAGCCCACGGCCAGCATGGCAGCCGCAGCGGTGGCGACACCAAGAAGACGAATGGACTTACGCATTCCTCAACTCCTATCAGTGTTTTGGACATTGCCGATCCGGCTGTTTCCACCGGGATATCCGCTGGAGGGGGACTTCCGGCCGGCAGTCGAACAATCGCATTTCCCGGGCCGCGCCGCCATCCGTAGCCACTCCAAAGGGCCTGGTTCCACCGTTCCGGAGTAACGGCATCCCGGCGGCTGGGAAAAGTGTTCCCGAGCCGCTCAGCTGATCAGCTGAATGAATCGTTCACCGTTTGCGGAACTGTCGGGATGGGGTTAGTTCGACGGTTAATGATCAATTGGCAATGGCGAGTTCGGGATGCATTGATCAATTGGTGTAATAAAGCCTTTCTCGGCGGGCGGGAATGGTGATCTTCCCCTAGTGTCTTCCCGGTCGCTCACCCCGTTCGGCGATGGAATTCCACTGGAATATGCCAATCGGGCCGGGAAAAGAAGTGGCCCCGCCGAACGGGTCGGCGGGGCCACTTCTGGCGGCAGCGGTCAGAACTCGAAGACGACTCCGGTGCGCTGGTGGAGCATGCACGGGTTGGACACCGAGTACTGGTGGCTGATCTGCCTGCCGCGCCATTCGCCCACGGCGGAGGCCTTGACCTGCCGGTTGTCCTTGGTGCACCCGCCCGACTTGCCCTGCGGGCGGACCCGGTCCAGTGCCTGGAAGTTGCCGTCGACCGCATGCAGTTCGGCGCACGCGGCGGCTGCCTGGGGATGGTTGCCGCCGGTCGGGTCGCACTGAAGGACCACGCTCCGGGGCTGCTGGTTCTCGGTCACGGTGAGCGTGATCGTGCTCGGCTGAGCCGGCGTCGCGGCGGCGACCCCGGGAACCAGCGCCGCCACCGCGAGCGCGACACCCGCGGCGATGCGGCAGAACGGTCTTTGCCCGGTCATTGCTTGTCTTCCTCCCGTCCCACGCGGAAATAGGGAATCCTCTGACTCCTTACCGCAAGTGGAACCGCGTCACCGCCGCGGACGGAAATGATCACCTGCCGGGGGTGCTCGAAGCGGTGACGGCTACCCTCCGCCACCGAAAGAGGCGCGGGAGACCGGATTTTCCGGGATGTGTCCTCCGAGTGGTGATCAACCCGCCTGGTCATTCAGCTCGACAGCGGTGACCCCCGGTTGATCATTAGTCGCCCAGGTGGTGGGTGATTTCGGTTTTTTTGCTGATCGACTGCCGCTCATCACTGCATGAGGTGAGCACAGGTGATTCAGGTTGCGGCGGTCGAGGTATCCGGAGATATCTTCGAGGCGGCTCGCAAGTGCGGGCTTCTTTGAAAGCTCTGGGAGGAGAGCCGTGCCGGGTTGTGCGGGTGGATTCGGCGCGAGCATTCCTCGCGGGCGACCTCCGGTGAAGAAAGTGAAGGGGATAATAGTTATGCGGACTGCCAAGCGCGTCATCGTTGCCACGGCTCTGGGCCTGCCGCTGCTGTTCGGCGCTCCCGGAATGGCGCTGGCCGACGGCCACGGCCACAAGAAGGCCGACGAGGTCCAGCACCAGGACCAGGAGCAGGACAACAGCACTGCGCAGGGCAACGAGAACAACTCGCCGATCTACCAGTGGAGCGTCGGCAAGGGCGACCAGTCGGCGCAGACCTGGAACAACCAGTCCAACGACAACAAGACTGACCAGGACCAGGACGCTTACCAGGAAGACTGACAAGCACAGCACCTCTGACGCTTGGCCCGGCGCGACGACGCGCCGGGCCAAGCGTCTTTCCGGCTTCGGGTACCCCGGGGCCGTGTCCCTACGTACGACCCCGGGCGGTATGACGCGAGAGGCGACCAAGATCGCTCTGCCGGATGATTTCGGGCCCGGCGATTGCGCGGATCGGCGTCCCGGGTGCGATTGTCGTTCCCGGCGATTCCGCCGCATCGAACGATTTTCCCGTTTTCATCCCCGTGGAGAGCTCCATGACCGCTGCCGCACGTCCCGTCCCGTCCGCACCGGACACCCGCCCGAACTCCCAAGCGCGGCGGGTGCATCTGGTCGGATCACTGCCGCGGCCGGTGTCGCCGGACGTCGGGGCGGGCATGCGCTGGGTGCTCGACCACGCCCGGGGCGCCGAGCTGCGCGCGCTTCCCTGCGACCGCGACCCGTTCTGGATCACCAGGTACGTGCACTCCCGGGCCCAGAACGCCGCGTTCGAGGTCGTCCGGACCGGCGACTGCACCGGATACACCGACATCCCCGCCTACCGCGTCCGCAGCGGGCGCAGGCTCACCATCGCCGACGTCGCGCTGGGGCGTCCCGCGGAGGCCGCCGCGGCGGTGGAGATCTGGCGGGAACTGCGGGCCGGGTTCCCGGAGCTGCCGCCGGTGCAGGTCAGCGTGCCGTCCCCGCTGGACCTCGCGCTGTTCACGCTGGGGAACCCGGTGCGGGCGCTGCGCTACTACGGGATCTTCGAGCAGATGGTCATCACCGAGGTGACCGCGATCGCCGCCCAGCACGGTCCGGACGAGGTCGCGTTCCAGCTGGAGAGCCCGGCGGTGCTGTACCTGCTCCGGCACGCGTCGGCGACGGTCGCGAACGTGATCGCCCGCCAGCTCGCCCGGGTCGTGGCGTCGGTGCCGGAGAGCACGCGGTGGACGCTGCACCTGTGCTACGGCGACCTCGCGCACAAGTCGCTGTTCACCCCGACTGATCTGGAACCCGTGGTGCTGGTGGTCAACGCGCTCGCGCGGCGGCTCGCCCAGCACGGGCGGTCGATGCCCGCGGTGCACGTGCCGATGGCGCACGGGGACCAGCCGCCGTTCCAGGACCCCGGCGCGTACGCGCCGCTGCGCCGGCTCGTCCGCCGGGTCGGGGTGATCGCCGGATGCGTTGACGAGCGCAGCCCCGAGCTGACCGAGAAGGCGTTGCGCTACAGCGAACGCGCGCTGGGGCATCGGGTGATCGGGGTGGCCGCGGCGTGCGGCTACGGGCGGCGGGCGCCTGCCGATGCCGAGGCGAACCTGGAGCTCGCGTGCAGGCTTGCGTCGTCCTGACGGTTCGGTTCGCCGCGATCATCCACCGTGGACTCGCGGCGGGCGGGTGAGCCAGGGGCCCGGCGCCGGGCCCCTGGCCGAGGTCTCGTACCCCCAGGTGGTGATCAGTCCTCTTCACGCTTCGCGTGATCCGGGACGCCGGGGTTCGGGTCGCGGGTGAGGTCGATCAGCGGGTCGGGACCGGCGCCCTCGGGCCGGGCGTGGCTGGGCTTGCGCTGCGCCGTGTCGTTGTCGTTGCTCATGGTTCTCCAATGATGATCGTTCGATCTGCCGTTCCAGGATGCACGGACCTCCCGCGCGGTTGGACGTGGCACCCGGGCAAGGCCGTGTGGCCTGGGACACCGCGGTCCAGTGTGGATGGATTCAGCCCTGCGCAGACCGCCCGGCGGCGCTGCTGCCGAGCGGTGTGGTGCGGGGTGGTGCGCATCACCCCATAGGATGGCTCGACGTCGTCGGCAACGAGGGGTCAGGCACCGTGATGTGGCAGTTCGGGCCGTACCGCGTGGAGGGGTTGATCGCGCGGGGCGGAATGGGGGAGATCCTCCGCGCGTACGACACCCGCCACGACCGCGTCGTCGCGCTCAAGCTGCTCGCCGAGCACCTCGCCGCCGACTCGGAGTTCCGGGAGCGGTTCAAGCGGGAGGCGCACGCGGCGGCCCGGCTCAACGAGCCGCACGTCATCCCGATCCACTCCTACGGCGAGATCGACGGCAGGCTCTACCTGGACATGCGGCTGGTCGAGGGCAGCGACGTGGGCTCGCTGCTGGCCCGGTACGGGCCGATGGCACCGGCCGACGCGGTCGGCCTGATCGAGCAGGTCGCCCAAGCGCTCGACGCGGCCCGCGACCAGGGCGTCGTGCACCGCGACGTCAAGCCGTCGAACATCCTGGTCGGCAACGGCGGTTTCGCCTACCTCGTGGACTTCGGGATCGCGCACCTCGCACGCACCAGCGCGACGCTGACCTCGACCGGTTTCACCATCGGCACCCTCGACTACATGGCTCCGGAGCGCTTCGACGACGCACCGGTCGATCATCGTGCGGACGTGTACTCGCTGGCCTGCGTGCTCTACCAGTGCCTGACGGGCGCCAAGCCGTTCGCCGGGGAGACCGCCGCGTCGCTGATCAACGCGCACCTGAACCACCCGGTGCCGGTGCCCAGCGCGGCGCGGCCGGACCTGCCGCCGCACTTCGACCGGATCATCCAGCGGGGGATGGCCAAGAGCTCCGACGCGCGGTTCGGCAGCGCCGGGGAGCTGGCCAGGGCGGCCCGGCTGGCGCTGACCAGCCCGATCGCGATGCCCGCGGGCGCGGAGCCGCGCGGCTCCGGCCGCGCCGCGCGGTGGGGGTTCGTCCTCGCGGGTGCCGGTGCGGTGGCCGCGATCGGCGCGGCGGCGCTGGCGGTGACCCAGCCCTGGCAGATCGCCGGCCAGGTCGATCCGGCCGGGCCGCCGCCGACGGCCGAGCCGCTGGCCACGTCGGCTCCGGTGGAGCAGACATCGGCTCGACCGGCGCCGCCGCCGACGGAACAGCAGCCCCCACCGCAGGAACCGCCCACCTCCGCGACACCGCCGCCCGCGCAGCCACCGGTGGAGGAGTCGGAGCCGGAAGTGGTTCCGCCGCCGAACAAGCAGACCAAGTGGTGCCGTGCGGTGGTCTTCGAGGGAGTCCAGCGCGGCGTCGGGTGCTTCGACGCGGTCGGCGATCACCTCTCCGCGCACGACACCCACGCCGACGGCATGTGGATCCGGACCGACTCGGCCACCGACTACGGCCGCACCGGCGAGTGCAAGGACCTCAAGGCCGAGGGTCCGCCGGTGGACTGCCAGACCAACATGCGGGAGACCGGCCGGTTGCGGTTCCAGGTCGAGCTCTGGGACGCCAAGAAGCGCGTCACCGAGACCGGCTGGACCGAGTACTTCCCCATCGGGCAGTAGCTCACAGCCGCCCCGCGATCCGGTGCGGGGTGACGCGGACGGCGGTGATCGGCCCCAGACCCCGGGCCGCCTCCGGCGTGCGCGCGACGTGCTCGGGGTAGGTGACGCCGACGTACTTCACCGCCAGCTCGTCGCGCAGCTCGACCGACCGCTCGGGCTCGAAGGTCGCGACCCCGCTGATGGCGGCGTAGGTGTAGGGCTCGTCCGGCGGGCTGACCAGCACGCTGACCCGCGGGTCGCGCCGGAGGTTGCGCTCCTTGCGGCTGCCGACGCCGATCATGAACAGCAGGTCCTCGCCGTCCCGGCGGATCCAGACCACCGACTGCTGCGGGCGGCCGTCGGGCTGGATCGTGGCCACCGCGGCGAAGACGGGGGAGTCGAGAAGCGCCGCCAGCCTCTCGCGCGAAACACCTGCCATCACTGCTCCCAGCGTTGGATTGAACTCATGAGTCCAATTTAACGCTCTTGTGGGTCTAGTTCAACATCGAACCTGTTCCATCCACAATGGACAGAGTGGATGGGTGCACCGGAATCCGCCGTGTGGAGCAGTACTTCGGAATATGCCAGCGGATTCCCGCTCCCGGATGAGGCTCCCGCAGGGCCGGACGCTTGTAGCATGTGCCGGACAAGTAGATCTCGTCAGGGCACGCAGCTGGGGAAGCAGTGATCAGACCGACTCTCGCGCACTGTTCGCCGCGTTCCGCGTTCCGCCGGGTCGGCGTGGTGGCGTTCGCGCTGCTGGCCGTTGAGATCGGCGTGGTGGCCAGCGGCGTGCTCGGCTCCTCGGGGTCGATCGCGCTCAACAAGACCTGGGAAGTGCTGTTCTCGGTCGTCGCGCTGGTGACCTGGATCCGCTCGGCCGCGCGTCACCGCGGGCCGGACGGCCGGTGGCGGTGGTGGATGAGCGCGGCCATGGCCTGCTTCGTGATCGGGCTGGTCGCCTGGGCCGTGGGCCAGACGTTCACCGAGGTCCCGCCGCCCACGGCGACCCTCAGCGCGGCCGGGTTCCTGCTCACCCCGGTCCTGGCGCTGCTGGCGCTGGTCGTGCACGCCTACGGCCGCGAGCCCGGTCCGCCGTCGCCGCTCGGCCGTCCCAGCAACCGGGCGGTGCAGGCGCTGGACCTGGTGATCATCGCGGGTTCGGTGCTGATGTTCGTGTCGGTCACCCTCGGCGAGCGCCTGTCGCGCAGCTGGGGCGGATCGGGACCGGTCCTGACCGTGCTGCTGGCGCACCCCCTGGCGTACCTGCTGCTGGTGGCGGGCACGGTGGTGCTGGCAAGGCTGCGGAGCTCGGCCCGCGACCTGCCGGTGGTGTTCGTCGTCTTCGGCGCGGTCGCCTACATGGTGTCGAGCACCGCGTTCGGGCACTACGTCGACCTGCGCGAGGCGAACTTCCCGCCGGTGCTGGAAGCCGGGTTCACGGCGTGCCCGGTGCTGTTCCTCCTGGCCGCGCTCGCGCCCGGTACCTCCGAGCCGGAACGGGACCTGGACCCGCGGCTGCGGCCGACCGCGCGCGACCTGGTCCAGCTCGCGGTGCCGTACCTGCCGCTGATCGCGACCACGCTGTTCGTCGGGGTCGGCCTGCTGGCCGGGATCACCCTGACCTGGTGGCAGGACCTGCTGTTCGTCGCGCTGATGGCGCTGATCATCCTGCGCCAGCTGGTGACGCTGCTGGACAACAACAGGCTGCTGCGCCGGGCCGAGCACGAGGCGCTGCACGACCCGCTCACCGGGCTGGCCAACCGGACGCTGTTCCTGCACTGGCTGGAGCGGTCGCTGGCCGACCGGCGCGAACCGCTGGTGCTGGCCTTCTGCGACCTCGACGACTTCAAGGAGGTCAACGACAACTTCGGGCACGCGATCGGAGACCTGGTGCTCACCGGCACGGCCCGCAGGCTGGAGCGCTCCCTGTCCGGTGACGGGCTGGTGGCGCGCCTGGGCGGGGACGAGTTCGCCGTGGTGCTGCACGACGTGCGGGAACCGATCGAGGACGTCGGCCAGCGGCTGCTGGCGGCGCTGCGGGAACCGCATCCGGTCAACGGCAGACCGCTGTCGGTCGGTGCCAGCGTCGGCATCACCAGCTTGACCCCCGACGAGCCGGTGGACTGCACCGACACGTTGCTGCGGTGGGCCGACAGCGCCATGTACACCGCCAAGCGGCGGGGCAAGAACACCCTCGCCCACGCCCTCGAACCCCAGGAGGAGCGCAGCAGGTGAGCACGTCGCAACAGCTCGTCGAGGCCCTCGGCCTGGAACCGCTGAACGTGTGCAACGGCTACTTCCGGGAGACCTGGCGCGACGCGGGCAGCACGGTCATCTACTGGCTGCTGCCCTCGGACCACTTCGCGGCCTGGCACGCGGCCCGGCACCCGGAGGTGTTCACCTACCACTCCGGCGCACCGCTGCGGATCGCGCTGCTGACCGCCGAAGGCGAGTTCCGGGAACACCTCATCGGCCCGGACGCGGCGGCCGGGCAGCATCCGCACTTCGTGGTACCGGGCGGCGTGCTCCAGGCTGCCCGCACGACCGGCGACCACACGCTGAGCAGCGTCGTCGTGGCGCCGCCGTTCACCCCGGACATCGTCTCCACGCCCGACGCCGAGGAGCTGTGCGCGAGGTACCCCGACCACGCCGAGAAGATCAGGTCCTACGCCAGCGCTGGGTGAGCAACGAGCTGAGCACGGCCCCGGCGGTGTTGAGCAGCACGTCGTCGACCGAGCTGACCCGGCCGAGCCGCAGCGCGTACTGGAGCAGCTCGATCGCCAGCGACACCGCCGCTGCCGCCACGGCGATCCGGTGCGGGCGCGAGAGCGCGGCGAACCGCATCGGCAGGAACGCGCCGAACGCCGCGAGCACCAGCAGGTTGCCCGCGATCTGGACCGTCGCGGCGACCGGGCGCCCGTAGAGCTGGTCCACGAGGTCCCGCAGCGGCACCAGCGCCAGCTCCGGTTCGCCGGGCCGGGGCGTGAGCACCATCCACAGCCACGGCAGCGTGCCGACGACGGCGCCGACCTCGGCCACCGACCGGCGCACCGCGCCTTCCGAACCCGCTCGCCACCGCGCCAGCACCACGACGGCCAGAACCGCCGGCGGCAGCGCGAACGCGGCGGCGAGCAGGACGTGCCCCCAGCTCTGCCACACGGTGATCACGCGACTGAGACGACCCAGCGCCCGCCGGGGTTGCCCGGCCGGCGCTACGCGGGCCGGTCGCGCCGGTACTGGGCGGGCGAGCCGATCGTCGCCGGATCTTCGTAGGACCCGGCGACGCCCCGGTCGACGTGGAAGGTGGTCAGGGTGCTGACCGGCGATCGCGGATCCCGGCGGTCGCCGATGACCCGCATGTGGGTGCTCCACCGCTCCGGCGTGACCTCGTAGACGTCGTAGCCGTAGCGGTTGCCCTCGAAGTACTTCAGGTGCGGGTTGGCGCTGCCCATCACCGGTCCGTTGGCCTGGTTCCACTCCGCGCTGTACGCGCCGGAGGTGACCGAGTGCGCGGTGAACTCGGTGCCGATGACCGGCGAGTCGGTGTTGTCGAAGTCCGGCCGGATGTCGTCGACGAAGGCGGAGTGCCAGTCGCCGGTGATCACGACCAGGTCCGGCATCCCGGCGTCGTGGACGTGGGTCAGGACCTCCTGGCGCTCGGCGCGGAACCCGTCCCACTGGTCGGTGAAGTAGTAGCCGCCCTCGGCCCTGGCCAGCTGGCTGAGCATGATCGAGTTGACCCAGCAGTGCCATCCGCCGCCCGCGCCGTCGACCTGCTGCTTGAGCCAGGTCTTCTGGTCGGCGCCGAGGATGGTGCCGTTGGGCAGGTTCTGCTCGGACCGGTACTGCCGCAGGTCCAGCACGGTCAGGTCCAGCAGGTCGCCCCAGTGCCGCTGCCGGTGGATCTGCGGCGCGGCGGCGTCGGTGGCGCGGACCGGGAGGTGCTCGAACCACGCCTGGTAGGCCGCGGCCCGGCGTTCGCGGAAGGGCTTTGACGGGGTCGTGCCGCTGTAGTCGTTGACCACCTCGTGGTCGTCCCAGGTCAGGAACCACGGGTGCGCGGCGTGGGCCTCCCGCAGCGACGGGTCGCCCTTGTAGAGGGCGTGCCTGCGGCGGTAGTCGACGAGCGTGAACACCTCGGGGCCTTCGTGGTCGCGGACGGGCTCGCCGCCGACCTGGCCGTGCTCGTAGATGTAGTCGCCGAGGTGCACGACGAAGTCCAGGTCCTCCCGCGCCAGGCCGAGGTGGGCGGCGTAGAAGCCGTCGTGGAACGCCTGGCAGTTCGCCGAGGCGAACCGGACCCGCGGCACCGGCCCGACCGGAGCGGTCCGGGTGCGGCCGAGCCTGCTGGTCCTGCCCTGCGCGGAGAACCGGTAGAAGTACCGGGTTCCCGGTTCCAGGCCGGCGACGTCGACGTGCACGCTGTGGCCGAGATCCGCCTGGGCGCCGACGGTTCCGCCCGCGACCCGGTGGGTCAGCTCGGGATCGGTGGCCACCACCCATTCGACCTCGACGGTGCCGGGCAGTGGCTGGCTGTCGGCCAGCGGTTCCGGCGCGAGCCGGGTCCACAGCGCGACGCCGTCCGGCGCCGGGTCGCCGGAGGCGACGCCGAGGGTGAAGGGCGGCTCGTCCCAGGACGCGCCGAGATCGCGCGCGGCGGCGTGCGCCTGCGCGGGCGTGAGCCGGTGGCTCAGCGGCCACGCCGCCCCGAGCGCGCCGCCCGCCGCGGCGGCGCGCAGCAGGTCCCGTCGGTTGAGTCGCATCGCGCCTCCCGGTCGCCGTGATCTCCGAAAACCGTGCGGATTCTGCGCGGGCGCGATCGACGGCCGCAAGGGCTGATCAGGTAACACCGCGCGAACGCGACGTGACGGCTTTGGTCCACTGTGGCCGGACGCTGCGCCGGTCGGAACCCGGCGCAGCGCTGGTGGACCGGTTACGAGGAGCAGGTGTTGAGCATGCTCTGCAACGCCGACTTCTCGGCGGACTGGAGCCGCAGGCCCCAGTGGTGCTTGACCCGGATCCACATCTTGGAGTAGGTGCAGTCGTAGGCGGCGCGCGGCGGCTGCCAGGTCGACGGGTCCTGGTCTCCCTTGGCCTGGTTGACGTTGTCGGTGACCGCGATCAGCTGCGGGTGCTCCAGGTCGTTGGCGAACGACTCCCGCCTGTCGGTGGTCCACGAACTGGCGCCGGAACGCCACGCCTCGGCCAGCGGCACCACGTGATCGATGTCCACATCGGACGCCGCGGTCCAGGTGGCACCGTCGTACGGGCTGTACCAGCTGCCCGAGGTGGCCGCGCACGAGCTGTCGACGACGACGTTGCTGCCGTCGCGCTTGAGGACGGTCTCCCGGGTGTTGCAGGTGCCGGAAACGGTGCTCCAGTGCGGGAACTTGTCCCGCGAGTAGCCGGTCATCGAGCCTTCGGCGGCCACGGTGAGCGCGTTGAGCTCGCTCTGCGCGGTGCTCTTGCTCGGGATGCCGGGCGGCGTGGCGCCGGCCGGGAACGCGGCCGTCACCGACAGCGCGGCGGTGGCGAGCAGGACGCCGAGAGCGCTGGACGCGCGGCGGCGGGCGGAAGCGGACATGGAGCCTCCCTCGGGAAGCGAACTTGGGCTCCACGACCTTTCCGGGTCCGGGTGGCCGGATCATCGACGTTGCGTGTCGGATTCACCACGAAACGTTGAAGTGTTCCGCTGGTTCGGCGTGTTGTGCGGGCGGGTTCTGTTCGGCGCCGTCACCCGGCGCGAAGCGGGCCGGTGCGGGGGAGATCGCCGGACAGCCCAGCACGGCGGTACCCGGCGCCGTTGCCGGGTACCGCCCCCGGTCACACCGCGGGCGCGACCTCGCGGCGGCGGCTCACCAGCGCGAGCGTCCCGAGGGCGACGAGCGCGAGGCCCGCGCCGCCGGTCATGGTGAACGCCATCGCCGGGCCGTCGTTGCCCAGCACGCCGACCACCGGCGCGATCAGCGCGCCGAGTCCGAACTGCGCCGCGCCGAGCAGTGCGGCGGCGGTTCCGGCGGCCTCACCGTGCCGGGACAGCGCCAGCGCGGGCGCGTTGGGCAGCACGAAGCCGAAGGCGCCCAGCAGCAGCCACAGCGGAACGATGAACCCGGGCAGCCCGCCGATGCCGTTGAGCACCAGCACGGTCAGCACCACGCCGAACGCGGTGGCCGCGGCCAGTGCGCTGAGCACGATCTGGCGGGGGGTGAACCGGTTGAGCAGCACGACGTTGAACTGCGACGCCCCGATGAGCGCGACCGCGCCGATGCCGAAGACGACGGCGAACTGCTGCTGGTTGAGCCCGTAGTCCTCCTGGAGCACGAACGAGGCGCCGGACACGTAGGAGAACAGGCCGGACATCCCCAGCGCGGCCACGATCGCCAGCACGACGAACTCGCGGTCGGTGATCAGCGACCGGTAGGTGCGCAGCACCGGGCGGATCTCCCCGGTGCGCCTGCGCTCCGGCGGCAGCGTCTCCTTCAGCGCGAACACCGCGACCAGCAGCAGGAGCACGCCGATCACGGCCAGCGCGCCGAACACGCCGCGCCACGACGTGGCCAGCAGGACCGCGCCGCCCAGGCTCGGCGCGAGGATCGGGGCGACGCCCATGACCAGCATCAGCCGGGACAGCGTGGTCGCCGCCGCGCGGCCCTCGAACAGGTCGCGGACGACCGCGAGCGCGACGACCATGGTCGCCGCCGCCCCGACGCCCTGGAGCACCCGCAGCAGGCCCAGCACGGCCACGTTCGGCGCGACCAGGCACAGCAGCGACGAGGCGATGTGCACGGCGGTGCCGATGATCAGCGGCATCCGGCGGCCTGCGGAGTCCGACAGCGGACCGACGACCAGCTGGCCGAGCCCCAGGCCCAGCAGCGTGCCGGTCAGCGTCAGCTGGACCGCGGACGAGGTGGTGTTCAGGTCCACGCCGATCGCAGGCAGCGCGGGCAGGTACATGTCGATGGTCAGGGGGCCGAGCGCGACGAGCGCGCCCAGCACCACGATGACCCGGAACCGCTCCAGACCGGTGGGTGCTGCGACCACCGGTTCTGCTCGGGCGGTCTCGGGTGGACTGTCCAGTGTTGCGCGATCCATCTGGACCTCTCGGATCAGTGGTGGAACGTGGAAATGCGGAACTGACGACCGGAGCAGCAACCCGGCGATCAGTTTTGTTCCCAGCGCGGTGAAATTCCTTGTCCGGAAGTCAGGTTCGGCGGACCGTCGCGGAAAGTTCGGCACATCGTTTCGGAAACGGTGCCCGGCACCGGGAATTCAAATGGCTCACCGATTGTTCGCCCGCGTTTCCGGCAGGTGTCGCGCACACCCGGCCGCGGTGCGTGCCTCGGCCGTCCGGAGGGGGTGTTACCAGTCGGCGCCGCGCGAGCGGCGCGCGGCGGCCGGCCTGCGGCGGTCGATGCCGGGGCGGGGCCGGTTGGACCAGGAGTCGAAGACCAGCACCAGGACGGCCAGCACGAGCAGGCCGATGCCGAGCTCGGTCACGCCGCCGAGCAGCGTCAGCAGGCCACCGATGATCATGGGGACGACGGCCACCCAGCAGAAGGGGTCGATCCGGCCGAAGGCGGCGGACTTGCCCGCACCTGCGTCACGTGCCATCTGCGTTTCTCGCTTCCATCCCGTTGTCGCGGCGCATTCTATCGCCCGGTCGGGTCAGCCCGGCGCCCCGGGGCCTTCGTCGGGAATGGGATCGATGCCTGCTTTGTCCGGAATCTTCGCGGGATGGGACGCAGTGGTGTGGACGGCGGTCCCGCCGGGTAACCAGCATCCGACGGGCCCGCCCGGCGGAAGGCGCTGACATGGACCAGTTGTGCGGAGACGCGCTGACGGCGGCGTTCGACGCGGGCGCCCCGGCCTACGACCGGCTCGTCGGCGCGAACCCCGGCTACCACGCGCACCTGCGCCTGTCGGCGCGCCGCATGGGCCTGCCCTCCGGCGCGCGCGTGCTCGACGCCGGATGCGGCACGGGCGCGTCGACCGCCGCGCTGCTGGCGGCCGCGCCGGACGCCGAGATCCTCGCCGTCGACGCCTCGGAGCGGATGCTCGACCGGGCCAGGGCCAAGCCCTGGCCGCCCTCGGTGCGGTTCCGCCTCGCGCGGGTGGAGGAGCTGATCGGTACCGGGCGGTTCGACGCGATCTTCGCGGCCTACCTGGTCCGCAACCTGCCCGACCCCGACCGCGTCCTCGGCAGGTTCGCGGAGCTGCTGCGGCCGGGCGGAACGCTGGCAGTGCACGAGTATTCGGTGCGCGACTCGCTCCGGGCGCGCGTTGTCTGGGACGCCGTGTGCTGGGGGATCGTCGTTCCGCTGGGAGGCGCGCTGTCCGGGCGGACCGCGCTGTACCGGCACCTGTGGAGCAGCGTCCGCGCGTTCGACGGCGTCGACCGGTTCCGCCGCAGGCTCCGGGAAGCCGGGTTCGGCACCGTCCGTGCCGCAACGGTCACGGGCTGGCAGCGGGGAATCGTGCACACCTTCCTCGCCGGGGTGGGAGGGTGACCGACTGGCGGATCGTCCGGCACCGGGCGCCGGAAGGCGCGCTCGATGCCGGAGCGCTGGCGCGGCGGCCGACCGCCACCGTGGTCGGCGGCGGGATCGCGGGACTGTGCGCGGCGACCGGCCTGGCCGAGCGCGGTGTGCGGGTCGTGGTCGTCGAACAGCACGACTACCTGGGAGGACGGGTCGGGGCGTGGTCCGGCTCGCTGCCCGGCGGCTCGCGGGTGTCGATGAGCCGCGGGTTCCACGCGTTCTTCCGCCAGTACTACAACCTGCGCCAGCTGCTCCGCCGCGCGGACCCGGCGCTGTCCCGGCTGCGCGGCCTGCGCGACTACCCGCTCGTCGACGCGCGAGGCAGGTGGGAGTCGTTCCGGGGACTGCCGCGCACCCCGCCGTGGAACGCCCTCGCCTTCGCGTTGCGCAGCCCCACCTTCGGGATCCGGGATCTGGCGCACGTCGACGTGCGCGCGGCGGCCGAACTCGTGGGTGTGTCGGTTCCGCGGATCTACGAGCGGCTGGACCACCTCGACGCCGAGAGCTACCTACGGCGGATCAACTTCCCCGACGCCGCGAGGCATCTGGCGTTCGAGGTGTTCTCCCGCAGCTTCTTCGCCGAACCGTCCCGGATGTCGGCGGCGGAGCTGGCCACCATGTTCCACCTGTACTTCCTGGGATCCAGCGAAGGTCTCGTCTTCGACGTGCCTGATGCCGCGTTCGACGTCGCGCTGTGGTCACCGCTGCGGAAGCACCTGCTCGCGCTGGGCGTGGAGTTCCGCACCGGAACCCGGGTCGCGAGCGTGGAAAACCTTGGCGAGCAAGGATTTCGAGTGCACGACAGCTCCGGACGATCCGACCGGACCGATGCCGCCGTGCTGGCCACCGACGTCCGCGGGCTGCGGGAGATCGTCGGTGCTTCGCCGGGACTTGGAACACCGTCGTGGCGGGATTCGGTGCAGTCGCTGCGTTCCGCGCCCGCGTTCCTCGTGCACAGGCTGTGGTTGAGCAGGCCCGTCGCGCCGGACCGGCCCGCGTTTCTCGCCACGGCTGGCCGGCCACCGCTCGACAACGTCAGCGTGCTCGACCGGTACGAGCGCGAGGCGCAGAGCTGGGCCAGGCGCAACGGCGGCTCGGTCGTCGAACTGCACGCCTACGCCACCGAACGCGACGAGTCGGTGCCCGCGCGGCTGCGGGCACGGCTGCACGAGGTCTACCCGGAGGCGGAATCCGCCGACGTGGTAGGGGAAATCGCCCTGTGGAACGACGACTGCCCGCTGCCGGGAGTCGGCGACTTCGCGCGCAGGCCGCGGGTCCGGACCCCGCACGGCGGGCTGGTGCTGGCCGGTGACGGCATCCGCATCGATCTCCCGGTCGCCCTGATGGAACGCGCGGCGGCCACCGGCTGGCACGCGGCCAACCACCTGCTCGCCCGGTGGGGACTGGCCGGGCATCCGCTGTACACGGTGCCGACCCGCGGGCGGAGCGCACCGCTGCGCGCGCTCGCCGGGCTGGTCAGGTGAGAGGAGGACCATGCGCTGGGGACGGAGGTGGCCGCTGCGACCGGTGCCGCGAGCCCGGTGGGCCGACCAGGAACCGACCTTCCGGGAGGCGCGGCCCGGGCTGATCGAGGCCGCCCTCAAGCGGGCCCAGGCCCGCCCGTCCGGCAACTGGTACGTGCTCGCCGCTTCGGACCGGGTCCGCCGGGACCGGCCGCTGGGCACGACGGTGGCCGGGGTGGAGCTGGTCGCCTGGCGCGACGCCGGCGGGCGCCTGGTCGTCGGTCCCGGCGCCTGCCCGCACCTGGGCGCACCGCTCGATCAGGCCACTGTGGACTGCGGCACGCTGGTCTGCCGCTGGCACGGCCTGCGGGTCGGCGCCGCGGGCCGCAACGGGTGGAAACCGCTGCCCGGACACGACGACGGCGTGCTCGCCTGGGTCCGGCTGGACGCCCGGGGCGAGGAAGCGCCGCTGGACGAACCGGTGGTCCCGGACCGCCCGGCCGCGCACTCGGCGGTCAGCGCGGTGACCAGGGTGGTCGGCGTCTGCGAGCCCGCGGACGTCGTCGCCAACCGGCTCGACCCGTGGCACGGCGCCTGGTTCCACCCGTACTCCTTCACCCGGCTCCGGGTGCTGGAGGCCCCGGGGGAGGTCGATGTCACCGAGGACGAGGACCGCTTCCTGGTGGCCGTGACCTTCCGGGTCGGCATGGGCCTGGGCGTCGCGGTGCACGCCGAGTTCACCTGCCCGGAGCCGCGGACCGTGGTGATGCGGATCGTCGAGGGGGAGGGGGCGGGCAGCGTGGTCGAGACCCACGCGACCCCGCTGGGCCGGGGCCGCGACGGCTTGCCGCGCACCGCCGTCGTCGAGGCCGTGGTCGCCGGTTCGCCGCGGCCCGGCTTCGCCGTCGCACGCGCGCTCGCGCCCGCGCTGCGCCCGGTCGTGCGGCGCGCGGCGGCCCGGCTGTGGCGCGACGACCTCGCCTACGCCGAGCGCCGCTTCGAGCTCCGCTCCACGCGCGCGGAGTAGAACTTCTCGAAAGCTCCAGGCGGGCCGATCAGCGGGGTTGCTGCGATAGTGGCTGCCGAAGCCGACACCGGTGTGCGGACCGCTCGGAGGTGCCCATGCGCGAATGGCGTCCACGCTCCCTGCGGCGCTCCAGGCGGGTCCGGCAGCCGCGGGCCGACGCCGAGTCGCCCGCGCCCGAGCACTCCATGGACCCCCGGCACGGCCAGGACACCCCGCTGGCGGACCGGCCGCTGATCGACACCGCGATCTACCGCGCGGGCCGCCGGGTGGCCACCCCGACCAGCCTGGGCGAGACCTACCGCCGGCTGCCCGGCCAGGACGGCACGATGGCCTGGATCGGGCTGTACCGGCCCGCCGAGGACGAGCTGCTCGCCGCCGCCGAGGAGTTCGACCTGCACAAGCTGGCGGTCGAGGACGCGATCGTCGCCCACCAGCGCCCGAAGCTGGAGCGCTACGGCGACACCCTGTTCGTGGTGCTGCGCGCGGCCCGCTACCTCGACGAGGCCGAGGAGGTCAGCTTCAGCGAGCTGCACCTGTTCGTCGGCCCGAACTTCGTGCTCACCGTCCGGCACGGCATGGCGCCCGACCTGGCCGCGGTCCGCCGCCGGATGGAGGACGACCCGGAGCTGCTCGCCGGGGGACCGGAGGCGGTGCTCTACGCGGTGCTCGACAGCGTCGTGGACGGCTACGCGCCGGTGATCGCCGGGCTGCAGAACGACATCGACGAGATCGAGACCGAGGTCTTCGGGGCCGATCCGCACGTGTCCCGCCGGATCTACGAGCTCTCCCGCGAGGTGATCGAGTTCCAGCGCGCGACCCAGCCGCTGCTGGGGATCCTGGCGAGCCTGGAGGCCGGGTTCGACAAGTACGGCATCGACGAGGAGCTCCAGCGCTACCTGCGCGACGTCGCCGACCACGCCACCACGGTCGCCGAGCGGGTCGACGGGTTCCGGCAGCTGCTCGACAGCATCCTGACCGTCAACGCCACGCTGGTCACCCAGGCGCAGAACGAGGAGATGAAGAACATGACCGCGGCCAGCTACGCGCAGAACGAGGAGATCAAGAAGATCTCTTCGTGGGCGGCGATCCTGTTCGCGCCGACGCTGATCGGCACCGTGTACGGGATGAACTTCGACCGCATGCCCGAGCTGCACTGGATCTTCGGCTACCCGTTCGCGCTGGGCCTGATGATCGCGGTCTGCCTCAGCCTCTACACGATCTTCAAACACCGCAACTGGCTCTGATCCGGCGGCAAGAAGTTGCCCTGTTACCCGGCGGGATTACCGGGAATTTCGATGTATACGGCTTGTTTCGCGCATGTCCGCTGACCAGTGCCGATTGCCCGCGCGAAGTCTCTGCAATCTTTTGCAAAGGCTGGACCAAACCTTGACCGGTCAAGGGCACGCTGTTTCAATCGGCCCCCGATCGTGTCGTGGATCACCGACGAAGGGGTCTGGGATGTCCGAGCACCTGATCAACCGCCGCACGTTCGCCAAAGCCTCCGGTCTGGCCTCCGGCCTGCTGGCGGTCGGGCTGTCCCCGGCGCACGCCGCCGGCGCTCCGGTGACCACCACCTCCCCGGACGGCTCGGTGCGGGCGCACTTCCGGGTCCGGGACGGCAGGCCGGAGTACGCCGTGGAAAAGGCCGGTCGCGAGGTCATCGACTGGTCGGGGCTGGGCTTCGAGCTCGAGGACGGCAGCGGCCTGGGCGAGTCGGCGGAGCTGGACGCGGTCGGCACGCGGGAACTGGACGAGACGTGGCGGCCGGTGTGGGGCTCGGCGTCGGAGATCCGCAGCCACTGCCGGAGCACGGTGCTGCGGCTGCGGGAGAACGACCGGATCTTCGAGGTGGAGTTCCGCGTGTTCGACGACGGCGTCGGGTTCCGGTACGTGTTCCCGGAGCAGGACGACCTCGGTGACTTCGTGGTGCTCGACGAGCTCACCGAGTTCCGCTTCACCGCCGACCACACCGCCTGGTCGTGCCCGGCCAACTACGACTCCGTCGAGTACCTCTACACCGAAACCCCGTTGACCGGCGGGGGATTCACCCACGAATGGCAGGATCCGCGCGGCGAGGAGGGCGAACAGCTCGGCACCCTCGCGACCCCGCTGACCGTGCGCGTGGCCGACGACCTCTACCTGGCCGTGCACGAGGCAGCGCTGTTCAACTACCCGGACATGACCCTCGCCAAGATCGACGGCGGCCCGCACCTGCGCAGCGCGCTGGTCCCGCGCAAGGGCGAGGGACGGGTCAAGGCGCGGCTGCGCACCCCGTTCCCGACGCCTTGGCGGGCGTTCCTGCTCGGTGACCGGCCGGGCGATCTGGTCGAGTCGAACCTGGTGCTCAACCTCAACGAGCCCTGCGCGCTGGAGGACACCTCCTGGATCGCCCCCGGCAAGTTCGCCGGGATCTGGTGGGAGATCCACAAAGGACGCAACACCTGGACCGAGGGGCCCGATCTCGGCGCCACCACCGAGAACACCCTGCGCTGCATCGACTTCGCCGCCGAGAACGGCATCCCGTACGTGCTGGCCGAGGGCTGGAACGAGGGCTGGCAGTCCGACGGTTTCGGCGACAGCCAGAACTTCACCCGGGCCAACGCGCAGTTCGACCTGGAGCGGGTCGTCGAGTACGGCCGCGAACGCGGCGTGGCCTTCCTCGCCCACAACGAGACCGGTGGCGGGATCGACAACTACGAGCGCCAGCTCGACGACGCCTTCGCGCTGTACGAGGAACTCGGCCTGCCCGGGGTGAAGACCGGTTACGCCGGTGACATCGAGGAGCACTACCACCACGACCAGTGGATGGTGAACCACTACCAGCGGGTGATCCACAAGGCGGCCCGGTACAAGCTGATGATCAACGCGCACGAGCCGATCAAGGGCACCGGGATCGAGCGCACCTACCCGAACTTCGTCAGCCGCGAGGCGGCGCGCGGCATCGAGTACGACGCCTGGTCGCGCGGCAACCCGCCGGAGCACACCGTGACCCTGCCGTTCACGGTGATGCTGGGCGGCCCGCTGGACTACACGCCGGGCATCTTCGAGATCACCTGGTTCCCCGAGCAGTCGCCCGAAGATCCCAACGGCCCGAACAACGACGGCACCCGCGTGCACACCACGCGCGCCCACCAGATCGCCCTGTACCCGGTGCTGCTCAGCGGCCTCCAGCAGCTCGCCGACGTCCCGGAGCACTACCGGGACGCGCCGGAGTTCGAGTTCCTGCGCGAAGTTCCGGTGTCCTGGGACGAGACCCGCGTGCTCCAGGGCGAGATCGGCGACTTCATCACCATGGCCCGGCGCAGCGGGGACCGGTGGTTCGTCGGCAGCCTCACCGACGAGCAGGAGCGGACGCTGGAGGTGCCGCTGGACTTCCTCGGCGCGGGCGGCTTCGTCGCGCACGTCTACGCCGACGCACCCGATGCCGACCTGGACACCAACCCGAACGCGGTCCGCATCGACCGGTGGCTGGTCGACGCCGGAACCGTCGTCCGGGCGGAACTGACCCGGGGCGGCGGGCACGCGATGCGGATTGTTCCGGCGACCGAGCAGGAGGCCCGCTCGCTGCCGCGGTACCGCTGACCGCCGCCCCCGGCCGGTTCGGGGACCTCCGCTCTGTCCACTGTGGGCATCGATGGGACCTGAATCGGCCGTTCGGGTTGTTCGAATGAACGTGTAACGGTTTCGCGACCACCCCGATAGCTCTCACGTCCGAGCTTGATCGCCTCCGGCACCGGACGCTTCGCCGACGAGAGAGGGGTCCGATGCAGGAGCCGATGCGCGTCCCGCTGTCATTGCCGGAAACGGCCGCGGCGAACGGATGTCTGAGCGCCGAGGTGCCGAGCGGGCCCGCTCCGGTGGCGAGGTGGGAGCGGCGGTACCGCCGCGCGGTGATCGTCACCGACGTGCTCGCGACGGTGCTGACCTCGGCCGGAGCCGGGATCGCGCTGGCGCTGCTCGGCTTTCCGGGTGTCCCGCCGGCGGGACTCGCGGTGCTGACCGCCGCGGCCGTCCTGTGGTCGCTGGCCGGCTCGTGGCACCCGCGTGTGCTCGGGCAGGGCCACGAGGAGTACCGGCGCCTCGGCCGGGGAGTTTTCGCCGCCGGAGCCGTGCTCGCCGCGACCGGTCTCGCCTTCCCGGTGCTGGAGGTCCGGCCGTGGGTGTTCGGCGTGCTGCCGCTGCTTCTGCTGATCGTGCTCGCGCAGCGCTACCTGCTGCGCCGCTACCTGCACGGCGCCCGCAGCAACGGCAGGTGCCTGCTGCCGGTCATCGCCGCGGGCAGCCCGGCGACGCTGCGCGACCTCATAGCCCGCACCCGCCTCCAGCCGCACGTCGGGTGGGACGTCCAAGCGCTGTGCGTGCACCGCTCGGCGGGGCGGATCAGCGAGGTCGACGGGGTACCGGTGATCGGCGGCGTCGACGAGCTGGCCGAGCACGTCCGGCGCGGCGGCTACCGGGTGGTCGCCGTGACGGCCGACGCGCACTGGACCCCGCGCAGGCTCCAGGAACTGGCGTGGAAGATCGAGGACACCGCGGCCGAGATGGTGGTGGCCCCGGTGCTGATGGAGGTCACGGGCCCCCGGCTGCACGTGTCGTCGGTGCTGGGGATGCCGATGCTGAAGGTGAGCGCCCCCGCGTTCACCGGCGGCCACCGGGTGATCAAGGCGCTCGCGGACTGGGTGAGCGCCCTGCTGCTGGTGGTCCTGCTCGCACCGGTGCTGCTGGTGATCAGCGCGGCGGTGAAGGCGGGCGACGGCGGGCCGGTGATCTACCGCCAGCGCCGGACCGGCCGCAACGGGACCACGTTCACCATGCTGAAGTTCCGCACGATGGTGGTCGACGCGGAGGTGCTGCGGCCGTCGCTCGCCGACGCCAACGACGCGGCGGGCCCGCTGTTCAAGCTGCGCCGCGATCCGCGGGTCACCAGGATCGGCGCCTTCCTGCGCCGGTATTCGCTCGACGAACTGCCGCAGCTGTTCAACGTGCTCGCCGGGCACATGTCGCTGGTCGGCCCGAGGCCGCCGCTGCCGGAGGAGTCCGAGACCTACGACTACGAGGTGCAGCGGCGGTTGCTGGTCAAACCGGGCCTGACCGGGCTGTGGCAGGTCAGCGGGCGCAGCGACCTGTCGTGGGCCGAGAGCGTGCGGCTCGACCTGCGCTACGTGGAGAACTGGTCCCTCGCGCTGGACGCGGTGATCCTCTGGAAGACCGTGCGCGCGGTGCTGACCAAGCAGGGCGCGTACTGATCAGCCGACCTCGCCGGCGAGCGCGGCGATGTCGTCGCGGTAGCGCTGCGGGGAGAACGCCGAAGCCGCGTGGGCACGGGCCCGTTCCGCGGTGCGCACGGTGTTCTGCCAGTTCTCCAGCGCGGACCGGATCGCCGCAGCGAGCGCACGGGCGTCTCCGGCGGGCACGATCCGGCCGAACTCGCCGTGCGCCACGGTTTCCGGCAGTCCCTGCGCGTCGCTGACGATCACCGGCGTACCGGCTAGCTGCGCTTCCACTGCGGTGTTGCCGAACGGCTCGAACCGCGACGGCACGAGCGCGATGTCGGCCTCCCGGTAGGCGCCCCAGACATCGGGCCGGAATCCGCGCAGTGCCACCACGTCCGCGAGGTCGTGCTCCCGGACCAGATCGTCGATCTGCCGTTCGTACCACTCGTATCCGGTGAACGCCGAGCCCAGCAGTTCGAGCACGACGTCGTACCCGCCCGCGCGCAGCTCGGCGACCGCGCGGACCGCGACGTCAGTGCCCTTCCGCGGCGACAGCCTGCCGACGAGCACGATGCGTGCCGGTGCGGTGCGCTCACGCCGCGCGCCGGGAGCCTCCGCCGGTCCGGCGACACCGTTGTAGATCAGGCGGATCCGGTGCCGCAGCCTCGGCAGAGCACGTGTGATCACCGTGCCGGTGGCCTCGCTGTTGACCACGACGCGGGTCGCGCTCAGCAGGGGAGCGGCCAGGGCGAACCGGACCGGCCACGGCGCGCCGTCCTCGGCCTCGTGGGCGTGCGCGACGACCGCGTGCCGGGTCAGGCGGGCGAGGACCAGCCACAGCGGCACGGTTACCGTGTTGACGTAGACGACGTCCGGGCGGGTTCGGCGCAGCAGCCCGAGCGCCGGGCGCACGGCGGCGAGCGTTTCCGCCAGCAGCTTCAGGAATCCGCGCGGGCGCAGTGCGGCCTTGCGCAGCACGGGCGTGGGGCAGAAGACCACCTCCACGCCGTGTTCGCGCAGCCTGCCGACCAGCGGGCCGTCCTCGGGCAGCGCCACCACCACGCGCCAGCCCGCACCGGCCAGCGCGAGCGCGGATTCCAGGAATATCCGGTCGGATCCGTACAGCTCGGCCGAAGGATGGGTCATCAAAGCCGTTCGGGCCACGGGGTCTCCCTCTGCTCGCCCGCGGCCATGCTCGTCCAGGCCGCCAGCAGGAAAAGCCAGGCGCAGGCGACGGTGGCCGGTGCGCCCAGCGATTCGGTGAACATCGAGTTGGCGACCATGCTCACCAGGGTCGCCAGCACGAGAATGCGGTCCATCCGCGGCTCCGGCCGCCTGCCGCGCAACGCCACCGCACCGCCGAAGACCCCGCCGAGCAGCACCAGCCACACCACCGCACCCAGCAGCCCGGTGTCGACGAGCAGGTTCACCAGGCCGTTGTGCCCGCCACCCAGGCCGATCTTGTCCAGGAACAGGCCCTGCGACGCGGTGAGCCCGTGCCCGTACAGCGGGCGTTCGAGGAACGCCTCGAAGGCGTAGGCCCAGAGATCGGTGCGGGAGTTCAGCGACGCGAGGCGCTCGGCCGACTCACCGCGGGCGAAGAAGGACTCGATCAGTTCTCCGGCGGCCAGCCATGCAGTCGCCAGCACGACGAGGAGGGCGACCGCGATTTCCCACCGCCTCCGGCCGCGCCACCGCAACCACGTGATGGCCAGGCCTCCGACGATCGCCCCGAGCGCCGCGCCTCGCGTGTTGGTCCCGATCAGCCCCGCGGCGCACACGGCCAGCAGCACCAGGTAGACCGGGAGCGGCCAGCGGGGTCCGGCGCGTTCGAGCCGGAAGCCGAACACGTACGCCGCCAGGATCACGACCGCGATGGCCAGGAACTGGCCCGCGTCCACCGGATGCAGGTGCAGCCAGGTGAACCGGTCCGGCTGCGAGGGCAGGCGCGGGAACGGGACCACCACGCCGAAGACGACCGAGGCGCCGACCAGCGCCGCGAACCAGTGGGCGATGCGGTGCACCGCGTCCAGCGTGCAGTGCCGCGCGATCGACCGGGTCAGCGCGAGCAGCACCACGACCTGGCAGGCCCGCACGATCGCCAGCGCGCGGTAGGGCGAGTAGAGCGCGGCCAGCACCAGCACCGCCCCGTAGGCGTAGACCGCGCAGGTGATCCAGTCGGCGCGGCGCACCCGCGAGGTCGGCCGGAAGCGCAGGAACAGCAGGCACGCCACCACCGCGTAGGCGGCGATCTCCAGCAGCACGAACACGTCGGCCGAGCCGGAGACCGACTGGTCGTCGGCGCGCACGCGGAACTTGTACTCGCTGGCCACGACCAGCGCCAGCGCGCACCACACCGGCCAGCCCGCGGCGGTGGCACCACGGCTGCTCGCGACAGCGACACGGCTGCTCGCGGCACGGCGAAGGGCGTTCCAGCTCACGGCCGGTCCTCGGGTCGGTGGGACCCGGCGCGACAGCGCCGGGAAGAGAGTTTGGAAAACGGGACTGCGAAAACGGGGCTGGGGCGGGGCTGCGAAAACCGGGGCAGGGCAAACGGGGGCTGCGAAAACGGGGGCTGCGAAAACGGGGGCAGGGCAAACCGGGGGCAGGGCAAACGGGGCGGGGAAGAACGGGCTCGTGTAACGACAGCCCGTCCTCGACATATTACAAGCTGGGCATCGCGGTGAACACGTCGCACAAAACCGCGCGACCCGCCGGGCCGCCACGGCGCACCCGGCGTTTTCGGCTCGGCGACGGGAAAGCGGTGGAACGAGGATCATGCGGATCTCCTTGATCGGCACCCGGGGTGTGCCCGCGCGCTACGGCGGGTTCGAGACGTGCGTCGAGGAGGTGGGCCGCCGCCTGGTGCGGCGCGGGCACGAGATCACCGTGTACTGCCGCGACGGCGTGCGCGGCACCGGCGAACACCTCGGTATGCGGCTGGTCCGGCGCCCCGCGTTGCGCCGCAAGACGCTGGAAACGCTCAGCCACACGGCGTTGTCGATGCTGCACGCCGCGGGCAGGCGTCCGGACGTGGCGGTCGTGTTCAACTCCGCGAACGCGCCCTTGCTGCCCCTGCTGCGGATGCGCGGGATTCCGGTGATCACCCACGTCGACGGGCTGGAGTGGAAGCGCGCGAAGTGGGGCCCGGCGGGCTCGGCCTACTACCGGCGGGCGGAGGCGCTCGCCGTGCGCTGGTCGGACGCGCTGATCGCCGACGCCCGCGGCATCCAGGACTACTACCGCGACCGGTTCGGCGTCGCCACCGACTACATCCCCTACGGCGCACCGGTCCTCGGCGGGATCGGCTCCGACGGGATCGCCGGACTCGGCCTCCGGCCGAGGGCGTACCACCTGGTGGTCGCCCGCTTCGAGCCGGAGAACCACGTGCACCTCGCGATCGAGGGGCACCTGCGCAGCAACGCCAGGTACCCGCTGGTGGTCGTCGGGTCCGCGCCTTACGCCAACGAGTACACGGCGCGCATCAACCGGCTTGCCCGGCGGGACCCGAAGATCCGGCTGCTCGGCGGGATCTGGGACCAGCGGCTGCTGGACCAGCTGTACGGCAACGCGCTGACCTACGTCCACGGCCACTCGGTCGGCGGGACGAACCCGTCGCTGCTGCGCGCGATGGGGGCCGCCGCGCCGACATCGGCCTACGACGTGCGGTTCAACCGGGAAGTGCTCGGCTCCTTCGGCCGCTACTTCACCGACGCCGACGGCCTGGCCGCGCTGTGCGACGCCGCCGAAGCCGATCCGCTGGCCGCGCTGCTGCGGGGTCAGGAGCAGGTCGGATCGCTGGACCGCTACACCTGGGACGGGGTCGCCGAGCAGTACGAGCAGCTCGCCGCCCGCGTCCTGTCCGCAAGCAGGCGCCGATCCGCCCGCCCGGCCTGGAAACCCGCCGACCTGGGCCCGGTCGTCGCGCCGAAGACCGAGGAGCTGCCATGACCCGCGCAGGCAAAGCCCTGTCCGCCCTGCTGGCGGTGACCGCCACCTTGTCCGGATCGGTGACCGCGTCGGCCGAACCGCTCCCGCAGCCGGTCACCGCCGGCGCGCTGCCGACGCCGCAGACCGACGGGATCGTGTTTTCCGTCGCCATAGCGGGAAACGTCGCCATCGCCGGGGGACGTTTCAGCAAGGCCCGGCCCGCGGGGGTGGCACCGGGCGGGCCCGGTGAGGTCACCCGCGACAACCTGCTTGCGTTCGACGTCACCACCGGGGACCTGCTCCCATGGGCGCCGGTGGTCAGCGGCAGCACGTTCTCCGGCCCGGACCCGGGCCCGTTCTGCGAGCCCGCGGGGGACGGCCGGTGGGTCTGCGACGCGGTGTTCCGCATCAAGACCTCGCCGGACGGCCGCAAGGTCTACGTGGGCGGCGACTTCGACCGGATCGACGGGCAGTGGCGGTCGCGCGTCGCGGCATTCGACGTCGCGACCGGAGCACTGGACCCGGGTTTCCGGCCCCGCGTCGCCGGGCGGGTGCGCGGGCTGTCGATCATGGCCGACACCGTCTACCTCGGCGGTGGTTTCAACGCCGTCGACGGCGTGCCGCGGACCCGGCTCGCCGCGGTGAGCACCGGTACCGGCGCACTGCTGCCGTGGGCGCCTGCCGCGGACAAGGAGGTGTTCGCGGTGCTGACCGCCCAGGGGCGCACCGTGATCGGCGGCGCATTCGACCAGGTCAGCGGCAACTACCGGCACGGCCTGACCGCCGTCGACGCGGTCAGCGGCGCGCCCGTGCCGTGGGAGTGGGTCACACCGTCCGATGCGGACACCGTCACGGACCTGGTGACCGACGGTTCCGGCACGGTCTACCTCGGCTCCTACAACTGGCGCGGTGGTGATCCGCGGCTGGAGGGCCGCGGCGCGCTCGACATCGCCACCGGGCGTCCGAAGTGGATGGACGGCTGCTACGGCGACACCCAAAGCGTGGCGGTGGCCGGGGGAGTGCTCTACAGCGCATCGCACACCCACGACTGCGCCGCCATCAACGCTGTTCCGGAGAACGGCCGCATCGACTACCAGCGCCTGCTGGCCGAGACGACGACGGCCACCGGCACCGCGCAGCGCTCGGTCAACCACGTCCGCAGCGGCGACCCGGTGCCTGAACTGCTGCCCTGGCTGCCCAACACCAACGGCGGCCCGTCGACCAGCCCGTGGCTCAACGGGCCGTGGGCGGTGGACACCGACGGCCGCTACGTCGTCGTGGGCGGCGAGTTCACCGTCGTCAACGGCGTCCCGCAGCAGTCGCTCACCCGGTTCGCGGCCCGGGGCGTGCCCGGTGCGGTGAACAACGGCCCGCAGGTCCCGTTCCCGGCGCCTTCGGTGAACCGCCGGCTCTTCGGCGGCAACGTGATCCGCTGGCAGGGCACCTGGGACGCCCAGAACCGCGAGCTCGGCTACGAGGTCATGCGAAGCGACACCCCGCAGCCGATCCACACCACGACCCGCAGCGCGTGGCCGTGGACGCTCTCGGAGCTGAGCTTCACCGACCAGAACCCGCCGCGCGGCCGGGTGGAGTACTGGATCCGGGCCGTCGACGCCGACGGCGCGGTGCTGAGCTCACCGCGCACCAGCATCGGCTGACTCACCGCCGCGGCCCGGCCAGCACGCCGATGTCGGGACGCCCACCGGGGGCGACACCGATGATCGCGGCGATGTCGCGGGGAAGCGGGCGTCCCGCCTGCTTCCCCGGAGCCGACTCCCGCAGCGAGTAGTCACCCTTGCCCGGATCCCGGAACGGGCTCGGCGTCGGGCCGGCCGCCAGGCCGTGCCGGTCGTGGCCGGTGACCTCCCGGAACTGTTCGAGCGAGGCGATCGTGACCACCTTCCCGTGGCCCGTCGACCACGTTCCCCACGGTTCGGAACCCGGCGTCCGGAGGTAGGCGTTGCCGTCGGCGGCCGAGACGAACGCCGCCTCCGGCTTGGGATCCGGCTTGTGGTCGGCCGACTCGACGAAGCGCGCGGCGTCGCGCTGGCGGATCAGGAAGTTGTTCACCAGCTCGGTGCCCGAGGTGATCCAGGACAGCCCCAGCTCCTCGCTGTAGGGATCGGAGCTGGGTGAGCGCGGGTCGTTGTAGAGCCCGAGGGCCACACCGTTGTCGACGAAGGTGTTGTGGAACAGCCGGACGTGGTCCGAACTGGAGATCTTGATCCCGCGCCCGGCGTTGCCCGCCACCACGTTGGAGGCGATCACGGCCCGGGCCGAGACCTCGTAGTACAGCCCGTTGACGGCGTTGCCCCGCGCGACGTTGCGCGCCACGACCGCGTCGGTGCACCCGAGGTCGCACCACCAGCCGGTCGCGAAGTTGTCGGCGAAGGTGTTGTCGGTGACCCTCGCGCGCTTGGTGCGGGTGATCTTCGCCCCCGCTGAACCGATCGCCTCGCCGGTCAGCGAGAAGTGCTCGTTGTTGTTGCGGGCGAAGGTGTTCCCGGTCATCCGCAGCTCGTCGGCTCGGTTGGCCATCATGCCGACCAGGCCGTTGTCCAGGAACCGGTTGCCCGTCACCGCGGCACCGGGCTGGAAGACCGCGGCACCGCTGGAGGCCGACGACTGGAAGACGTTGTTCTCCAGCGTGACCGACGGCGCGTTGACCACGACCATCGCCCCGCGCTGCCCGTACTGCTGGTTCGAGCCGTAGTGGGCGACGCCGACGCCGCGCAGCATGCTGCCCGCCGCACCGGCCCCGTCGAACTGGAGCAGCCAGTCGAACTCGGTCGCCTCGACCGACTTCCCGGTGGGGTCGTCGCCGATGAGCAGTTCCTTGCGCTTGACGTCGACGAAGAAGGTGCCTCGGGTGACCGCCCCGCGGCCGTCGACCTGGCGCAGCGGCCGTCCGTCGACGAACACCATGTCGGGCAGTCCCGCCAGCGGATGGGCGGGATCGATGATGCCGGGCAGGAAGCAGGTCCGGCACAGCCGCACGTCCCAGCCCTCGTGCCGCCAGACGGCGTCGGAGCGGGTCCAGTCGGACACCACGCGGCTTCCCTTGAGCCACACCCGTTCCCGCGGATACGGCTGGATCGACAGCTTCTTGCCGACGAGGCCGACGGTTTCGCGGAAGGTGCCCTCCCGCAGGACGATCGTCGCGCCCGCCGCGGCCCGCCGCACCGCCTCTCCCAAGGTGCGCAGCGGGCGGGATTCGTTCCCCGGAGCGGAGTCGTCGCCGTTGGGCGCGACGAATACCGCTCCGGGCGGGACCGGGTAGTCGGTCGTGACGACCTGGGCGGGCGGTGGTGCCACCGGCGGCCCGGATCCGGCGGACGTGCAGCCGGCAAGCAAGAGACAGAGAAGCGCGAGACTGGGGAGCGCGCGACTGGGCACCAGCCGGCCGCGGCGGATCACGCCGGCCCCGGTTCGAGCGCGGCCGGCGCGGGCATCGAGATCCGCTGCCGCAGCAACGTGCTGGAGGTGTGCCGGGTGTAGGGGAAGTAGCGCACCCGCGCGCCGACCCGCCGCAGCTTGTCCTCCAGCTCCGCACCGCGCGGCGTGCCGCGCCAGTCGCTTCCCTTGAACAGCACGTCGTAGCGCAGCCGCTCCCACATCCGGAACTTGTCCTCGTGCTGGTCGGGGATGGCCTCGGCGACGCATCGGATGTTGCGCACGATCTCCAGCCTCTCGTCGAAGGGGATCACCGGAGTGCGGCCCTTGACCCGCAGCAGCACCGAGTCGGTGACCACCCCGGCGATCAGGTGGTCGCACTCCAGGCTCGCCCGCTGCAGGATGTTGAGGTGTCCGATGTGGAACATGTCGTAGGCGCCCGGCGCGTATCCGATGACGGTCACGGTCACCGCCCCCGTTCCGCGCGGTCCAGCGCCCGCATGTCCCCGAACCACTTCCGCAGCGCTGCCAGCAGGAACGCCGCGTTGAGCGCGAACAGCAGGCCGTAGCAGACAGCGAACGCCGTGCGGGAGCCGAGCAGGGCGAACGACAGGCACAGCACCCCGTAGTCGGTCGGCAGGACCAGCAGGGAACGCAGTGTCGACGGGCGCCCTTCCTGCCGGGTGCTCGCGCCGTGCACGCGGCGCAGCTGGTCGTTGAGGATCATCGCGAAGAACAGCACCGTTTCCACGGCCCCGTAACCGATCGGCACCAGCAGGAAGGCGCTCGGCAGCTCGAAGAACCGGAACGCGCACACGAGCACCGCCATGTGCAGGGTGGCGATCTTCGCGCTGTCGATCACGTGGTCCAGCCATTCACCGGACACGCTGCTGGTGCCGCGCAACCGCGCCAGCTGGCCGTCGGCGGAATCGAGCGCGTATCCCACGAGCAGAGCCAGGCTCACCCCGATCCCAGTCGGCCAGGAAGGCGGCAGCGCGAACAGCGCGGCGATGCCCGCGAACGTGCACACCGCGCTGATCGCGGTGACCTGGTTCGGCGTCGCCCGCACCAGGAAGGCCGCTGCCGCCAGGTAGCCGCCCGCCCGGCGGTTGACGAAGCGGGAGTAGGCCGGTGCTCCCTTCGCCGACTTCTGCGCGGACGGCAGCCGCCGCAGAGCGGAGCGGAACCCGGATCTGGGAATGCCGGTACTGGTCAATGGGACCCTTTCGCGTGCCGGGTTCGGCGGCACAGCCGGGATGCTCCGCCGCGGGCGGAGCAGCTTGACAGGCGATCACCGTCGTATGAATACTCGAAAACGGTATTTCACCCCCTGGTCGTGGCCGATCCCGTCCGCTTTCGCCGGCGCATCCCCGGAGATCGGCGTGCTGTGTTCACGCGGTATTCGCCGCAGGGGCCCGGTGCGTTACCTCGGGCGCCGAACACCAGGATGCAGTTCCCCCTTCTGGCACAGAGCGGAAAGACGGCCGATGGACGACGCCCACCCGACACCGACGATCTTCGGGGCGCTGTGGCGGTACCGCTGGATCTCGCTCGCGATCGTGGCGGTCGCGGTGCTGGTCAGCCTCGCGTTCTCGCTGGCGGCGGGCGACGGCCGCACCGCGCAGGCGCGGATCGTGCTCAAGGCACCGGACCACACCGGCGCGCTGGGGATCGAGATGACCAGCGAGTCGAGCTTCGTGCGCTACGTCAAGCAGCGCGCGCTGTTCGTCACCTCCGACCGGGTGCTGGCGGCGGCGCGGGTCCGGCTCGGTGCCGAGTCCCTGCCCCAGCTGCGCTCGGCGATCACCGCGGAGGCGTCCTCCAGCGGCGAATCCATCGAGATCACCGTCGACGGCCCCGGGCTGGAGCGTTCGGCGCTGATCGCCAACGAGGTGATCGCCGCCTACCAGGAGCAGTCCCGCGCCGAGGTCGCGGCGGCGACCGAGAAGGGCCTGCAGACGCTGGTCGCGCAGCGCGCCGGGATCGTGGCCGAGGCCGCCGGGGTCCCGCCGGGCGCGCCGATCGGCTCCGCGGCCGGGCAGACGCTGAGCGACCTCGACCAGCAGATCGCCCGGATCAAGCTGGTCGCGGCCCAGTTCGACGACGGTGTGTCCTTTGTGGATGTCGCTTCGGCGGGAGGTGTCGGGCCCTGGCGCGGCACCCTGCGCGACACCGCGATCGGCACCGCGGTGGGCATGATGCTGGCCGCCGCGCTGGCGTGGTTCCGGGCCGACCGGGACCGCCGGGTCCGCGACGCCGACGACCTGGTCCGCGTCGTCGACGAACCGGTGCTCGGCGAGATCGAGACGGTGCCGTCGCAGGCGGCCCCGGCGCTGAGCCGCCCCGGCGTGCCGCCGCTGCGCTCCTACCAGCTGGTGGCCTCCGGCCTGCGCAGCCGGATCGGCAGCGGAGTCGTGCTGGTGACCAGCGCGTCCGGGGGCGAGGGCGCCACGACAACGGCCCTGCAGATCGCCGGTGCGGCGGCGCGGGACGGCCTGCGGGTGCTGGTGGTCGACGCGGCGGTCCGCTCCCGCGACCTGTCCCGGCACCTCGGGCTGGCCGAGTGGGCCGGGCTGACCTCGATCGCGACCGGCACCGCGTCGCTGGCGCAGGCGACGCTGCCGGTGCACCTGGGCGACGGCGTCCGGTTCAGCGTCGTGCCCGCCGGGCACGGCCACCCGTACTCCGGCGAGCAGCTGCGGTCGGCACTGCTGCGGCAGGCGATCACCGAGATGCGGGCGCATTACGACCTGGTGCTGGTGGACCTCCCGCCGCTGATCGCCCAGCCCGAGACGACCCCGCTGGTCGGTGCCTCCGACGGCGTGGTGGTCACCGTGCGGCGCGACGGTGATCTGGGCTCGCTGCGGCGATTGCGGGAGCAGCTGCACCTGTTCGGCGGCACGATCACCGGCTACGTGCTCACCTTCGCCGGTTCGGCACCGGCACGCGGCGCCGAACCAGCCGAGCCCGCTCCCGCGCGGTGACGGCGACCGCCGCGCGGTCGGTGCGCGGGCTCGCGGCGAAGGCGGCGCCGGTCCTGTCGCAGGGGATCACGGCGGGCACGAGCCTGGTGTTGCAGATCCTCGCCGCGCGAGCGCTCGGGCTCGCCGAGTTCGGCGCTTTCGCGCTGCTGCTGGCACTCCTGGTGACCGCGAGCGGCCTTTACACGGGAGGGGTGGGCGACGCGCTCGCGGTGCTCGACCGGCACGATCCCGCCACCCGCGCGGGCATCGCGGCGAGCGCGCTCGGCTGCTGGGCGCTCTGCCTGGCCGTCGCGGTCGGCACCGCCCTGGTGGTGGCGGAGGGCGAGCCGTGGGTCGCGGCGGCCTTCGCCGCGATGGTGGTGCTGCGGCTGGCCGCCGAGACGGCGCGGCGCTTGCTGATGGCCCGGCTGGAGTTCTGGCGCCTGGTCGTCAACGACACCGCGCATCTGGTCGTCACGCTGGTCGCGGTGGGGATTTTCGCCGCGACCGGCCGGATCACGCTGCTCGGCTTGCTGGCGTCGATGGCGATGGGCGCGGGTGCGGCGGTGCTCACGGGGATCCTGCAACTACCCGCTGACGAGCTGCGCCGAGTGCGCCCCGGGCGTGCGGCGTTGGCGCAGGTGCTGTCGTTCGCGGCGTGGAGATCGCTCCAGGCGGCCCTGCGGCCGGCCGCGTTGCTCGCCTCGCGCGTGCTGGTGTCGGCCTTCCTGTCGCTGGCCGCCGTCGGTGCGCTGGAAGCGGGCCGGCTTGTCGTGGCCCCGTTGCAGGTCGTGATCAACGGAGCCGGCGGATTCCTGCTGTCCGACTTCGCCGCGAGGGAGCGGCAATCCGCGGCTCGCGCGCACGGGAGAGCGAGCCGCGCGGCGAAGATCCTGCTGCTGGGCACTGGAATCGGTGGGATTTCGTTGGCGTTGCTGTCGAATCCCTTGGGGCGTTTGCTCACAGGAAGCGAGGTGGATCCACTCCTGGTGCTCGGATGGGTCGCCTACCTGATGTCCTGGGCGGCTGGGCTTCCGCACGTCACCGAGGCGGTGGCGCGCAGGAAGGCGCGTGAGGTCTTCCTCATCAGGCTGGTGGATTCGCTGCTCGGGCTGGCGCTGGTCGCCGCGGCGCTGCTCTGGTGGGACGGCGTGGCGGTCGTTCCCTGGCTCATGGCGTGCGGCGGGGCCTATTCCTCCTGGCGGGTGCGGCGGCTGGCGATCCGCTCGCGGGCCTGAGCACGCTGTCCCGCCCGGCGGGACGGATCGTCGCATTCCGCCGAGGTCAAGGCGGGTTCCCACGCTGTGGACGCCGGAATAGCGATCCCGCGAGGTGTCTTGCAGCTGGTGATGGTCTTCGGGAGGACGAAGAAGGGACCACACCGATGACATTGCACCTTGCGGTGGCGCTGGACGGCGCGGGCTGGCATCCGGCGGCGTGGCGGGAACCGACCGCGCGGCCCGGTGAGCTGTTCACCGCCGACTACTGGACGGACCTGGTGACCGAGGCCGAGCGCGGCCTGCTGGACCTGGTCACCATCGAGGACGGGCTGGGGCCGCAGTCCACCCTGGAGGACGGCCCGGACGACCGGACCGACCAGGTGCGCGGGCGGCTCGACGCGGTGCTGATCGCGGCGCGGGTCGCACCGCGCACCTCCCGCATCGGCATCGTGCCGACAGCGGTGGTCACCCACACCGAGCCGTTCCACATCTCCAAGGCGATCGCCACCCTCGACTACGTCAGCAACGGTCGCGCGGGCCTGCGCGCCCAGGTGACCCCCCGCGCCAGCGAGGCAGCGCACTTCGGCCGCCGGGAGTTCCAGCCGTTCTCCCTCGACCGGCTCGGCGGGGAGCTCGCGGCCGAGCTGTTCGGCGAGGCGGCCGACTACGTCGAGGTGGTGCGCAGGCTGTGGGACTCCTGGGAGGACGACGCCGAGATCCGCGACGTGGCCACCGGCCGGTTCATCGACCGGGACAAGCTGCACTACATCGACTTCGAGGGCAGGTGGTTCAACGTCAAGGGACCGTCGATCACCCCGCGCCCGCCGCAGGGGCAGCCCCCGGTGGCGGTGCTCGCGCACGAGGAGGTCGTGTACCGGCTGGCGGAGCAGAGCGCCGACATCGTCTTCGTGACCCCGCAGGACACCGGCGAGGTGTCCGCGATCGCCGGTGACGTCCGGGGACCTCTCGTCTTCGGCGACCTCCTGGTCTTCCTCGACGGGACTCCCGGGGCCGCGGCCGGCCGCAAGGCGCGCCTGGACGATCTCGCCGGTGCCGAGCACACCTCCGACGCGCACGTGTTCACCGGTACTCCGGCGCAGCTGGCCGACCTGCTGCTGGAGTGGAACTCCGCCGGGCTGACCGGTTTCCGGCTGCGCCCTGGCGCGATCCCGCACGACCTGACCGCGATCACCCGCGGCCTGGTGCCGGAACTCCAGCGGCGGGACGCCTTCCGCCGCGAGTACACCGCCTCGACCCTGCGCGGGCTGCTCGGCCTGCCCCGCCCTGCCAACCGTTACGCGGGAGTGTGAGATGACCAAGCCGCTCAAGCAGATCCACCTGGCCGCGCACTTCCCCGGTGTGAACAACACGACCGTGTGGAGCGATCCGGAGGCGGGCAGCCACATCGAGTTCAGCTCGTTCGCGCACCTGGCGCGGACCGCCGAGCGCGCCAAGTTCGACTTCTTCTTCCTCGCCGAGGGGCTCCGGCTGCGGGAGCAGGCGGGCCGGATCTACGACCTGGACGTGGTCGGCAGGCCGGACACCTTCACCGTCCTGGCGGCCCTGGCCGCGGTCACCGACCGGCTCGGCCTGGCGGGCACGATCAACTCCACCTTCAACGAGCCCTACGAGGTGGCCCGCCAGTTCGCCAGCCTCGACCACCTCTCGGCCGGGCGGGCGGCGTGGAACGTGGTCACCTCGTGGGACGCCTTCACCGGCGAGAACTTCCGGCGCGGCGGATTCCTCCCGCAGGACCAGCGCTACGAGCGGGCCGAGACGTTCCTGCGCACGGCGTGGGAGCTGTTCGACTCCTGGCGCGGGGACGAGATCGTCGCCGACCGCGAGTCGGGCAGGTTCCTGACCGACCCGGCCGCGGGTTCTTTCGCCCACCACGACGCGCACTTCGACATCTCCGGCCGGTTCAACGTGCCCCGAAGCCCGCAGGGGCGGCCGGTGATCCTCCAGGCCGGCGACTCCGACGAGGGCCGCGAGTTCGCCGCCGCCACCGCCGACGCGATCTTCAGCAGGCACGGCACGCTGGAGGCGGGCCAGGCGTTCTACTCCGACGTCAAGCGGCGGCTCGCCCGCCACGGCCGCACCCACGAGCAGCTCAAGGTGCTGCCCGCGGCGACGTTCGTGCTCGGCGACACCGACGCCGACGCCGCGGAGAAGGCCGCCGTGGTGCGCAGGCAGCAGGTCAGCGGGCAGACCGCGATCAAGTTCGCCGAACAGCTGTGGAACCGCGACCTGTCCGGCTACGACCCGGACGGGCCGCTGCCCGAGATCGACCCGCTGGTGGGGGAGAACACGATCTCGAAGGGCCGCGCCAGCGTGCGCAACCACCGCGACCCGATCGCGACCGCCAACCAGTGGCGCGAGCTGGCCGCGGCGAAGAACCTGTCGCTGCGGGAGGTGATCATCGAGGTCTCCGCGCGGCAGACCTTCGTCGGCTCGGCGGCCACCATCGCCGAGGAGATCAACCGGCTCGTGCAGGCCGACGCCAGCGACGGATTCATCCTGGTCCCGCACGTCACGCCCGGCGGGCTGGACGAGTTCGCCGACACGGTGGTCCCGCTGCTGCAGGAGCGCGGTGTCTTCCGGACGGAGTACGAGGGGGAGACCCTGCGGGACCACCTCGGTGTCCAGGCTGCTTCGCGGCTTGGATAAGCCGTCCTGCGGCCGTGCCGGTTGCCCGCTGCCCGCCTCAGTTGGGCTTGGGCCTGCCCTGTTCGCCGATGACGCCGTGCCGGGCGGGCGGCCCGCTCGGCTGCCGCCCGCTACCCGGTGTCACCGGTGAACCGGAGCGGGCGTGGCGGCGGGCTTCCGGGATGTCGGCGGGGGAGCCGGGTGACGGCCGGGCTCCCTGCTCCAGCTCGTGCAGCCGGTTGGTGATCAGTTCCTCGACCAGCGCGCGGTCGGCGTGGCCCTTCTCGTGGTCGAGCAGGACGCCGAGCGCGTCGGCGTCCAGCGAGCGGATGCGGTAGCGAAGCACGCCGACGGGCAGTTCGTCGTAGTCGGGCAGGGGAAGTCGTTTCTCCGCCATGGTGAACCCTCCTGGACTCGAACAGCCGGGCATCTCGAACACCCGGACGTCAGCCGGGCCTCGAACACCCGGGCATCATCACGCGTCCCGCGTGGAAAGTGCAATGTGGACCATGGTGCTCCGGTTCCTCCCCGGGTATCTTGGACCGGACTACCCGGAAGTCGCACGTGGTAATCAGGTGGTGCCCGCCGCACCGCTCGATCGGTTCAGCGGCGGGTCCGAGGTCCGGCAGGGATCGCGGCGTGGCTCGACGAGGGCCGGGGCCACGACCGCGATGAGGAGTGGCAGCGGAACCGGGACGGAAAGTTGTCCAGATTGGACAGACGTGGTCCGCTGCGACGCGTGCGGCGGCCCGGTTTCCTAGCCGTGGTGCGCGGGCTGCGGGGCTGCGGGTTCAGTCGGCCAGACCGCTTCGCGGTGCGGGTCAGGCGCTGGTGCCCGCAACGTCAGGTCGAGCACCGGGCCGGTGTTGCGGCGGCAGGCCGGTCAGGGCGAGCGCATCGGTGACTGCGCAGAGTAGCGGGCGTGCGATCAGGACTTCTCCTCACTGTCCCCCGTGTGGGTGCGGCGAGGATGCCCGGAACGATCTTGGGAGCGTTCCGCCGAGAAGCCCTGGTTTCCCCGGATTTCCCGTTCCGGTAAAGGGTTTCCGACCTCGCGTCCGCCGTCGCCCGGTAGTCCAATGGGCCCATGGGTGGATTACGACTTCTGGTCCTGGCAGCGGCGGTCGTCGCGGTGGCCGCCTCCGGTTCCCCGCAGCCGCCCGGCCCGGCTCCACCGGTGGAGGTGGCGCATTCCCGCGCGGTCCCGGGCCACATCACGGTGATCGGCACTGTGGCCCGAGGTGTCGAGCAGGGCTGTTACCTGCTGCGGACCTCCGGACGCCCGTACCTGCTCATCGGAGACGACCCGGACATCCGGGACGTGGGCGCGCGGCTGATCGTGCGCGGCGACGCCCGGCCGGGGACGCCGACGACGTGCATGCAGGGGATCCCGCTGTACGTCACCGACGCGCGCCCGGTGTGACCGTCAGCCGGTGGTCCGCCTGCGTGGCAGGTCGTCGTCGACGGGGTCCGGGATCCCGCGCGGGCGCAGCAGCGCGTTCGCGAAGTAGGGGATCAGGTCCGCGCTGCGGGTCACCAGCCACGGGATTCCCTTGGCCAGCAGCCACAGCAGGTGATCGAGCCGGCTGACCCGCCTCCCACCGGAGCACCGCAGGGACACCTCGCGCGACAGCGCGACCCCGGCGTTGGCGAACTCGCGCGCGAAGGCGTGCGCGAGCATCCGGTGCCCGAGTTCGCCGGGGTGCAGCCGGTCCACGCTCCAGGTCGCCGGGTGGTAGGCGCCGGGCAGCCGGTCCAGGTCGACCACCCCGGCGCCGTGGCGCTGGGCGGCGGCGTCGAGCGCGATGTTGAGGTCGTCGATGCGGCCGGTGAGGAACCGCCGCAGCGGACCGGGCAACCGGAACACCCGCCCGTGGTCGTGGTAGCGGATCGTGACCACGGTCGCCCCGGCGTCGGTCAGCCTGGAGAGCACGTGGTCCATGTCGGCGTGCAGCCGCCGCACGTCGAAGTCCGAGCGCATCGTGTCGTTCATCCCGGCCATCACCACCGCGACGTCCGGCTGCGAGCGCAGGGCGGCGGGCAGCTGGCCGGTGGCCAGATCGCCGATCCGGGCACCGCTGGTGGAGACGTTGACCAGCCGGGCGACTCCCAGCGAGTCGGCCAGCAGCGGCGCGAACCCGCGCCATCCGCCGCCGTGGACCGGGTCGCCGATGCCGACCGCGATGGAGTCCCCGAGTACCGCGAGCGTGGTAGGCCTCCCCAGCGGCCGGGGATCCGGAGTGATCACCTCTGCGTGCACGCGCACATGATTCTCAGCGCGGCTCCCCAGCCGGTGAGGTGGCGGTGGCGATCCGGCGACCACCAGGCGAAGTCTCGGGGGCTCGGCGTTCCGCCCGCGGCGGGGGCAGGGTTGCGCTCGGTGCGAGGGCCGGACTCCGCTCGCCGCGACCGCTCCGGTCCCGGCCTGCCGTGAGCCCCGGCCCGGCCCACTGCGAGCCCGGCCGACCCACCGTGAGCCCCGGCCCTGCCCGCCGCGTCCCAGGCCCCGCGCCCCAGGCCCCGCCGCGCCCCGCCCCCTGCCCGGTTCGCCGCGCCCATTACTCGCGGCCACCGAACTGCTCCGTTCGGTTCACTCGAAAGTGATCGAACTGTGGCAGGGTCGGCGCTGAGCTGACCGACAGCAGGGCTGGGGTGCGAGCGGTGCTGTCCGCGGTGTGCCCCGGCTCGCCCCGGGGAGAGGACAAAGCCCGTGCGCATCACCCGCTGGAAACCGTTACCCCTGATGATCGGCGCCGCGCTGGTGGCCACCGCGCCGGTGGCGCCCGCCGCCGCGCCCGCCCCGGCCGACCAGGTCGAGGACTACTACCAGGGCGCGATCGGCAAGACCGGCCCCGAGCTGGAAGCCGCCCTGCACGGCATCATCAGCAACGGTGTCACCACGCTGGACTACGACCAGGTGTGGGACGCGCTCAAGGCCACCGACGAGGACCCGGCCAACCCGGCCAACGTCGTCCTGCTCTACACCGGCCGCTCCCAGAGCAAGGACTCCAACGGCGGCGACGCCGACGACTGGAACCGCGAGCACGTCTGGGCCAAGTCCCACGGCGACTTCGGGACCTCGCCCGGACCGGGCACCGACGTCCACCACCTGCGCCCGACCGACGTCTCGGTCAACAGCACCCGGGGCAGCAAGGACTTCGACAACGGCGGTACCGAGGTCGGCGAGGCGCCGGGCAACTTCACCGACGACGACTCCTACGAGCCCCGCGACGAGGTCAAGGGCGACGTCGCGCGCATGATCTTCTACATGGCGGTGCGCTGGGAGGGCGAGGGCGGGTTCGCCGACCTGGAGCTCAACGACAACGTCGACAACGGTTCCGCGCCGTTCATGGGCAGGCTCTCGGTGCTGCGCCAGTGGCACGAGCAGGACCCGGTGTCGGAGTCCGAGCAGCGCCGCAACCAGGTCATCTTCGACCAGTTCCAGCACAACCGGAACCCGTTCATCGACCACCCGGAGTGGGTCGCCGAGATCTGGCGCTGAGCACCCCCGGGCACGGGGTGGGTGACGATCATCCCGGTGACTCCCGTGGCGGGCGCGGCCACCTGCTGATGACCTTCGGGGCGTTGGTTCCCTTCGGCCTCCGGGCGGGGCCGATGCCGAGAGGAGAGCTTCATGATGGGTCGAGCGGTGTCCGCGTTCGCGCTGGTGGGCCTCGCGCTGGTCGGCGCTGCCGCGACGGCGGGCGCGGAGGGGGCCGCGGACGGCTCCGTCCCGGGACTGCTGTGCGCCGAGCGCGGCGGCACGGTCGTGCCGGACGGGAACGGTCAGTGGTGCGTGGGCGGTGAGTTCGACGGCCGCCCCGTGAGCGGTGTCGAGGACTGATCCCGTTCAGCGTCCAAGGGGCCGGGGGCGATCGCCCCGGCCCCTTTTTCGTCGCTCACCACACCTCGGCGAGCAGTTCGTAGGAGCGCAGCCGGTCGGCGTGGTCGTGCGTGATGGTGGTGATGAGCAGTTCGTCGGCTCCTGTGGCGTCGCGCAGGACCCGCAGCTGCGCCGCCACGGCCCGCGGAGTGCCGACGATCTGGGTGCGCACCCGGTCGTCGACCGCGGCCCGCGCCTCGTCGGTCCACTCGAAGTCGTCCGCCTCGGCCGGGCTGGGGAACGGGATCGCGCCGTCGCCCGCGCGGATGCTGTGCACCCACCGCGGGAAGGGCTTGGCCAGTTCGCGCGCGGTGTCCTCGTCCTCGGCCACCACGACGTCGGCCGACACCATGACGTGCGGGCGGGGCAGCCGCCGCGACGGGACGAACGCCTCGCGGTAGGCGGCGATCGAACCGAGCACAGTGGACGGTGTCACGTGGTAGTTCGCGCCGAACGGCAGCCCGAGCTCGCCCGCCGCCCGCGAGCTGGGGCCCGCGCTGGAACCGAGGATCCAGGTCTCCAGGTCGGCTCCCTCCGCGACCGCTGAGCGGTGCGCCGACCCGTCCTCGCCGTGGTACCTGCCGGTGAGGAAGTCCAGCACGTGCCCGACCTGGTCGCGGTAGTCGCCGGACTCGAACGCGCCGAGCAGTCCGGCGTGCGTGCGCAGGCGTTCCACCAGGTGCGGCGCGTGCTGACGCGGTGGAGGCGCCGGGACGAGCAGGCCGTCCACCACCCGGTCGGCCGCGGGTTGCGGCGGTGCGGCCGATTTCCGGGCCAGATCGCCGATCCGCCCGTACGCCGAGCGGCCGAGGCCGAGGTCGACGCGGCCGGGATGCAGCTGCGCGACGGTCCCGAAGTCCTCGGCGACCTCCAGCGGCGTGCGGTTTCCCAGCAGCACCGCGCCGGAACCGACGCGGATGGTCCGGGTCCGCCCGGCCACGGCGGCCACCAGCACGGCGGGCGAGGACGAGGCCACTCCCGGGGCCAGGTGGTGCTCGGCCAGCCAGAAGCGCCGGTAGCCGAACCGCTCGGCGTGCTGGGCGAGGTCGAGGGTGTTGCGCAGGGCGTCGGCCGCGGTCTGGCCGGAGACGACGGGGGAGAGGTCGAGCACGGACAACGGCGTGGCAGCAGGCATCTCGTTTCCTTTCGTCACCCGGTGCAACGCCCCGCGCGCCGGATGATGCCGCGTTCCAGGATGCGGGAGATCCCGCCGCGCGGCCGAGCTGGCGGATCGGGCCGGTCCCGGGCGGGCCGCCGCAGGTGGGAGCGCCGGAACAGCTCATGATCAAGTGGCGTAACACGTGCGTAACACCAGCGGAACATCTCGGAAACACGGCGAACCGAGGTTGGACGCCACACCCAGCCCGTCGACGCAGGAAGGTCGGACCGTGACGACTGCACGCCCCGGATCCGCTGTCCTGCGCCCCGACGTGCTCGGCCGCAGGCGGCGCGCCGACCGAGCCCGGCAGGTCGCCGAGGTGATCCGCAGGCAGATCGACCGCGGCGACTTCCCGCAGGGCCACCTGCCCGACGAGCGGGAGCTGGGCGCGGAGTTCGGCATGTCCCGCAACACGATTCGCGAAGCGCTGGAGCTGCTGCGCGGCGAAGGGCTGATCGAGCGCGTGCCCGGACTGGGCACGCGGGTGTCGACGGAGAAGTACGCGCATCCGCTGGACCACCTGCGCGGCCTCGCCGAGACCATGCGCCCCTACGGCGGGATCACCAACGAGGTGCGCACCGCGGGCCCGATCCGGCCGCCGCGCTCGGTCGCCGACCGGCTCCGGCTTCCCGCCGGATCGCCGGTGATCTACCTGGAGCGGCTGCGCAGGCTCGACGGGCTGCCGCTGTCGGTGGATCTGACCTACCTGGTGCCCGAGATCGGCGAGCAGCTGATCGCCCACGACCTGCGCAACCGCGACGTGTTCGGGCTGATCGAGCAGATCTGCGGCCAGCCGCTGGGAACCGCGGAGGTCACGCTGGAGGCGGTCAACGCCGACGCGCACTCCGCGGCGATGCTCGGACTTCCCCTCGGGGGCGCGATGCTGGTCGCCGAGCGGTTCACCCGGCTCGCTGACGGCAGCCCGGTGGACCTGGAGTTCCTGCGCTTCCGGGGCGACCGGATGACGATGAACACGGTGCTGCACCGCCCTGCGCGGGAGGACCGGCGATGAGCGTCGACCTGGTCACCCGCGCGTACGTGGACCTGCGCCGCGTCGCCAGCTCCTTGTGTCCGCGCTGATCCCGCACCACTGCTAGGAAGACCGCACCGGCCGTCGGCGCCGGTGTCCTCGTGCTGCCCGCTTCCCGGGCGGATTTCCCACCACCACACGGAGGTCCCGCATGTCCCTCGCCGAGAACCGGGCCGACGTCCCGGTCACGATCGACGGATCGCTGTGCCTGAACGGCTGCCGCCTGTGCGTCGACATGTGCCCGCTGGACTCCCTGGCCATCGACCCCGAGACCGACAACGCCTACATGCACGTCGACGAGTGCTGGTACTGCGGACCGTGCGCCGCGCGCTGCCCCACCGGAGCCGTGACCGTGAACATGCCCTACCTGCTCAGGTGAGAAACCCATGACATCACCAGGAAAACGCGCGTTGATCGCGCTCGCCGCCCTGTCCGCCGCGCTGACCGGGTGCAGCGCGGCGGCCTCCGACGACGTCGAGGTGGTCGTCGGCTACCAGTCGAAGACGATCAACACTGTGACCGCCGGAACCCTGTTGCGCGCCACCGGGTTCCTGGAACGCAGGCTCGACGAGCTCGGTCGGCGCACCGGAAAGCGGTACTCGGTGTCGTGGCAGGACTTCTCGACCGGCGCGCCCATCACCGCGCAGATGCTGGCCGGCAAGATCGACATCGGCTCGATGGGCGACTACCCGCTGCTGATCAACGGTTCGCGGGCGCGGGGCGGGGACGGCACCAAGCTGGTGTCGGTCACCGGCTACAACCAGCGCGGGGCGCTGAACATGGTGGTCAGCCGCCCCGGATCGCCGGTCCGCGAGCTGGGCGACCTCGCCGGGAAGCGGGTCTCGACCAGCGTCGGCTCGGCCGCGCACGGCACGCTGGTGCAGGCCCTGCGCCGGGCGGGCGCGGAGGTCTCGGTGCAGAACCAGGAACCGGCGGTCGGTGCCTCCACATTGGAGTCCGGCGGTGCCGAGGGGCTGGCGCAGTTCGTGGCGTGGCCGGGGCTCCTGGTCTTCCAGGGCAAAGCGCGGCCGGTCTACGACGGCGCCGAGCTCGACGTGCCCACGTTGCACGGAGTCGTGGCCCGCGACGAGGTCATCGAGGAGCGGCCCGAGGTGCTGGACGCGTTCCTCAAGGCCCAGTTCGACGCCACCCGCTACCTGCACGAGGACCCGCTGCGGTCCGCCCGCCAGGTCGCCGACGCGACCGGGTTGCCGCCGGAGGTCGTCTACCTCTACAACGGCGCGGGCGGTCAGGTGACCTTCGACCCCACGATCAAGCCGGGCCAGCGCGAGGCGCTGGCCGCCGACGTCCCGTTCCTCAAGGAGATCAGCGCGCTCCAGGAACTGGACCTCGGCTCGTTCATCGACGACGGGCCGCTGCGCGCGGCCTACGGCGACCGCTACGACGCCGACGCGGCCGGCACCGCGAACCCGAGTCCCATCAGGGGAACCGACCCGGTCTGCGGAGCCGAGGTGCGGGATCCCGCGACAGCGGGTGAGGTCTGGCTGTCCGATGAGGACAGCACGAGCCCGGCGGTGAGTCCGACCTGCCTGCTGCGCCAGATCAGGCAGGCGGAAACCCAGGGCAGGGCGGTGCGCGCCGCGTACGTGCCGGACGCGTTGACCGGAACCCGGTGGTTCGCGGACAAGGCGACCTGGGTGCGGGATCCCGCCGCATCGCCGGAATCCCGGTTCGTGCCGTTCGCCACCCCGGCGTCCGCTCGGCGCTACCAGGCCGAGCACCTCGGCGCGGTCGAGGTCGGCTACCGCGACGCGATCGGGGAGGCGTAGATGCGACGTGCGCTGCTGCGGGTGTCCTCCTTGGTCACCGCGTTGCTGTTGTGGGAACTGCTCTCCGGCGCCGACGCCGAGCTCTGGCTGCACTTCGACCGGCTGCCCGCGCCGTCGGAGGTCGCCGAGGCGTTCGCCGCGCAGCTGACCACCACGGTCTACTACCGGGACCTCGCGCAGAGCCTGCTGCGGATCCTGAGCGGCTTCGCGCTCGCCGCCCTCGCCGGGATCGCCGTCGGGGTCGCGGTCGGCCGCTCCCGCACGACGGCGACCCTGCTGCAACCGCTGCTGGAGGTGGTGCGGCCGGTCCCGGCGATCGCGCTGGTTCCGATCGCGATCCTGCTGTTCCCCAGCAACGAGCAGGGGATCGTGTTCATCACGTTCGTCTCGGCGTTCTTCCCGATCGTGGTCAACACCCGGCACGCGGTGCGGGCGCTGCCTGCGGTGTGGGAGGACGCCGTGCGCACCATGGGCGCGTCGCGGGCGCAGGTGCTGCGGACCGTGGTGCTGCCGGGAATCCTGCCCGGCGTGTTCAGCGGCCTGTCGGTCGGCATCGGGGTGGCGTGGATCTGCCTGATCGCCGCCGAGATGATCTCCGGCGAGTTCGGCACCGGCTACCGCACCTGGCAGTCCTACACCGTCGTGGACTACCCGGGCGTGCTGGTCGGGATGATCACCATCGGCGTGCTGGGCTGGGCGACCTCGGCCGGGGTCGAACGGCTCGGCGGCAGGCTCACCCGCTGGCTGCCCGGGGAACCGGAGGTGAGCCGGTGACCACGCTCGAAGCGCCCGCGGGCGCCGCGGTCGGCATCAGCGACCTGAGCCTGCGCTACGGCGAGCGCCCGGTGCTCGACGGCGTCGCGCTCGACGTCCGGCCGGGCGAGATCGTCGTCATCGTCGGAGCCTCCGGCTGCGGCAAGTCGACCCTCCTGCGCGCCGTCGCCGGTCTGCTGCCGGTGCACTCCGGGGCGTTGCGGGTGGGCGGCCGTCCGGTCGCGGGCACCGACGCCGACCGGGCGCTGGTGTTCCAGGACGACGCCCTGCTGCCCTGGCTCACCGTCGCCCGCAACGTCGAACTTCCCCTGGCGCTCAGGGGAGTTCGCAGGTCCGAGCGTCGCGAGCGGGCGGCGGACTGGCTGGCCCGCGTCGGGCTCGCCGAGCACGCCCAGCGGCTGCCCAAGGAGCTATCCGGCGGCATGCGCCAGCGCGTGCAGCTGGCCAGAACACTCGTCGCCGCGCCCGGGCTGGTGCTGATGGACGAACCTTTCGGCGCGCTCGACGCGCAGACCCGCGCCGCCATGCAGGACCTGCTGCTCGAAGTCCGGACCGCCCGGCCGGCGACCGTGCTGTTCGTGACCCACGACGTCGACGAGGCCGTGCGCCTGGGCGACCGCGTCGTGGTGCTGGGTGGCTCCGGCGCGCTGGGTGGCTCCGGCGTCGTCGACGAGATCACCATCGCCGAGCCCCGTTCCGGCGCACCGCAGGACGCCGCGAGAGCGCGCGTCCTGGCCGCGCTGACCGACCCGACCAGGAGAGGTGGATCATGACCTACCCAGCCGCGACCCGGCGGCTCGCTGCCGAGGTGGTCGTCGTCGGCGGCGGCACCGCGGGCACGATGGCCGCGATCACCGCCGCCGAGCACGGCGCTTCGGTGCTGCTGCTGGAGAAAGCCCACGTGCGGCACTCGGGTGCGCTCGCGATGGGCATGGACGGCGTGAACAACGCCGTGATCCCCGGCAAGGCGACGCCGGAGGACTACGTCGCCGAGATCACCCGCGCCAACGACGGCATCGTCGACCAGCGCACCGTCCGGCAGACCGCGACCCGCGGCTTCGACATGGTGCAGCGGCTCGAACGCTACGGCGTGAAGTTCGAGAAGGACGAGTACGGCGAGTACGCGGTGCGCCGGGTGCACCGGTCCGGCAGCTACGTGCTGCCGATGCCCGAGGGCAAGGACGTCAAGAAGGTGCTGTACCGGGTGCTGCGCCGCCGCGAGATGCGGGAGCGGATCACCATCGAGAACCGGGTGATGCCGGTGCGGGTGCTCACCGACGGCGGCCGGGCCGTCGGCGTCGCCGCGTTCGACACCCGCAGCGGTGACTTCGTCGAGGTGGCCGCCGGGGCGGTGGTGCTGGCGACCGGGGCGTGCGGGCGGTTGGGCCTGCCCGCCAGCGGCTACCTGTACGGCACCTACGAGAACCCCACCAACGCGGGCGACGGCTACGCGATGGCCTACCACGCCGGGGCCGAGCTCAGCGGGATCGAGTGCTTCCAGATCAACCCGCTGATCAAGGACTACAACGGCCCGGCCTGCGCCTACGTGGCCAACCCGTTCGGCGGCTACCAGGTGAACGACCGGGGCGAGCGGTTCGTCGACTGCGACTACTGGTCCGGGCAGATGATGGCCGAGGTCGCCAGGGAGATCTCCTCGGCGCGCGGGCCGGTCTACCTCAAGCTCAGCCACCTGCCCGAGGAGTCGATCTCGGCGCTGGAGGGGATCCTGCACACCACCGAGCGGCCCACCCGCGGCACCTTCCACGCCAACCGGGGGCACGACTACCGCAGCCACGACGTGGAGATGCACATCTCCGAGATCGGGCTGTGCGGCGGGCATTCCGCCTCGGGGGTGTGGGTCGACGAGCACGGGGCGACCACCGTGCCCGGCCTCTACGCGGCGGGCGACCTCGCGTGCGTGCCGCACAACTACATGATCGGCGCCTTCGTCTTCGGCGATCTCGCGGGCGCGCACGCGACCGGATTCGCCAGGGAGAACCCGGTTTCCGCCGAGCTGCCCGCCGACCAGCTCGACGCCGCGCGGGAGCTGGTCTACCGGCCGCTGGACAATCCCGACGGCCCGCCGCAGCCGCAGGTCGAGTACAAGCTGCGGCGGTTCGTCAACGACTACGTCGCTCCGCCCAAGAGCGAGGCGAAGCTGCGGATCGCGGTGGAGACCTTCGCCAGGATGGAGCGGGAACTGCTCGGCATGGGGGCGCGCACCCCGCACGAGCTGATGCGCTGCGCCGAGGTCTCGTTCATCCGGGACTGCGCGGAGATGGCCGCCCGCGCGTCGCTGACGCGCACCGAGAGCCGCTGGGGCCTCTACCACGACAACCTGGACCACCCGGACCGCGACGACGACACCTGGATGTACCACCTGAACCTGCGCAAGACCGAGTCCGGGATGGAGTTCCGCAAGCGGCCGGTGGCCGACTACCTCGTGCCGGTGCCGGAGTTCACGGTCCCGGCTGACAAGGACGTCGTGGTGCTGGCGGACCGGTTGGACGTCCCCGGCCAGCGAGCGGCGTCCGATGCGGTCCGTGCGGAGCGCGCGGGCGAGTCGCCGAAGGACTCGCGGCGGATCCTGGAAGTCGTGGCGCTCGCGGAGTCCCAGCCCACCCTCGACGAGATCGACGAGTACCTGACCGACGACGACCCCGACGTGCGCCGGGCAGCGATCACGACGCTCACCGAGACGGCGCCGACGGGTGTCGGCTTCGCGCTCGTTCGCGCACTGACCGACGCGCACGCCGAGGTCCGGCGCGCCGCCGCGTCCGGACTCCTCGAACTCGCCGAGGTCCTGCCAGGAGAGCCGACGCTGGGCACCGCGCTCACCGACACCCTGACCAGCCCGGACCCGGTGGTGCGGGCGAGCGTCCTTGACCTGCTCCGGGCGCTCGGGCTGGGAACTCGGGAGACGTTCCGGTCGGGGCTGGCCGACTCCGACGTGCCGGTGCGGATCGAGGCGGTGCGCGGTGCGGTGTCGCTGGACGCCGCCGACGTGCTCGCCGCGGCGGCAGCCGATCCTTCCCGCGCGGTGCGGGTGGTGGTGGCGACCGGCCTCGGCACGGTCGGCGACCGCGGATCGGCTCCGGTGCTGGCTCAGCTCGCTTCTGACGAGGACGTGCTGGTGCGCGCGGCGGCGTTGGCGGCGGCGGAGGCGCTGGGGACGTCCGGTCCGCTCGCGGAGCGGGCGTTCGGGGCGGTGGGCGAACCCGCGTGGCAGGTGCGAAAGGGCGCTGCGCAGGCGCTGGGAGCGCTCGGCGAGGAGCGCGCGAAGCGGGCGCTGATCGGACTGCTCGGTGATCCGCACCTGGACGTGCGCAAGGCCGCGACGAAGTCGCTGGCCGGGTGGAGCGGCGACGCCGAGGTCCGGGCGGCTTTGCGGGCGGCGCTTTCGGATTCCGACGCCGACGTGCGCGCTTTCGCGCGGCAGGTCGTGGGGTGATCTTCGGTTTCGCTGTGGTTTCCGGGGCGCTCGGCGCCCCAGGTCTCGGGACCGAAGGGGCTCCGCCGCTTCGGAATGCGGCGTTGGGCGGTTGGGTGCCGGGCTCAAAGAGCGGCGCGCTCCCAAAGCGCCTCGATCTGGCCCTCGGCGTGCAGCGCGAGGAAAGCGTCCACCACGTCGGCGTCGAACTGCGACCCCCGGCCCAGCCTCAGCTGTTCCGCCGCGTCCTCGGGAGTGCGCGGGGTGGCGTACGGGCGGTCCGACACCATCGTCGCCCAGGCGTCGCAGACCGAGATCACCCGTGCCTCCAAGCGGATCGCGTTTCCCGCCAGGCCGCGTGGATATCCCGCGCCGTCGACGCGTTCGTGGTGCTGGCGGACGATCGCGGCGATCTCGTCCAGCCCGGGGACCGCGTTGATCAGCCGGAACCCGTGGTCGGGGTGCTGGCGCAGGAGCCCCCACTCCGCCTCGGTCAGCGCCGACGGCTTGGCCAGCACCTCCGGTGGGATGAGGATCTTGCCGATGTCGTGCAGGCGTCCCGCCAGTTCGGCGTTGGCCGCTGTCGTCCGGTCGCAGCCCAGCCGTTCGCAGACCAGCCGCGCCCAGCGGCCCACCGGGCGGCCGTGCGGGCAGGTCGACAGCAGGCCGTCGACCTGGTCCGCGGTGGACCGCAGGTAGGCCAGCGCCGCCGCGTGGTCGGTGCCGGGATCGCCGACCGTCACGCGGTCGCGGCCCTGGGCCTTCGCCGCGTACAGGGCTCGATCCGCTTCGGCGATCAGCTCTTCGGTGGTCCGCCCGGCGCACGCCGCGCCCACCGACACCGTCACCGGGAGCCGGTCCTCGTCCGACACCCGGACCGGCGCTCCCGCGACCGCGGCGCGCAACCGTTCGGCGATCGCGGGCACCGCCTCCGGTTCCACGTCGAACGCCAGCAGTGCGAACTCCTCGCCGCCGTAGCGCGCCAGCACGTCCCCGTCGCGCGCCGCTCCGCGCAGGCGGGTCGCGACCTCGACCAGCACGCCGTCACCGGCCGGGTGACCGTAGCGGTCGTTGATCGCCTTGAAGCGGTCGATGTCGATGACGAACACCGCGGGCGGGCGGGTGCAGCGGGCCAGCGCCCGGCACAGCGAGGCTTCGAAGTAGCGGCGGGTGCGCAGGCCGGTCAGCACGTCGGTGACCGCCAGCCTGCGCTGCTGGGACACCATCACGGCCAGGCGGGTGATCGTCAGCAGGAACAGCACCGCGCACGCCGCCGCGATCACCGGGACGTCGTGCGAAGCGCCGCGGAAGTGCTGCACCAGGAGCACCCCCGGCGCCACCAGAGCGGCGGCGGCCAGCGCCACGACCCGCGACGACGCGAGGTGCATGTCCCGGTGCGGTGCCGGTTCACCGAGCGCGGCCATCGTGGGGTGCAGGCCGGCGGCGCCCAGGGCGATGTTGCCCGACAGCCACACCGCGTCGAGGAAGGTCCCCGGCCCGTAGACGCCGCCGATCTGCTGGACCACGTAGAACGTGTCGGCGGTGACGAAGGCCGCGAGGTTGAACGCCAGCAGGAAGAACGCCGTCGGCCGCCGCCCGGAGCTGAGGATCAGCCGCAGCGCCACCGCGAACAGCACCAGGTCGAGCACCGGGTAGGCCAGCGACGCCACGCTGACCCGCTGCGGCGCCCCGGCCTGCACGTACGGCTCGATCAGGTACAGCCACGACAGCATCGCCGCGACCACCGCGAGCAGCGCCGCGTCCAGCAGGTTCGGCAGGTCCCGCCGGGGCGACCGGCGCCCGATCAGCAGCGCGAGCCCGGTGACGACCACCGGGTAGTGGCAGATGTAGAGCACGTCGGCCACGAACGGGAACGTGGTGATGCCGAAGACGAGGTGCGCGGTGTAGAAGCTCGCGTCGGCCAGCGCGAAGATGAGCTGGCTGATCCCGATGAACAGCCACGGCCACGGCGGCACCGGCCGGTGCGCGCGCATGCCGAGCACGATCGCCGGGACCGCGGACGCGCTGATCGCGAAGTACACGACAACCCGGGCGGGACCCCAGCCGCCGCCGGTCGGCAGCGCGTAGTAGACCAGCGTCAGCGCCGACCCGAACATCACGTAGAACAACCACGTCCGGTCGCCGACGGCAGGGCGTGACGGTGCAGTCATCGCGGCCTTTCGTCCTGGAGGGCGATGCCGGAAGAACAGCGTAGCGGGAACCAGGTTCCCGCATTCTGGGTTCCGGCGATCACCCGGGGCCCGGACGCGGCGGGCGGGCCGCCCGCCCGCTGAACTGTCCTTCAAGGACAGAAACGGGGCAGGTCAGAGCCCCAGCCGCGCGATGTCGACGCTGTCGGCCAGCGCCTGCGCACCGGCGTCGCCGAGGTGCAGGTGGTCGCCGCTGTCGAACTCGGCCGCCAGGTGGTCGGGCCGGTCGGGGTCCTGCACCGCCGCGGCGAAGTCGGCCACCGCGTCGAACAGCTTGCTGTCCCGGAGCCAGTCGTTGACCCGGTGCCGGATGACCCGGCCCTCCGGGGTGTCGACGCCCTTGTGGGCCACGCCCGCGAACGGCCCGATGGTGCCCGCGGTGACCGTCAGCCCGGCGTCGTGCGCCCGGTGCGCCAGCGCGGTGAACCCGGCGATCAGGTCCGCCTCGGTGGGCAGCGGGCGGTCCTTCTCGAAGCTGCGGGGCAGGGCCAGGTCGTTGATCCCGAAGTGCAGCAGCACGTGGCGGACGCCGGGCACCGCCAGCACGTCGTGCTCGAAGCGGGCCAGCGCGTGCTCGCCGATCCCGTCGCGCAGCAGGCGGTTGCCCGCGATCCCCTGGTTGACCACCCAGCCGCGGTCGAGCCGCTGGTTCAGCAGGTTCGGCATGCGCCGGTTGGCGCCGGGGGTGCTGCCGACCCCGCCGAACCACGAGTCCCCGAACGCCACCGCGACCGCGGTGCCCTCCGGCGCGAGTACGTCCACGCCGGTGACCAGGGGCCGAACGTCGATCTCCGCAGCATCGGCGAGCGCCTCGTCCGAGGTGCGGTCGCCCGGGACGACGTAACCGGTCTCGACCGGCCGGGGCGAGTAGGTGGTGGGCCCGGTGTCCTCGGGCAGGTGCAGGCTCAGCGCCAGGTCGTCGCCCGCGCGCACCGCCAGCTCGACCGGATCGCTGACGATGTCCGCACCGGCGGGGATCGTGATCGCGGCCTCGCCCTCGAACCGCACCGGGGTGTCGGTGCCGGTGTCGATCCCGCTGCCCGCGGTGCGCAGCGCGACCCGGGCGGTGGCGACGGTGAGCGGGGCGCGGCCGTAGCGGTTGCTCAGCCGCACCCGCAGCGCCGCCCCACCGCCGTCGAGGTGCAGGACCTGGCGCACCGTGCGGTCGGCGAAACCCAGCGCCGGGTTGAGCGAAATGGCCTCGTGCGGGCTGATGACCGCGGAGCGGAATCCCGCGACCCAGGTAGTCGTCATGGTCTGATCAACATCACCACCCGGGGGGTTTGTTCCCCGGGCTGGGCGGCTTCACCGGCGCCGCGGTCCTGCGCGGATTGCCGAATCAGGACACCGTCGAGTAGTGCGAAGCGTCGCCGGTGCGGGTCGTGCTGCGCACGCCGTCGATGCTCACCGGCACGTCTCCGGCCAGTGTGACCCGGTGCAGTCGCCGCGGCAGGTCGTCGTAGTCGGCGACGGCGTAGTGCTGGGTGGCGCGGTTGTCCCAGATGGCCAGGTCGCCGTCCTGCCAGGACCAGCGGACCGTGTTCTCCAGCTGCGTGACGCGGTTCTGCAGCAGCTGGAACACCGCCTGCGACTCGGTGCTGGTGAGCCCGACGAGCCGCTTGACGAAGTGGCCGAGCAGCAGCGCCCGCTCGCCGGTCTCCGGGTGCACCCGCACCACCGGGTGCTCGGTCTCGTAGACGTCGGAGACGAACTCCTCGCGGTACTGCTGGAACTTGACGTCCACACCGCCGATGCGGGCCTCGTCCACGTTGGCCGCGTAGTCGTAGGCGTTGGTGTGCACCGCCCACAGCGAGTCGACCAGCGCCTTCAGCGAGGCGGGCAGCTTCTCGTACGCCGACACCGTGCTGGCCCACGTCGTGGTCCCGCCGTACTCGGGCAGCTGCACCGCGCGCAGCACGCTGATCGCCGGGACGCGGTCGACGAAAGTGACGTCGGTGTGCCAGCTGTTGGCCTTGGAGTAGTCGGAGTCGATCGGCAGGATGTTGGCGTTGTCCTTGTTGCGGACCGTCGGGTGGGCCAGCGTCAGGTCGCCGAGCAGCTGCGCGAAGGCGAGCTGGCCCGCGTCGTCGAGGTGCTGCTGGTCCCGGAAGAAGATCACCTTGTGGGTCAGCAGCGCGGACCGGATCCGCGCGACCGTCTCGGCGTCGAGGTCGCCGCTCAGGCGCACGCCGTCGACGCGGGCGCCGATGTTCGCGCCGAGCTTGACGACCCGGACTTCGGTCCCGGCGTTGCGTTCGAGCTGTGCGGTCATCTGGATTCCTTCCGGCACAAGGGAAACGGGGGAGACAGCCGAAACGTAGGAATGCGACGGCCGGTGTCGCAAGGACGGCCGCCGGAATGAAAATAAGTCGGCGCCGGTGTCCCGCATCGCGGGCGGCTTTGACATCGCCGTGGTGGCAACGGATTCTGCTTGGCATGCGACAGCTCACCGGATGCCAGTGGAACGGACGCCGCGCGACCGGCGCGCGCCGCTCCCGCCCGCTGGGCTGTTGTCTCCGCTGATCCGCGGCATGACGCCGACTTTGTTTCCCAGGTAGCCGAAACCCGGTTTCCCTTGCCCGCACGGGCGATTCTGCATTGACGAGGCGGAGCGTGACCACCACCCTTTCCCCGGCCGGACGGCCGAAACCGCGCAGCGTCCGCGAGTCCAACGCGGCGGCGGTGCTCGACGCCGTCCGGCAGGCCGGACCGCTGTCGCGGGCGGCCATCGCCCGCCGCAGCGCGCTGAGCATGCCCACGGTGAGCCGCCAGGTCAGCGCCCTGACCGAACTCGGGCTGCTGTGCGAGATGCCGGAGCTGACCTACTACGGCGCGATCGGCCGCCCCCGCGTCCCGGTCGACATCGACGACCGCACGATCGCGGCGCTGGGCGTGCACATCGGGGTCACCACGACCACCTGCGGGCTGGCCGACCTGCGCGGCAGGCTGCTGGTCAGCGAGCGGATCCCGACTCCCCGGGCCGGTCCGGAGGACGCGCTGGCCACCCTGGCGGGCCGGGTGCGGGCGCTGCTGCGGCGCCGACCGGAGCGCACGGTCGTCGGCCTCGGCCTGGCGACCGGCGGCCGGGTCGACACCGCCAACGGCGTCATCGACCACGAGCGGCTCGGCTGGCACGACGTTCCCGCCCGCGCGCTGCTGGAACGCGCCACCGGGCTGCCCGTGCACCTCGACGGGCACGTGCAGGCGATGGCCGCGGCCGAGCTGCTGTTCGGCCTCGGGCAGCAGCCCGCAAGCCTGCTGTACTTCTACGCCCGGCAGGTGGTCGGCGTCGCCTTCGCCGTCGGGGGACGGCTGCACCGCGGCCCCACCGGCGCGGGCGACATCGCCCACCTGCCCGTCGGGGGCGACGCCCGCTGCGAGTGCGGCCGGACCGGCTGCCTGGAGGCGACCGTCTCGGAGGAGGCGCTGCTGCGCCGGGCGATGCGGCACGGTGTGATCGACGAGCCCGACATCCGGTTGCTGCGTGCCGCCGACGAAGCCGGTGATCCGGAGGCCGCCCGCCTGCTCGGTGAACGTGCCCGCGCGCTGGGGCGCGCGGTGGGCGTGTTGCGCGACGCGCTCGATCCGGACCTGGTAGTGCTCGGCGGGCAGGCCATCACCGATTTCCCGGACCACATCGACGAACTCGTGCACAGCTTCGCGGCCACCAGCGCGCTGCCCGACGCGGGCGTGGCCGCCACCACCCGGTTCGGCCCCGACGTGCAGGCCGTCGCCGCCTGCACCGGCGTGCTGCGCCACGTCTACGACCACCCGTTCGCCCTGCTGGGCGCCGGAAGGAAGACCCCATGAACTCCCACCCCCTGAGCCGGCGGCGGCTGCTGCACGGCATCGGGCTCGGTGCTGCCGCGCTGGCAGCCGCGGGCTGCGAGTCCGCGGTCGGGCTGCAGGAGCGCGCGGCGAACGCGGTGGCGATCCCCAGGCCGGGCGGAACCGCGAAGCTGGGCCTGACCCTCGACCTGATCCCGAAGAACCTGTTCACCAACACCGGCCCCGCGATCACCGCCCTGATCGGACTGGTCTACGACACCCTGGTCCGCTACCCGGCACGCGGTCTGGAGCCGCGGCCCGCGCTGGCGACCGAGTGGTGGCCCGCACCGGACGGCCTCGGGCTGACGCTGAAGCTGCGCGAGGACGTCCGGTTCCACACCGGACGGACGTTCACCTCCGCCGACGTGGAGTTCTCGCTGCGCACCTACGCCGATCCGAAGTGGAACGGCCAGCTGCGCAGCACCGCCGCGGCGATCACCGGCATCGACACCTCCCGGCCGCACGAGGTGGCGCTGCGCTTCGCCCACCCGCTGTCGAACGTCTTCGACCTGCTCGACACCGTGCCGATCATCGACTCCGAGACCGCCGCGGGCATCGGCACCGGCGAGCGGTTCGTCGGCACCGGTCCCTTCCGGTTCGTCTCCTGGCGGCCCAACACCGACCTGCGGTTCGAGCGCAACCCCGACTACTTCGTCCCGGAGCGGCCGTACCTGGACGAGGTCCAGGCGCGGATCATCCCGGAGAAGTCGTCCCTGCTGTCGGCGCTCAAGGCCGGGCAGGTGCACTTCGCCGACGCGCTGAGCCACCGGGACGTCGAGTCCGCCGAGAAGTACGGCGCGATCACCCCGATCACGCTGGAGGGCGCCGAGCTCCAGATCTACACCGGTGCCAACGTGACCGCTCCGCCGCTGGACGATCTCCGGATCCGGCAGGCGATCGCCCACGCGCTGGACCGGGACCGGATCATCGCCGAGGTCTTCCGCGGTACCGGGTTCGCGAGTTCCCTGCCGTGGCCCGAGGACAGCCCCGCCCACGACCCGGTGCGCGCCGCGCGCTACGTCCGCGACCTGCCCCGCGCGCGGTCGCTGGTCGGCCAGCACGGCGGCCCGCTGCCGGTGATCCCGCTGACCTACGTCGGCAACGACACCTCGCAGTCGGCGGTCGCGCAGATCGTGCAGAGCGACCTGGCCGCGGCCGGCATCCGGGTCGAACTCGACCCGCTGGAGAACTCCCGGTTCACCAAGCAGCTGATCGGCGGCGAGTTCCGGGGTCTGTGGGTGGCCAACCACTCCTGGGCGCAGTTCTCCCCGTCGACGCTGACCGTCAGCGCCTACCCGTTCAACGCCCGCAAGAACGCGTCGCACTTCTCCTCGCCCGGCTACACCGGTGCCGCGACCGCGGCGTGGCAGCTGCCCTCGGCCACCGGCGAGCGGGCCGGCGCGGCCTACGCGGCGCTGTCGGACCAGCTGCTCGACAGCCTGTTCCTGATCGAGATCGGCGTGTACTGGCACCGCTGGGCGCACACCAGCGCGTTGCGCGGGATCGGCTACCGCCGCCGCCGGGAGCTCGACCTGACCGATGCCTTCCTGGCGTGAGGTGACTCCGATGCTGACCTACGTGCTGCGGCGCGTGCCATCGGCACTGCTGGTGCTGCTGCTCGCGTCGATGCTGATCTTCCTGCTGCTGCGCCTGATCCCGGGCGATCCGGCCGCAACGCTGGCCGGGCCGGACGCCTCGCCGGAGGCGGTCGCGGCGATCCGCGGCGAGCTCGGGCTGGACCGGCCGGTCCCGGAGCAGTACCTGGACTGGCTGGGCGCGCTGCTGACCGGGGACCTCGGCCGCTCCTACCTGATCGGCGGCCGGGTCGGCGACCTGCTCGCCGACGGCGCGGCCAACACCCTGGTGCTGGCGTCCGCCTCGCTGGTGCTCGCGGTGGCGCTGGCGGCGGTGCTCGGCCCGCTGTGGGCGGCCGGCCGCAACCGGTGGCTGGACCGGGCGCTCACCGGGTTCACCACCGCCGCGGTCGCGTTGCCGCCCTACGTCACCGGCGTCCTGCTGGTGCTGCTGTTCGGGGTCGCCGCCCGGCTGCTGCCGACCGGGGGAGTGCCGCCCGGCGGGCTGGCCGACCGGCCCGACATCACCGTGCAGTACCTGCTGATGCCCGCGGTCTGCCTCGCGCTGCCGGTGGCCGCGGTGCTGACCAGGTTCTTCGGTGAATCCCTGCGCACCGAGCTGGGCCGGGACCACGTCACCACGGCCACCGCGGCGGGCATCCCGCGCCACCGGATCGTCCTGCGGCACGCCGTGCGCAACGCGGTGCCCGCGTCGGTCACCGTCCTGGGCCTCCAGGTCGGCAACCTGCTGGGCGGGGCGGTGCTGGTGGAGGCGGTGTTCTCCTGGCCGGGCCTCGGAATGCTCGTCCAGCAGGGGATCGACCGCCGCGACTACCCGGTGGTGCAGGTGCTCCTGCTGCTGTCGGTGGCCGTGTTCGTGCTGGTGCAGCTGTGCACCGACCTCGTCCACGCCGGGCTCGACCCCCGCGTCCGACTCGGGAGCCGATCTTGACCGACTTCATCGCACAACGCCAGGCCACGACCGCCCGCGGGTCCGGCCTGCTCCGGGGCCGCGGACTCGCGGGACTGACCATCGTGGGGCTGGTGTTCGCCGCCGGACTGGCGGCGCCGCTGCTGACCCGCTACGCACCGGGGGAGCAGTTGCAGGGCGCGAACCTGCTCGCCGCCTCGTCCGCGCACTGGTTCGGCACCGACGAGCTCAACCGCGACGTGTTCTCCCGGGTCCTGCACGGAATCCGGGTGGACCTGCTGATCAGCGTCGTCGCCGTACCGTTCGGCGCGGTTGCCGGGGGAGTGGTCGGTGTGCTGTCCACTGTGCACAGAACGTTCGACGTGGTGCTGCAGCGCGCGATCGACGTGCTGCTGGCCTTCCCGAACCTGATCCTGGCCATCGGCCTGACCGCCGTGCTGGGGCCGGGGCTGACCACCATTGGCATCGTCGTCGTCGCGGTGGAGATCCCGGTCTTCGCCCGGCTGCTGCGCACCGAGGTCCTGCGGGTGCGCGAGTCCCAGTTCGTCGAGGCGGCGGAGGTGATCGGCGCCGGGCGGGCCCGGATCCTGCGCGCGCACGTGCTGCCCAACTCCCTCGAACCGCTGATCGTGCAGTTCGCGCTGTCGATGTCGGTGGCGGTGTTCCTGGAGGGCGCGATGAGCTTCCTCGGGCTGGGCGTGCGGCCTCCGGAACCGTCGTTGGGCAGCATCCTCAACACCTCGCTGAACTACCTCGACGCCAACCCGATGTTCGCGGTGGGCCCGCTGGTCGTGATCGCCCTGCTGGTCCTGGGATTCCAGCTGATCGCCCAGCAGGCCGGTGCCGCGAGGAGGAGCAGATGACCGCAAGCGCCAGGGGATACGAGAACTTCGGCGGCCGGATCGGGCGCACCTTCGCCGAGTCGCGCCCCGCGTGGCCCGCCGAGCGCAGGGCGCCGGAGGGAGCACCCAACATCGTGGTGGTGCTCGTCGACGACCTCGGCTACAGCGACACCGGCCCGTACGGGTCCGAAGTGGACACACCGAACCTGGACCGGTTGGCGGCCAACGGGGTCCAGCTCACCAACTACCACACGACCCCGCTGTGCTCGCCGTCGCGGGCGGCGCTGCTGACCGGGCTGAACCCGCACCGCGCCGGGTTCGCGGTCCCGGCCAACTCCGATCCGGGGTACCCGGCGTACTCGTTCGAACTGCCCGCCGACGCACCGACCCTGGCGGAGTCGTTGCGGGACAACGGGTACGCCACCTTCGCGGTCGGCAAGTGGCACCTGACCAGGGACGCGCTCAGCCACGACGCCGCGGACCGGGCGTCCTGGCCGGTGCAGCGGGGGTTCGACCGGTACTTCGGCAGCCTGGAGGGGCTGACCAACCTGCACCACCCGCACCGGCTGGTCTGGGACAACAGCCCCTACGAGGTCCCCGACACCGCGGACGGGTTCTTCCTCACCGACGAGATCACCGACCGCGCCGTCGGCATGATCGACGCGCTCCGGGCCAACGACCAGGACAAGCCGTTCTTCCTCTACTTCGCCCACCACGCGGTGCACGGCCCGCTGGCGGCCAAGGACCAGGACCTCGCGAAGTACCGCGGCCGGTACGGGATCGGCTGGGACGCGGTGCGCGAGCAGCGGTTCGAGCGGCAGCTGGCGGCCGGGCTGTTCCCGCCGGGGACGCAGCTCCCGCCGCGCAACAGCGAGCCCGGCAGGAGCGTGCCGCCGTGGGACGAGATCGACGCGGAGCAGCAGGAGCTGTTCGCGCGTCACATGGAGGTCTACGCCGCCGCGGTCGACAGCGTCGACCAGAGCCTCGGGCGGCTGCTCGACGCACTGGAGCGCCACGGAGAACTCGACAACACGATCATCGTGTTCACCTCCGACAACGGTGCCACCGCCGAAGGCGGCGAGGAGGGGACCCGCAGCTACTTCAGCCAGTTCGCGCACGTGCCCGGACTTCCGGACGACTGGGAGCGAGACGTGCCGAGGGATCCCGATCTGCTCGGAGGTCCGCAGACCACTGTGCACTATCCGCGCGGCTGGGCGCAGGCGTCGAACACGCCGTTCCGCCTCTACAAGTTCGACACGTTCGCCGGTGGGGTCCGGACCCCGTTCATCGTGCACTGGCCCGCTGGGCTGGACGCGAACGGGCTGCGCCACCAGTACGTCTACGTCACCGACGTCGCCCCGACCCTGCTGGACCTTGCGGGCCTGCCGCGTTCCCAGCAGCGGCAGGGAATTCCGGCCGCCGCTGTGGACGGCGTGAGCGCGGCGGCGGTGCTGCGCGATCCGGACGCGGCGAGCGAGCACACCAGCCAGTACACCGAGACCGGAGGCAACCGCGGCTACTACGCCGACGGCTGGAAGATCGTCACCAGGCACGTTCCGGGTGCTCCCTTCTCCGATGCGGAGTGGGAGTTGTACGACCTGGTCACCGATCCCACCGAGACGCGCAACGTCGCGACCGAACATCCGGACCGGCTGGCCGAACTCGCCGCCGAATGGGAGCGGGCGGCCTGGCACAACGCCGTCTTCCCGCTCAACGACCACAGCCCCGCCGCGCAGTTGCGCCGACCGCAGGAATCGCGGATGCAGCAGCCGGTCACGCTCTACCCGGGGACGCCGACGCTGGAGCGCTACCGGTCGGCCCGGCTCGTGCAGTTCCGCGATTTCACCGTCACCGCAAGCATTCGGCACGACCCGGGCGATCGCGGGGTCCTGTTCGCACACGGTGACCAGGGCGGCGGTTACGTCGTGTACGTCGAGGAAGGGCACGCGCACCTGGTTTACAACGCCTACGGCCGGGTCCACCGGGCCGCGCCGGTTCCGCTGGAGCACGGCGAAGCCGAGCCGGAGCTGGTGGTGCGCGCGCTGGAGGACTTCCGCTGGCAGTTGCGGCTGAAGGCCGGTGGGGCAGCGGAGCTCGGGCCGGTCCCGCAGCTGCTCGGGATGGCGCCGTTCACGGGGATCAGCATCGGCGCGGACAAGGGCGGCCCGGTCGACTGGGAGCTGCACCGGCGCGAGCGCTCGTTCCCCTACACCGGAACCCTCCGGCACGTCCGGTACGTGCCCGGTGAGCAGGCCGACTACGACCCCCAGCAGGTAGCCCGGTTGTGGGCGGAAGCGGAGCGCGTCCATGACTAGCGAACAGGTGCTGGAGATCAACGGGCTCACGGTCCGGTTCGGCGACCGCGCGGTGGTCGACGAGGTGAGCTTCGACCTCGCGGCCAAGGAGATCGTCGCCGTGGTGGGCGAGTCCGGCTCCGGCAAGTCGGTGACCGCCCGGGCGGCGCTGGGACTGCTGCCGCCTTCGGCGTCGGTCTCGGGCAGCATCCGCCTCGGCGGCCGGGAGCTGGTCGGAACGCGGCAGTGGAAGGGGATTCGCGGCAACCGGATCGCCATGGTCTTCCAGGAGCCCTCGACCGCCCTGAACCCGGTGCTCACGATCGGCGCGCAGCTGGCCGAAGCACTGCGCGCACACCGGTCGTTGACCCGCTCGGAGCTCAGGGCGAAGGCGGTGGAACTGCTGGAACTGGTGGGGATTCCCGAGCCGCGGCGGCGTGTCCGGCATTTCCCGCACCAGCTCTCCGGCGGCCAGAAGCAGCGCGTGGTGATCGCCCTGGCGCTGGCCAACGATCCGGAGGTGATCATCGCCGACGAGCCGACCACCGCCCTCGACGTCACGGTGCAGGCCGAGATCCTGGCGCTGCTGCGGGAGCTCCGCGACCGGCGGGGCGTGTCGGTCCTGCTGATCACGCACAACCTGGGTGTCGTGGCCGACCTCGCGGACCGGGTGGTCGTGCTGCGCCGGGGCGAGGTCGTCGAACGGGCGCCGGTGCGGGAGCTGTTCGCCGGCCCCGCTCACGCCTACACCCGCGAACTGCTGGCGGCGGTCCCGCGCCTGGGGCACGAGCCCGCGCGGGCGAGCGAGGACGGTGATCCCGCGCTGGAGTTGGACGATGTAGTGGTCGACTACGGCGGCTTCCGCGCGGTTGACGGCGTGAGCCTGCGGGTGCGGCGCGGTGAGGTGCTGGGGCTGGTTGGCGAGTCGGGCTCGGGCAAGTCGACCCTGGGGCGGGTCGCGGCCGGACTGCTGCGCCCGACCAGGGGTTCGGTCTCGCTCCTGGGCGCCGACCCCGCCGCGCTGCCGGCACGTCGGCGGCGCCATCAGCGCGCGAAGCTGGGTTTCGTCTTCCAGGATCCGGCCGCGTCCCTCGACCCGCGCTTCACCGTCGGCGACTGCGTCGGCGAACCGCTGCGCGTGCACCGGGCCGCGCCCGGCTCGCGCTACCGGAGCCGGATCGCCGAACTGCTCGACCAGGTGCGCCTGCCCGCTGACGCGGCCGGCCGGTACCCGCGCGAGCTCTCGGGCGGCCAGCGCCAGCGCGTCGGCCTGGCCCGCGCGCTCGCGCTGGGGCCGGAACTGCTCATCGCCGACGAACCGACCAGTGCCCTGGACGTCTCGGTGCAGGCCGCGGTGCTGGAACTGCTCCGGCAGTTGCAGGCGGATCTGGGATTCGCGTGCCTGTTCATCAGCCACGACCTCGCGGTCGTCGACAGCCTGGCGCACCGGGTGGCGGTGCTGCACCGGGGACGGGTGGTCGAGCAGGGACCGCACGACGAGGTCCTGCACCGGCCGTCGGCGGAGTACACCCGGCGCCTGGTCGGCTCGGTCCCGGTGCCGGACCCGCTCGTGCAGCGGTCATGAACGCCGCGCGACCGCCCGCCCGGCGAGTCCCACGGCGAACACGGCGAGCCCGGCCACGACGGACTGCCACGGCAGCGTGGCGGCCAGCAGCAGGCAGCCGGCGAGCCCAAGCACCGGAACCCAGCGGGGCAGGGCGCGCAGCGTGAGCGCGGAAGCGTTGGCGATGGCGTAGTAGACGAGCACGCCGAACGAGGAAAACCCGATCGCACCGCGCAGATCCACGGTCAGCACCAGCCCGCACACCACGACGGCCAGCACGATCTCGGCGTGGTGGGGAACCCGGTGGCGCGGGTGCACGGCCGCCAGCCAGCCTGGCAGGTCGCTGTTGCGGGCCATCGCCAGAGCGGTCCGGCCGATTCCGGTCAGCAGGGCCAGCAACGCGCCGAGCCCGGCGACGACCGCGCCGACCCGCGCGGCGGGCGCGAGCCATGCGAGTCCGCCCGCCTGCGCGGCGTCGGCCAGCGGAGCGGGTGAGGCCGCGAGCGCGGCGGGTCCGAGGGAGGCCAGCAGGCCGACGCCGACGAGCGCGTAGACGGCGAAGGCGATGCCGAGCGCGATCGGGATCGCGCGGGGGATGGTCCGCTCCGGATCGCGGACCTCCTCACCGAGCGTGGCGATCCGCGCGTACCCGGCGAAGGCGAAGAACAGCAGCCCCGCCGCCTGCAACACCCCCAGCGGCCCGCCGCTGGTCCAGCCGGGCGCCGGGCCCGCTGCGCCGCCGTAGACGGCCACCAGCGTCAGCCCCAGCGCGACCAGCGTGACGACCAGCAGGACCCGGGCCAGCCGGGCGGTCCTGGTCACCCCGAAGTAGTTGACTGCGGCGAACGACAGCACGGCGAGGACGGCCAGCGGCCGAGCCCACGCGGGGCTGACGTAGGAGGCCACGGTCAACGCCATCGCGGCACATGACGCGGTCTTGCCGATCACGAAGCCCCACCCGGCGGTGAATCCCCACCAGTCCCCGAGACGTTCCCGGCCGTAGACGTAGGTTCCGCCCGAGGTCGGGTAGCGCGCGGCGAGCGCGGCGGAACTGCTGGCGTTGCAGTAGGCGACGACCCCGGCGATGACCAGCCCGGCCAGCAGGCCGCTGCCCGCGGCAGCCGCAGCGGGTGCGAAGGCGGAGAAGACCCCGGCGCCGATCATCGAGCCGAGCCCGATGACCACCGCGTCCGCCGTTCCCAGCCGCCGTACCAGTCGGTTCACCGGAAACCCCCGGGGTCGTCGCCGTGTCGGAGGAAGCCTATGCGGTGCCGGAGCGGCCCGGGAGCCTCACCCCGGAACGTGCCCGTGTCACCCGCAAGGAGTAGAACGGACCCTGGACCAGCGCGGAGGGGAGGCCCGCCATTCGCATCGACCGGCCCGCGACCAGGGCGGCCCTGGTGGTCAACGTCCACTCCCGGACGGGCGGCAGGGCGTTCGCCTACGCCGCCGACCGGCTGCGCGACCTCGGCGTCCCGCTGGACGCCACGCACGCGCTGCGCGACCCCGCGCGGCTCCCGGAGACGGTGCAGGCCGTGATCGACGCCGGTCACGACCTGGTCGTCCTGGGCGGCGGCGACGGCAGCGTCAGCTCCGTGGTGGACGTGCTCGCCCACCGGGAGGTCCCGCTGGGCCTGCTCCCGCTGGGCACGGCGAACGACTTCGCCCGAACCCTGCACATCCCGACCGATCTCGACGCCGCATGCCGGACCGTCGCGATGGGTCACATCGTCGACATCGACCTCGGGCTCAGCGGCGGCAACTACTACGTCAACCGAGCCTCGGCCGGACTCGGCGCGCTGGTCGCGCAAGCCATGTCGCCGACGCTCAAGCGCCGCGTCGGCGCGCTGGCGTACCCGATCGCCACGGTCAGGGCGTTCAGGCGGCACCGCCCGTTCCGAGCGCGGCTGACCTTCCCGGACGGCGACCACGAGACCCGCGAGTACGCCAGCCTGCTCCAGGTGTCGGTCGCCAACGGCCGGTACTTCGGCGGCGGGCAGGTCGCCGCGCCGGACTCCGGGATCGACGACAGCACGCTCGACGTGTCGGTCATCCGGCAGGGCGGCCTGCGCGAACTGGTCGAGGTCGCCCGCAACCTGCGCAACGGCGGTGGCGGGGAGCACTTCCGCACCCGCTGCGTGGAGCTGGAAACCGAGCCGGACATGCAGATCAACATCGACGGCGAGGTGGTCGCGGACACCCCGCAGCGGTTCTCGGTGGCGCGCAACGCATTGCACGTCGTCGTCCCGCACACCTGGGTCGACGGTCGCTGATCGCACGTGGATCGGGCGGTCGGCCGTCATGAACCACGCGGGCACAGTGCTGATCGCGGAATCCGTCGCCCCTTCGCAGGACGTCATCGCGCATACTGGCCGACCATGACCACATTCGTACTTGTGCACGGGGCCTGGCACGGCGCGTGGTGCTGGGAGCGGCTGGTGCCGCTTCTCGAAGCGCGTGGGCATGCGGCTGTCGCCGTCGACCTGCCGTCCTCCGACCCCGGTGCCGGTCTGGCGGAGTACGCCGCGGCCGTGGAGACCGTAGTGCCCGACGACGGCGACGCGGTGCTGGTCGGGCACTCGGTGGCGGGGCTGGTGCTCCCGCAGGTCCGGATTCCGTTGCGCCGGTTGGTCTTCCTGTGCGCGATGGCGGCGGCGCCGGGCGATTCGATGCGCGAGCTCACCGCGCGCGAGCCGGTGTTCTCCCCGGGCTGGCCGGAGCTGTCCGCGCGGCTGATCACTCCCGGTGACGGTTCCTCGGCCTGGCCGCCGGACCCCGCGACCGAGGCGTTCTACCACGACTGCCCGCGGGAGGTCGCGGACGCGGCGGTGGCTCGGTTGCGCCCGCAGTTCTGGCGCTTCCAGAAGGAACCGGTGGCCGCGCTGCCTGAGGGCGTTCCGGTGACCTCAGTGCTGTGCCGGGAGGACCGCGTGATCAACCCGGCATGGTCGCGCGAGACCGCTCCGGAACGGCTCGGTGTCGAGGCCGTGCAGCTCGACGGCGGGCACTCGCCGCAGCTGTCCCGGCCGGAGGAACTCGCCGATCTGCTGGATTCGGTGTCCTGACGGGGAAATCTCAGCTGTGCGTGAAGCGCAGGACCGACAGCATGCCGTGCTCGATCAGCCCGTCCCCGTGCTCGCCGTCGGCGACGCAGGAGGCCAGGCGCTGCCGCAGGGAGTCCGCGTCGATCCCGGTGCCGATCACCACCAGCCGGGTCCGGCGCTGCTCGCCCGCCTCCCAGCGGGACCGCTGGAAGCGCAGGTAGTTGCCCACCGTGTGCAGGGAGAACTTCTGCCGGTGCCCGGGAAGTCCGAAGTGGACGAACCCCTTGATCCGGTACACCCCGGCGGGCCGCTCGTCCAGGAAGGCCATGAGCGCGCGGGGATCCATCGGCTCGTCCGAGGTGAACTCGACCGTCTCGTACGCCGAATGCGGGTGGCAGTCCCCGGAATCCGCGTGGTCGTGGTCGTGCTCGGCGAGCAGCTCGTCGAAGGACAGCTGCCGGGCGACGTCGTCGCGGCGCGGCCGCTCCGGGCGCTCGAACAGCAGCTCCGGGTCGACCCGGCCGTGCGCGGTGGACAGCACCGGCGTGCCCTTGCCCAGCCCGGCGACCAGCTCGCGGATCCGGGCGTGCGCGGTGTCGTCGATGCGGTCGGTCTTGTTCAGCACCACCAGGTCGGCGAACCAGAGGTGCTGGTCGAGCTCGGGGTGCCGGACCCGGGTCGTCTCGAACTCCGCCGCGTCGACCACCTCGACCAGCCCGCCGTAGCCGATCCGCTTGTTCTGGCAGGCCAGCACCAGCCGGATCATCACCCGCGGATCGGCCAGCCCGCTGGACTCGACCACGATGACGTCCAGATCCGCACCCGGGCGGGCCAGCCTGGACAGCAGGTCGTCCATCCCGCGCGCGTCGACCGCGCAGCACAGGCAGCCGTTGCCCAGCGAGACCATCGAGTCGACCTGCCCGGCCACGGACATGGCGTCGATGTTGATGCTGCCGAAGTCGTTGACCACCACGCCGATGCGCGCGCCCGCGTTGTTGGTGAGCAGGTGGTTGAGCAACGTGGTCTTGCCCGATCCCAGGAAGCCCGCGACGATGATCACCGGGATCCGCCCGTCCACTGCCTGGCCTCGCCTCCGCCGCTCGCCGAACACCGGCCGCCGAGCATATCCAACGGCCGTCAGCACTCGGCGGCGCGGCCGAGCAGGATCGCGCGCTCCCGTTCGTTGCCAGTCAGCTCCGCGGCCCGCTCGAACTCCGCCCGGGCCTCGTCGAAGCGCTCCAGCCTGACCAGCAGGTCACCCCGCACGCTCGGCAGCAGGTGGTAGCGGCGCAACGCCGGTTCGGCCCCGAGCGCGTCGACCAGTTCCAGCCCGGCGGCCGGTCCGGAGGCCATCGAGACCGCGACCGCGCGGTTGAGCTCGACCACCGGTGACGGCGACACCGCGGCGAGGATGCCGTACAGCTCCGCGATGCGCGCCCAGTCCGTCTCCTCCGGGGTCGTCGCCCGCGCGTGGCAGGCCGCGATCGACGCCTGGATCCCGTAGGGCCCGAGCACTCCCAGCGCTTCGGCGCGCTCCAGCGCGGCCAGGCCGCGGCGGATCAGCAGCTGGTCCCAGCGGGCGCGGTCCTGGTCCATCAGCAGGACCGGCTCACCGGCGGGGCCGGTCCGGGCGCGCGAACGGGACGCCTGGATCTCCATCAGGGCGACCAGCCCGTGCACCTCGGGCTCGGCGGGCATCAGCTCGGCCAGCACCCGGCCCAGCCGCAGCGCCTCCTCGCACAGCGCCGGGCGCATCAGGTCGTCCCCGGCGGTGGCCGAGTAGCCCTCGTTGAACACCAGGTAGATCACTTCGAGCACCGACGACAGCCGTTCCGGCCGTTCCGGTCCCTCGGGCACCTCGAACGGCACCCCGGCATCGGCCAGCGCGCGCTTGGCGCGCACGATCCGCTGCGCGATCGTGGACTCCCGGACGAGGAAGGCCCGGGCGATCTCCTTGGTCGTGAGACCGCCGAGGACGCGCAGCGCGAGCGCGACCCGCGCGTCGGACGACAGCACCGGATGGCAGGCGGTGAACACCAGCCGCAGCAGGTCGTCACCGATGTCGTCGGGCTCGGACGGTTCCTCGGCGCCCGCCCGGTCGGCGTCCAGGCCGTGCGCGAGCTCAGCCAGCTTGCGGTCCAGCCGCTGCCTGCGGCGCAGCAGGTCGATCGCGCGGTGCTTGCCGGTGGCCATCAGCCAGGCGCCCGGATTGCGCGGGACGCCCGACTCCGGCCACCGCTCCAGCGCCGCGACCAGGGCGTCCTGCGCAATCTCCTCGGCGAGGCCGACGTCGCCGACGATCCGGGCCAGACCGGCGATCAGCCGCGCCGACTCCATCCGCCAGACGGCCTCGACGGTGCGGTGCGGGTCGGAAGCTGCCACGGTCGTTCATCGAACAGCCTCCGGCCCGCACCGGCAAGCTACTGGGCGGACCGGTTGGCCAGCTCCTCGCGCAGCCGGTCCTCGCGGGCCGCGGCCTCGGGCGGCAGGATCTCGTCGGTCTCGTAGACCCGGCGGATCTCGATCTGGGCCTCCTTGCCCTCGCCCATCGGGCTCGGGCAGCGCCGGGCCCACTCCACGGCCTCCTCCTTGGAGGAGACCTCGATCAGCCAGTACCCGGCGATGAGCTCCTTGGTCTCGGCGAAGGGCCCGTCGACCACCGTGCGCTCGCCGCCCCGGAAGTACACCCGCGCGCCCTCGGAGCTGGGGTGCAGCCCGTCCCCGGCGAGCATCACGCCTGCCCGCACCATCTCCTCGTTGTACTTGCCCATCGCCTCGATGAGCTCCTGCTCCGGCATCACACCGGCCTCGGAGTCGGCGTCGGCCTTGACCATCATCATGAATCGCATCGCGTGTTCCTCCCGGCCTCGGCCCGGCTCTTCCGGGCCTTTCATCAGTGCGTCGAACGGCGCCGCGCGGTTTCGACAGGGTGCCGGAACTTTATTCGGGCAGGGCGGTGTCGAGGTCGGTGCGCCGGGTCGCGGCGATCACGCGGGTGAGCACGGAGTTGAGCTGCTCCAGCTCGGAGAGCTCCATGCCCAGCCGCTCGACGATCCGGTGCGGGATCTTCTCGGCCTCGGCCCGCAGCTCGCGCCCCTGCTCGGTGAGGTCGACGGCGAGCAGCCGCTCGTCGGCGTTGCTGCGCCCGCGGGTCAGGTAGCCGACCGACTCCAGCCGCTTGAGCAGCGGTGACAGCGTCGCGGGTTCGGCGTGCAGGACCGCCGAGAGGTCCTTGACCGAGCGCGGCGTGCGCTCCCACAGCGCGAGCATCACCAGGTACTGGGGGTGGGTGAGCCGCATCGGCTCCAGCAGCGGGCGGTAGAGCGCGATGACGTTGCGCGACGCGACCGACAGCGCGAAGCAGACCTGGCGTTCCAGCGCCAGCGGGTCCTCGCCCAGGTCGGCCGGAGTCGTGGGGCGGCTCATGGGGCTCCGTTCCAATTGATTAGTGTGCTAATTGTTAGTGTAGCCAGCAGGCGCGGCGAAGGAGGTCGGTATGGGCGCGGTTCGGCCGAACCCGGTGCTTTGGGTCTGGTATGCGTTCGGCGGGCGGCTGCCGGAGCGCCACCGGGACTGGGTGCTGCACGACGTCACCTGCCGCACCTGGGTGCCGCGGCACCTGATCCGGTCGCTGGTGCAGCTCACCCCGGGACTGCTGTTCCTGCTGGTGCCGGGGCCGATGTGGATCAAGGCGATGGCGCTGCTCGGCGGTGTCCTGCTCGCGCTGTGGTACTCGGCGGCCTACATGGAGCACACCTCCGAACACCGGCTGGTCAAGCACGGCTTCCCGCTCGGGACCGGCAGGGCCACCCGGGAGGAGGCCAGGGCGGCCGAGCGCGCCGAGAGCGCGGCCCGCTACGCCGCGCTCTACCGCGGCCACGAGCAGGAGTGACGTGCGCGGACCGGCGCCGCGGCCGATGATGGACCGGCCCGGTCGAGATGGGACGAGCGCAGATGGGCCGGACCACGCTGTTCCTGTGCGGTGACGTGATGCCGGGGCGGGGCGTCGACCAGATCCTGCCGCACCCCGGCGATCCCCGGCTGCGCGAGGTCCAGGTCCGCGACGCGCGCGGCTACGTCCGCGGCGCGGAGGCGGTCAACGGGCGCATCGGCACCCCGGTCGGGTTCGGCTGGCCGTGGGGCAGCGCGCTGAGCGTGCTCGACCGCGTCCGGCCGGACGTCCGGGTGATCAACCTGGAGTCGGCCATCACCCGCGGCGGCGAGTTCGCGCCGGGCAAGGGCGTGCACTACCGGATGAGCCCGGAGAACGCGCCGTTCCTGTCGGCCGGGCGGCCGGACGTCTGCGTGCTGTCCAACAACCACGTCCTCGACTTCGGCAGGCGGGGGCTCACCGACACCCTCGACGCCCTGTCGGCGGCCGGGCTGCGCTGGGCGGGCGCGGGGCGCGACGACGCCGAGGCCGGGCGGCCCGCGGTCGTGCCCGCGGGCGACCGGCGGGTGCTGGTGTTCGCCTGCGGCGTGGCGTCCAGCGGGATACCGGCCCGATGGGCGGCGAAGCCGCACCGCCCGGGGGTGAACTTCCTCCCGGGGCCGTCGGAGGTCACGGCCGACGCCCTGGTCGGTGCGATGGGGCCGTGGGTGCGGCGAGGGGATGTCGTGGTCGTGTCCGTCCACTGGGGAGGGAACTGGGGGTACGAGGTCTCCGAGGACGAGATCGAGTTCGCGCACCGGCTGATCGACGGTGGCGTGCACGTCGTGCACGGCCACTCGTCGCACCACCCGCGTCCGGTCGAGCTGTACCGGGGTGGCCTGATCCTCTACGGCTGCGGCGACTTCATCGACGACTACGAGGGAATTCCGGGCTACGAGGCATATCGCGACGATCTGCGGGTGCTCTACTTCGCCGACGTCCGCGACGGGTTCGTGGACGAACTGCGCATGGTGGTCATGCAGGCGCGCAGAATGCGCTTGCACCACGCGGAAAGTGACGACGTGGAGTGGCTGCGGTCGATGCTCTCGCGCGTGAGCGAGCCCTTCGGAACCAGCGTGCACTCCGGCCCGGAGGACACGCTCGTGGTGAAAGCGGGGCCACCATGAGCAGAACGCCTGAAGACCTCGCCCGGGACGTCCGCGCGGTCGGAGTCGAGGACGAGCGCGTGCTGGAAGCGATCCGCGCGACGCCGCGAGCCGAGTTCGTGCCGGCCGAGGCGACCGGGCTCGCCTATGACGACGTGCCGATCCCGGTCGCGCACGGCCAGGTGACCACCCAGCCGTCGCTGTCGGCGGTGATGATCGGTGCCCTGGAGCTCGACGGGACCGAGCACGTGCTCGAAGTCGGCACCGGGCTGGGGTTCCAGACCGCGCTGCTGGCGCGGCTGGCCGCCGACGTGGTCAGCGTCGAGCGGCAGCCCGACCTGCTCGACCAGGCGCGCCGCAACCTGGAGCGGGCCGGGTTCACCGAGGTCGACCTGCGGGTCGGCGACGGCAGCTGCGGGGTGCCGGACCGGGCGCCCTACGACGCGGTGCTGGTGTCGGCGGCGTTCCCCGCGGTGCCGGTCCCGCTGACCGCGCAGCTGCGGATCGGCGGCCGGCTGGTGCAGCCGATCGGGCCGGGCGGGCAGGACGAGGTGGTGCTCTTCGAGCGGCGGCCCGAGGGGTTGCGGCGCAGCAGGATGCTCACCTTCGCGAGCTTCGTCCGGCTGCACGGCCGGTACGGCTACCCGTGATCGGTCCACACTCGTGATCGGCCCATGTCCATGGTCGGTCCATATCCGTGATCGGTCCATGTCCATCGTCGGTCCACATCCGTGGTCGGTCCTATTTGGAGAGATCTCCGCGCCAGCGGCCGATTTCCTTGAGCCAGTCGGGATTCCGGTCCTCGGGCTCCCGGGGCGGGGCCGGGGTTCGTTCCTCGGTGGGGGTGGACACTTCGCCTCCTCGCGGTTCGTTCACCGCAAGTCTGCGCAACCGCACAGTTCAGGACAAGTGAAGATATCTACACCACGAATTAGCGGAGCTGTACGATCGCGGGCATGCTCGACACCCGCCGCATGGAGCTGCTCCGCACGGTCGTCCGCACCGGGTCGATCCGGGCCGCGGCCGACAACCTCGGCTACACGCCGTCCGCGATCAGCCAGCAGCTCGCCGTGCTCGAACGCGAGGCCGGCGTGGCGCTGCTGGCCAAGGAGGGCCGGGGCGTGGCGCCGACCGCGGCCGGACGCCTGGTCGCCGAACGCGCCGAGGCGATCTCGGCGATCCTGGCCGAGACCGGCAAGGACCTCGCCGCGCTGCAGGCGGGTCTGGTGGGGCGGTGGCGGATCCGCTTCTTCGCGACCGCCGGGGCGGCGATCGTGCCGCCCGCGGTCGCGGCGTTCCGCAGGGAGCACCCCGAGGTCCGCCTCGAACCGTGCGTCAGCCCCGATCCGCTGCGCGAGGTCGTCGACGACGACGCGGACATGGCGATCGTGGCCGTCTACGACGGGGAACTGGAGGTTCCGCCGGGGCTGACGGCCACGCACCTGCTCGACGACCCGTTGCGGGTCGTGCTGCCGAAGGGGCACCGGCTGGCCCGCTCCCGGGTCGTCGACCTGGCCGAGCTCGCCGACGAGGAGTGGATCGAGCTCCAGGGCTGCGCCGGGCAGCTGGCGCGGATCTGCGCGGCGGCGGGGTTCAGCCCGAAGATCGCGGTGCGCGCCGATGACTTCCTGACCGCGCAGGGTTTCGTCGCCGCCGGGCTCGGCGTGCGCCTGGCGCCCGCGCTCGGGCTGTCGACCGGAGCGGGCGCCGATGTCGTGGCGCGCAGGTTGCGCAGGCCGGAATCCATCCGGCGGCTCTACGTCGTCGTGCGCGAGCCGGTCGCCGATCACGCCGTGGCGCACCGGATGCTGGAACTGCTGCGCGACGCGGTCGGGGCGGGGTAGCCCGCCCCCGCAAACCCGTGAGCTCCGGTAGCCCGTCAGCCCAGCTCGTCGCGCCCGTGGACCTGCGCGGGCGGATGGGTGGCCTCGACCGCGGTGAACGTCGAGAGGATCTTGTACCGGTGCCGCGCGCCCTTGGGGATGACCCAGGAGTCGCCGCGTTCGAGCAGGACCGTCTGCCCCTCGCTGTGCAGCTCCGCGCGGCCGCTGATGACGTAGCCGACGGTCTCGTAGTCGCGGGCCGCCTCCGGCTTGTCGGCCTCCGGCGGTTCCTCCCGCCACAGCCGCATGCTCACGCCGACCCCTTCGGCCAGGTAGTACTGGCCCTGCGCGCCCTGCGGTGAATGCGCTCCGTCCACTTTGATGATGGTGGTGTCGCTCATCGTGGCCCCTCCTCGCGACGGAAGCCGGACGCACCCCATCGTCCCGCACCCGCACGGCGCTCGCCTGGCAGTCCGATGTGGATGATCAGGAGGTCAGGACCACCCACACCTGCCCGGGGGCGAAGGCCAGCGGCTCGCCCGACGGGGTGCGGTAGGTGGTTCCGACCTCGGCAGAGGGCCGGGACCAGGTCGCGTCGAACACCTGGCCGCCCCGCAGGACCTGCGCCTGGCCGCTGCCGATGGTCTCGGCGAACGGCGAGACGTTGCCCGCGGTGTCGCTGATGCTCGACTGCCCGATCCGCACCCGCTGGATCACCACGGTCGGCGGGCCGAGCCGCCCGGTGTCCACCGCGGTGTAGGGGTCGCCGTCCATCGACACCAGCCAGCGGCCTTCGGCGGCCGACCAGTCGAACGAGACCGCGGCCTCCGGGTACTGGACCTCCTGGTGCGTGGACGGCCGTCCGCCGGAGGGCGCGTCGCCGTAGGTCAGCTGCGCGGCGGGTGGCCAGGCGCCGCCCGGCGGCAGCTTTTCCGGTCGCAGGAACAGGTTGTGCGGGACCGGCCGGGAGTTGTCCCGGAAGAAGGCGGCCGGGAACCGGGAGTCGGAGGCGTCCTCGATCGGTGCCGCGTCGATGCGCGGCACCAGCTCGGGTGCGGCTCCGGAGTAGGCGAGCGTCGGTGCGCCGAACTGCGGCAGCACTTCGAGGTCCGTCTCCCGCGCGCTGCGCACCGGTCCGACCACCGGGGGCCGGTTCGCCCCGAAAATCGCGAGGATGCGGCTGTACCCGCCTTCCACCGGTTCGACGTAGAGCACGTCGGCGGCTGCCAGGCCGATCGGCGGACGAGCGTCGGGCACGTTGTCGATCTTGACCGCGAGCACCGGCGGGCCGGGGCGCGGTTGTTCGGAGACGGGAGCCGGAGGTGCCGGCGCCGGAGCGGGCGGGGGAGGACCCGCGCGTGGTGGTGGGAGGAGGGCCAGCACGATGACCACACCCAGCGCCACGAGCACGATCAGCGCTGCCGCCAGCAGCGCCGGAATGCTCCAACGCCGCATCGAGATCTCCTGGGCACGGCATGCGAACCGGTCTTCGAACGCCGTTGTGCGCTTCCGGCTGATGCGGAGCGAAGACCCGTTCCTGCCCGTCCAGGTTACGCCGGGGACGGGCCGAACCGCACCGGTACGGAAGTCGGTCCATAGACGCCGATCGGACTGCGCCAGCTGACCGGGCCTGCCAGGTTCGGCGTGCCGAGCGTGCTCGCGAGCGCGGGGAGCGCTTCGGCGATTTCCGCGCGGGCGGTCGCTGCGCCGAGGCAGTAGTGCGGTCCCGCGCCGAACGTGAGGTGGCCCGCGGGGCGGGTCGCGGTGATGTCGAAGGAGTCGCCGCCTTCGAAGACCCGCGGATCGTGGTGGGCCGGGTGCGAACCCAGCATGACGAACGTCCCGGCCGGGATGTGCAGTCCCTGGTAATCGAAATCCTGCAGGGCGAACCGGAACACCGCCGGTGCGGCCGGGGACCACCGCAGGATCTCGTCCACCGCGCGGTCGGCCGGCTCCGGATCGTCGCGCAGCGCCGACCACTGCTCGGGATGGGCGCACAGCGCGACCATCGCCAGGCCCAGCTGGTGGCGGGTGGTGTCGTGCCCGGCGAACACCAGGGAGACCACGAGGTTGCGCAGTTCCTCGGCGTCGAGCCGGTTCTCCTCCTGCTGCGCGGCGACCAGCGTCGAGAGCAGGTCGTCCTCGGGACGGGATCTCCGTTGCGCGATCAGGGAATCCACGTAGCCGTGCAGCTCGACCACCGCGCGCTCCACCCGCTCGTAGACGTCGGCGTTCGTCAGGGAGAACACCAGACCGATGTCGGTGCTCCAGCCGTGGAAGACGTCGTAGTCCTCCGGCGGCACGCCGAGCAGCCGGCTCATCACCGCCACCGGGAGCGGATCGGCGAACGCCTCGACGAAGTCGCACTCGCCGGACTCGGCGATCCGCTCGGCCAGCGCGGTGGCGGTCTCGCGCATGAAGGGGCGCAGTTCGTTGATCCTCCGCGGTGTGAACGCCTTCTGCACCACGCGGCGCAGCCGAACGTGGTCGTCTCCGTTGCGGTGCAGGATCAGCGGCACGAACCAGTCGTAGACCGGGCCCGAGGTGATGCCGTTGAGCTCCATGTAGCGGCGGCCGTCCTGGGCGAGGCGGCGGTCGTGCAGCAGCTCCCGCACTTCGGCGTAGCGGAGCACGATGATCCCGACCGGCGTCCGCGCGTACCAGCTTCGTTCGCGGGCCTCGGCGACCTCCGGGGAGTCGAAGGAGAAGTCGGGGTGGGTCAGGTCCAGGAACGGAACCTCCGGCATGGTCCCTCCTCAGCGCTGCCGACGAGATCCCATGGTCGCCGGATCCGGCCGCGACCGGACACCGCCACGTGGCTGGTCCGAGGGAGAACCACCTCATCCGGTGGGGAGAACCCCCGCGGGAAAGCGGGTTCCGGCCACCGGTTCCGGGGGCGGGCTCCATCGAAACCGCGTCCCCGGGAGCGGATCGTTTCCGGTGGAACCGCAGGGAAGGCAAGGCCATGAACGAGTTCGGACAAGACCGCATCGCAGCCGCCCACGAGGCGCTGTCCACCGCCGCGGCCCAGCCCCGGCCCGAAGGCGACCCGGTCGCCGTCCTGTCCGAGCTGTCCGCCGTCGCCGCGCTGCTCGGCGAGCTCGCCGGAGCCGAGCAGTCCGAACTCGCCGAGTGGGGCACCGTCGGACCGCACCTGGACCTGGCCCGGCAGCACGCCGAGGCGCTCGCCCGGTCGCTGCGCCACGCCAGCGGCACCCTGTCCTACAACCGGGAACTGCTCCCGGCCGCCTGAACACGGACTTTCGCCCTCGATTTCGCCCCGTCGCGCCGACCAGACTCGGCGGTGAGCGACGGGGGGCCGCGCACTCGATGAACCACGAGCGGAGCACCGCCGAGGCGGTGCGGCGAACCGACCGGCCGATCTTCGGCGTCTACTACGCCGGCCTGGTCGGCTATGCGGCGCTGTCCGTCGGGTGGCTGATGATCGGGGCGGTCGCGACGCTGGCCCGGTACTGGCCGGGGTTCCAGCAGGCGCTCGACGCCGCCTCCGACGCCGACAACCCGTGGCTGGAGTCGTGGTCCTACGGGTTCCTGGTGGCCGCGAAGCACAGCGAGCCGCTCGGCCAGGCGGTGCTGGACTACGGGCTGAGCGCGCTGAGCCTGGCCGTGGCGCTGGCGCTGCTGCTGTCGGCGCGGCAGAACTGGTCGATCCGGCTGCTGGCGCTCGCGCTGGTCGGGGCGGCGGGTGCGTTCAACCTCCAGGCGCACATGGCGATCCGCGTCGTGCAGGGCGCGTTCGACGTCGGCATCAGCTGGTGGCACCTGTTGCTGCTGCACGGTGTGGGCGGGGTGGCCTACGTCCTGGCACTGGTGCTGTTCCCGACCGGCCGGTGGGATCTGGGCGGCCGGACGCCGTGGCTGGCCAAGCTGGCGGTCGCGGTCAGCGTCGTCGGGGTGCTCGCCCTGCTGGCGGGGTCCACCACCGAGTACCCGCACACGGTCAGCTTCGTCGTGTTCTTCGGGGTGCTCGTGCCGGTCGTCGGACTGGTGGTCCAGCGGCACCGCGCCCGCCACGGGGAGACGCCGGAGGACCGGCGCCAGTCCCGGCTCCTGTTCTCCGCGCTGACGGTCGCGGTGAGCGTGGTCGTCATGCTCGGACTGCTCAGCGCGTGGCTGTGGTTGCTCGGCGCGCAGGTGCTGACGATGTTCGACCCCACCGCGCACGGGGTGGGCCGCGACTCCGGCGAGCCTGCCGCGGTGGTGTTCTGGCCGGTCCGGCTCATCTTCGCCGCGGTGCCCTTCGCGCTGATCATCGCCACCAGCCGCGCCCGGCCGTGGGACGTCGAGCGGCTGTTCAGCCGCGCGCTGGCCTCCGTGCTGCTGCTGGTGCTGATCGCCTGCGGCTGGATCGCGCTGACCGCCGGGCTGGAGGCGGTGTTCGGGTCGCTGGTGGCGGGCCTGACCTCGTTCGCGGTGACGCTCGTCGTGCTCGCGGTGGCGTTCCAGGCGATCCGGGAGCGCGCCGAACGGCTGGTCGACCGGCTGATCTACGGCAGCCGCCCGGCGCCCAACGCGGTGCTGTCCCAGGTGGCCGAGGTCTCCGGCGCCACCGACCACCCCGACCTGGGCGAGCTGGCCGAGGTCGTCGCCCACGGCCTGGGCGCGAGCTACTGCCGGCTGACCGTGCACCTGTCCGACCTCGGCGACCGCTGCTACCAGTGGCCTGCGGACCTGGCCGAACTGCCCGAGCACGTGACGCTCCCGGTGCACTACGGCGGCGAGGAGGTCGGGGCGGTGACCGTCGACCGGACCAGCGTCGCCAGCGTGCCCGGCGAACGCGCCCGGCTGGCCGACGACCTGGTGGGAGTCCTGGGCCCGGTGCTCTACAACAGCAGGCTCGGCATCGAGCTGGAGCACCAGCTGCGCACCGCGCTGGACCACGCCGAGGAGATCGCCGAGTCCCGGCGGCGGGCGACCGCGGACATGGACCACGAGCGGCGGACGCTGGAGCGGGACCTGCACGACGGCGCCCAGCACCACCTCGTGGCGCTGCGGATGACCGTCGGGCTGGTCGAGCACGAACTCTCCCGCGGCAGGCAGGCCACCGCCCGCGACCGGCTGGAGCAGGTCGTCGCGCAGGTCGACGGAACCCGCCGGGTGCTGGCCAACACCGCCGCGGGCGTCTTCCCGGTGCTGCTGGCCGAGCAGGGGCTGCTGCCCGCGCTGTCGGCGGAGCTGGGCGACGCGGGCAACGTCGTGCTCGACATCGACGAGGCCGTGCCGGGCAGGCGGTTCCCGCTGCCGGTGGAGACCGCCGTCTACTTCACCTGCCTGGAAGCGATCAACAACAGCTTCAAGCACGCGCCGCAGGCCACCGTCCGGATCGCCCTGCGCTGCGAGTACCGCGGGCTGGCCTTCGCGGTCAGCGACGACGGCCCCGGCTTCGACCTGGAACGGGCCCGGGGTGCCGGGCGCGGACTGCACAACCTCGCCGACCGGGCCAACGCGGTCGGCGGCAGCGTGGCGGTGCGGTCCGCCCCTGGGGAGGGCACGACCGTCGAGGGCTTCATCCCGTTGTGACGCCCGTTCGTCGCATCAGGCCCTCGCAGGTGCGCACGACGGTGAGGCTGAGCTCGCGGACCTCCCTGCTGGAGGCCGGGTTCTCGGCCCGCATCTGCCAGCGGGCGAGCTGGCGCGCGGCGGTCTGCTCGACGTCCCCCGCACCGGCGCCGGCGTCCAGCCCGAGCCGCAGGCGCGGGTCGGTGCCCGCCGCGCCGAGCAGTCGGCGCGCGGCCGAGATGTCCTCAGGGGACAGCTGAGGCGGTCGCCTGCGCAGCCCGTCCAGCACGTCGAGCTCGACGAACTCGTGCGCCCCGCTGCGGATCCGGTCCAGTTCGTAGGCCAGCGCGCCCAGCTGCGGATCGCCCGCAGCGGCCGAGCGCAGCAGGACGTCGACCTCGCGCAGCGCGGACCGGGCCTTGACCACCTCGGTCCGGTCGGCCAGCGGACCGGACAGCAGATCGCGCAGCGGTGGCAGCCCGCTGGCGCGCACCAGTTCCGCCGACAGCACCGCGCGGGAGCCGACCCCGTCCCGGACCAGATCGGTGGCCAGCCGGACCCCGAAGAGCCCGAACCGCCCGAGCAAGCCCGCCCGCTGCGCGGACCCGAGGTCGGGCAGCGGGACGCGGCCGGTGAACCGCTCGGCCGACCCCAGGAGGTCGTCGGTCTGCTCGCGGGGCAGCGCGCCGAGGCGTTCGAAGGCGTGGAACTCCGGTTCCCGCAGGGTCGCGCCGGAAGCGCCCAGCAGCGCCGCCACCGGCAGGACCTCCTGGCACGAGCGCCGGAACCGGGGGTCGCGGAAGTGCTGCTCGGCCGCCTGCCGCGCCCGTTGCAGCGCGTCCCGGCCGCAGCCGCCGAGCTCGTCGGCGTGGCAGAGCACGGCGACCGCGGCCGACCTGCGGTCGATCTGCGCCAGCAGGTCGGCGTCGGCGGCGTCGAACTCGCGGGCGAGGTAGACGACGATGTCGGCGATGCTGAGGTGGGTGGAGATCAGCTGCTTGAGGACCCGTTCGGCCACGGCGGTGTCCACCGAGTCGACCGGCGGCAGGTCGATCAGGCTGAGCCCGTGCAGCGCGGGGGAGCGCGAGCCGACCACGACGTGGTCGACCTGCTCGGGCTGCAGGCCGCCGAGGCCGGCGGTGGTGGTCAGGCCGCGCGGCTCGCCGTCGCGCGGGTGCAGGGTGACCGACGGCCGGTCGGCGCCGCGGTACCAGGTGGTGGCCAGGGTGCTGCCCGGATCCGCCAGCTCCTGTCCGGCGAGCGCGTTGACGAGGGTGGACTTGCCCGCGCCGGTGCGTCCGGCGACGGCCACCCGCGGCGGTTCGTCCAGGCGGCGCGCCAGATCCGACAGCACCGCCCCGGCCGGTGCGGTGCCGAAATGCGCCATCGCGGCGTCGAGCAGCGTGCGGACCCGGGCGCCGATGCCGGTCGGGGCGAGTTCGGGACGCGGCTCCACCGGTTCCTCGGCGACGGTCTCGGCGGGCGTCTCCGAGGGCTCCGGCACTGTCGGTTCGAGCCGGTCCGGCAGCCACGCCGTGACCGTGACGCCCGCGGTGGTCGCGCGGCAGCGCAGGCCGCCGCCGAGGGCGGCCAGCCGGTCCTCGTCGTCGGCGAGCGCGGTGTTCGGATCGGCGGCCAGCGGGCCGGTCTCCTCGATCCTGGCGGTCAGCCTGCCGCGCTCGTGTCCGATGTGGACCTTCAGCGGGACGGTCGAGGGCTCCCGGCCGAACAGCCGCATCGCCGCCGCGGCGGCGAAGTAGATGCCGGACTCGGTCTCCCAGTCGACCCGGTCGCCGAAGTGGCCGGTGAGCAGGACCGGCCGGGGCAGGTCGCTGGCCAGCTCCTCCAGCGCGGCCCTGGGGCCCTCGTCGCGCAGCACGCCGGGGTAGACGCCGCGCACCACGGCGCGGAACCGCTCGATGACCTCGTCCAGCCGGGGCCGCAGCCGGGCCAGCACCGGCTGGGCGGCGGTGGGATCGGTGTCGACCAGCTGCTTGAGCTGGTCGAGCTCGGTGCGGATCTCGGCAAGGCTGCCCGCGGTGACCGCGGTGATCTCGGTGACCAGCCGCCTGCGCTCGACGTCACGGGCGTGCACCAGCCGCTGCTTGGACTCGCTCAGCTCGGTGCCGAGCTCCTCGGCCTGCTGGACCCGCGCTCGCAGTTCGGTGTTCAGCGCGACGCTGCGCAGCAGCAGCCCAGCGCCTCCGGCGATGTTGTGCATGAACCGCAGGTCGCGCTCGGTGACCGGGCCGGGTTTGCCGATGGCCAGCGCACCGCGCCGCAGGTGCGCGTCGATGACGGGCACGGCGTGGTCGACGCCCGGCAGCGCCCGGAGGGCGTCGAGATCGGCCACGGCGTGGGTCGACCCGGCCCAGCGCGACGGCCACGACGCCGCGCTGACCAGGCGTTCGCCCGCGGTCAGCCACAGCGAGGCGTGCGCGGCCCCGGTGCCCTCGGCGAGCATGCGCGCCAGCGTCGGCAGGGCCTGCTCCAGCGAACCGACCGCGGACACCTCGCCCGCGACCGCCGGGAGCCCTTCGGGTGGCGCGGCCCTTGACCGCGCCATCCTGGCGGCGAGGCGCTGCACCGGGCCGAACCCGGCGGTACACAGCGCGGCAGCGACGAACGCAAGTGCGATCACCGCCTGCCCGGACAACCCCAGCAGCACGCCCGCGCCCATCACCGAACCGAAGGCCACCGCCACGTAGGTCGCCGACAGCAGCCGGGGGATCGACATCAGACCGGCATCACCATTTCCGGCACAGGGGAAAGCCACGTTGGCCCGGGGAGACCAGGCCCGCGCTCTCCCACCGACCCAGCCACGCTAGGACGCGCCCCGGCGGCCGAATAGGGACCAATGCCCCGTAACGGCCTGATTTCCCTCAGGTTTCCGTTCTGTGTCCGCCCCGCAAGGGAAAACCGACCTCATCGGGTGGTCCGACGTGGGTGGTCCACAGTGGATCTCTGCGTCGGGCGCCGGCTCTGCCTTGCGGGTTCTCAGGCGTCCTTTGGCGAGGACAGTCCCGTCCACTTGCATGGGGCTCCGAAGCGGCAGGACCGCTTCGGCAGTGGATCTGTGCGTCGGGCGCCGGCTCTGCCTTGCGGGTTCTCAGGCGTCCTTTGGCGAGGACAGTCCCGTTAGCTTGCATGGGGCTCCGAAGCGGCAGGACCGCTTCGGCTAGCTCTCGATCCAGCGGGCGCGCAGGTAGGTCAGGACCGCGAGCACCCGGCGGTGGTGGCCGGTGTCGTCCGGAGGGATGCCGAGCTTGGACAGGATGCTGGCCACGTGCTTCTCGACCGCCTTGGGGCTGATGTAGAGCTGGCCCGCGATGCCGGGGTTGGAGCGGCCCTCGGCCATCAGCTTGAGCACCTCCTCCTCCCGTTCGCTCAGCTCGGCCAGCGCCTTCTCCTCCCGCCCGCGCGGGCGCTCCACCAGGCGCTTGGCCAGCACCGGCTCGATGACGATCTCGCCCGCGTTGATCCGCTCCAGGGTGTCGCCCAGCACGTCGACGCTGGCGATCTTCTCCTTGAGCCGGTAGCCGATCCGCTCGGTCCCGATGTCGAGCACCCGCATCAGGTAGTGCGTTTCGGCGTAGTGCGAGAGCAGCAGCAGCCCCAGGCCCGGGTGCGTGGCGCGCAGACGCTCGGCGGTCACCAGCCCGCCCTCGGGCTCCGGCGGCATCCGGATGTCGAGCACCGCCACGTCGGCGGGTTCGTGGTCGAGCTCCGCGATCAGCTCGTCGCCCCCGCCCACGCAGGCCACGACCTCGTGGCCGGTCGCCCCGAGCAGCATCACCAGCCCCTCCCGGAACAGGGCGCCGTCCTCGGCGATGGCTACTCGCATGGGATCCTCACCGTGATCTCGTCTTGCCCAGTGCCGGACTGCCCAGTGGCGTTCTGCCCAGCGCCATCTTGCCCAGCGCCGTCGCGCTCGGCGGCCATGGTCAGCAGCAGCGACCGCTCGCTGTCGTCGACCGTGATGGCCAGCGCGGAAGCCCCGTCGACCAGCGCGGGCAGGTGCTCGGCCACCTCGAAGTAGGCCGCTGCCTCCACGGCGGCGGGGAAGCGGCGGCGCGGCGCGCGTACCGTCACCGGCAGTCCGACGCGCTCGGCCAGCGCCTGCAGGGCGACGCCGAGCCCCGCCGAGGCCAGCACCGGAGGGTAGATCTGGCTGGCCACGTCGCGCAGTTCCTGGAGCACGGCGTGCAGTTCGTCCTGAGCGCCGATGAGGCACTCGTGCACCGCCTGCTCGTGCTCGGTGCGATGACGGCACACGCCCAGCCGCAGCGACAACGCGGCCAGGCGCAGTGCGGGTCCGTCGTGCAGCTGTCGTTCCAGCCGCCGACGGTGCGCCCAGCCGTTGTCGCCGAACTCGGCAACGGCACCCGGTTCGGTGCTGTTCTCGAACCGCTCGGTCATCGCGATCGACCCTTCTCCGGTCCCGCGCTCAGCCTCCACCGCCGGGGCGCACGGGGGAAGGGGGCGGACCCCAACCAGGGGGTAGGGCTGTCCCCAGAGCCGGGCCATTTGCCCTATGGGGTTGGCGCCGTTCGGAGTTACGTTAGGTGGGCCGAAGAGATCCGTGCTCATCCCAACGGGGGACACGATGAGGTACAGCCTCGGGGTGGATCTCGGTACGACCTTCACCGCTGTAGCCGTGGACCGCACCGACCGGGTCGAGATGCTGACGCTCGGTGACAGGACGGTGGTCGCCCCGGCGGTGGTGTTCGCCCGCGACGACGGACTGGTCGTCACCGGGGACGCGGCGGCCAGGAGAGCGGTCAGCGACCCCTACCGGATCGGCCGCGAGTTCAAGCGCAGGCTGGGCGACCCCACGCCGCTGATGCTGGGCGGCACCCCGTACTCCGCGGTGGCGCTGCTGGGCTATCTGCTGCGCGACGCGCTGGACAAGGTCACCGAGACCGAGGGCGAGCCGCCCGGTCACGTCGTGCTGACCCATCCGGCGAACTGGGGCCCGTACCGGCGGGAGCTGTTCGACGAGGTTCCCCGGCTCGGCGGGCTCGACGCGGCACGCACGGTCACCGAACCCGAGGCCGCCGCGGCCTACTACGCGGCCAAGCGGCAGCTCGCCGACGGCGAGGTGGTCGCCGTCTACGACCTCGGGGGCGGCACCTTCGACGCGACCGTGGTGCGCAAGCTCCCGGACGGGATCGCGATCCTCGGCAACCCCGAGGGCATCGAACGGCTCGGCGGGGTCGACTTCGACGAGGCCGTCCTCACCCACGTCGACCACGAGCTGGCCGGAGCCATCAGCGAGCTCGACCCCCAGGATCCGCAGGCGGCCACCGCGCTGCGCAGGCTGCGGCAGGACTGCATCGAGGCCAAGGAAGCGCTCTCGGTCGACACCGAGACCACGATCCCGGTGTTCCTGCCGAACCGGCACTGCTCGGTGAAGCTGACCCGCGCGCAGTTCGAGGACATGATCCGGGCACCGATCGGGTCGACCATCGAGGCGCTGCGCCGCGCCCTGCGGTCGGCGCAGGTCGAGCCCGCGGACCTGGCGACGGTGCTGCTGGTCGGCGGCTCCTCGCGGATCCCGCTGGTCGCCGAGATGGTCTCGGCGAGCCTCGGGCGCCCGACCGCCGTCGACGCGCACCCGAAGTACGCGGTGGCGCTGGGTGCTGCCGCGCTGGCCGCGGTCCAGAGCTCGGGCAGCGGCGCGGCGTTGACGGACGCGCGAGTGCTCACGGCGGCGACGGGCAACGGTGACCGCGGCGGGAACGGACAGGCCGGACCGCCACCTCCGCCTCCGGAACCGCCAGAGGAGCGCGGGGCGGAGGAAGAGGAAGAGCCGCCACCCCCGCGTACTCCCCGGCGGCGCGACATGGTGCTGCTCGGCGGTGCGGTGGCCGGTGTCCTGGTCGTGCTGCTCGCGTTGGGGCTGGGCGGCAGCGGTGGCTACAACCAGTCCGAGGAGCACGTGCACGAGCCGCCCCGGGCGCAGGCTCCGGTGGTTCCCGCACCCGTCGTCCCCGCGCCGGACGTGCAGGCGCGCAACGTGGCCGCGAGCGTCCCGAACCCCACCGTCGAGAACTCGGTGGGCGTGGCCGCGCCGCGCGGCATAGCGACCACCGCCGACGGCCGGTACGCGTTCGTCACCAGCCGCAACGCCAGCAAGGTGTCGGTGATCGACACCGCGTCGGGCGCGGTGCTGACCTCGCTGTTCATGAAGATCCCGCCGCAGTTCGTCACGATCACCCCGGACGGCCGCCACGCCTACGTCAGCGCCTACCCGCCGACCGGGCCGGAGAACGTGGTGTCGGTGATCGACATCGCGACGATGACCGTGGTGGCCGAGGTCCCGGTCGGCAAGCACCCCTACACGCTGGTCGCGACCTCCGACGGCCGCGAGGTCTGGGTGCCCGACCACGACTCGGCGGAGATCTCGATCCTGGCGACCGACACGAACCGGGTGGTCGCGACCATCACCGTGCCGCGCAACCCGCACTCGATCGCCTTCACCCCGGACGGGCGCACCGCCTACGTGGCCAACCACGAGTCCAGCCTGGTCACGGCGATCGACACGGCGACCCGGGCGGTGCAGGACACGGTTCCGGTGCCGACGAGCCCGCACAGCGTCGCGATGTCGCCGGACGGCAGGCGGGTGGTGGTCGCCAGCTACGACGCGGGCCAGGTCTCGCAGATCGACACCACGACCAACACGCTGGTCGGCAGCACACCGGTCGGGCCGAAGCCCTCGAGCGTGGCCTTCGCGCCGGACGGCAAGCACGCCTACGTGGTCAACGAAGGATCGAACGACGTCTCGGTGGTCGACGTCGGGAGCAACCGCGTCGTCGGGACCGTGCCCGTCGGGTCCGCGCCGGTGTCGGTGGCAGTGACCCCGGACGGTCGCCGCGCCTACGTCACCAACGTCAACTCGAACTCGGTCTCGGTGCTCACGACCGCCCGATGACCTTCCCCACCTGCGATGATCTTGGTCGGAGTGAGTTGGGTCTCATCTCCTGCCGCGAAGTTGCTCTTGTCGCCCGTTCGGGTGAGAGAGTGCCCCCGGCAGACAGATCCGGCCGGAACAACTGGTGGTGACTGAGGTGCGCTTGTCGTCGTTGGCGCGATTCCGCCTGCGCGAGCGGGGCCGGGACCGGCCCGTGACTCCGCACAGGGTGACGCCCCCGCGGATCATCGGCTACGCCGTGGTCGCGTTCGCCAGCGTGCTGGCCGTCGGTGCGGCCGGTCCGGGGCTCAGCCAGTCCGAACCGGAGTACTCCGCCGCGTCCTACCCCGAGCCGGGTGTGCCGTTCCAGGCCGAGGCCCTGGTTCCGTCGCCGCCGCGGCAGACCCCCGGTGCCGGGCCGCAGCTGCCGGTCGTGAGCCCGTCCGAGGTTCCGTCGACGACCTCCCGTCCAACGCCGACCAGGACGTCCGAAGCCGCGAAGCGGACCTCGTCGGCGAAGCCGGAGGTCCCGGCGACGACCTCGCGGCCGAGCGAGACGACGCAGCCCGCCGAGTCGACCAGGCCGAGCGAGCCGGTGCCGCCCACCGAGACCGCCCCGCCGACCGGATCGAACCCGCCGAGCGAGACCGCCCCGCCCACCGAGACCGCGCCGCCGAGCGAATCGGAGCCGCCGAGCGAGCCGCCGCCGTCCTCGGAGGAGCCGGAGCCGACTCGGCCCGGCCTGCTGCCCGCGGTCGGGGGAGCGGTCCGGGACCTCCTCGGCAGCTGACCCGGAGTTCTCGAAGAAGAGGCGGTGCTCGCGCTGCGGGGACCGCCTCTTCTTCGTCCTTGTTTCTGTACCTACTGGTATGTACGATCTTGGCGTGTCCACCAGGGAGCGGTTGATCGAGAGCACCCAGGACCTGCTGTGGGAGCGCGGCTACGCCGGCACCAGCCCGAAGGCGATCCAGCAGCGGTCCGGGGCGGGCCAGGGCAGCATGTACCACCACTTCGGCGGGAAGTCCGACCTCGCGCTGGCCGCGATGAACAAGACCGCCGAGCAGCTGCGCGCCGAGATCTCGGGCCACCTGGACGGGCCGGGCACCGCGATCGAGCGGATCTCGGCCTACCTGCACCGCGAACGCGACGTGCTGCGCGGCTGCCGGATCGGCCGGCTGGCGCAGGACCCCGGCGTCGTCGAGAGCGCACGGCTGCGGCAGCCGCTGGACGAGACCTTCGACTGGCTTCGGCGCAGGCTCGCCGAGGTCGTGTCCGAAGGTCAGGCCGAGGGCGAGCTGGCCGCCGACCTGGATCCCGAGGACACCGCCGCGGCGATCGTGGCGGTGCTGCAGGGCGGTTACGTGATCGCCCGCGCGGCCGGCTCGGCCGAGCCGTTCGGCCGGGCCGTCGACGGCGCGCTCCGGCTGCTCGCCGCGAGCGCCCGGTGACCGCCAGCACCCCGTAACCGCCAGCACCCTGTAACCGCGAGCACCCCGTGACGCAGCACGAGATCTCCGACCGAAGGAAGTGACCCATGCCGTTCGTCCGGATCGACGTCCTGTCCGAGCGCAACGCCGACCGGCTGCCCGCACTGGGCGACGCCGTCCACGAGGCGCTGGTCGAAACCATCGGCATCCCCGGCGACGACCTCTTCCAGCTCCTCAACGCGCACGAGAGCGGACGGTTGCGCTACGACCCGCAGTACCTGGGCGTGCGGCGCGACGACGACATCGTGTTCGTCAGCATCACCATGGGGCGCGGTCGCACCGACGATCAGAAAACCGCGCTGTACAAGCGAATCACCGAGCTGGTCCAGGAGCGGACCGGGGTGGAGCCGCGCAACGTGCTGATCAACGTCACCGAGAACGGCTTCGCCGACTGGTCGTTCGGCGAGGGCGAAGCCCAGCGGCTGCTGGCAGGCCGCGCGTGAACGTCATCGAGCCCGTCGATCCGGTGACCGGCGAGCACGTGATCCGGGAAGGCAGGTGAGACGGCGTTGCCGGAGAACGAACGCTTCGCGGTCCTGACCGGCGGACCCGGCTCGGGCAAGAGCACGCTGATCGACCAGCTGGAGTCGATGGGGTTCGCCCGCTCCGAGGAGGCGGGCCGGGGCATCATCCGGGATCAGGCGGCGATCGGCGGGGCGGCGCTGCCCTGGCACGACCGGCAGCTGTTCGCCGAGCTGATGCTCAGCTGGGAGCTGCGCTCCTACCGGCTCGCCGAAGCGGCCACCTCGACGGTGCTGTTCGACCGGGGAGTTCCCGACGTCATCGGCTACCTCCGCGTCGAGGGCCTGCCCGTGCCGGAGCACGTGCACCGCGCGGCGCGCGAGTTCCGCTACCGGACCCAGGTCTTCGTCGCCCCGCCCTGGCCGGAGATCTACGTGCGGGACGAGGAGCGCAAGCAGTCCCCGGAAGTGGCCGAACGCACCTACGAAGCGATGGTCGACGCGTACACCGAGTGCGGCTACGAGCTTGTGGAGCTTCCACGCGTGTCGGTGCGGGAGCGCGCCGAGTTCGTCGTGGACTTGTTGTCGTAGCCCGCGGTGTCGATCCGGGATGCGCGAAGATGGTCAGCTGATCCCCTGGAGAAAGGATGATCGTGCTGGCCGAGGTCGCGCGCTGGTTCGCCGAACGCACCTGGCAGACGCCCGCCTGGGATCCGGCGGAGCTGGCCGGGCTCAAGCGCGGGCGCCGCGTCAGCGTCGTGCTGCCCGCGCTGAACGAGCAGCGCGCGGTCGCCGGTGTGGTCTCGGCCGTCCTGCCCTTCACCGCGCCGGAGTCCGGTCCGCTGGTGGACGAGGTCGTCGTGATGGACTCCGGTTCCGACGACGACACCGTCCGGGTCGCCAGGCAGGCGGGCGCGAGGGTCGTGCGGCGCCACGAAGTGCTGGCCGACCACCCGCCCCGGCCGGGCAAGGGCGAGGTGCTGTGGCGGTCGCTGGCGGCCACCTCGGGCGACCTGCTGGTCTTCCTGGACGCCGACCTCCGGGAGTTCGACGCCGGATTCGTCCCCGCCCTGCTCGGTCCGCTGCTGGAACAGGACCTGGTGCTGGTCAAGGGCTTCTACGAGCGCCCGGCCGATGGTGACTCGGGGCAGGGCGGCGGCCGGGTCACCGAGATCCTCGCCCGCCCGCTGCTGGCCGCGCTGCGTCCGCAGCTGTCCGGGATCGTGCAGCCGCTGGGCGGGGAGTACGCGGCCCGCCGCGACTTCCTCGAATCGGTGCCGTTCGCGCCCGGCTACGGCGTCGAGATCGGCCTCCTGCTCGACGCCCACTCCACCGCCGGGCTCCCCGCGATCGGCCAGGTGAACCTGGGCGTCCGCAGGCACCGGCACCGCGACCTGCTGGAACTGGGCGTCATGTCCCGCCAGGTCCTCGCCGCGGCGCTGAGCCGGTGCGGCGGCCGGTCCCCGGACAGCGACCGCTACTGCCAGTTCCGGCAGCTCGCGGCCGGCTGGTTCCCCGACGTCACCGACGTGCTGCTGGCCGACCGCCCGCCGCTGCGCGAGTCCATTGTGGAGGCTTCGAGGTGACGCCCTGGCTCGCCGCGCTCACGAAGCGTTAGGCTGTGCTGGGCCGTTTTCGGTTAGGGGGACAGCGGATGGCGGAGCCGGGCAATCGGTTCGACGGCACAGCGCGGTTCGTCGTGCAGGCCGGGGCGATCCACGGCGACGTCCACGTGCACGAGCCTGCGCGCAGCGTGCCGGTCCCGTTCCACGTTCCGCCGCCGTCGCACCACTACACCAACAACGAGCGGCAACTCCAGGAGATCACCGACGCGGTCCGGGCGAGAAGCGCCGGACCGGCCTTCGTCGTCCTGCAGGGCCCGCCCGGCGGCGGCAAGAGCGACACCGTCTACCAGTGGCTCGCCGAGCACGGCGAGGACTACCCGGACGGCCAGTTCTACGTCTCGCTCGCGGGCGACGGCGCGGGAGCCGAAACCGCCGCACTGCGCCAGTTCCTGGTCGCCGTCGGTTACCGCCCGGAGGAGCTGCCCGAACATCCGCACGCCCTGTCCGGCTGGTTCCGCTCGTGGAGCGAGGGCAAGCGGGTGGCCGTGGTGATCGACGACGCGCTCACCCCCGCGCAGGTGCGAGCGCTCCAGCCGGGCCGGGGCCCGTCCGTGGTGCTGGTGACCGAGGCGGGCAGGCTGAGCGGGCTGCGGGCGGCCGTGGACGCCGAGTTCGTGGAGCTCGACCCGATGTCGGAGGAGTCCGCCCGCCTGCTGCTGGGCCGGATCCTCGGCCCGAAGGACGATCGTCTCGACCGGGAGCCGGAGCGGACCGGGGAACTGGTCGGGCTCTGCGAGGGGCACACGCTGGTGCTCAGCGTCGTCGGCGCGCTGCTCGCCGAGTACCGGCAGTGGCCGGTCGCGCGGCTGGTGCGGAAGCTCTCCGACGAGGCCCGGCAGCTCAGGACGCTGTCCGAGCTGGAACCGAAGGTGCGGGCCGGGCTCAACACCGCGGTCGACCGGCTCGACGACGAAGCACGGCAGTGCTACCTCGCGTTCGGGCAGCACCCCGGGCCCGGCGATGTCGGTCCGGACGCGCTGGTCGCGGTGCTCGGGGAAGACGAGGACGACGTCGAGGACGCGCTCGGAAGGTTGCTGTCGGCCAGGCTGATCAGGAAGTCCGGGGACCGCTACCTGGCCTTCCGGCAGGTCCGCGCGCACGCGCGCGGACTCGGTGGCGGGGAGCGGTTCCGGGAGGGGTTCGAGGACTTCTACCTGCACCACGCCATCGCGGCCGGGCACGCCGTGATGCCGGGGCGCGGCTGGCTGGAGGAGTTCTGGCCGGACCTGCGCATCGCGCCCATGCCGCGCGAGGAAGCGGAGAACTGGCTCGACGCCGAGCGCGGGACGCTTCGCGCGCTGGCCGAGCGGTTCCACTCCGAGGGCAGGGAGGAAATCTGCCAGCTCGCGGTCGCGCTCTGGTCCCTGCACGAACCGCGCAAGCACATCGGGGACATGGACGAGGTCAACGAGTGGGCGGCGGAGGTCGCTCGGTCCCGCGGGCTGCTCCAGGTCGAAGGGCTCGCGCTCGTGCAGCGGGGATTCGCCTTCCGGCACCGGGGGGAGTGGGACAAGGCGGTCGAGGTGTTCCGGCGGGCGCGGGAAATCGCCGCCCCCGGGTCCGAACTCGCCGCGACGGCGGTGGAGTCGCTCGGCTTGGCCCTGCGGGAGGACGGACGCCACGCCGACGCCTTGTCGCTGCTGCGGGAAAACCTCGCGATGGCCGAAAGCTTCGGGAAGGCGCGAAGGCTGGCGCTGGCGCGGATGCACCTGGGTTCGGTGGCGCCGGTGGACGAAGCTGTCGAGCTGGAGACCGCGGCGATGCGGGCGTTCGCACCGGTCGACTCCGACCGGGCCAACGAGCTCAAGGCCCGCACCTGGCGCGGGAAGCGGCTGACCGAGCGCGGCGATTTCGACGCCGCGGCAACGGATCTCCAGCTGGCGCTGGAAGGGATGCGCGAGCTGGACCGCCACGTCGACGTCGCGATCGCCCTCGATGCGCTGGGCGATCTCGCGCTCGCGACCGGCGCGCCCGAGCAGGCGGGCCAGTGCTTCACCGGAGGAATCGCGATCTGCCGCTCGCGGGGGTTCAACGAGCTGGGGGAGCGGATGCGGGCGAAGCTCCCGCGATCCGGGCAGTGACCTCGCGTCGTCCCAGCCGCAACGACACCTCGTCCGGAATGTCCTCAATGGGCAACCCGGTGCGCAGCCAGGCGTGCAGGGTCGCGGCGTAGACCGGACCGAGGTCCTCCGGGCCGGAGAAGTGCACGACGGGCAGGCCGAGACCGGTCACCGCCCAGCCGCCTGCTGAACGGACCGCGGCCAGCAGGCAGCCCGGAAGCTCGGTGAGGGTGGCGTCGGCCCAGTGGCGCGGATCGTCGTGCACGCCGTCGTGGATCACGATCTCGGCGAGTTCCAGCCAGCGCCGGTGCGGGGTTGCCGTGCTGGTGACCAGGATCGAGTCCGCAGGCAGCAGCGCGGGGTCCGACAACGCCGAAGCGGGATGCCGGACCACGACGGCCGTCGCGCCGTCGAAGCCGACGCTGACGAGCTGGCTCGGCGAGGAAGCCGACTCCACCTCCGGGACGGGAACAGCGGCCGGTTCAGCGGGTTCCGGCGGTTCCGGCAGGTCCATGCGGGAGTAGATCTCCGCGCGCAGCAACCGGGCCGCCCGGCCGGGTTCGGAGGTCGCGAGGTCGGTGATCGTCCGGTAGCGGTCCGGGTGGTGGTCGCGGATCACCTCGTCCACCTGGCCCGCGAGGCCACCGGGACGCAGACGCGGTGCGGACGCGAGCAGCTGGGCGATCGGGGAACCGGGATCGACGGCGTTCTCCGGCCACGAAGCCAGAAGCACCGGCGTGCCGTTCGCCGCGGAGTAGAAGGTGACGCTGCCGTGATCGCCCACGGTCAGGTCGGCGGCGACCAGCGCGGCGCGCCACCCTTCCTCCGGAGGCAGGACGACCACGCCCGCGCGCGTGCACTCGGCCAGCCACCGGCGGACCTGCCACGGGCTGTGGCCGTCCCAGACGTTGGGGTGCAGCGCGAGCACGATCCGGTACTCGTCGATCGGGAGTTCCTTGGCCAGCCGCAGGACAAGCGACGCGTCCCGGCCGAACAGCGACGCCGGGCCCCAGGTGGACGACACCACAAGCACGCGGTGCTCGGGCCGGGCGCCGAGCGCGTGGCGGTAGGTCTCGCGGAGGGGCCGGCTGGCGGTGATCCGGTCAAGGCAGGGATCTCCGGCGACGAGCACCGCGTCCACCGCTTCCGGGCAGGAAACCCGCAGCCGTTCCCGCTGTTCGACGTGCGACAGGACCGCGACCGAGGGGACGAGCCTGCCTCCGTGCATGAGCCAGTCCGGGGAAAGCCCGAAGACCGGTTTCCGGTTTCCGGTTTCCGGTTTCCGGTTTCCGGTTTCCGGTTTCCGGTTTCCGGTTTCCGGTTTCCGGTTTCCGGTTTCCGGTTTCCGGTTTCCGGTTTCGAGGAATTTATTGTATCCCATTCCGTGCGGCACGATGATCAACGGAGCGCCGACCTCGTGCAGCGGACCGCCGTGACTGGCCGAGACCGCGAGGTCGAAAGGTCTCCGCGCCGCCTCGTCCCACGGGATCGGCGTGATGCCCCGCGCGGCGAGGAACTCGTCGGTGCCGTTGGTGAAGGCGCTGGATCCGATGCAGGTGAACACCGTCTGCACCCGGACGTCCTCGCTCCACAGTGGAAGGATGTCGAGCAGCCGGGTGGCCGCGGTGACGTTGTGCACGACCACCAGGACCCGCCGCTGCGGGGACACCGTGCGCCACCGCAGGCCCTCGTCGTCGACGAGCAGCTTCACCCAGGCTTCGGCAGACACGGTGATCATCCTACGTCCGGGCCCGCCGGAGTCGGGGATCGCCGCTGTCGGGGTTTGCCGGCCTCAGGGCTTGCGGCCGACCCCGCCGGGACCGGTGCCCAGCTTCTCGCCCGCCGGTCGTTCCCGGGAGTCCGGGCGCCACTCGGTGAGGTCGACCAGGCCGGGTTCGACCAGGACGAGCCCGGAGAAGAACGACTCGATCCGGGACCAGGGCCGCATGTGGAAGCCCCCGATCCGGGCCGAGTACAGCTCGGCCGCCCGCAGCGTCGACTCTGGCACGCCGTCGGAGCAGGCGTGCGAGATCGCGACGTAGCTGCCGGGCACGACCTGCTCGACGTAGCGGGCGACGATCCCGGCCGGGTCGTCCTCGTCGTCCACGAAGTGCAGCACCGCGAACAGCAGCACCGCCACCGGCTCGCGCAGATCAAGCATCTGCCCGACCTCGGGATGACCCAGCACCTCGTCCGGATAGCGCAGGTCGGCCCGGATCGCGGTCGCGCGCTCGTTGCCCTCCAGCAGGGTGCGGCTGTGCGCGACCGCGACCAGGTCGTTGTCGACGTAGACCACGCGGGATCCGGGGTTGGCCTGCTGGGCGATCTCGTGCACGTTGCCCACGGTCGGGATGCCCGAGCCGAGGTCGAGGAACTGGGTGATCCCCGCCCGGGCCAGGAACTGCACCGCCCGTCGCAGGAACGACCGGTTGGCCCGCAGCACCGCGGGCAGCGTCGGCATCAGCCTGCTCGCCGCCTCGGCAACCTCGCGGTCGACCTCGAAGTTGTGCGAGCCGCCGAGGTGCACGTCGTAGACCCGGGCGGAACTCGGCTTGGTGAGGTCCACTCCGGAAGCCCACCACGGACTGTCGCTCATCGTCCACCACCCTGTTGCCGCCCTGGTCGGGTCGCTGTCCATGGTTGGCCGGAACCGGCGGAAAAGCGAGCCCCGGTTCCAGGTGGCCCGGTTTCAGGCGATCTCGGCGAGCAGCGCCGCCAGGTCCCGCGGACGGGAGAACATCGGCCAGTGCCCGGTCGGCAGGTGGTGCAGGTCCAGCCCGGCCATCAGCGCGAACACCGGGTGCCCGCTCTCGCTGAGCTGGCGCACCACCTCGGGCGGGAAGGTGCAGGTGATCACCGACTGCGGTACCGGAGCGGGGGACTCGGGCCGGCGCAACGGCTGGGTGGCGGTGCCGAACGGCTGCGGCGTGGCCCGCGCGCGGATCCGCTCCAGCTGCTCGCCGGTCATGCCCTCCACCGGGTCCACCGCCGGGTCGAAGGCGGGCGGGGGCAGCTTCCACCCGTCGCCTTCGGCGCGGACCCGCTCCCGGACGCTTTCCCGCTCCTCGGGCTCGTGGAAGTCGATCTGCGCCATCCCCGCGGGCAGCGGTCCGCTGTCGACGTGGACGACGCGGCGCAGCCGCTCGGGAACCCGGTCGGCGGCGCAGGCCACCGGCAGGCTGCCGCCGCTGTGCCCGACCAGCACGACGTCGCGCAGGTCGTCGGTTTCCAGGACCGCGATGATGTCGGCGACGTGGGTCTCCACGTCGACCTCGGGAGTGGCCTCGTCCGCGCGCTCGGCCAGGCCGGTCAGCGTCACCGGACGCACGTCGTGACCGGCCGCCCGCAGCTCGCCGGTGACGTGCTCCCACGCCCAGGCGCCGAGCCAGAAACCGGGTACCAGAACGAACGTGCTCATGTTGTCGACTCCTCGTGTCGGTCAGAGTGCGCTGACCATAGAGCCGGCGACCGACAGGCTCACTCCTGGCGCCACACCGCTCGGTAGCGGGCGGCGGCGTCGGCGTCGGCCTGGCGGCGGACCGCGGCCGCGTGGCCCGGCGGGAAGCCGTGCCGCACCAGCCTGCCTTCGGCGCTCTGCTCGGCCAGCGACAGCGAGATGCGCACGACGACCAGCACGCCCAGCAGTGTTGCTCCCAGCGCCAGCGGCCACGACTCGCCGAACACGCCGAGACCGACCAGCAGCGCCGCGGCAACCGGCGAGACCTGCACGAGGCTGCGCAGGAACGAGCGCAGCACCCACGTCCGGCAGGTCGCGTCGTGCAGCACCCACTCGCGATGACGGTCGGGCAGCGTGCCCCCGTACGCGTAGTAGACCCACAAGACGGGGTTCGGCCGCTTCACACCGGCGAGTCTAGGCGGGCACCCGTCACTCGCCGCGCCACACCGGCGTGCGGCGCTCCAGGAACGCCGACATGCCCTCCTGCGCGTCGCCGGTGACGGCGTTGGCCGCCATGGTCTCGCCCATCCGCTCGTACGCCTCGTCCTGGCCTGCGTCGATCTGGCGGTAGAACGCCTCCTTGCCGATGCGGACGGTCAGCGGGCTGGCCGAGGCGACCTTCCCGGCCAGCTCCCACACCTCGTCCTCCAGCCGGTCGCCGGGCACCGCGCGGTTGACCAGGCCCCAGTCCGCTGCGGTGCCCGCGGGGATGAACTCGCCGGTCATCAGCAGTTCCATGGCCCGCTTGCGGCCGATGTTGCGGCTGATCGCGACCATCGGGGTCGAGCAGAACAGGCCGATCTTGACCCCGGGCGTGCCGAACACCGCGCGTTCCCCGGCGATCGCGAGGTCGCAGGTGGCGACCAGCTGGCAGCCCGCGGCGACGGCGGGCCCGTGCACCGCCGCGATCACGGGCTGCGGGATCCGCTGGATGGTCTCCATCAGCCTGGTGCAGATCGCGAAGACCTCCCGCTGGTCCTCCAGCCCGTGGCCGACGAGCTCGCGGAGGTTGTGCCCGGAGGAGAACACCGGGCCGTTGCCCGCGAGCACGATCACCCGCACGTCATCACGCCGCGACTGCCGTTCGAGCTCCTCGGTCAGCGCCAGCATCATGTTCCGGGACAGGGCGTTGCGCTCGTCCGGGCGGTTCAGCGCGATGCGCACGCCGGGCGGCCGGTCCTCGCAGGTCAGGTAGTCGGTCCGGATCGGCGCAGCGGTCATCGTGAACGCACCTCATTCCTCTCGTGCTCCCCGCAGTATGCAAGCGCGAATCCCGTTCCGGGAACAGGGATTCCGGGCTTGCGGGCGGTCCGCCACCGGGAGCATAATTCATCTAGTGTTGAATTGATTCCGAGGAGGACCCGATGCACGACGACAGCCCGGTCGCGCTCAGCGACATCGACTTCGACCAGGTCTACGCGGGAGGCGAGGCGTTCGCCGGGATGCGGTTCGAGCGGGTGCCGTGGGACTTCGGCGGCCCGCAGCCTGCGGTGGTCGAGCTGGAAGCCGCCGGTGAGATCAGCGGTGCCGTGCTCGACGCCGGTTGCGGGCTGGGGGAGAACGCGCTGTTCCTGGCCGCGCGCGGCTACCACGTGACCGGCGTCGACGCCGCTTCGGGAGCGGTCGAGCAGGCGCGGGCGCGGGCCGCCGAGCGCGGGCTCGACGCCGAGTTCGCGGTGGCCGACGCGACCCGCCTCGACGGGTTCGAGTCCCGCTTCGACACGGTCGTGGACAGCGCGCTCTACCACTGCCTCGACTCCGTCCAGCGCACCGCCTACAGCGCGGCCCTGCACCGGGCGACCGCGCCGGGAGCCCGGCTGCACCTGGTGTGCTTCTCCGACGCCATCCCGGGCACGCTGCCGGTCACCAAGGACGATCTGCGCGCGCACCTGGGCGGGCACTGGAACATCGACCGCATCGACGAAACCCGCTACAGCACCGCGTTCACCCGAGAGTTGCTGCGCCGCCAGCGCGCGGAGTCCGACCTCGACCGGCTCGGGGTGACCTTCGACCCCGACGCGCTCGACGTCGACGAGCGGGACCGGGTGCTGATCCCGGCATGGCGGCTGCGGGCCGTCCGGGCCTGAGGGCCTGGCAGGATCGCGCCATGTCGATCGATCCACGGCGCACCGCCGTCCTCGCCCTGCACTGGCAGGTCAACGTGATCCGCCCGGAGGGCTTCTTCGGCGCGATGCTGGCCGAACCGGTGCGGCGCAGCGGTGTGGTCGCCCGCGCCGCGGCCTTCCACTCCGCGGCGCGGGAGCTCGGGATTCCGCTGGTGTTCACCAGGTTCACGATCCCCGAGGGCGAGGGCTCCCTGGTCCGCAACACCGGCTTCATGCGTGCGGTGGCCGAGGCGCAGGAAGCCTTCCGGCCGGACGCTCCCGGTTCGGCGGTGGTCCCCGAGGCCGGGTTCGCCCCGGAGGCCGACGAGGTCGCCGACAACCAGCGGCTGTCCGGGCTGGCCGGCACCGACCTCGCCGACCGGCTGGCCGCCAGGGGTGTCGACACGGTGCTGCTGACCGGGGTGGCCACCAACCTCACGGTCGAGCAGACCGCCCGCCACGCCACCGACCTGGGCCTGACCGTCCACGTCGTCAGCGACTGCGCGACGGCCGCCGACGAGGCCGCGCACCACGCGTCGCTGGCCAACCTGGAGCTGACCACCGCGGGCTGCCGCACCGCGTCCGAGCTGCTCTGAACCGTCACATCGAGGTCGGCGGCAGCGGGCCGGACCGCGGCGTCCGGGCCGGGCCGAACGGGTCGCCGGGCACGCCGGAGGTCACCGCCACGGTCAGGATCTCCCGGAACTGCGCGGTGATGTCGAGCCGGTTGCGCTCGAACACCGGATCGGTGATCTCGGTCTTGTTGGCCGGATCGAACTGCAGGACCGGGGTGTGCACGTGCCCGCCGGGCATGCGGACGCCGAGCGCGTCGCGCAGTGCGGTGGTGCGGTAGGCGATCTCGTTCGACAGGTAGTTCCCGCCGCCACCGGACCGGGCGGCCGACCCGGGCGTCGGGCCGTCCGGCCTGGTGACCGGTTCGGACCCGCCCGCCGGGATCTCGGTGACCTCGGTGTTGTCGAAGACCGGGAACCGCCCGGTGCCGGCGCCGGCCATGTCGGCGTAGGGCTGGGTGGTCGGGACGAACTCCGGCGCCGGATCAGTGCCGGGCAGGTCGTCGGGCACGGTGATCACGCCGCCGTCGCGGACCTCGTTGTCGTTGTCGGTGCCCTGGTGCCAGCGCCCGTTCCAGCGCTCGACGTCGAACCGGTCCGGCCTGCCCTGGCTGACGGTGGCGAACAGGTCCGCCTGCCGCGGCCCGGGGCGCAGGTGCGGCAGGAAGGTCCGCTCCACCACGCCCTGCTCGAACGGCCGCCACAGCACCGGGAACATCGCCGCCTCCACCCGCGCGGGACCGTCCGGCGTGGACAGCACCGTCCCGTCCAGCGCGAGCGCGATGGCTCCGGAGGGGTTGCTGCGGCGGATGTCGTCGTCGAGCCGGAACGGGTCGAAGCCGCTGACCAGCACCCGCTTGACCCCGGCGGGCAGGCGGATCCCGGACTGGCCCCGCGAGTGCCGCTCCAACGACGCGGTGAGGTCGGCGCGTTCGGCCTCGCTGAGCGGGAAGTCCGGCTGCCACCGGGCGAGCGCCCTGGTCATGTGCAGCCGCGCCCAGTACAGCGGCCGGTCGTCGTCGGCGGGCAGGTCGCCGGACGGCAGCCGTCCCTGGGCGCGGGCGACGGCGGTCTCCCACAGGCGCTTGCCCTCGGTCTCGACGACCCGCTGTGCCGATTCGAGGTCGCCTGCCTCGCACAGCTCGCCGCCGAAACCCGCGGCCACCCGGTCGAATCCGCTGCGCTCCAGGACCTGCCGGGGGACCGGCTGGTCGAGCCGCCGCTGCTCGACGGTCGTCGGGGCGGACTCGTCGAAGCAGGTTCCGCCCGGCGCGGCCTGCGCGGCGGCGGGCAACGCGGTGAGCAGCAGGGCACAGGCTGCGACCACTCCGATGCGCACTCTTCCTCCCAAGATCGGCACAACCGTGCAGACCCTAGTTCGCCGCGGAGCGGGCGAGGAGCGTTCGCGCTGGCGACTTCCCGACAGGCCGCCGTGACCGCCGTGACGATCCCTGGGTGCCGCTGCCACCGCCGTCACGAACCCTGGGCACCGCTGCAAGTGCTATAGCTCTAGTGACTTCAGTGTTGATCGAAATCAATCCTGGGCAATCCTGGCAAGGCCGGGCAATCCTGGGCAGGGCCGGGGCAAGCTTGGTCTCGGGCAAGCAAGCCGGTCCCGGACGAATCAGTCCCGGGCGAACACGGCGCGGAACCGGGCGCAGACCGCCTCGACCGCGAACGGGTCGGGCAGCACGCCCTCGCGGAACATCGCCATCTGGAGCGCGGGCCCGTAAGCGTCGAACCGGTCCATCTCGGTGCGGGTGGCGGGCTGCACGACGAAGTGGACGTGCCCGGGAACCCCGCCGGAGTGCGACCACAGGCAGGTGTAGACCTGCTCCGGTTCGGCGATCTCGTTGACCGCGGCGGCGGCCTGCCGCAGCAGCGGGCCCATCTCCGCGGACTCCTCGGGGGTCAGCAGCCCGAGGTTGAGCACGTGCCGCAGCGGTTTGACGACCAGCGTGCCGACGCCGAGCGGACCCACGCAGTGCTCGACCACCCACTGCCCGGTCTCGTGCAGGCGTCCGCCGGGCAGTGGTGCGGCGCCGGTGCTCAGGTCGCAGGCGAGGCAGGCCGGAGTGGACACGGGGCGACCTCCGGGCGGAGTCCGGGACGTGGGCACCCGGCAGCCAACCACTGCTCGGGCGTGGCCGCACGGTACCGCCGGGCCGGGTTCGGCGGCGTCACGTTTGGCGGTCCCGCCGCGCCGGGTACCTGCGAACGTGCGAACCGACGATCGGAGCGAGCACGACATGGACCACGCCGCAAGAACTCGCGAACCGGCCCGCCGCCGCGCCGCCCGCGGGCGGATGAGCGCCGCCGAGAAGCGGCGCCGCGCCGCGGACCAGCTCGCCCACCACGCCGACAACGCCGCGGAACTCTCGGAATGGCTGGAGATGCTGGGCCTGTCCGATCAGCGCCGGTAGCGGCCGACGAGTTGCCCGTGCGCCAGTTCCCGGCCCCGCAACGAGTCCCGCAGGTCGTCCGAAGTGGACTCGGCATCCAGGTGCAGCGGCTCGGACGCGGCGTAGAGCCGGAACAGGTACCGGTGGGCGTCGTCGCCCGCGGGCGGCCGCGGCCCGTCCCAGCGGTGGTGGCCGAAGTCGTTGCGCGCCTGCGTCGCGCCCTCGGGGAACTCGCCGCCGCCGATGCGGGTCGCGTTCGGCGGGATCCCGGTCACCAGCCAGTGCAGGAACGTCCCGCCGGGCGCGTCCGGGTCCTCGCACACCAGCGCGATCTCCGCGGTGCCCGCGGGCACGTCCTCCCACTCCAGCACCGGGGGCGTGTTCCCGCCGTCCTTGCTGGTCGCCTCCGGCAGCATGCCGTTGTCGCTGAACGTGCTGCTGCGCAACCGGATCTCCGACATCACGACCTCCTTCCGGCCACATCCGGGTTCCCGGTGGAGGACGCGGTTAATCGCTTCAGGGCGCGGGATCGAGATTGACAACGCTGCCCGGTGGGTAGGCCGTGACCGCATTGCGCCAGTGAACCGCCTACTCCAGTGGAGTCCACGATGTTCAGACACGAGCTGGCCCAGCAGCTGCGGGTCGACTCGATCCGGGCCAGCAGCGCCGCCGGTTCGGGGCATCCGACGTCGTCGATGTCGGCCGCCGACCTGATGGCGGTCCTGCTCGACGGCCACCTGCGGCTGGACTTCGACCGGCCGGAGGATCCCCGCAACGACCACCTGGTGTTCTCCAAGGGCCACGCCTCACCGCTGCTGTACGCGTGTTTCAAGGCCGCGGGCGCGATCGACGACGCCGAGCTGATGACCTTCCGCCGGTTCGGTAGCAGGCTGGAAGGGCATCCGACCCCGCTGCTCCCGTGGGTCGACGTGGCCACCGGGTCGCTCGGCCAGGGCCTTCCGGTGGGCGTGGGGCTCGCGCTGACCGGCAAGCGGCTGGACCGGCTGCCCTACCGGGTGTGGGTGCTGTGCGGGGACAGCGAGATGACCGAGGGGTCGATCTGGGAAGCGTTCGAGCACGCCGCGCACGAGGGCCTGGACAACCTGATCGTCATCGTCGACGTGAACCGGCTCGGCCAGACCGGCGAGACCATGCACGGCTGGGACCTGTCCTCCTACGCCAGGCGGGCGCGGGCCTGCGGGTGGCGCTCGATCGAGATCGACGGCCACGACCTGGAGCAGATCGACGCCGCGCTGCGCGATGCCGCCAACCCCACCGGCATGCCGACGGTCGTGCTGGCGCGGACGAAGAAGGGCAAGGGCGTCAAGGAGGTCGAGGACCTGCCGGACAAGCACGGGAAACCGCTGGCCGATCCGGACGGGGCGATCGAGGAGCTCGGCGGGGTGCGGAACCTGTCGGTCCGGGTCGCCGGACCGGAGTGGGAGGGGCGCAGGCACGAGTTCCCCGCGCCGGGCGGTGCGCTGCCGCGCTACCGGATCGGCGAGGAGGTCGCGACCCGGAAGGCGTACGGCGAGGTGCTCAGCGCGCTCGGCTCGCGGCAGCCGGACGTCGTCGCGCTCGACGGCGAGGTGTCGAACTCGACGTTCTCCGCGCTGTTCCGGGAATCCCATCCCGAGCGGTACTTCGAGATGTACATCGCCGAGCAGCAGATGGTCGCCGCGGCCGTCGGCATGCAGGCCCGGCACTGGCGGCCGTTCGCCTCGACCTTCGCGGCGTTCATGACCCGCGCCTACGACTTCATCCGGATGGCGGCGGTCAGCCGCGCGAACCTGTGCCTGATGGGCTCGCACGCCGGGGTCGCCATCGGCGAGGACGGCCCGTCCCAGATGGGCCTGGAGGACCTGGCCGCGCTGCGCGCGGTGCACGGCAGCATCGTGCTCTACCCCAGTGACGCGAACCAGGTCGCGCGGCTGCTGCCGCAGCTGGCCGAGGCGGACGGGATCTGCTACCTGCGAACCAGCCGGGGCGCGAACCCGGTGATCCACTCGCCGGACGAGTCGTTCGAGATCGGCGGGTCCAAGGTGGTCCGCGACGGCTCCGACGTCACGCTCGTCGGCGCCGGGATCACGCTGCACGAGGCGCTGCGCGCGGCGGACCTGCTCGCCGAGGAGGGCTGGCAGGCCAGGGTGATCGACCTGTACTCGGTCAAGCCCGTGGACACCGTGACGCTGGCCGACGCCGCCGCGAACACCGGCGGCATCGTCACCGCCGAGGACCACTGGCCCGAGGGCGGACTGGGCGACGCGGTGCTCGACGCGCTCGCCGCCACCGGCAGCCTGGTCCCGGTGCGCAAGCTCGCGGTCAGCGTCCTGCCGGGCTCGGGCAAACCCGCCGAACTCCTCCAGCAGGCGGGCATCGACGCGCACGCGATCGCCAAGGCGGCCCGCCAGCTCCTGCACGGCTCGTGACCCGGAAGGAGGCCGCACCATGACGGACCTGCCGCACGACGTTCCGGCCCAGCAGCAACCACCGCCGGGGACGACCCGGCCGATGGACCCGCTGCCCCGCGACGAGATGCGCGAGTACACCGGCCGGGGCCTGCTCGCGGGCAAGCGCGCCCTGATCACCGGCGGCGACTCGGGCATCGGGCGCGCGGTGGCGGTGGCCTTCGGCAAGGAGGGCGCGGACGTGGCGATCTCGTTCCTGGCCGACGAGGAGCGCCACGACGCCGAGCACACCGCGGCGCTGGTGCGCCAGGAGGGCCGGGCCTGCGTGCTCTACCAGGGCGACCTGGCCGACGAGCGGTTCTGCGCGGAGCTGGTCGGCGCCGCCGTGCGGGATCTGGGCGGGCTGGACGTGCTGGTCAACCACGCGGGAACGCAGTTCCCGCACGACGACCTCGGGGAGATCAGCACCGAGGAGCTCGACCGGACCTTCCGCACCAACGTCTACCCGCTGTTCTGGGTGACCAGGGCGGCGCTGCGGCACCTCCCGGAGGGCGGTGCGGTGATCAACACCGGCTCGGTCAACGGCCTGCGCGGGCACGCCGGGCTGATCGACTACTCGGCGAGCAAGGCCGCCGCGCACGTGTTCACCATGTCGCTGGCGCAGAACCTGGCCAAGCGCGGCATCCGGGTCAACTGCGTGGCGCCCGGTCCGGTGTGGACGCCGCTGATCCCGGCGACCTTCGAGCCGGAGCGGGTCGAGGGCTTCGGCGGCGGGACACCGATGGGCCGGATGGCGCACCCGGACGAGATAGCGCCCTCGTACGTGTTCTTCGCCGCCGAGCGGCTGTCCAGCTACTACACCGGCGAGGTGCTCGCGCCGACCGGCGGGGAGACCTTCCCCGGCTGATCCGGATCGCGCCCCGGCCCGGCCGGTGTCAGCTTGGACCGATGACCGCGCCGCGCGACCGGCGGCGCCGCGCCGACCGCGACCTGATCGCGGCGGCGGCCGAGGTCGCCCGCAAGCAGGCCTCCCGCGGGCAGGCGGAGCACGCCGCGGGGCGCGGCCCGATCGTGCCTTACGAGCGCTACGCGTTCGTGGGGCTGCTCGACGAGCTGTCGCTGTCGGCGGGCCGCGGCGAGCTGCCTGAGGGGGTGCGCCGCCTGGCCGTGGAACTGGCGGAGAAGATCATCGCGACCGGGCCGGGACGCTAGGCCGCCAGCGCCGCCCGCACTTCGTCGGGCATCGGCGTCTTGCCCCCGGTCCGGGGGTCGATGAACACGTGCCGCACCTCGCCGTCGGCGATGAGCCGGTCCCCGGAGCGGAACTCCGGCGTGACGATCATGCTCGTGTTGCCGAGGTGGGTGACCGGCATCGAGATGTCGAGCAGGTCGTCGAACCGGGCGCCCTCCCGGAAGCGCAGCCTGGTCTCGGCCACGACGATGTCCAGGTTCAGCTCCGACATCCGGTCCCAGGTGCCGACCCGCTCCCGGAACAGCTCGACGACCGCCACGTCGTAGTAGAAGAGGTAGTGGCCGTTGAAGACCACGCCCTGCTGGTCGCACTCGCTGTAGCGGACCCGGAGCCGGTGGGTGAACGGCGAACTCATGGCACGACCGTACAACTCCGCGCCACGTCTGCGAACCTGTCCGAGTGGATCTCCGCTTCGACTACCGCGCCGGCTGCACCGACGACGAGCTGGCCGCGCTGACGGCCTCCCACGGCGGGCGGGCCGAACGCGGGTGGTGGGACCGCGTCCGCCCGCACAGCCTGGGATGGGTCACCGCCCGCACGCCCGGCGGCGATCTGGTCGGCTTCGCCAACATCGCGTGGGACGGCGCCGACCACGCCTTCCTCCTCGATCCGAAGGTGCGCCCGGACCACCAGCGCCGGGGCGTGGCGACCGAGCTCGTCCGCCGCGCCACCGACGCGGCGCGGCGGGCAGGCTGCGAGTGGCTGCACGTCGACTTCGAGGACCACCTGGCCGGTTTCTACTTCGACGCCTGCGGGTTCGCCCCGACGAACGCGGGCCTGATCCGGTTGTAGCCGCTCAGGAACCGGTCACGGCGTCGAGCCCGGCGCGGATCCCGTCGCGCAGCACGCCGATCTGCTCGGTGGTGATCGTCAGCGGCGGGGACACCGCGAGCGCGCTGCCCAGCGGCCGGGTGATCACCCCCGCCTCGCGGATCGCGGAGTGCGCGCGCAGCACCAGGCCGGGGTCGCCGGCCAGCAGCGCCGGGTCGAGCTCGACCGCCCCGAGCAGCCCGACGCCACCGCGCGCCTCGCTGACCGCCGGATGGCCGGTCAGCGACGACAGCGCCTCGAACAGCGGCCCTTCCAGCTCGCGCGACCGCTGGAGCAGGCCCTCGCGCTCGATGATGTCGAGGTTGGCCAGCGCCGCGGCGGCGACGGTCGGGTGCCCGGAGTAGGTCGGCCCGTGCCGGAACGGCCTGCCCGCCCCCTCCCAGAAGGGCGCGGCCACACCGCCCGCGGCGATGACCCCGCCGAGCGGGAGGTATCCGCTGGTCACGCCCTTGGCGAAGGTGATCAGGTCGGGGCGCAGGTCGAAGCGCTGCGAGCCGAACCAGTGCCCGAGCCTGCCGAAACCGCAGATCACCTCGTCGGCGACGAACAGGATGCCTTGCTCGTGGCAGATCTTCTGGACCGCCTCCAGGTATCCGGGCCGCGGCGGGATCAGCCCGCCCGCGCCGATCACGGGTTCGGCGAAGAACGCCGCGATCCGGTCCGCGCCGATGCGCTCGATCGCGTCGCGCAGGTCCTCGGGATCGTCGTGGGCGACGCGGGTGGTGCCGGTGACCATGTCGCCGAAGCCGTCCCGGTTGGCCTGGATGCCTGCGATGCTGGTGCCCACGCCGTGGGTGCCGTGGTAGGACTGCCCCCGGCTGAGCAGGTGGGTGCGCTCCGGCTGGCCCCGGTCCGCCCAGTACAGCCGCGCCAGCTTGGCGGCGGTCTCGATCGAGTCCGCGCCGCCGGAGGTGAGGAACACCTTGGCGTCGTCCACCGGGGCGAGCTCGGCCAGCCGGTCGGCCAGCCGCTCCGCGGGCGCGTTGGTGTAGTCGTTGAACACGTTGAAGGCGGCGAGCCTGCTCATCTGGGCGGCCACCGCGTCGGCGATCTCCCGCCTGCCGTGCCCGATGTTGACGTACCAGAGGCTGGCGGTGCCGTCGAGGTACTGCCGTCCCTCGCGGTCGAAGACCCACACGCCCTCGGCTCGGTCGACCAGGAACGCGCGGTCCCGGACGGCCGCCATGTTCGCGAACGGATGCCACAACCGGGTGGCGGATGCCGACATGCTGACCTCCTGCTCGTTGCTCGTCCGCCAGCGTGCCCGCCCCGGATGACCGGGGCCACAGGACAAACCGGCGCATCGATCCCGGCCGGGTGGACAGATCGTCGAGCGTCAGCCCGCGAGCGCGTCGAGCACCTGCTGGCCGTACTTGGCCAGCTTGTTCTCCCCGACACCGCTGATGGTGCCCAGCTCCGACAGCGTCGCCGGGGCGGTCGCGGCGATCTGGCGCAGCGTGCTGTCGTGGAAGATCACGTAGGCGGGCACGCCCTGCTCCTTCGCGGTCGCCGCCCGCCACGCGCGCAGCTGCTCGAACACCGGCACCGCCTCGGCGGGCAGGTCCACCGCGGCCTTGGACTTCGAGACCCTGGCCGCCTTCGCGGCCTTCTCCGGCTCCCGTCGCAGCATCACCTTGCGCCGCTGCCCGAGGACCTCGCCGCTGCTCTCGGTGAGCACCAGCGTCCCGTAGTCGCCCTCGACCGCCAGCAGGCCCTGCGCGAGCAGCTGCCGGACCACGCCCCGCCACTCGCCGTCCTGCAGCTCGGTGCCGATGCCGTACACGGTCAGCTGGTCGTGCCGGTGCTGGCGGATCTTCTCGGTCTCCTTGCCCAGCAGGATGTCGATCACCTGCCCGGCGCCGAACTTCTGCCGCCGCTCGTGGTGCAGGCGGTAGACCGCCGACAGCAGCTTCTGCGCCGCGATGGTGCCGTCCCAGGACTGCGGCGGTTCCAGGCAGGTGTCGCAGTTCCCGCACGGCTCACCGGTCTGCCCGAAGTAGGCCAGCAGCTGGCTGCGGCGGCACTCGACGGTCTCGCACAGCGCGAGCATCGCGTCGAGGTGGGTGGCCAGCCGCCGCTTGTGCGCGCTGTCGCCCTCGGAGGTGTCGATCATCTTCCGCTGCTGCACGACGTCCTGGAGGCCGTAGGCCAGCCAGGCCGTCGACGGCAGGCCGTCCCGGCCCGCGCGGCCGGTCTCCTGGTAGTAGCCCTCGACCGACTTCGGCAGGTCCAGGTGCGCCACGAACCGCACGTCCGGCTTGTCGATGCCCATGCCGAACGCGATGGTCGCCACCACGACCAGCCCCTCCTCCCGCAGGAACCGGGCCTGGTTGGCGGCGCGGGTGCGGTCGTCGAGCATCGCGTGGTAGGGCAGCGCCTCGATGCCGTTGTCGTTGAGGAACTGCGCGGTCTTCTCCACCGACGCCCGGGACAGGCAGTACACGATGCCCGCGTCCCCGGCGTGCTCGGTGCGCAGCAGGTTCAGCAGCTGCTTCTTGGGGTCGTTCTTCGGGGCGATCCGGTACTGGATGTTGGGCCGGTCGAAGCTGGCGACGAACTGGCCGGCCTCCTCCAGCTTCAGCCGGGAGGCGATCTCGGCGTGGGTGGCCTTGGTCGCGGTGGCGGTCAGCGCGATCCGCGGCACCTGCGGCCAGCGCTCGTGCAGCTCGGAGAGACCGAGGTAGCTGGGGCGGAAGTCGTGGCCCCACTGCGACACGCAGTGCGCCTCGTCGATGGCGAACAGCGCGATCCGGCCGTTGTCGAGCAGCCGCATGGTCTGCTCGGTCAGCAGGCGCTCCGGGGCCAGGTAGAGCAGGTCCAGCTCCCCGGCGAGGTAGGCCCGCTCGACCTCGCGGCGCTGGTCGGGGTCCTGCGTGGAGTTGAGGAACCCGGCGCGCACGCCCAGTTCGCTGAGGGCGTCGACCTGGTCCTGCATCAGCGCGATCAGCGGCGAGACCACCACGCCGGTGCCCTCGCGGACCAGCGAGGGGATCTGGTAGCACAGCGACTTGCCGCCGCCGGTGGGCATGAGCACGAGCGCGTCGCCGCCTGCCACGACCTGGTCGATGATCGCCTGCTGCTGCCCGCGGAACGACTCGTAGCCGAAGACGCGGCGCAGGACCTCCAGCGCCTCGGGCGCCGCGCCGGATGCGGTGTCGGATGCCGCGCCGGGTGCTGTGCCGGATCCGGTGCCGGATGCGGTGTCAGCTGCGTGGGCGGGTGCGGTGTCGGACGAAGCCACCGGGCGATTCTACGAGTGGGCCCCGTCCGGTTCAGCGGTGCCCGGACCCGGCACCGGACAGTCCACTGTGGCCAGTCAGGCCGGCGAGGTGGTCCGGGGCGAGGAACCCGGCCGCGGGCTCGGCGCCCGCGAGCGCGCTGACGAATTCGCCGGTGCGGTCGCGGTGCGCGGCGACCGCCCGCAGCAGCCGGTCGGTGTCGAACGGCCGGGTCGAGGCGACCCGGCAGGTGAACTCGAACATCGCGCGCCGGGCCGCGTCGCGGCGGGATTCGTACCCGGCCAGGGCTTCGTCCATCGAGGTGACCCCGTCCAGGCCGGCGTGCACGGCCGCGGCGAGTGCGCTCGCGTCGGTCAGCGCGTCGGAGATCCCTTGTGCGGTGACCGGATCCTTGTGGTGCCCGGCGTCGCCGGCCAGCGCCCACCCGGGACCGTGCGCGCGCCGGAACAGGTTGCGCAGGCCCGCCGCGGTGTGCAGGCGGCCCTCGCGGCGGCCGGTGCCCAGCCGGTCGGCGATGGCGGGAACGCGCCGCAGCCACCGCAGGTAGTTGCGCTCGGCGGCCTCGCGGTGCGCGGTGAAGTCGGCCCGGGGGAAGGTCAGCGACACGACGGTGAGGCCGTCGTTGGTGGGCCACATCGACGCGACCATCCGTCCCCGGACGTGCGCGTGCGCTCCGTCGACCGGCACTCCCGACCAGTAGCCGAAGGAGGTCGCCGCCAGCGCCCCGCGATCCTCGACCAGCGGCGCGCGGACCGCCCGCGCGATCGTGGAGCCGCGGCCGTCCGCGCCGATGACGATCCGCGCCCGCGCGGTGACCACAGGTCCGTCCCCGTACTGGCCCCGGACTCCGCGCACCACGCCGTCCTCGACCACGACTTCGCGCACGGAGAACCCCTCGCGCACCTCGACCCCGGCGGCGCGGGCGCCGTCGATGAGCAGTCCGTCGAGAACGGTCCTGCGCGGGGCGAACGTCAGAGCGACACCGCCCGCGTCGACCGGTGTCCCGGACAACCGCGTGGTAGCGGTTTCGACACCGATCCGCGTGATGGGCGGGCATCCGCTGGCCACCAGTTCGGGCAGAAGACCCCACTGCGCCAGCAGTTCGATCCCCGGCCGCAGCACCAGACCCGCGGACATGGTGTCGCTGGGAAAGCGGGCCCGGTCCACCAGAAGCACCGAACGCCCGGCCCGCGCGAGCAGCATCGCCAGCGGAGCCCCAGCGCACCGGGCGCCCACCACCACCGCGTCGTAGCTGCTCATCGTGCTCACGGTAAGCGGTGGCGCGCGACGCCGCCGGTCGAAGGTGAACCGCGCGGTAACGTGGCGGTGTGAACACGTTGCCGATGGGAGAACCGAAAGAACGGGTGGCACGGGCGGGTTCGCCGCGCGGTGAGGTCGTGCTCCTGCGCCGGGATGCCGATGATGCGCTGGAACTGCGCGTTAACGGAGTGTTCGTCATGGACACCGTCCACACCGAGACCGAGCGCCTGCTTGCCACCGCGACGCTGGACGCCGTTCTTGCCGACGACAGACCGGCGCGAGTTCTCATCGGAGGGCTCGGCCTGGGCTTCACACTCCGCGAAGTGGTCGCCGACCGCCGGGTGTCCTCGGTCGAGGTTGTGGAGATCGAGCCCTCGATCGTCGAATGGCACCGCGCGGGACTCGTCGGCGAGACGGCCGCCGCTCTCGCGGACGAACGCGTGCGCGTGTCGGTCGGTGATGTCCAGGACGTGCTCGCCGCGCATCCGGCCGCCTGCACCGACGTGCTGCTGCTCGACGTCGACAACGGTCCCGGATTCCTGGTCCACGACAGCAACGCGGCCGTGTACCGGCGTGAGTTCCTGGCTCTGTGCCGGGAGAAAATCGCACCGGGCGGCTGCCTGGCGATCTGGTCGGCGAGCGGATCACCGGAATTGAACACGGCGTTGCGCGAAGTTTTCGGGAACTGCCGCGAGATCGCGGTTCCGGTTCCCCTCGGTACCAGGACGACGACGTACCACCTGTTCCTTGCTCGCTGAGCGCGAAATCGTCCATTCCATAGGGTGAGAAGTCGGCGCGAACGGGAAAATCCCCGTGTGCCTGGACATTCCGGCGTGCCATGCTCGATTCCGGTGGTGGTCTTCGAGCGAGGAGCGCGTGGAGTTCGCTGTGTGCGTGTTGTTCGCAGTTCGGTTCGGTGCGGCGGCGGTGCTGGCGACGGCATTGGCGGCGGGAGCGCTCGCGCCTGCGCAGGCGGACCCGGACCCGGATCTGGGAGTCCTGTTCGTGGGCGCGCATCCCGACGACGAGGCGTCGCTGCTGTCGACGTTCGGGCAGTGGCGCGAGAAGCACGGCGTGCGCACTGGCGTCGCGACCATCACCCGGGGTGAGGGCGGCGGCAACGCGGCCGGTCCGGAGGAGGGGCCGCGGCTCGGGCTGCTGCGCGAGGGCGAGGAACGCCGCGCGGTCGGCGGGCTCGGCGTCACCGACGTCTACAACCTCGACGAGGCCGACCTCTACTACACGGTCAGCGCCCCGCTCACCGAGCACGCCTGGAAGCACGACGACGTCCTGGACAAGCTGGTCCGCGTGGTGCGCGAGACCCGCCCGGAGGTCGTCGTCACCATGAATCCCGCGCCATCACCGGGAAATCACGGCAACCACCAGTACGCCGCGCGGCTGGCGCTGGAGGCGTACCGGCTGGCCGCGGACCCGGCGGCGTTCCCGGAGCAGATCACCGGCGAGGGGCTGCGCCCGTGGTCGGTGCGCCGGGTGCTGGCCAACTCGGCCGGTGCGGAGGAGGAGAACCCGGGCCCGGACTGCGAGCGCACCGGGCCCGCACCGGAGTCGGCGGGCCGGGACTTCTCCGTGTGGGGCGGCCGTCCCGCGCCGAGCGGGAAGACCTGGGAGCAGGAGGAACGCGAGGCCGAGCGCGAATACCGGAGCCAGGGCTGGGAAGGACGACCGGACATCCCCGAAGCCCCGGAGCAGATCGGCTGCGACAAGCTCACCGAACTCGCCAACCGCGCACCGCACGCGCCGACGGCGTCGGCCGTGGAGGCTCCGCTGGCCGGTGCGTTGCTGCCCGGAGACGGTGGTTTCCCGCTCGGCACCGGGCTTTCGGCCGCGGCCGACCGGAGCCGGGTGACCGGCGGAGACAGCTTCGGGGTGCGGGTGACGGTCTCCGCACCGAAGGCCCTTGCCGCCGGGAAGGTGGGACTGGACCTCCCGCCGGGCTGGCGGGTCGAAGGCGACGGCGGATTCGGCCCGCTGGCACCGGGTTCCAGCGCCGAGGTGCGGTTCACCGTCACTGCTCCCGCCGACCAGATCGGACGCGTTGTCGTCCCGGTGCGGGCGCAGTCGCCGGACGGCACCGGAACGACCGAACTGTGCCTGGACGTCGTGTCTCCGGTCGTTGCCGAGCAGGCTCGGCTGCCCGCGGTCGCGGAATTCCAGGAATGGGTTGAGGCGAACGGGATTCCAGCGCTGCGCGACGTCGTGCCACCGGTGCAGACCGTGCCGACCGGGGGATCGCGGACCGTGCAGGCAGTGGTCCGCAACCACGGCAGCACGCCGAAATCAGGTTCGGTCGTGCTGGAACCACCAGCGGGCTTCGCCGTGGCGCAGGCGGAGAAGCCGTTCACCGACGTTCCACCGGGCGGGACGACCACGGTCGGTTTCGAGGTGACGAGCACCGATCCGTCCATGCCGACCGGAACCCAGGGCGGCGACCACCCGTACCAGCTGGTGACCCGCACCGACAGCGGAGAGGCCCGGTCCGGCGCGGCGCTGGAGCTGGTGCCGGCGGCCGAGATCCCGCAGGCGCAGGCGGATCCGGTGGTCGACGGTGCCGCGGCACCCGAGGAGTACCCGTCGCCGTGGATCGACATCTCCTCCGGCTGGGAGGGCGACGACTGCGCGGGCCCGCAGGACTGCTCGGCGCGGGCGAAACTGGCCTGGCGCAACGAGAAGCTGCACGCGATCGTCGAGGTGACTGACGACGCCCGGGGAGCGGTGCTCGCGCAGGAGGACTGCAAGCGGCACTGGCGGACCGATGCGCTGGAGATCGCGATCGATCCGAAGGGCAACTCGGAGAACACCTCCAGCACGTTCAAGCTCGCGGTGCTTCCGGTCACGGCGCAGGGGCCTGCCTGCTTCGCCCGCGATGCCGACAACAAGCAGGGGCCCGGCGGCGAAACCGCTCCCGGCGTCGAGGTCGCGTCGGTGCCCCGGCCGGGCGGCTACACCGTCGAAACGTCGATCCCGCTGGAGAACGTGCCGGGTTCGGTCGATCCCGGGCGCCTGGGGCTCAACCTTTTCGTCTACGACTCCGACACCGATGACCAGGTCGGCCAGACCCGGATCGGCTGGTCCACCTGGGAAGGGGTGCAGGGCGACCCGTACCGCTGGGGCGTGGCCCGGCTCGCGGGCAAGCCCGCCGGGCAGCCGGTGGGCCCACCGGAACCCGCACTGCCGCTCGATGCGCTGGCATCCGTCGATTCACCGCAGTCGATCGCGCAGTCGGTCCGCCTGGGCACTTCGCTCGGCGGCGCGCCACGGGCGTCGGCACCGGCGCAGGTCACCGACGCGTCGGCCACCGCCGGTGAAGTCACGGCGAAGCTGGCGGTGCGCGGACCGGGCACGGTGCACCTGTTCGCCGTCGATCCCACGGGAGTCGTGCTGGGTGAGCAGGTCGTCGAGGTCGACGGGCCAGGGGAGCGGCTCGTCCCGATCCCCGTGCGCGACGGACGACCAGCCGAGGTTCTTGCGGGCTTCCGCTCCTCGGACGCGGCAACGGCGGCGTCGCAGAGTCCCGTGCGCTGACCGGTCGGCGCGGGCCGAAAATACAGATGACGTGCGCATCCCGCGATGCTGCAATTGAACGACTATGAGCACGGCAAAACCTCTGATCACCGACGAAGCCGACCTGCTGACCAGGATGGAGCGGAACCTCGCCGAGCACGCGTGCCACCTCCACCGGAGGCTGCCGAACGCGACGGTCGTCGAGAGCGATGACCTGCTGATCGCCGACAGCGGGCTCGCCGACGACACGTTCAACATCGTCGCGACGGCCCGCTTCACCGCGGATTCCGCGCCGCACCGGATCTACGAGACGGTCCAGCGGCTCTCCGCCACCGGTCGGCCGTTCTCGTGGTGGGTCGGGCCCGCCTCCGCACCGGAAGATCTGGGTGCACACCTCGTGGCAGCCGGTCTCAGCGCGTCGGAGACCGAGGCGGGGATGTGGAAGGACCTGCGCGATGTTCCGGAACGGCCGCGGGTGGAAGGTCTGGACATCCGCCCGGTGACATCGGCGGATCAGCTGGCCGACTACGCGGCGGTGCTGGCCGCGAACTGGACCCCGCCCGCCGCCACGGTCGTTCGGTTCTTCACCGAGGCAGCGGAACTGGCGCTCTCCGCGCAGAGCCCGGCGCGCTACCTCGTCGGTTACGTCCACGACCGGCCGGTCTGCTCGGCGGAAGTCTTCCTCCACGCCGACGTGGCGGGCATCTACAACATCTCGACGCTGGCCGCGGACCGCCGACGCGGCTACGGCGGCGCCATCACCACCGCCGTGCTCCACACCGCGCGCAACGAGGGTTTCCGCACCGCTGTCCTGCAAGCCTCGGCCGACGGAGAGCCCGTCTACCGCAGGCTGGGCTTCGCCGCTTGCGGCCAGTTCACCGAGTACGCCATCAACGGGTAGATCCCCTAGCGACTTGGCTTTTCCCAGACCAACGAGTACCGGCGGAGCACGTGCCAGCGGTAGCGCACACATGGGAGGAGCCGTCGCGCAGTGGCCCGCACCTGGCCGTAACTCATCCGAGGGTCGGAGACCGGCATTCCCTCCGGGGCCTGCGCGCGGCGCAGCGCCTTCGTGACCCGCACGATCGGAGCACTCGCGATCCTCGCCGCCCAATCCGCCGGGCTCACCTCGCGGGCCACGCCGACGACCACCAGCGTGCCGCCGGGACGCAGCAGGTCGCGCATGCGTGTGACGGCCGCTTCGAAGTCCATGTGGTGGATCGAGCTCACCGAACAGATGAAGTCGTAGCCCGGGGCGGGGAGGTCGAAGGTCAGGAAGTCGCCCTCGACGAAGGCAAGAGCCGGGCGATCGGCGGCGAGATCGCGAGCACGGTCGATCATGACCGAAGACTGGTCGATGCCGGTGACGCGTTCGGCCCGCCCCGCCAGCTTCCGCGCCAGCAGCCCGTCCCCGCAGCCCACGTCCAACGCGTCGCGGCATCCTTCGGGGACGGTGCGGAGGATCCTCGGGTGCTGCGCGACGTTGGTGTTCCAGTACGGCTTCAGATCGTTCCGCTGCATCGAATCACCGTAGCGAGACGGCATCCGTAGTCTCGCGGTCATGGCGGACTGGGAGATTCGGCCCGCGTCGACGGCGGACGTCGATGCGGTGGCGGAGTTGCGGGCGGTGGTGCTGCGGCCGGATCTGGAGCGGCTCGGGCGGTACGACGAGCAGCGGGTGCGGCGGCGACTGCGCGACGCGTTCCTGCCCGAGCACACGTGGGTGATCGAGGTCGGCGGCGCGTTCGCCGGTTGCGTGTCCCTGCGCCCGGCCGAGGACGCGCATTGGCTGGAGCACTTCTACCTGGCCCCGCACCTGCAGGGAAACGGCATCGGGGCGGCCGTGCTGCGCGGGCTGCTGGAGCGGTGCGACCGCGACGGCGTCCTGGTCCGGCTGAACGTGCTGCAGGGCAGCCCGGCCCGGCGGCTCTACGAGCGGCACGGGTTCGCAGTCGAAACCGAAGACCCGGTCGACGTGTACCTGGTTCGCGAGCCGGGCCGTGCCGGGAGCGCGAACACGCCGGCCTGACCGAGGTCACCGGCGTCGGCCAAGTCGAGGTCACCGGCGCGGGTCAAGCCGATGTCACTGGCGCAGGCCAATCTGAGGTCACTGGCGTCGGTCAAGCCGAGGTCACCGGCGCAGGCCAATCCGAGGTCATCGGCGCAGTTCAACGCGTGGAACAGGCTTCCCGTACCGTCGCATCACGCCGCGTCATCCGGCGCGGTCAGCAGAGCGAACCAGCGGGAATGGCGCTCGACGACGACTGCCGGGCCGAAGCCGGTCGCCGCGGCCAGCTCGCCGATCGCGTCCGCGCCGACGATCGCCCACCCGAAGGCCGCGCCCCTGGCGTTCCCGCGGACCAGCCGCGCGGACCCCCGCCACGGCGCGGTCCCGGGCGGATCGACCTCCACCCAGGCGCGTCCGCCGGGCCGCAGCAGCCCGCGCACCCGGCGCAGCAGGCGGTGCGGGTCACCGCCGATGCCGATGTTGCCGTCGATCAGCAGCGCCTCGCGCCAGCGGCCTTCGCCGGGCAGCCGGTCGAACACACTGCGCCGCAGGGCCGCGGCGTTGCGGTCCCGGCACAGCCGCACGGCCACCGGCGAGGTGTCCACGCCGAGAGCGGGGACACCTCGGTCGGCGAAGGCCGCGACCAGCCGCCCGGGCCCGCAGCCGATGTCGAGCACCGGGCCCGTGCAGGCGTTGAGCAACAGTTCGTCGGCCCGTCCTGGAGGGGCGGACCAGCGGCGGGTGCGCATCGGCCGCGCGAGGCCGTCGCTGGTGACCAACGTGCAGTCAGCGCCCTCGTAACCGAGTTCGAAGGTCAACGCAGGGCTCCGGCGGGCAGGCTGGCCGCGAACCGGGAGCGGGGGACGAGTTCGGCGACCCGCGCCGCGTCCTCGACGGTGTCCACATCGGATAGTCGTGGCAGCGGCTCGACCCGGAGCCCGCGCTGCCGGAGTGCGGCAAGCGTGCGGGATCCGGTGTCGTCCCGGGAAGTCGGAACGTCTTCCAGCAGTGCGGAATGCCGCGGATCGCGGAACCCCACCGCCCACCACCCGCCGTCCTCGGCCAGGCCCAGCACCGCGTCCGCCGTGGCCAGCCGCGAGCACGCGTCGGTCAGGAGATCGGCGGTCACCTGCGGGGTGTCCATGCCGACCTGCAACACCGGAACCCCGGGGAGCGCGGCGGACGTGTCGGCGTGCGCGGCGGCCAGCCGCTGACCGAAGGTCTCGCCGCGCTGGCCCAGCACGGTCCACGACCGCAATGCGGCGCGCAGCGCGCCGCCACCGGTGGCGGCGCCGAGATCACCGGTCATCGCCGCCACCGGCCGGACACCGGGTGTCGCGGTGACCGCGTCGAGGGTGTCGAGCAGGCTCGCCGCCGCGACCTCGGCGGCCTGCGCGGGCGTGAGCGGCGGGCACAGGCGGGTCTTGGCCTGCCCCGGCACCGGGGCCTTGGCGACCACCAGCAGCGCGGTCACCGCAGCACCCCCGCCATGTCCCGCGCCGCCCGGAGCGTCCCGCGAAGCGAGCCGCTGACCTTCGACTTCGTCCCGGCCGTCCGGGGCCGGTAGGCGACGTCGACCTCCCGCACCCGCCAGCCTGCCCCGGCCGCCTTCAACAGCAGTTCCAGCGGGTAGCCGAACGCGCGGTCGGCTACCCCGAGCGCCAACAGGTCGGCACGCCGGGCGGCCCGGACCGGAGCGATGTCGTGCACCGGGAGACCGCGCCTGCGCAGCAGCCCGGCGATCACGGCGTTGCCCGCGCGGGCGTGCCAAGGCCACGCCTTGGCCGAGGTGGGAACCCGGCGCCCCACGGCGAGGTCGGCTTCGCCCCGGTCGACGAACCCGGCGAGCACGGGCAGCACCCGTGGATCCAGCGAACCGTCGGCGTCGATCACGCACACGATCTCGGCGGTCGAGAACTCCAGTCCCGCGTGCACGGCGGCGCCGTAGCCCCGGCGGGGTTCCGCGATCACCGTCGCGCCGTGCCGCGCGGCGACCTCCGGTGAGCCGTCGGACGACCCGTTGTCGACGACCAGGGCGCGGTATCCGGCCGGCAGCGCGGCGAGCACCGCGGGGAGTGCGGCGGCCTCGTCCAGGCATGGCAGCACCACGTCGATTGGCTTCATGGCGGCCAGTGAAGCTCACAGTGGACGTGCTGGAAACGCTTGCGGTGCTTAAGAAATCATGACGTCGGGCGAAGTCTTACGGAGTTCTGACGGATGCGGCGGCCCGCTGGGAAACCGCCGGTGGCCGGACTACCTTCGCGCGAGTGCGTCCTGTTCGAGCCGACCTGATCGCGTGCGCCATCGCAGTCGGCATCATCCTCGCCGTCGCCGTGGCGGGCTTCCGGCTCAACCAGGCCGGCGTTCCGCTGTTCGCCGACTCGGCTCCGCTGTTCGGCTACTGGCTGCCCCACGCCGGCCCCGGCACCCCGCCTGCCCTGCTCACGGCGGCGGCCGTGATCGCCTGGGGACCGGCGCTGGCCGACCGGCTGTCCTGGCGCGGCCTGCTGGCGACCGGCTACCTCGGCTCTCTGCTGTGGACTTTCTCGCTCGCGATGATCGAGGGCTGGCAGGAAGGCATCGCCCGCCGCCTCACCCACGAACCCGAGTACCTGCACGACGTGCCGCGGGTGACCGACATCCCGGCGATGCTCAGCGGGTTCACCGACCATGTCCTGCTCGCCCCGGGCTCGTGGACCGTGCACGTGTCCGGTCACCCGCCGGGCGCCCTGCTGCTCTACGTCTGGCTCGACCGCATCGGCCTCGGCGGTGGTGCCGCGGCGGGGATGCTGTCGCTGCTGGCCGGTGCGACGGTGGCGATCTCGGTGCCGATCGCCGTCCGGGCGCTCCACGGCGCCGACGCGGCCAGGGCGTCGGTGCCGTTCCTGGTGTTGTTCCCGGGCGCGGTGTGGGTCGGGGTGTCGGCCGACGGCGTGTTCATGGCGGTCGTGGCCGCGGGCATCGCGCTGTTCGCGGTCGGCTCGGTCCGGTCGGCGGCGGCCGGGGGAGCGCTGCTGGGGTGGGCGATCTTCCTCAACTACGGGCTCGTGCTCGCGGGCGCGTTCGTCCTCGCGATCACCCTGACGACCCGGCGGGTCGTGCCGTTGGTCGCCGCGGCCGTCGCGGCGCTGGCCGTGGTGGCCGCGTTCGCCGCGGCGGGGTTCTGGTGGTTCGACGGCTACGAGCTGGTCGTTCAGCGCTACTACCAGGGAGAATTCGCCCAGCGGCCGTACAGTTACTGGGTGTGGGGCAACCTCGGTGCGGTGCTGCTGTCGGCGGGGCCGGTGGCCGCGGTGGTGGTCCGGCGCTCGGCCGTGGGGTGGCGATCGGCGGGACTGGTCGCCGCCGCGCTGCTGGCGGTGCTGGCGGCGGACCTGTCCGGGCTGAGCAAGGCCGAGGTGGAACGGATCTGGCTGCCCTTCGCCGTCTGGTTCGCCGCCGGGGCATGGCTCCTCCCGGCGGCGCACCGGCGCGGGTGGCTGGCGGTGCAGGCGATCACCGCGCTCGCGGTGAACCATCTGGTGGTGACGAACTGGTGAAGGTGCTCGTGGTCGATGACGACACCTCGGTGCGCGACGTGGTCCGCCGCTACCTGGAGCGGGCGGGCTACGAGGTGGAGCTCGCCGGTGACGGCGAGACCGCGCTCCAGCTGCACGAGCGGCATCGGCCGGACCTGGTGGTGCTGGACCTGATGCTGCCCGGCGTCGGCGGGCTCGACGTGTGCAGGCGGCTGCGGGAGACCAGCGCGGTCCCGGTCGTGCTGCTCACGGCCCTCGGGGAGGAGTCCGACCGGGTGCTGGGCCTGGAGACCGGCGCCGACGACTACGTGGTCAAGCCGTTCAGCCCGCGCGAGCTCGTGCTGCGGGTCGGCTCGATCCTGCGCCGGGCGGGGGCGAGCCCGCCGGGGGCGGGCGAGACCGTCTCCGACGGCCCGCTGCGGCTGGACCTCGGCGCCCGGCGCGGCACCCTCGACGGCGCCGAGCTCGCGCTCACCGGCCGCGAGTTCGACCTGCTGGCCTTCCTGCTGCGCAACCCCGGCCGCGCCTTCTCCCGCGCCGAGCTGCTGGAGCGGGTGTGGGGCTGGAGCTTCGGCGACCACTCCACCGTCACCGTCCACATGAGACGGTTGCGGGAGAAGATCGAGCCCGATCCGGCCCGTCCGGCCCGGATCGCCACGGTCTGGGGCGTCGGCTACCGCTACGACCCGCTGGAGCCGTCATGAACGTGCTGACCGAACTCAGCCACGTCGTCCCGTACGCGATCGCGCTGTCGCTACCGGTCGCGCTGCTCGGCGCGGCGCTGCTCTACCTGCTGCGCAGGCGGTCGCTGACCACCGCGCTGACCGTGCTGGTGCTGGTGCCGCTGGTGGCGACGCTGACCGGAGTCCTCGGCGTAACCGGGTTCATGTTCGGGCCGCAGATGACGATGGTCGTCGTGGTGTGCACGGCGGTCGCGGTGGTGACCGTGCCGCTGGCGGTCGTGCTCGGCTGCAGCATCGCCCGCCGCAGCGTGTGGGAGCGGGAGGCCAGAGCTCGCGAGCGGGCGGCAGAGGCGTCCCGGCGCGAACTGGTCGCCTGGATCAGCCACGACCTGCGGACCCCGCTGGCCGGGATCCGCGCGATGGCCGAGGCGCTCTCGGACGGGGTCGTCACCGAACCGGACGAGGTCTGCGAGTACGCGGGCCGGATCCACAACGACGCGCGGCGGCTGTCGGGCATGGTGGACGACCTGTTCGAGCTGTCCCGGATCAACGCGGGGGCCCTGCAGCTGAGCATGTCGGCGGTTCCGCTGGCCGACGTGGTCAGCGAGGCGGTGGCGGCGGAGAACCCGGTCGCGCAGCGCGGCGGGGTGCGGCTGCGCACCGAGCCCAGCGACTGGCCCGTGGTGTCGGGCAGCGATCCGGAACTCGCCCGCGTGGTGCGCAACCTGCTGTCCAACGCGATCCGCCACACCCCGGCCGAGGGCGCGGTGGTGCTGGCGGCCGGGAGCGACGGGGCGCAGGGCTGGCTGCGGGTGGACGACGCGTGCGGCGGCATCCCGCCCGACGACCTCGCGCGGGTCTTCGACGTGGCGTTCCGGGGCAGCGCCTCGCGGACCGGCTCGGGTGCGGGCATCGGGCTGGCGATCGCGCAGGGACTCGTGCACGCCCACAACGGGAGCATCACCGCTCGCAACCACGGCCCCGGATGCCGCTTCGAGGTCAGGATTCCCCTCGCGACACCCGACCACGTCAGGACGTGACGGCAGCCGGAGCGCGCAGCGGAGCGTGCGCGAACTCGGCGATGCCGTCGGAAAATCCCACAGCGGCGCGGAAACCAAGAACCGCTCGGGCCTTTGCGGGGTCGGCGACGACGTGCCGCACGTCGTTGGCCCGCGCACCACCGACCACCTTCGGCGCAGGCCCGCCGCACGCCTTGGAAAGTTCCTCGGCCAGCTCGCCGATCGTGTGCGGGTGCCCGGAACAGACGTTGACCGCTTCGAGTACTTCGGGCGAATCAGCCTCGACGGCGAGGGCGTTGGCCTCCGCGATGTCGGTGACGTGGACGAAGTCGCGCAGCTGCTTGCCGTCCTCCAGCACTGCCGGTGCCTCGCCACGGTGCAGCGCGGAGCGGAAGAGCGACGCCACACCCGCATACGGCGTTCCACTGGGCATCCGGGGCCCGTAGACGTTGTGGTACCGCAACGCCCACACGCCGCCACCGGTCTGCCGCGCCCACGCAGCCGCCAGGTGCTCCTGCGCCAGTTTTGTTGCCGCATAAGTGCTTCTGGGATCAAGAGGAGCGTCCTCAGGAACCAGTCCGGGCGCCAACACCGCCGAGCATCGCGGGCAGCGCGGGTCGTAGCGGCCGGCATCGAGATCGTCGGCGCGCCGGGAGGCCGCCCGGACGGTCCCGTGCTCGGCGCAGCGGTACCGGCCCTCGCCGTAGACGACCATCGACGACGCAAGCACCAGTTTCCCGATGCCCGCCGCGTGCATCGCAGCCAGCAGGACGGCGGTCCCGCAGTCGTTGTGGGACGCGTAGTCGGGCATGTCCGAGGGATCGACGCCGTGCCCGACCATGGCCGCCTGGTGGCAGACCACGTCGACACCGCGCAGCAGGTCGCGGAGGAGATCCGGATCGCGGACGTCGCCGCGCACGAGCCGGTGCCCGACTTCGGGGACCGACCCGTGGGCCTGGGGCAGGAGGGCGTCGAGCAGCACCACGTCGTGGCCGCGCCCGGCCAGCGCGTCAGCTACGTGGGAACCGATGAATCCGGCACCGCCGGTGACAAGAACTCGCACCCCGCCGACGGTAGGCGCGCGGGACCGGTGGCGGGAGGTTCCGGCCACCGACGTCAGCCTTCGGTCATCCCTCTTACGCGTGTCTTACGGCGCGCGCTCCCCAGTGGACGAACCCGGTGCCGCGCGGTCGAATGGCGTCATGACTGCACCCATCCCGCGCCCGCAGGCGGCCGTCGTGGGCCTGGTGAGCGCGGCGGTCGCGCTCGCGTCCGGACACCTCCTGGCCGGTGTGCTCTCGCCGCGCTCGTCACCGTTGCTGGCGGTCGGCAACACCGCGATCGACCTGACCCCGGCCCCGGTGAAGGACTTCGCGATCCGGATCTTCGGCACCGCCGACAAGAGCGCGCTGCTGATCGGGATGGCCCTGGTCATCGGCGCGCTCGCGGTCGCGGGCGGGCTGCTGTCGCGCCGCGCGCCCTGGCCCGGCGTGATCCTGATCGGCGCGTTCGGCCTGCTCGGGATCGCGGCCGTGGCCGTCCGCCCGGACTTCGCCCCGGCAGCCCTGCTTGCTCCGCTGGCGGCACCGGTCACCGGCATCTGGGCCTTCCTGACGCTGCACCGCGCGGTCTCGGCCGACGAGGCCGGAACGCGGCCGGACCGGCGGAGGTTCCTCACGACCTCGGTCTCGCTGGCGGCGAGCGCGGGGGTCGCAGGCGCGGTCGGCGCGTTCGCCGGATCGGGGACGGGCGCCGACGAGTCGCGGCGGCTGGCCGGCGCGAGGATCCCGCCGGTGACCCCGCCACCGCCGGGCGCGGACTTCACCGGCTCCGGCGGAGTCCCGTTCCTCACCCCGAACCGGAACTTCTACCGCATCGACACCGCGCTGAGCGTCCCGCAGCTGCGCGCCGAGGACTGGCGGCTGCGCCTGCACGGCATGGTCGACCGCGAACTCGACCTCGGCTACGAGGACCTGCTGCGCCGCGGGCTCATCATCAGGACCATCACCCTCGCCTGCGTGTCCAACGAGGTCGGCGGCGATCTGATCTCCACCGCCGAGTTCCACGGCGTGCCGGTGCGCGACCTGCTGCTGGAGGCCGGGGTCCGGCCCGGCGCGCAGCAGCTCTTCACCACCAGCGCCGACGGGTTCGACACCGGAACCCCGCTGGACGTGCTGCTGGAGGCGGACCGGGACGCGATGCTCGCGGTCGGCATGAACGGCGAGCCGCTGCCCTTCGAGCACGGCTTCCCGGTGCGGATGGTCGTGCCCGGCCTCTACGGCTACGTCTCGGCGACCAAGTGGCTCGTCGACGCCGAGGTCACCACCTTCGACCGCAGGCACTACTGGGAGAAGCGCGGCTGGGCCAAGCAGGCTCCGGTCAAGACCCAGTCCCGGATCGACCGGCCCAGGCCGCGGTCGTCGGTCCCGGCGGGCCCGGTCACGGTCGCCGGCGTCGCCTGGGCGCAGCACACCGGGATCGACCGGGTGGAGGTCCGCGTCGACGGCGGGCCCTGGCGGGAGGCCGAACTGGCGACCGACGTCGGCCGCGACACCTGGCGGATGTGGCGGGTGACCTTCCACCTCCCGCCGGGACAGCACGTGGTGGAGTGCCGGGCCACCGACCGCGCGGGCCGCACCCAGACCGGGAACCGGCAGCCGGTCCTGCCCGACGGCGCCACCGGCTGGCACTCGGTGGTGTTCGGCTGCGCCGGTTAGCGCGGCGGCTTCGCCTCCATGATCTCCGCGCGCCTCGTCCGTCCACAATGACTAGATCGGATGAGTGCACGCCGGCGCCGCGTCGTGTCAAATTCGCTTGTGACAGGCCCGGATTCCGGGTGGGCCGAGCGAAGGTCGAGGTTGTGATGCAGTCCGACGTCCAGCGCCAGCGCGCGGAGTGGGAGGCCGGTCTGATGGCGGGCGTCCCGGAGTCCAGGACCTGGCGGATTCCCGCGTTCGCCGACCACGGGGAGGTCACGATCACCGTGCGGCTGCCCGAGGTCCGCATCGTCGACTCCGCGGGCCGCGAGATCGGCATCGCTCCGCAGCAGGCCGACCTGATCGCCTCGAAGCTGGGCGGAATCTCGGACTGGCTGATCTACGGGGCCGCCGACCGGACCAACCCGTGACGGTCACCAGGAGCCGAGCGCGAGCCCGCTGTGGAACCGGCGTGCGACCCCGGTGACCGGATCGGTGAAAGCCAGGACCTTCGCGAGCAGTTGCAGCGGAGCGCTGAAGTCGTCCGGCGGCCGCTGCGCGACGACGGGGTAGAGGTCGTCGTTGAGGATCGGGACGCCCAGCGCGTTGAGGTGGACGCGGAGCTGGTGGGTCTGGCCGGTCCGCGGCAGCAGCCGGTACCGGCCGAGCCCGCCGCGGTGCTCGACGAGCTCGACGACCGTCTCGGCGTTGGGCTCACCGGGGACCTCCCGAGCCGCGGGCACACCGCGCTCCTTGACGATCCGGCTGCGCACCGCGCGGGGCAGCGCCAGCCCGGGGTCGAACGGCGCGATCGCCTCGTATTCCTTGTGCACCAAGCGGTTCTGGAACATCGTCTGGTACGCGCCGCGCAGCTCCGGGCGGATGACGAACAGCACCAGCCCGGCCGTCGTGCGGTCCAGCCGGTGAGCGGGGCTGAGATCGGGCAGGTCCAGATCCCGGCGCAACCGCACCAGCGCGGTCTCCGCGACGTGCCGCCCTCGCGGCGTGGTCGCCAGGAAGTGCGGTTTGTCGATCACCAGGATGTTGTCGTCGCGGTGGACGATGCCGATCTCCGATGGCACGGGCGCTTCCTCCGGCAGCTCCCGGTGGAACCACACGCTGCCGCCGGGCACGAACGGCGCATCGGGCTCCAGCGGCCCGTCGAGGTCGACGACGGCCCGCGCGCGGAACATCGCGTCGACCTGCTCGGCCCCGATCGGCAGCCGGTCGACGAGGTGATCGCGCACCGTCGCCCACGGCCCGCCTGCGGGCAGCCGCAGCCGCATGGCGTCGAGACCATCGCGCTGGGGGAGTGGGGACCGGAGCCTGCGTCGCATCACTCGCCAGCGTAACCGCTGGTCAGGAACCGGCGCGGGCGTACCCGGCCCGGTAGAGGTCGCGCAGGAGCGCGATCTCGCCCCCGTGGTGCATGACCTCGCGGTTGAGGTGCAGGATCAACGTCGCGAACGGGTATTCGGCCCACGGGCCTTCGGCCTCGCCCACGGGCGCGGCGAGCGCGGTCTCGTCGAGGCCGCGGATCCCGTCCCGCCACCAATGGTAGTTCGTGCGCAGCATCTCCAGCCCGGTCGCGGCGTCGCCCGGCCACTCGGCGGTGGTGATCGTCAGCGAACCGTCGCCGAAATGGCTGCTGGCGCGAATGCCGAACACCTGGACCGCGACGTGCGCGAGCCGCCAGGCGATCGTGGTGACCGGCGGAGGTTCGGGCACCGGCCAGGTCCAGTCGATCATGGAGCCGCCGCCCGGCCCGCGGCGTACGCTCCAGCACCCCTCGACCGGCTCCCACAGGTACTCGTCGTCGGTGAGCCCTTCCAGGCGCGGCCAGAGGTGCTGCTCCCAGTAGAAGTCCAGTTGCCCGACCAGCTCGTCACGCCAGATCATCACGCCTCCACCGACTGCTCGTCACCGCCCAGGATGCGCGGTGGGGCGAGGTAGCGCAGCGGCGGGGCCTCCCCGTGCTGGCGTTCCACCTGGACCAGCGCCTGCTGTCCGGAACACCCTTGGGACAGCGAAGAAGTCGGCACATCAGCGGTGAGCACGTTGGGATTGCCGTGCACGCACAGGGTGCCGCCGGGTTGGGCCGGGTCCTCCAGCGGGTCGAACCAGGCGCCGGTCGCGAGCACGACAACACCGGGAGAGACGTCGTCGCACAGCCGCGCGCCCGCCAGGCACGCCCCGCGGTCGTTGAACAGGCGGACCACGTCCCCCTCGGCGATGCCCCGTTCGGCGGCGTCGCGCGGGTTGATCCGCACCGGCTCACGTCCCTCCACTTTGGATTCCTGGCTGAGCGAGCCGACATCTCCCTGGCTGTGCAGGCGGGTTCTCGGCTGGTGCGCGATCAGCCGGAGCGGCCACCGGTCGGAGATCTCGGGCGCGAGCCAGGTGGGGTGGCCGGGGCAGTCCGGGTAGCCGAACCCGGCGATGGTCTCGGAGAAAAGCTCGATCCGCCCGCTCGGCGTGGCGAGCGGTTCGCCCCGGCGGAAGGCCGCGAGCGGGCGTCGCGGTGGCGTCGCGGGCATCCGGAGTTGCCCGGCGGCCCAGAACTCGGCGAACTCCGGGAGATCGTGGCCTTCGGCCGCCAGGTCCGCGCGCCAGCGCGAGTACAGGTGCTCCAGCCACTGCCGCTTGCTGCGGCCCTCGGTGAACTCCTCGGCCGTGCCGAGCCGTTCGGCCAGGCCGAGGAAGATGTCGTGGTCGTCGCGCGCCTGCCCGACGGGGTCGAGAATCCGGTGCATCGCGGTCAGATGCGTGTCGCGGCGGCCCGCTCCGATGTCCTCGCGTTCCAGCGTCGTGGTCACCGGCAGGACGATGTCGGCGTGCCGCGCGGTGGCCGTCCAGTGCGGTTCGTGGACGACGATCGTCTCCGGCACGGCGAACGCGCGCCGCAACCGGTTGAGGTCCTGGTGGTGGTGGAACGGGTTGCCGCCCGCCCAGTAGACGAGCCGGATCTCCGGGAAGGTGCGCCGTTGCCCGTCGTAGTCGTACTCCTGCCCGGGGTGCAGCAGCATGTCGGCGACCTTGGCGACCGGGATGAACGACGACACCGGATTGCGGCCCTGCGGCAGCGTCGGCAACTGCCGCAGCGGTCCGGCCTCGCCGATGTCGCCCATCGACCCGTAACCGTGGGCGAAACCGCCGCCGGGAAGCCCGATCTGCCCGAGCATCGCCGCCAGCGCCAGGCCCGCCCACACCGGCTGCTCGCCGTGGCGGATGCGTTGCAGCGACCACGAGACCGTCACCAGCGTGCGGCCCGCGGCCATCCGCCGGGCCAGGGCGCGGATGTCGTCGGCGGGCAGCCCGCAGATCCCGGCCGCCCAGTCCGCGGTTTTGGCGACTCCGTCGCGCATTCCTCGCAGGTACTCGGCGAAGACGTCGAAGCCCGTGCAGCGGGTGGTCAGGAACTCGCGGTCGTGCAGGTCCTCGGCCAGCAGCGTGTGCGCGAGGCCGAGCATCAGCGCGACGTCGGTGGCGGGCGTGACCGGATACCAGCGCGCGCCGGGCGGTCCGTCGTCGGCCAGCGGGCTGATCACGGCCAGCTCCACGCCCGAACCGGTCAGCGACCCGACCGCGACCGCGCTGGAGTGCCGGGTCAGCCCACCGGGCGTGACCGACAGGTTCTTGGCCGACAGCCCGCCGAAAGCGACCACGAGGTCGGTGTGCTCGCGGACCGTGTCCCAGGTGTCGCAGTGGCGCATCACGATGTCGGCGTCGCCCACGAGGTGGGGCAGCAGTACCTCGGACGTTCCCGTGCTGTAGGTGTTGCGGGACGTGGTGCAGCCCCCGATGGTGTTGAGGAACCGGCGCAGCTGGCTCTGGGCGTGGTGGAACCGGCCCGCGCTGGCCCAGCCGTAGGAACCGGCGAAGACCGCCTCGTTCGGTGTCCGGCGCAGCTGCTCGGCGACCAGGTCGAGCGCGGTGTCCCAGCCGACCTCGACGAACTCGTCGGATCCCCGGACCCCGCCGCCCTCCAGCCAGCCCCGCCGGACCGCGGGCGCGCGCACGCGCGTCGGATGCGCGACGGCGTCGGCGTTGCGCAGCAGGTCGGCCGGAGCGGGGTCGTCGGGGTGGCCGGTGACCTCGACCGTCCCGCCGGTGGCCGCGCGGGCGCGGTGGGCGCCCCAGTGCGAGGTCGTCGGGGACCAGCTCATGGTCGGCTCCTGCGTTCGGTTTCCGTTGGGGGACGGCCAGTGTCGCCCGGATTCCCCCTGGTGAGCCAGGTGCCATCGCACATCGTGGGATTCCACTGTGGACTCGTTGACGGTGCGTGGGGCGCTGGTTACGTTCGGCGCTGCGGGTCGGTTCCAATTGAAACCTCTCGTGCGTTGACCTAACCGCCGGCCCCGTCCGTCCTGAGCTCCACTCCGATCGAGAAGGTGGCGCGATGCAGCTCGGCATCCTCAGCCTGGGCAGTACCGAACCGGATCCGGTCAGCGGCCGGAAGCTGACGACCACCGAGTACTTCGACGACGTCGTCCGGCTGGCGACGCTGTCCGAGGAACTCGGCCTGGACTACTTCGGGTTCGGCGAACACCACGCCGGACGATTCGTGGCCAGCGCGCCGCCCGTGGTGCTGTCCGCGATCGCCGCGCGGACCAGCCGGATCCGGCTCATCACCACGGTGACGCTGCTGAGCACTCTGGACCCGGTGCGGGTCGCCGAGGACTACGCCACGCTCGACCACCTCTCGCACGGGCGGCTGGAACTGGTGGTGGGCAAGGGGAACTCGCCCAGCCCCTACACCGTGTTCGGCTACGACCGCGAGCACCAGTGGGACCTCCTGGCCGAGCACTACGAACTGCTCCGGCGGCTCTGGCGGGAGGAGGACGTGACGTTCTCCGGGCGGTTCCGCACGATCGACGAGCCGTTCACCAGCATCCCGCGGCCGCTCCAGAGCCCGCCACCGATCTGGCACGGGGTCGCGACCAGCCGCTCCTCGCCGGACCTCGCGGCCAAGCACGGCGACCCGATCTTCGTCGCCAACGCGATCCAGCCGATGGAGAACTACGGCGTGCTCGTCGACCACTACCGCGAGCGCTGGGAGCACTACGGCCACGACCCGAAGCAGGCGCGGGTCGGATCCGGCGGCATGCTGTTCGTCGGCAAGACCTCGCAACAGGCGCGCGACGACCTGCGCCCGTACTACGAGGCCCTGTGGGCCGACCGCGACCCGACCCGCGACCGCGGCGGGATCGGGGACGAGCCCGCGGGCCACACGCTGGAGAGCAACATCGCAGGCGGCGGGCTCTTCGCAGGGAGCCCGCAGGAGATCATCGACAAGATCGGCGTGTACCGGGAGCGCTTCGGCCACGACGTGATGATCTTCGGCGTCCAGGTCGGCGGTCTGCCGTACGGCAAGGTCGCCGAATCGCTGGAGCTGTTCGCGACCGAGGTCCTGCCGCAGCTGCGCTGAGCCGCGGTCACTCGTCTCCTGCGGGCTCGTCCCCAGCGCTCTTGTCCCCTGTGCCCTTGTCCTCAGCGCCCTTGTCCTCGGTGGGCTCGTCCCCGGGCGGTCCGGTGTCCTCGTCGCGCGGGGACACCGATTCCGCCGGCCGTCCGGCGAGTGCGCGTTCCAGGTCGGCCACCGCGGCGTTCAGGGCGCTGGGTTGACGGTCCATGCCCCACAGCCTGGCGGATCCGGATCACGCGTGGGACACGATCGGCCGAAAATCCGTTCGGACCGCTCAGGCTCGCAGGTCGCTGGCCAGGCCGAGCCAGGACAGCGCGCGGTCGGCGAGCTGGTCCGGGGTCTCGGCCAGGTCGAGGGTGATGCCGTCCTCGTCGGCCTCTAGCGGTTCCAGAGCGGCGAACTGCGAGTCCAGCAGTGCGGTCGGCATGAAGTGCCCCTTGCGGCTCGCCATCCGCGCGAGCACCAGCTCCTCGGGGCCGTGCAGGTGCACGAACTTCAGGTTCGGGGCGTGCTCGCGCAGGATGTCGCGGTACGGGCGCTTGAGCGCCGAGCAGGCCAGGACCGTGGCGGAACCGGCCGCCCGGCGGTCGCGCATCCACTCCGACAGGCTGCGCAGCCAGGGCAGCCGGTCGGCGTCGGTCAGCGGAGTGCCGGCGCTCATCTTGGCGATGTTTTCCGGTGAGTGGAACCGGTCCGCCTCCACGAACTCCAGTCCCGCCCGGCCGGCCAGCAGCTCGGCGACCGTGGTCTTGCCGGAACCGGCCACACCCATGACCACCACCTGGGTCGTCACGCCGTTCTCCCTTCTAGGATCGGATGTCTGGAACATCCGCGTTTCAATCGTCATACGAATCAGGGGGAGGGGTGCCGGTGATGGCGGTCCCGGACCGACAGACCCTGCACGACCGGGTCCTCGGCGTGCTCGGCCCGGCCATCGCGGGCGGTGAGTACCGCCCCGGCGACGTTCTCACCCTGGAGCGCATCGAGCAGCAGTTCGGCGTTTCCCGGACGGTCGCCCGCGAGGCGGTCCGGGTGCTGGAGTCGATCCAGCTCGTGGTGACCCGGCCGCGCACCGGCGTCACGGTCACCCCCACCGAGCGCTGGAACGTCTTCGACCCGCAGCTGATCCGCTGGCGCCTGGCGGGCCGGGGCCGCGACGCGCAGCTGCGGTCGCTGACCGCCCTGCGCGCCGCGGTCGAACCGGCCGCCGCGGCCCAGGCCGCGGTCAACGCCACCGACGACCAGCGCGCCCGCCTCGCCGAGGTCGGCAGGCGGCTCGACGCCACCGGCCGGGCAGGCGAGCTGGACAAGTTCCTCGACCTCGACATCGAGTTCCACGGGCTGGTGCTGCTGGCCTCCGGCAACGAGATGTTCGCCGGGCTGTCCGACGTCGTCGCCGAGGTGCTGACCGGCCGCACCGTGCACCACCTCATGCCGCCCACGCCGGAGGAGAAGGCGCTGCGGCTGCACGCCCTGGTCGCGTCCTCGATCGCGGCGGGCGACGCCGAGGTGGCCGAGGTGGCGATGCGCGGCATCGTCGCCGAGGTGGTGGCCGCGGTGGCCGATCCCGAGCTCCGCTGACCGCGCACCGCTGGTCCGGGCGGCCACGGTCTCAGGCCACCGTGCTGAGCAGCAGCACGAACACGAACCCGATCCCGCCGAGCAGGGTCTCCAGCACGGTCCACGTCTTGAGCGTGGTCTTGAGGTCCATGCCGAGGAACCGGCCGACCAGCCAGAACCCGGAGTCGTTGACGTGCGAGAGCACGGTTGCGCCGCACGCGATGGCCAGCACCAGCAGCGCCCGGTAGAGCGGCGAAAGCCCCTCGGTCGCGGCCACCGTCGGCGCCAGCAGCCCGGCGGTAGTGGTGATGGCGACCGTCGCCGAGCCCTGCGCCACCCGCAGCGCGGTGGAGATGACGAACGCGGCCACGATCAGCGGCAGGCCGATCGTGTTCAGGCTGTCCGACAGTGCGCCGCCGATGCCGCTGGCGCGCAGCACGCCGCCGAACATCCCGCCGGCACCGGTGATCAGGATGATCGCGCAGACCGGCGCCAGCGCGCCGTTGACGATCTGCTCCACGTCGGCCTTCGACCGGCCGCGGCCGAGCGCGATGATGCTGACGATCGCGGTGGCCAGCAGTGCGACCGGGGTCTCGCCGACCATCTGCAGCACCTGGACCCAGGTCTGGTCGCCGTCGACCACGCCCGCGGCGGCGAGCGTGTCCAGGCCGGTGTGCAGGAAGATCAGCACCAGCGGGAGCAGCAGCACGCCGACGACCGTGGAGAACCGCGGCAGCGGCGCGCCCGAGCCGTCCTGCTCGGTGCCGCCCTCGGTCAGCTCCGGGACCGGGACGTTCAGCCGCTTGCCGGTGATCTGCGCGAACAGGTACGCGCCGAGGTACCAGGTCGGGATGGTGACGGCCAGCCCGACCAGCATGACCAGCCCCATGTCCGCGCCGACCAGCTCGGCGGCGGCCACCGGGCCGGGGTGCGGCGGGACGAAGGCGTGCATCGCGGCGAAACCGCCCGCGGCGGGCAGCGCGTAGAGCAGCACCGAGCCGCCGAAGCGCCGGGCGACGCTGAGGATGATCGGAAGGAACACCACGAACGCGGCGTCGAAGAAGATGGGGAAGCCGAAGATCAGTGAAGCCACGCCCAGCGCCAGCGGGGCGCGGCCGGGGCCGAAGCGGTTGATCAGGGTGTTGGCCAGCACCTGGGCGCCGCCGGTGACCTCCAGCAGCCTGCCGATCATGGCTCCGAGACCGACCAGCAGGCCGACGGTGCCGAGCGTGCTGCCGAACCCGTCCAGCAGGGTGTCCACCAGCTTGTCGAACGGGATCCGGGTGGCGAGCCCGACCAGCAGGCTCACCAGCACCAGCGAGATGAACGCGTGCAGCCGGAACTTCATGATCAGCAGCAGCAGCAAGCCGACCGCGGCGGCCGCGATGAGCAGCAGCGGGCCCACCCCGTAGGCCGGTTGGATCGTTTCCACGTGAGGCTCCTCGACGTTGAGTGTGCGGACACTCTGCCTCAATGGTCATACGATTACAACAGTGGGTCCGGGATTTGAACCGGACCTCGTCAGATGCGGCCGTCCCACACCCGCCGCAGCGCGACGTCCGGGTCGCTGACGACCCGGCACGAGTCGTCGAACAGGAAGGTGGCGCGCTCGGCGCGGTCGTAGGCGGGCCAGCCGGGCTCGCCGTCGGCGATGAACTCGATCCACTCGGAGTGCATGGCCCGGGTGACCGCCTTCGCCCGATCCGAGTCAAGCCTGCCGAGCACGGCGCGCAGCCGGGGCGTGACCCTGCCGAACACGAACGGCAGGTCCAGGGTGTGCGGGGCGCCCATGCCCTCACCGCGCGGCGCGATCCGCCAGTCCAGCCGGTACATCCACGCCCGCCCGCCGCCTGCCAGGTGCGCCTCGGCGAACCGGATCGCGGGCAGCCACCACTCCGACGACGTCACGACGTGCCGCCGGACCTGCTCGTCGGTCCAGTCCGCCAGCAGCTCCCGGTAGGCGGCGGTGGCCGCGGCGGTCGTGGCGGCGTCGACGGTCATCGAGTTGTCGGTGCGGAACCCGGTGACGCCGGCGAGCGCGGCGAACAGGTCCTGCTCGTCGTGGTTGTGCCCGATCAGCAGCGCGACATCGCGGGCCGCTCCGGCGGCGACCGCGTCGATCGGCCGCCGCGGCAGCGTCGTGCCGTCGACCACGACCTGGTACGGCACCGCGATCGGCGAGGCCGCCGACACCGCCGACTGCGCCTCGATGATCCGCCGCACGGGGACGTCGCGGAGGCTCCCGGCGTCGGTGCCGAGCTCGGCCAGCACCGCGTCGGCAGTCGTCGCGGCCTCCTCCGGGGTGCCGACGACGACTCCGACCCCGGTCCCGCTCTGCACGATCGCGCGCTGGAACAGGCCGCGCGCGGCCGGTGCCGCCAGCAGCGTCCCGACCGTGCGCCCGCCGTTGGACTCCCCGCCGACGGTGACCCGCTCCGGGTCGCCGCCGAACGCGGCGATGTTGTCCCGAACCCAGCGCAGCGCCGCGACCTGGTCGAGCAACGAGAAGTTGCCGCCGCCGAAGACCTCGGGCAGGTGCAGCAGCCCGAGGACGCCGAGCCGGTACCCGACGGTCACCACGACCACGCCGTGCCGCGCGAACATCGTGCCGTCGTACTCGTTGGGGGAGCCGATCACCGCGCCACCGCCGTGGATCCACACGAACACCGGGTGCGGACCGCCGCCGGCGGGCGCGTAGATGTTGAGGTGCAGGCAGTTCTCGTCCCCGACGACACCGGACGGGCCCGGTTGCGGAGCGGACGGGCCGAACCGGGTCGCGTCGCGGACCCCCGGCCACGGCTCCGGCGGCCGAGGTGGGGCGAACCGGAGCTCGCCGACGGGTGGCGCGGCGTAGGGAACCGCCTTGAACACCCGGATTCCGTCCCGTTCGGCGCCGCGCAGGGCGCCGTCGCCGATCTCCACGTCCACGTCGGCTTCTTCACCTCGCACTCGTCGTTGCCGGGTCCAGCCTAGACCGAACCTGGCTCCACGCAGGTGAATCCGGGAAATCCTCTGTGGATACTAAAAATTTTTGGTCATGCTCGGCCTGTGCTAGACAGATCGCCATGTTCCAGCGCTACGTCGCGGTCGGCGACAGCCAGACCGAAGGGCTCTACGACATCGGTCCGGGGGGCGCGCTGCGGGGCTGGGCGGACCGGCTCGCCGAGCGGCTGGCCGAGGTGCGACCGGACCTGCGGTACGCGAACCTCGCCGTGCGCGGGAGGCTGGCGAGCCAGGTCCGCGCCGAGCAGGTCCCGGCGGCGCTGGTGCTGCGGCCGGACCTGGTCACCGTCTGCGCCGGGATGAACGACCTGCTGCGGCCACGGGCCGACGTCGCCCGGGTCGCCGCCGACCTGGACGCGATGTTCGGCGAGCTGACCTACGCGGGCGCGCACGTGGTCGCCATGACCTACCCCGACATCGGCCGGATCATGCCGGTCGCGCGCTACCTGGTGCCCAGGGTGATCGCGCTCAACGCCGGGATCCGGCGCGCCGCCCGCCGCTGGGGAGCCACGCTCGTCGACGCGTTCCCGCACCCGGCGGTGGCCGATCAGCGGCTGTACTGCGTCGACCGCCTGCACGCCAACGCCGAGGGGCACGCCCGTTTCGCGGCGGCGGTGGCGCACGCGCTGGGCGTGCCGGGCAGCGACGACGGCTGGACCACGCCGCTGCCGCCCCTGCCACCGCGGTCGCGGTGGCAGCACGCCGGAACCGAGCTGAAGTGGCTCGCGACCTTCGTCGCGCCCTGGCTCGGGAGGAACCTGCTCGGGCGGACGTCCGGAGCCCGCCCGGTGGCCAAACGCCCCGCTCTCACCCCCGTGGTACCGGCCCGGACGTGACTACGGGCGCGCGTCCCAGAGCGGCCGGATCGCGTCGAGCAGCGGTTCCGGCACGGCAGGCGGGTCCTCGGGCGCTTCGAACTCGGCGATCTGGGCGCCGACCAGCTCGTGCTCGGCCAGCACCTCGCAGACCGCGTGCAGGTCGGTCAGCGACAGCCCGCCGGGGACGCGGTAGTCGGTCGGGACCGTGCCCGGTTCGAGGACGTCGCAGTCGAGGTGGAAGTAGACCGGCCTGCCCGCGACGGCTGCCCGCAGGTCTTCGGCGATGCGGCTGCCCGGCGGGACCAGCCGGACGGCGCCGCTGTCGATGAGCCGCTGCTCCGGCGGATCGATGTCCCGAGCGCCGCCGAGCACGATGTTGCCGAGGCGGAGACCGTCGCCGAGCCCGGAGTCCCACAGCCCGGCGGGGCCGGACAGCGCCATCCCGCCGAGGAAGTCGGTCGTGGTGTTGCCGGGGGTGTTGAGGTCGGCGTGCGCGTCGAACCAGACCACGCACGCGTCCGGCCGGTGCCTGGCGACCACGGGCAGGGTCGCGAGCGCGGCGCTGCAACGGCCCATCGCGGTCAGCGGCGTGCGTCCAGTGCGGAACAGGCGCTCGTAGGTGTCGGCCAGTTCGCGCAACGCGGGCAGTGCCGCGTCGAGTTCGGTCTTCCAGCCGGCGTTGAGCGCGGGCTCGGGCGAACCGACCTGCTCGACCGGAATTCCCAGGCGCCGCGAAAGCCCGGCGGCGACGGCCGCCGATCCTCGCATGGCGAGATCGTTGTGATCACCGCAGCGGGCGCGGAAGGCGGTCAGAGCGAAGTCATGTGCTGTCACCACGCGAAACTAACAGCTCGCCGCCGCAGGAGCGCAACGATTTCGCACGCCGTTGGCAGCCTTCGAGGTCCACATCGGACACCGTTCAGCTCATCCGGACCAGCGCCCGGAGGGGCAGGACCCGCATGAGGGCGCCCAGCGGCGCCCACGGCCACGGCGGGACGTAGGCCCGCGCGGGTTCCCGCTCGACCGCCCTGACCAGCGCGCGGCAGCCCTTGTCCAGCGACGCGATCAGCGGGGTGTTGGGAACCTTGGCGTTCATCTCGGTGCGGATGTAGCCGGGGTAGATCGTGCTGACCTTCACCCCGGGGAGCTTGGACCGCAGCGCCTCCGCGCGCAGCCCCTCGCCGAGCGCGGCCAGCCCCGCCTTCGTCGCGGCGTAAGTGGTGCGGTTGCCGGGAAAACCGCGCACCGCGCTCATCGACGAGATCAGCACGAGGTGCCCGGAGCGCTGCTCGCGCAGCACCTCCATCGCCGCCTCGGCCTGCGCGAGCGCGGCGACGAAGTTGGTCTCCGCGGTCTGCTTGTTGGCGTAGAAGTACCCGGTGCCCAGCGGCTGGCCCTTGCCGAGCCCGGCGTTGACGATGATCCGGTCCAGCGAGCCCAGCCGGTCCCGGAACTCCCGGAACGCGGCGAAGACGTCGTCGTGGTCGTTGACGTCGAGCCTGCGGATCACGACGGTGATCCCCGGATGCCGCCGCGTGAGCTCGTCGCGCAGCTCGTCGAGCTGCTCGGTGCGGCGCGCGCACAGCGCCAGGCCGTGGCCCCTGGCGGCGAACTCCCGCGCCATGCCCATGCCGAGCCCCGCGCTCGCACCGGTGATCAGGATGTTCTTGCGCATCTGTGGCCTCCCGGCACGTTCTTACCGGTCGGTAGCACGGCGTCGCAAGTGGGTGGGTCCGGGGATGGCTGCCCGAGAGCAGTCATCGACGGACTGGTCAGACCCGAGACGCGGTACCGCTGGTCATCGACGGTGCCGGGTCTTGGGTTCCGGTCTGGTCGGTGGATCCGGTCGGCGACAGCTGACGGGTGTCCTCGGTGCCGGAGATCACCTTGCGGATTGCGTTGTCCTTGAGCCATTGCAAAGTCGTCCGGATCTGGTCGTCGACCTCCCACCGGTCGAGCGCGTCGGACTGCAGCAGCTGCGTGATGAAGTTGAAGGTGTCATGCCGGTGGTTGTCGCGTTCGTTGATCAACGCCGTGACCACCGCTTCGACCTCGTCGGGCCGTTCGGCGAGCCGAAGGGCGAACTGGCTCAGATCCCCGGCGGCCATGATGGACCGGTAGTGCGCCACCCGTGCCTCCAGCACCTCCCTGCGGTGCTCCTCCTGCCTGGTGCGAACTTCCTGGGTCAGGGTCTCCGCCACGTTCTCGCGCGTGAGCCGCCGCCGGATGCCCGCGTGTTCCCTGCTGGCCTGGTCCATGGCCAACCGGACGAACCCCTCCGTCCACAGCCCGAAGTCGGTGCCGACCGCTCGTCTGGCGAGTTCCTGGTTGGCGGCTTCTTCGGCGAGTTCGACCTGCTCGACGTCGAACCGGCGGGTGATCTTGCGCAGGGCACTGAGGATGGCGGGCGACAGGGCGGCGCGGACGTCCGGAACTCCGTCCAGAACCACGCGAGAGGGATCGGAGACCCGCCAGTGCACATCGATGTCGGCGCGGAAGTCGAACGCGTCGCCCCGGCTGGGGAGATCCGCTTCGATCCGGATCACGTGCCTGCCCATATTGACTTCGTAGACGGTGCGGATCCCCTTCATCATGAGATCGCCGAATGTCGGCTGGCTGCTGGGCTGGAAGACCAGATGTTCGCCGGTGACGGTGACGAAGACCCGCGAGACGCGAGAGCTGACCGGTGGCCTCCGCTGGAGGAACTCCAGCGGCCCCAGGCGTTGTTCGGCGATGATCGGTACGAACAGCCGCACCGGAGGGGGTGGGAGATCGGGCATCGGTTCGACGGTTGGCTGTTCGACCGGAAGGTCGGGCTGGTCCTGCGTCAGCTGCTCTTCGTGTTCGTTCATGGATTCTCCTAGATCTGAGCCAGGTAGAGCGACGATTCGAGCCGGGTGGCGACATCGTCGGGAAGCGGGTCTGACCAGTCGCGCCGCATCCTGGTCAGCAGGTAGAGAAGGCGGCGCAGGTCACCGTCGTCGGACACCAAGTGCGGGAGGAACTCGGCGAGGGCGTCGAGACAGTCGGCGTCGCGCTCGGCAGCACGGATCCACCTGCCCAGCAGTTCCCTGGCGATCCAGTTCCCACCCCGGCAGCGGAGTGCCCGTCGCAGCAGGTCCGCGAACGACTCCGTGAGTTGCTCGTCCTGTTCCCGAAGGGCGAGCAGGAGTGGCCACCTGTCACGGCTCGCGGGAAGCGGTGGGTGCTCGTGGCTGGCCGACAGCGTGAGCAGTCTCAGGTCGTACCCGCGGAGCGCGACGATGTGCACGATGGTCAGCAACGCCAGCCAGCGGAGACTGCTGCGCTCACTGCGGATCCAGGTGGCCAGGCAGTCCAGGACGCTGCGCATCTCCCCGAAGGCGAAGAGCTTGGACAGGCTGTAGCTGGCGACGTTGGCGAGTCCGTGCTCGTCGTCGTCCTCGTCGAGCGCGGATCGCCTCTCGGCCGGTGTTCCGAGGATGCGGAGCTCCTCCAGCGAGGTGTTGATGGCTCGCCGCCCCAGGTTGTAGCCGAGCGTCGCCGCGGCCGTCCAGCGCCTGCTGGGCTCACCCCGGCGGCGCCAGGTTCGTAGACGCTCTTCCACCGCTGCTCGCACCCGGCTGTCGCGGGCGGCCTGGTCAAGCGCGACAGCCGCGAACATCCGCTGGCGTTCTTCGTAGCCCTCTTCCGGTTCGTCGATCAGCGGATCGATGAGTTTGGTGAAGGCGTAGGTGAAGTCCAGTGCCAGGAGCAGCCCCGATGCCTGGGCGGCGCGGATCCAGACCGACGCGCGGAGGTCCTTGCTCAGTTGCTCCAACCACTCGACCATCGCGTCGCGCATGTTGTGGTGGTTTTCCCAGACGTACCTGAGCACCGCTACCGGAAAGCGCTCGTCCTGGTACTCGGCCAGGTGAACCGAGATCCTCACATGGCCGAACGCGGCGTATCCGCCCACGACCCGCGCACGTGCAGCGGGCAGCCTGTTGTTCTGATCATCCGCGAACAACGAGCCCCGCTGGTCGCGGTAGGGGTTGACCGTCTTGAGGAAGTGCTGCGCGAGCTTGCCCCCGGCTTCGGCGATGATGTGGTACGGGGTGCCGTCGAAGACCGCCAGGGAGATGCGGAAGGCCGCCAGCCGCAGCGCCTCGGCGAGGTCGGTCTCCGATCGCAGCTCCCTCACCTCGGCGAACCATTCGGCCACCTGGTGGTGCACGAACAGCGACCCCTGCCGCTCGACTTCTTCGAGGGTGATGTCCGCTCGCCCGTGCTGGACGAGGAGACCGGCCATTCGCGCGATCTCGGCGGGACGCGGTGCTGGACCGAGCGCATCCCGCACCCGTGCTCCGGCGGCGAGTTCGAGCAGTCGGTCTTCCAACCCGTCCTCGTCGTCGGGCCGCACCTCCCGTGATATGTGCCGGGCGAGCAGCTCGTCGGCGTCCGGGGCCTCGCACGCGTGGGCGTATCCGCCGAGGTCATCGGGACGAAGCCGCTTTCCCTGCGAGATCAGCACGCAGAAGGCCGAGCGTTTCACCAGGTTGTCGCGCAGTTTGTCCAGGTTCGCCTCGGTGAGGGTGCGCTCGGCGGGCAGCGGGAGCTCGACCACGTAGCCGGTGTCCTGGTCGAAGTCCCTTTCCGACAACGACTTCAGGTCCTTCCCGAGGTCCAGGCGGAACACCTTCCCGCTCGCCACCTCGTCCAACAGGCGTAACGCCGTCGTCGCACGGCCGGTACCGGGGAGACCGTGGATGACCACCAGACGCCGGTCGCACAGCGTTTCCATCAGGCGGGTGTAGTTGTGCACCGCCACGTAGCGGTCGCGGACCCACTCCAGGATCTCTTCGCGGACCGACCCCGAGGTCAGCGCCAGGCGTTGGCCGATGAAAACCTCGTACCGGTCGCCGATCTGCATGTCGCGGATGTCCGCGTCGGTGACGACTGCCGCGGGGCCGTCCATGCGAAGGCTGCGGAAGCCCCGAAGATAGGCGTCGTTGGCCGAACGGGATTCCGACCCGAGAGGGTTGCTGACACCTTCCCTGCTCTGATCGCCCGCCGGCTCGGAAACCGGAGTTGGCGAAGGTTCTTCGGGCTGGCCGGCCGGGGGCGGTTGCGGTGCGGGGTCGGCAGGGGCGTCCGTGCTCATGGCCTTTCACCCTCGCCGAAGTCGTTGAAGGCGCCCACGACCAACGTCTCGATCTTGCTTTCCGCGCCGAGAACGGTTGCCGGTCCGTTGATGGTGCCGACCTGGCTCGCCGACTGCGGCGCGGAGGTCTTCTTCCGCGGCCGACGGGTTTTCCTCCGGTGGCGGGTCGCGTCGGGAGGAACCGAGTACCCCGGGATGTAGAGCCAGGCAGGGGCGCCGGCGTCGACCGGGCGGTACCGGTCAGCATCGATGTAACGGCCGCCTGCGCGCACGACGGACTGGAACACCTCGTCGGAAACTGCTACGGCGACTCTGGCGGCGTGCGCTACGGAAAGGGAATCCCGCGTGATGTCGGATCCGGCGAGGCGGCGGGCGAGTGCGCGGTCGGATTGGCGTTGCCCGCAGTGAACACCGATCCGCACTTGTGCGGGAGAGGAGCCGAGCTCACCGGCCCTCAGCGCTCTGTCGAACTGCTCGATCCAGATGCCGAGGGCGCTCGCGCCCTGCAGGTGGTCCTGGAAGGAGATGATGGTGCCGTCAGGAGCGGCTTCGATCCTGCGCTGGGCAGACCCGAGCTGTGCGGCGGTGAAGGCCTCTTCCGCAGCCCGTTCGATGCGCATGGGTTCTTCGGGCTGGACCCCCTGCAGGCTCAGGATCAGGTGCCTCGCCTTGGCGGGCTCACCGGTGTGGGCGCGCAGCGCGGAAGCGAGGCGCTCGGGAGCGATTCGAGGAACCCGAACCCATGCCTCGGCCTGGAAGTCCTTGTCCTGGTCGGCGACAAAGACCCGGACGAACTCCTCGGGACGCAGCGAAGTGTGCCGCTGGTACACCGTGTCCTTGAAGATCTGCTCCGAAATGATCAGGGCGAGGTTCGCGGTGCTGTCCATGTCGAGCGCATCCCGGACCGGCCTGCAGTCGAGGAGGCGGCTCACCACCACCGGTCCCTTGCCCGCATAACCGTTGGGGGCCGGGTATGCGACCCCGTGGTGCATGGCGACGCGGAGCCGCAGCCGGGCCTCGGCGACCCGGTCGTGGTTGTACTCGTCGAGCCAGGCGTCGAGTTCGCGGATGAACGCATCGACGAGCCGGGGTTCGGTACCGTCGCTCGGGAGCAGGGCGAGTTCGCCGTCACCGCCGGGCTGGGTTCGCCAGATCGACCGGTCGAGCCCGGCGCGCTCGGCGGCGTCGGTCAGCGCGGCGACCAGGGCTCGCTGGATCTCGCCCTGACGCCGGTCATCGCCGCGGCCGTACCGCCAGGCGTCGGCGGCGAGGCAGAGAAACCGGGAGAATCCGTCTGCGTACGACAACGCACTCCTCCTTGGAAGGAATTCGGGGGTTCGCTGGCAGTCACCCTGTGGCATGTCCGGCGACAAGACTCCGTACTAGTACGGGATTTCGTCATTCCATCCGCTGAACCGGCGTAACCGGGCCATGTTCGTGACTACGATCCGTCGATATCTCCGCTGAACCACGCCCTCCTCCTGCAACCAGTGGAGGGCCTTCTCCGCGCTTGTCAGGGCGATCCCCGCGAGCGATGCGAGTTCGGCTTGGCTGAGCGGAATGCCGAGATCCAGACCGCAGGAAGTGGCGGCGCCGTACCGGGCCGCGAGTGAGACGAGGATCCGCGCGAGGCGGATCGGGGCGGGGCAGGCGACGAGGTCGACGCGGCGGTGGTTCGCCCACCGGAGGTGTTCGCTCAGCACCCGGGTGAACGTCAGCATGACGTCTGGGTGCCGGCTCAGGAAGTCAGCCAGCTGGCGACCGCGGACCAGCCTGGCCTGCACCGGGGTGCACGCGATCGCGTCCTCGTTCCGCCGTTGCTGCTCGAACAACGCGGTCTCCCCGAGCACGTCGCCGCCCACTCGGACGGCGAGCAGGACGTCGTGGCCGTTGCCCGGGTTGCTGACCACCTTGACGGACCCGGACAACAACACGAGCACGTGTCTGCCCGGATCCCCCTGCTTGATCACGAACTCGCGCGGCCGGTACATGATCGGAACTCCGAGACCCAGAAGTGCCTCGCGGCTGCGCTCCTTGAGCAGCCCGAGCAGGGATCCGTCAGGCCAGTGCCTTGGGTTCAGCGCCTTCTCCTCGGGGCGAAACTGCACGGACACCGGAATTCCTGCACGGGAGCGCCGTGAACACCTCGTCGTACGAAGGGATTGCTGATGTGGATGAGCCGGGCAAAACCGTCGTACGACCTGTTGTGGGCGGAGGTGTCACCTGACGATGGAGCTGGTCACCCATTGGACAGGAGGCAGTAATGGTTGGCGTGGCACGTCCGCAGGACGACTGGCGGAAAGAGACCTCCGGACTCGATGTGGCATTGGCGACGATGGGCTCGTTCCAAGGCGTGGTTCAGCACGCCGATGAGAAGGTCCGCACGCTGGTCGCCGTCCACGGTGGGCTCACCGCGTTCATGACGGCCCAGCTGGGGTTGTTGGCGAAGCCCGCACTTCCGTCGCAGGCAAGCATCGTCGGGATCACTCTCCTCGGTGTGTTCGTGGCCGGATCAGTGCTTTCCGGGGTGCATCTGTTCCAAGCGCTGCGGTCGAGAACAGCTGGTCCATCGGAACCGAACAGGTTCGCGTTCCCCAACGTCGCGGCCGGCGTCCGACCCCTGACCCAGCACGACGACCTCAACAGGCAATGCGCCGAGGCGTGGCGGGTCGCGAAGCTGCTCGCCGAATTGGCCGTGGCCAAACACCGCCACGTCAATCGGGCCCTGATGTGGACGGTTCCGGCCATCGCGGCCTCGATCGGCTCGCTGGTGCTACTCGCCGCTGTTCGCTAACGGGGTCAGGGCGAGCCGAGTCCGGCTATGAGCTGAAGCGCACGTTGATCCCGGATGACGGTTCGCCGATAACCGGTGGTGATCACCTGAAGACGTCGCAATTCGGCGAAGATCTTGTGCACCGTGGGTTCGGCCGCGCCGACCAACGCCGCGAGCTCGGGTTGCGTGAGAGCGACTCCCAGCGTGAGACCCTCCGGGGTCTGCTGACCGTAAGTCGTGCTGAGCTCGACGAGGACTCTGGCGATCCGGACCCGCGTCTCACATCCGCTGAAATCGATGCGCCGCCGGGTGGACCAGCGAAGCTTGCCACCCACGCTGCGACTGATCGCGAGAGCGGCATCCGGATGCGCGGCGAGGAAGGCATGGAAGTCCGACTGCTGGATCACGCGTGCCGCGAGTCTTCCCGCCGTCGTTATGGTCGCGGAACGGGGTTGCTGGTCGAGGCTCGCCAGCTCGCCGATGACCTCGCCGCCGATTCGGATCGCCAGCAGGGCCAGATTTCCCTCGGCGGTCGTCGCGGTCACTTTGACGCAGCCGTTCAGCAGCACGAAGACGTGGGTGGATCGCTCACCCTGGTGGAGGAGAACATGGCCGGCCTCGAACTCGCGCAGTGCGCCCAGATTCAGCAAAGCCGTGCACGTGGCGGGCGAGAGGCTGGAAAGAAGACTGCTGGGCGGCCACCTGACCTCCTGGCGTCGCTGAGCACTCACGGTTCCCCTTTGTCCGTCCCGGATGACGTTTGCAAGGAATCGTGAAAGCTGTCAACGCCATTCCACCGGGTGCACCAATGGGTGGAGCGCCGTTCGAATGGTGCTGCCCCCCAATGTCACCCGCCGAAAGCCCGCGCGACGGACAGACTGTCCTCGTAAACGTCGTAGCGCACGATCAAGCCGTCCTCGACCGTCAGGTGCAGCGCGCACATCGCCGTGTAGTCGCGGCCGGTCGGCCGGGCCCGCTGCCGGATCTCGCAGAGGATCACGGCGTCGTCGCCGTCGACCAGGATCCGGCTGACCCCGCTGCCGTTGTGCTCGGGCACGTGGAAGCCGGCGAGTTCGCGGAAGTGGTCGGCGGCTTCCGCGCGGGTCGAGCGCTCGCGGATCCACGGTGTCGCCGGGTGCGCGCCCGCGGGCCAGCTCAGGCGCCATTCGACGTCGTCGGCGAACAGTTCGCCGATCCGGTCGGGTTCTCCGATGCGGCGCAGGAATTCCTCGGCTGTCGCGCGGGTGCTCATGATCGACATCGTAAGCGGTCCCACCGACGGTCAACCGTCGGAGAACGGGGCCAGCACGGTGTTGTGCTGGCGCTGGTAGATGACCGAGGTGCGGAATCCGACCACCTCGCGGCGGTTGCTGAGCTGGTCGACCAGGAACGCGTGCAGGTGGTCCAGGTTCGGCACCGCCACGTGCAGCACGAAGTCGTCCCCGCCCGCCAGGACGAAGGCGGTCAGCACCTCCGGCATCCGGCCGACGGTGTCCTTGAAGGCGTCGATCACCGCGCGGCTCAGCGGTCTGATCTGCACGCTCACCAGCGCCTGCACCTCCCGGTTGAGGGCGCCGAGGTCGATGTCGGCGTGGTAGCCGCGGATGACCCCGCGCCGGGTTAACGCGCGCACCCGTTCCAGGCACGTCGACGCCGCGATGCCGAGCGTGCGCGCGAGTTCGCGGTTGGACTGCCGCGCGTTTGCCTGCAGTTCGCGGATGATCGCCGAATCAAGTTCGTCCACGGTCGCCTCCTCCGGGGGATTCCGATCATTTGATCAGATGCGGGCTCCGGTTCCCGGCCGAATGGCTAGCTTCGCCGCGACAAGCTGTTCGTTCGAAAGAGGATCCTGTGTCTGCACCTGGGAAGCTCGGTCTGGCCGACGGAACCGCACTGTTCGTGGGCGCGGTGCTCGGCCCCGGGGTGCTCGCGCTGCCCGCGCTCGCGGTGGCGGCCGCGGGACCGGCGTCCGTCGTCGCGTGGGCCGGGCTGCTGGTCTTGAGCGCACCGGTCGCGTGGACGTTCGCGACCTTGGGGGCCCGCTACTCGGACGGCGGTGGCCTGGCGGCGTTCGTCGGGCACGCGTTCGGGCCGCGTGCCGCTGTCGTGGTGGGCTGGTGGTTCTACTTCGCGGTCCCGCTCGGCGTGCTTGCCGGTGCCCTGATCGGTGCCGACTACGTCACCGCCGCGCTCGGCGCGGGCGGGGGAGCGGGACTCGTTCTGGCCTGCGTACTGCTGGTGGCGGCGTTTCTGGCCAACCACATCGGTCTGCGAGTGGCCGGACGAGTCCAGTTGCTGCTGGTGGGTCTGCTGGTCGTGCTGCTCGTGGTCGCGGTGCTGACCGCGGGTGCGCACTTCGAGACCGGACGGTTCACGCCGTTCCTGCCGCACGGCTGGGTGGGAGTGGCCGAAGCCGGGAGCGTGCTGTTCTTCGCCTTCGCGGGCTGGGAAGCGGTCAGCAGCCTCTCGGCCGAGTTTTCCGATCCCCGAAGGCAACTTCCTCGCGTCACTGCTTGGACGTTCGTGATCGTCGGGTTGCTCTACGCGGCGCTTGCTGTCACCACGGTTGGTGTCCTCGGCCCGGAAGCGGCAAACACGGCGGTTCCCCTCACGCTGTTGTTGGAGCGGGGTATCGGTGCTGCCGCCCCGGAGGTAAGCGCGGTCGCAGCGGTGCTGCTGAGCTTCGGCGCGATCAACGCCTACCTGGCAGGCGGCGCGCGGCTGGGCGCCGCGCTCGCCCGCGACGGCGGACTGCCCACGCGGCTCGCCTCGGAACGCCGCAGCCTCGCGTTGCTGGCGGTGGTCACCGCGCTGCTCGTCGCCGTGGTGGTGGTCGCCGGGGTCGAGCTGGACCTGCTGATGCGCGCCACCTCGGCCTGCCTGGCCGCGGTCACTTTCGCCGGGACGGCCGCTGCGGTCCGGCTGCTGCGCGCGGGAGGACGCAGGATCGCGATCGTCGCGACCGCGTTCACCGGGGCGGTTCTGCTCGCCTGCGGTCCGTTCCTGCTGCTTCCGCTCGCACTCGGCCTGGCCGCTTGCGCCAGGCGAACCGCTCCCACCGGGGCCCTACGATGACCGGATGGACAAGCCTCCGGAAGTCCGGTTCGCCGGTGTCTCGCTGGACTGCGCCGACCCGGACGAGCTGGCCGCCTTCTACATCGGCCTGCTGGGCGGTCGCCTGCTCCGGCGCGACGAGGACAGCGCCGGCGTCCAGGTGCCCGGGCTCCTCATGGTCATGCAGCGGGTGGCGGACTACCGCAAGCCGGTCTGGCCGGGCGCCTCGATCGTGCACCTCGACCTGACCGCCGGAGACAGCCTCGCCGAGGCCGAACAGCGGGCGCTCGCCCTGGGCGCCACCGCGGCCGAGCACCAGCCGGACGAGCGCTGGCGGGTGCTGCTCGACCCGGCGGGCCACCCGTTCTGCATCACCACCGTCGCTCCGCCGCCTGAGGTACTGCGCTCCACATTCGGGTTCTGACCGGGAATCGCAGCAGGTCGCGACCGCGGCACGTGGGACGATGGCGGGCGTGCTGCAACCGAAGCGGGCCGTTCGGGGTTCCTTGGGACATGGGTGAGACCGACACCGACGGCGAGGTCCTCGCGGCACTCGTCGAGGACCTCGACGCGGGCTTCGCGACGCTGGTGCGCGCGTACGAGCGCGCCGTGTACTCCGTCGCGCTGCGCGTCAGCGGCCGGCCTGCCGACGCCGAGGACCTGGCGTCCGAGGCGTTCCTGCGCGCCTACCGGGCGTTGCAGGGCTACGAGCCCGAGCGGATCCGGCAGCTCTCGCCCCGGTCGTGGTTGCTGACGATCGTGCTGAACCTGTGGCGCAACGCGCTCCGCGACGCGGGCCGCAGACCCGACCAGGTCCCGGTCGCCGACCCGCCGGAGCGCGCGGGCGGCGGCCCGAGCGTCGAGGAGCAGGTCGAGGGCGGCGAGACCCGCGCCGAACTCGGCGCGCTGGTGGCCGAGCTGCCGGAGAACCAGCGGGTCGCGGTGGTGCTGCGGCACGTCGTCGGCATGCCCATCGCGGAGGTCGCCGCGACCATGCGCTGTGCCGAGGGCACCGCGAAATCCCACGTGTCGCGCGGGCTGCGCCGCATCCGCGAGCTCTACACCGGCGCGCGCCCGATGTCGATCGCCGGAAGGAGGCAGCTTCGATGACGGTCAACGGTCGTGATCCCGTCCTGGCCGCGCTGGGCGAGCTGGCGGAGGCCCCGCCGCGCGGGCTCGCCGACCGCGTGTTCAGCGACTGGGTGCGGGTGCCGAGCGCGTTCGGCGACCTGTACGTGGCGTTCAGCGGGCAGGGCGTCAACTTCGTCCGCCCGGTCGACGCGGTGCGCGGCGAGGAGGAGTTCGCCGCGGAGTTCCACCGGGAGCTGCGGCGGCCGTTGCGGGCCGCGCAGCAGCCGCCGAGCGGTCTGGTGACGGCGCTGCGCCGCAACCGCACCCGGTCGGTGCGGGTGGATCTGCGGCACCTGACGGACTTCGAACGCGCGGTGCTGGAAACCGCCCGCACGATCCCCGCCGGGCAGACCCGTCCGTACAGCTGGGTCGCGCGGGAGATCGGCAGTCCCCGCGCGGTGCGGTCGGTCGGATCGGCGCTGGCGCGCAACCCGGTTCCGGTGCTGGTTCCCTGCCACCGGGTCACCAGGGCCGACGGCGAGCCCGGCGAGTACGTCTTCGGCGCCGAGTTCGGGGAGCGGCTGCTGCGGGCCGAGGACGTCGACGTCGACGAGGTGCGGGAGCTGGCCCGGTCCGACGTGTTCTACCTGGGCAGCGACACCACCAACATCGTCTGCTTCCCGACCTGCCACAACGCGCGCCGCATCAGCGCCCCGCACCGCAGGGGCTTCCGCAGCGTCGACGCGGCGCGGAAGGCGGGGTACCGGCCGTGCAAGCACTGCCGCCCGGCGCTGGCGGGCACGGCATGAACGCGGAGCTGGCCAAGGTCGTCGAGCTGCTGCGGAGCATGGACGCGGTGCTGGTCAACGTCGGGCACGGTCGCGGTGAACGCTCCACGGCCGACGCGGATGCGTTCGTGCGGGCCTGGGCCGACGGTGGCGGCGAGCTCGGGACCGTCGTGTCGTGGCCGGCGACCGCGGCGTCGTGGCTGCGGCCCGCGTGCCGGTTCGCCGCGGGTGCGCCGGACGCGTGGGTGGTGGCGGCCGAACCGGGGGAGTGGACCGGGATCGGGCCGCGGCTGGCCGCGACCGGGCTGTGGCGGCCGCACCGGACGGTGGCGTTCTCCGGGCTGGCCGGGCTCGCCGACGGTGTCGACGGGCTGCGCGGAGCGACCGAGGACGGGGCGGGCTGGATGTTCTTCGACGGTCAGCTGGTGGTCGGGTGATGGAGATCTTCCCGCGGGAGCGGGCAGTTCTGGCTCCCGGCGCGGTGCACGTCCCGGACTGGCTGGGCGTCGACGAGCAGCGGATGCTCGTGCGCGCCTGCCGCGAGTGGGCCACCGGCCGGATGCGCGCGGCGAGAATGCCCAACGGCGCCACCATGTCCGCGCGGACTGTGTGCCTGGGATGGCACTGGTACCCGTACCGCTACTCCCGGACGCTGGACGACCAGGACGGATCACCGGTGACGCCGTTTCCCGGCTGGCTGGGCGAAATCGGCCGCCGCGCCGTCGCGGAGGTCTACGGGCACGAGGACTACGAACCCGATGTCGCACTGGTGAACTTCTACGACGACAGCGCGAGGATGGGGCTCCACCAGGACAGGGACGAGCAGAGCCTGGAACCAGTCGTGTCGCTGAGCCTCGGCGATTCGTGCGTCTTCCGCCTGGGAAACACCGAGAACCGGAACCGGCCGTGGACCGACGTCGAGCTCCGGTCCGGCGATCTGCTGGTGTTCGGCGGCGAATCGAGGCTGGCCTACCACGGGGTGCTGCGGATCCTGCCCGGTACGCGGGAGCAGGACATCGGGCTGCCGCGGGGAAGGCTCAACATCACCATGCGGGTGTCCGGGATGGACTGAGGTGCAACCGATCCGCGGGAGCGGGGTTCTTGTTGGTGTGAGCGCATTCCGGCTCACGCTCGCTGCGGGCGAGGACAGATCGGCAGAAAGAAGACGATGGACCTCAACCTCTCCGGAAAGACGGCAGTGGTCACCGGCGCCTCCAAGGGGATCGGGCTGGCCGTGACCCGCACGCTGCTCGCCGAGGGCGCCAACGTGGTGGCGGTGTCCCGGAAGACGACCGCGCGGCTCGACGAGCTCGCCGGCCAGAACCTCCTGCACTTCGCCGCCGACCTGATGGATCCGCAGGCACCAGGCGAGGCCGTGGCGCGGGCGGTGGAGGTCTACGGCGGTGTGGACGTCCTGGTCAACAACGCGGGCGGACCGCCGCCCGGCGTGGAGCTGCCGCGCGGTTCGTTCATGGACGCCACCGACGAGGACTGGCGGCTGATGTTCGAGTTCAACCTGTTCTCGGCGGTGCGCGCGATCCGCGCGGTCATCCCGGTGATGCTGTCGGGCGGCGGCGGATCGATCGTCAACGTCTCCTCCGGCAACGCCCACCTCCCCTCGCCGATCAACGTCGACTACGGCGCGGCCAAGGCGGGGATGAACAACCTGACCAAGGTGCTCTCGGAGGAGTACGCACCGCAGGGCATCCGGGTCAACACCGTCTCGCCGGGGCCGGTCCGCACCGAGTGGTGGACCGACGAGGGCGGCGTGGCCGACAAGATCGCGGCCCAGGCGGGCGCCGACCGCGACAGCGTGATGAACGCCGTCGTGCCGGAGCTGATGAAGCTCAGCACCGGCCGGATGGCCGATCCCCAGGAGGTCGCGGACGCGGTGGTGCTGCTCGCGTCGCCGCGCTCGGCGAGTACCACGGGCGCGGAGTTCGCCGTGGATTCCGGCTTCCGCAAGGAGATCTGAGCGGCGAATCCGCTTAGGCCATCCACACCACTGGCACCGCTCGGAAGACGCCCACGAACCCACTACTCGTGGGAGCCGTCGGAGAGGCTGGGGCGGGCGTCGAAGCGCTGCCGGATCTCGCCCGCCTCGGCGGGTGCGGTGTTCTCGATGAGCCGGGCGACCCGGTCGGCCAGCGCAGGCCGCCGGTCGTCGCCCGGTTCCAGCCCGAGCGCGTCCATCAGCCTGCCGAGCCGATCGGCGGCCGAGGTCTCGTTCGGGAAGTGCAGCGACGGCACCGAGAAGTCCTGGTACGCGCGGAACAGCTCGCCGTCGCCGTCGGTCGCCAGCCGCCGGTACAGGTCCGGCACCTCGGATCCGGTGGCGGCGGCCGACAGCCTGGCCAGCGGGCCGATCAGCTTCACCGCCTGCTCGACGTCGGTGTCGTTGCGGGCCAGCCACCACACGATCGCGCTGGCCGGGTCCCGCAGCACGTCCTGACCCAGGTACTCGCGCCTGGTCCGCTCGTGGTTGCGCTCGTGCTCCCAGACCTGCTCGTCCTTGCGGACGTCGGAAAGCTTGCGCAGCCGCAGGGAATCGGCGTCGGAGAGCACCAGCGAGACGTTGTTGGCCAGCGCCTCCACCCGGCCGGTCTCGTCCCGCCCCACCATGCCAAGCACGGCGGTGAGCTTGTGCTGCACCAGCGCGTGCCGGTCGGGGGCGCCCTGGGCCGCGACGTCCCGCGCCCGCACCAGGATCGCGTCCACCGCCAGCGCACCCGGGTTGGCGTGCGGGAGACCGGGCGGGTTCGGGACCGGGCGCCACCACACCGTCGCCGAGAACAGGAAGTCGTAGTCGGCGACCGCGCTGGGCAGCGGCACGTCGGCCACCACCTCCTGCTGGTAGGCGACCGGCTGCTCGACGACCTCGGGCTCGGCCGCCTTCTCCAGCTCCACCTTGAGCTCCTGCTGCCGGTCCCGGTCGACGAGCTTGCGCGCGACCAGCAGCGGAATCACCAGCAGGAGCAGGGTGATCACCGCCCAGAGCCAGACCGGCAGGCCCGCGCTCACCGCGACTGCGGCGGGCAGGGCCACGCAGGCGGTGGCGATGAAGCCCACCACCACCTTGTTCTCGGTGTTCATCGGGTCGCCTCCTCGTCCCCGCGCGGTGCCGCGGGGTCGTCTGTCGCGGGGAGTGCAGCCGGAAGGGTTGCGGAACGTGCGTACCAGACTACGGAAAGCGCCCCGGGGGCGGGAAAGGAGTTCGCCTGGACGCCGGAACGGCCGGGCGAGCGGGAATCCGGTACCGGGTCAGCGCACCGCCTTCAACGCCTGCTCGACGTCGGACCACAGGTCCTCGGGGTGCTCGATGCCGGCCGAGATCCGCAGCAGTCCCGCACCGATCCCGGCTTCCCGCAGCTGCGCGTCGTCGAGATCGCGGTGCGAGGTGCTCGCCGGGTGCATGGCCAGCGTCTTGACGTCGCCCAGCGACACGGTGGCGGTCGCCAGCCGGAGGGCCGCGATGAAGTCGCGCCCCGCATCCCGGCCGCCTGCCAGCTCCAGCGACAGCACTCCGCCGCCGCGTCCCGACAGCAGCCGCACGGCGGCCTCCCGGTCCGGGTGGCTGTCCAGGCCGGGGTAGTGCACGACGTCTACCGCCGGGTGGTTTTCCAGTCGCTCGGCGAGGAACTGGGCGTTGTCGCAGTGCTGCCGCACGCGCAGCGACAGCGTTTGCAGACCGCGCAGGGCGAGCCAGGCGGGGAAGGGCGCGGCGGTGGCGCCGAGCTCGGTGGCGTAGTGGCGCACCTGCCGGTAGCGGTCTTCGTCGGCGAAAACGGCGATCCCGCCGAGCACATCGCTGTGGCCGCCGAGGTACTTCGTCGCGGAGTGGACCACGACGTCGGCGCCGTGCTCGACGGGACGGCACAGCACCGGGGTGGCGAAGGTGCTGTCGACGACGGTGATCAGCCCGGCCTCCCGGCCCGCGCCCAGGATCGCGGGCAGGTCGAGCACGCGCGTGGTCGGGTTGGAGATCGTCTCCAACCACAGCAGCTTCGAGTTCGGCCGCACCGCGTCGCGGACCTGCGCCGGGTCGTCGCCGTCGACGTAGGTGACCTCGATGCCGCGCCGCTCGCTCAGATCGCGCAGCACCGCAAGCGTCCCGCCGTAGAGGCTGCGCTGCGCGACGACGTGGTCCCCAGACCCAAGCAGCCCGAGCAGCACCGTGTTGATCGCGCCCATGCCCGAAGCCGCGGCCAGCCCGGCGGCTCCGCCTTCGAGACCCGCGACGGCTTCCTCGAACGCCCGCACCGTCGGGTTGCCGTAGCGGTTGTAGAGGAAGGCGTTGCCCTCACCGGCGAATCCGGCGGGCTGCATCTCCGGGTCGTCGAAGGCGAACAGGTGGGTCTGGTAGATCGGCACGCCCAGCGGGCGGCTCCCCTCGGGCTCGGGGATCGGGGTGTGCACGGCACGGGTGTCGAGGTGGAAGTCGGTCATGTCCCCACCTTCGCCCGCCGGGCCCGGTGGCGACAGGTCCAATTCCGCATCACTGGACCGGTTCCCGGGCGTCCGCGTCGTAGCCGACCGGCTCCCAGCGCTTGGCCAGCAGCGCTACCAGGCCCAGGGCCGGGGCCAGCGCGATCACCCAGAACACGTCGCTGGCCAGAGCGGCGCTGAGCACCGGGAAGAAGAACAGCGACAGCGTCGCGCCGATGCGCACGACACCCTGGTTGAACCCGATCCCGGTCCCGCGCATCGAGGTCGGGTAGCTCAGCGACGCGAACGCCATGTAGTTCGCGCCCGGACCGCCCCCCTGCGCGAACATGAACGCGCCGAGCATCAGCAGCGCGGCCAGCAGCCACGCGGTGCTCGACGGCTTGCCGATGACCGCCAGCGCGACCAGCGCGAGCAGCTGCACCGAGAAGCCCGCCACCGTCATCGGCCACGCACCGGCGGCGCGGGCCAGCCGGATTCCCAGCAGACCACCGGAAACCGCGAAGACGAGGTTCAGCGCCAGCGACGCGCTGATGGTGTTGAGCGCGCCCTGGCCGAGCAGCCCGGCGATGATGATCGGCAGGCCGTAGGCGACCGCGTTGTAGCCGAAGGTCTGCGCCAGGCCGACGACCAGGGCCTGCACCGTACGGCTGCGGTAGCGGCGCCGGAACAGCCGCGTGAAGTCGCCGATCCCGCTGCTCTCGCGCACCTCGGCGCGCGCGTCCTCGGCGACCACCGCGTTGACGCCGTAGGAGCCGCGCAGGATCCGGGCCGCGCGCTCCAGATCGCCCTGATCGGCGGCCCAGGCAGGCGACTCGTCCATGTACTTCTTGCGCACCAGCAGGATCACCAGCGCGGGCACCGCGCCGAACCCGACGGTGAACCGCCACAGAAGACCGTGCTGGGCTTCGGGAAGCAGGAAGTACAGCGCCAGGATCACCGCGTAGCAGGCGCTGGTCGCGACGTACCAGGCCGGCGACCACGCGGCGGTGCGCGAGCCCTTGCTGCCCTTGCCGCGCAGCCGGGAGAACTCGGCCAGGAACGCCATCGCGACCGGGATGTCCATGCCCACGCCGAATCCCATCAGGAACCGGAACAAGACCAGCACCTCGGCGTTCGGCGCCAGCGCGCAGCCCAGGGCCGACACCACGAAGAACAGCATGTCGGCCATGAACACCCGGTAGCGGCCCAGCCGGTCCACCAGGTGTCCGCCCAGCCAGGCGCCGAAGACGGCGCCGACGCTGATCGAGGCGGTGACCGCCCCGGCAGCGGCCGGGCTGAGCCCGAACTCGGCGCGGATGTCGGTGATGCCGTAGGCCAGCGAGGTCAGGTCGTAGGCGTCGAGGAAGATCCCGCCGAGGGCCAGCAGCACGATCATGCGGGCGTGGCCGCCGCGGGCGGCACCGGAGTTGACCAGCTCGGTGACGTCGCGGGCGGAACGGATCAGCACCTGCTCGCGTTCGGCGACCGGGTACGCGGACACGACGGCTCCTTCCGGGGTTTCGGGGATGTGGTGCCGCGCGCGTCCGGCCGCCACAGAGGTCCGTGGCGGGCGCTGCCACGATCATGCGACCCTACCTCCGGGAAAACCCCGGTCCAGATGGTGGAACCAGCGATGTCCACAAAGGACTGCGATCAGCTCGTGCGGTCCATCCGCACCACGGCGACCGGGCAGGGCGAGTGGTGCAGCACGCCCGAGGCCACCGATCCCAGCAGCATGCCGGTGAACCCGCCGCGCCCGCGGTGCCCGACGACCAGGAGCTGGGCGCCCTCGGCGGCTTCGCGCAGCGCGGCGACCGGGTGCTCGTTGGTCGCGGCCCTGCTGACCGGGACGTCCGGGTACTGCTCGGACCACCCGGCGAGCTGCTCGGCGAGGTGGCGGTCGGCGCTGTCGCGCAGCTCGTCGCGATCGGGATGCGGGAACGGGCCGGGGTGGAAGTAGGCGTCGGGCAACGCCTGCACCGCGACGAGCCCGGTCGCGCGCCTGGCCGCGGCGTCGAAGGCGAAGGCCAGCGCGAAGCGGCTGCCCCGTGAGTTGTCGACACCGACCACCACCGGACCGGTGTCGGCCGGGTTGCGGACGACGACCACCGGGCACTCGCCGTGCGTGGCCACCGCCGAGCTGACCGAACCGAGCACCGCGTCCAGGAACCCGCCGCGCCCGCGCGAACCGACGACCAGCAGCGGGGCGTGCGCGCTGATGTGCACCAGCTCCTCGATGGGATGGCCGAAGGTGATCTCGGCGGTGACCGTCAGCTCCGGCGCCACCTCGTGGCACGCCCGCGTCGCGTCCGCGAGCGCGGACTCGCAGTGGGGCGCCCGCGCCGGGTCGTCGTTGACCAGCAGCAGGTGCAGTGGCAGGCCGCGCAGATCCGCTTCCCGCGCCGCCCACCGGGCGGCCAGCACCGACTGCTCGCTGCCGTCCACCCCGGCGACCGCGCTGGGCCCGCTCACGACCGGCTCCCGTCGTCGCCGCGGACGACCGCCACCGGGCACACCGCGTGTTGCAGCACGCCCATCGCGACCGATCCGGTGAGCAGGCCGGGGAATCCGCCCCGGCCCCGGTGCCCGACGACCAGCAGCTGCGCCTCGCGAGCGGCTTCGGTGAGCTGGTCGACCGGATGTCCGTGCCGGGTGACCTTGTGCACGGTCAGGTCCGGGTGGTTCGTCCGCCGCCCGGCGAGCTGTTCGGACAGGCTGCGCTCGGCGGCCTCCTGCGCGGCGGCCTCCAGGTCCAGCTCGGACAGGCCGGAGGCGCGTTCGACGTGCCAGACCTGCACCGCGACCAGGTCGGCGGCCCGGATCACCGCGCTGTCGACGGCGAACTCCAGCGCCTTGCCGCTGTGCGGCGAGCTGTCGACGCCGACGACCACCGGTCCTTCGGTCCGCGGATCCCGCACGACGACGACCGGGCAGTGCGCGTGCGTGGCGACCTTGGTGCTGACCGAGCCAAGCAGCACCCCGGCCAGCGAGCTGCGGCCGCGCGAACCGACGACCAGCAGCCGGGAGGTCCGGGAACCGCGGACCAGCACCGCCGCGGGCTGGCCGAGCTCGGTCGACGCGTCGATCTCCAGCCCCGGATGCGCGTCGCGGCACTGCGCGGCGATGCGGTCGGCCGTCTCCTTGGCCAGTTCGGTCAGCGGCGGGTCGGGGTTGATCGCCAGCACCCGCAGGGGCGCGTGCCGCCGCTCGGCCTCGTCGGCCGCCCACTGCGCCGCGGCCTGCGACCGCTTGGAGCCGTCGACTCCGACGACCACGGGTCCGTCCGGTTCCATGTCCGCTCCCGCGCGGCATCTCGGCGCCGGTCCTCGCGCAGGACCGGCGAAGCCGGGCTGTCCGGAGGATGACCGGGCCACCGCCGCGTCAAACGTCTAGAGATCGACCTGCCAGTCGCGGAGCAGGATGAGCACGACCGACAGCACTCCGGCCGCGGCGAACGAGCCGCCCTCGCCGAGGAACAGGCACACGATCGCGAGCGCGCCGCACAGCACACCCACCGCGAGCCGCGGCGGCACCCGCCGCAGCTTCCACCTCCGGAGGCTCGGATCCGTCAGCGTGCGGGCGAACTCCGGGTCCTCGGTGCTGAGCTGGTCCTCGATCTCCTCGAGGCGGCGGCGCTCGTGTCTTGGCAGCATGGCCAACCTCCACCAGATCGGCTGCCGTCGAACTGCCCGGATGGATCTCGATCGGCTGATACCCACTGTGCCTCACGAAGCCGGGTTCAGCAGAAGAGTCCTACGCCCCTGGCCCAATCCTGTCCGATTATCGGACATCTCGGACTGCATAGTCGGCCAGGGAGGGCTCCAGAAGGCTGAACGCCTGCTGCGCGGCGTCGGTGGCCAGGGCGGCGGTCTCGTCCTCGGAACGGCCTTCCACCCGATGCTGGAGGACGTCGTCGAACAGCAGCCGCAGCACGCCGGCCAGCAGGGCCGCGACCACGCGCGGGGTGATGTCGCCGGGATCGTCGGCCAGGACGCGCGCCAGTTCGGCCGCGCGCTGTTCGTGGAGTTCGCGCAGCCGTGCGAGCAGGACCGGGCTGCCGGTGACCATCCGGGCGAAGGGGGCGCTCGCGAAGCCGATGGCCGCGTCGCGGCGCTCGATAGCCGCGAGGTGGTGCCTGCGCAGCGCGGCGAGCGCCGACTCGCCGGGCTCGCGGGCGGCGACCGCGGCAGCCGGAGCGGCGACGAACTCCTCGTGGATGTCGAGGGCGAGGTCCTCCTTGCGCGGGAAGTAGTTCGTGACGGTCATCTTGGCGACCTCGGCCGCGGCGGCGATCTCGGCGATGGTGACCTTCTCGAAGCCGCGCTCGATGAACAGCCGGGTGGCGTGGTCGGAGATCGTCTGCCTGGTCTGCTGCTTCTTCCGTTCCCGGAGTCCTGCGCCCATGGCTCCAGGGTGGCATAGGTGGAACCTAAAATTGTGTCGAACCTCGGTGGGTGCGGATGAATCCCCGGCGCCGGCTTGTTGCAGCTGATCCAGGCGATTCGAACCGGGCGGGAACGGCCGGCCACCGAGGAGGAATCACATGGACACGCTTGCGATCACCGGATGCACCGGACGGCTCGGCTCGCGGGTGGTGTCGCTGCTCGCCGGGCGCGAGGTGCCGCAGCGGCTGATCGTGCGCGATCCCGATCGCGCGCCGGAGGTCCCCGGGGGTGAGGTCCGGGTCGCGAGTTACGAGGACACCGACGCGATGCGGCGGGCGCTGACCGGCGTGTCCACGCTCTTCCTGATCTCCGGGCACGAAGGGCCGGAGCGGATGGCGATGCATCGCAGCGCCGTGCGGGCCGCGGCCGAGGCTGGTGTGAGGCGGGTCGTCTACACCTCGTTCATGGGTGCCGCGCCGCTGGCGACGTTCACCTTCGCGCGAGAGCACGCCACGACTGAGCAGCTGATCACCGCGGCCGGGCTGTCGCTGACCTCGCTGCGCAACGCGCTCTACGCCGATGTCGCGCCCCGTTTCGTGGGGCCGGACGGCGTCATGCGCGGTCCGGCGGGCAACGGGCGAATCGCCTGGGTCGCGCTGCGCGACGTGGCGCGGCTGGCCGTGGAGGTGCTGCTCGACCCGGCCCACGCGGACGCGATCTACGACGTCTCCGGCGCGCAGGCGATCGACCTGCACGAGACCGCGCGGCTGATCGGCGAGGTCACCGGGCGCGAGATCCGCTACCACGCCGAGACCGACGCGGAGGCGCGCGCGTCGCGCGCGGGCGCGCAGGAGTGGCAGATCGACGGCTGGGTCGGTTCCTACGCCGCGATCGCCACCGGCGAAACGTCGGTCACCAGCCACACCGTCGAGCACGTGACCGGGACGCGGCCGTGGACGTTCGCCGAGTTCCTGCGCGCGGAGCCCACCGCCTGGCAGCACCTCGTGTGACTCCAGGCACATTGGAATTATCAGGCCCCTTCGCACGTTGGTTGACAACAGCAGACTCAACTATGGCGGCGACAAGCGCCGTGCGAGGAGGGTAGGAATGGCGACGTTCTTCGGACCGGACGGATTCGAGCGGGGCCCCTTCGACGAGTACCTCGCCCGCTTCTTCGGGCCGGGCGCCACGTCCGGTGCCGGCCGTCGTGTCGACATCACCGAACTGATGACCCAGCAGACCCAGGAACTGCTCGGCGCCGCGGCGGACCACGCCCGCGGGCTCGGCCACGACGACCTGGACGCGCTGCACCTGCTGTGGGCGGCGACCGCGCTGGAGCCGACCCGCGGCATGCTGCGCGGCGTCCGGGTCGACCCGGACGAGTTCGCCCAGCAGGTGCAGCGCCAGCTGCCCGCCGCGCGGGAGAGCGCGAGCGCGAACCCGTCGCTGACCCCGGCGGGCCGCAAGGTCCTGGTGGACGCCTACCAGGTGGCCCGCGCGCTGGGCTCGACCTACATCGGCCCCGAACACGTGCTGCTGGCCATGTCGGCCAGCCCGGGCTCCGGCGCGGGCAGGCTGCTGGCCTCGGCCGGGGCGACCCCCGAGGAGTTCCGCTCCGCGGCGGGCACCCGCCGGGCCGAACCGGAGGCCGAGGCCAAGCAGGAGAGCGCGACCCCGACGCTGGACCAGTACGGCCAGGACCTGACCGAGCGCGCCCGCAACGGCGAGCTGGACCCGGTCGTCGGCCGTGCCACCGAGATCGAGCAGACGATCGAGGTGCTGTCCCGGCGCACCAAGAACAACCCGGTGCTGATCGGCGAGGCCGGTGTCGGCAAGACCGCGATCGTGGAGGGCATCGCCCAGCGGATCGCCGACGGCCAGGTCCCGCACGTGCTCACCGGCAAGCGGATCGTGCAGCTGGACCTGTCGGGCATGCTCGCCGGGACCCGCTACCGCGGTGACTTCGAGGAGCGGATGACCAAGGTCATCGACGAGATCAGCGCCAGCAGCGGCGAGGTGATCGTGTTCGTCGACGAGCTGCACACGGTCGTCGGCGCAGGCGGTGCCGAGGGCGCGGTGGACGCGGGCAACATGCTCAAGCCCCGCCTGGCGCGCGGCGAGCTGCACGTGGTCGGCGCGACCACGCTGGACGAGTACCGCAAGCACATCGAGAAGGACGCGGCGCTGGAGCGCCGGTTCCAGCCGGTGCAGGTGCCCGAGCCGAGCGTGGCCGACACCGTCGAGGTGCTGACCCGGCTGCGCGACCGCTACGCCGAGCACCACAAGGTCCGCTACACCGACGAGGCGGTCACCGCCGCCGCGGAGCTGTCGGACCGCTACATCGCCGACCGGTTCCTGCCGGACAAGGCGATCGACCTGCTCGACCAGGCCGGTGCGCGCAAGCGGCTCGGCGTCGTCTCGCCGCCGGCCGACGAGCTGGAGCGCAGGATCGCCCGGCTGGAGGAGCTGAAGGACCAGGCCGTCGCCGACGAGGACTACGAGCGGGCCTCGGCGCTGCGCGACGAGATCGGTGTGGCGCAGGCCGAGCTGGCCGCCAACGGCGGCGAGCTGCCGGAGGTGACCGCGACCGACATCGCCGAGGTCGTCTCGCGCTCCACCGGCGTGCCGGTGAGCAGGCTGACCGAGCAGGAGCGGACCCGGCTGCGCAACCTGGAGCAGGAGCTGCACCAGCGGGTCGTCGGCCAGGACGACGCGGTGCGGGCGCTGGCCCGCGCGGTGCGGCGGTCCCGCAGCGGTGTGGGCAACCCGCACCGGCCGGTGGGCAGCTTCCTGTTCCTCGGCCCGACCGGCGTCGGCAAGACCGAGCTGGCCAAGGCGCTGGCCGAGTCGCTGTTCGGCGACGAGGACCGGATGGTCCGGCTGGACATGAGCGAGTTCCAGGAACGGCACAACGCCGCGCGCCTGATCGGTGCGCCTCCCGGTTACGTCGGCTACGGCGAGGCCGGGGAGCTGACCGAGGCGGTGCGGCGCAGGCCGTACTCGGTGGTGCTGCTCGACGAGGTCGAGAAGGCGCACCCGGACGTGTTCAACACGCTGTTGCAGGTGCTGGAGGACGGCAGGCTCACCGACGGCGAGGGCCGCACGGTCGACTTCACCAACACCGTGGTGATCATGACCAGCAACCTCGGCTCGGAGATCATCTCCAGCAGGTCCGGCGCGCTGGGCTTCTCGTCCGGCCAGGAGGTCACCGAGGAGCCGCTGCGGGAGCGGCTGATGCCGCGGCTGCGGGAGGCGTTCCGGCCGGAGTTCCTGAACCGGATCGACGACGTCGTGATCTTCCGCAGGCTCGCCGACGAGCAGCTGCACGAGATCGCGGACCTGCTGCTGGGCGAGACCAGGCAGCGGCTGGCGGCGATGGGCATCGGCGTCGACTTCGACCCCGCTGCGGTGGACTGGATCGCCGAACGCGGTCACCAGCCCGAGTTCGGTGCCCGCCCGCTGCGGCGGACCATCGAGCGGGAGGTCGACGACCGGATTGCGGACCTGGTGCTCGACGGTGACCTGGCCGAAGGCGGCCGGGTGCACGTCGCGGTCCGAGACGGGGAGCTGGCTTTCGAGGCCTGAAGCGCCAGCTGGCGCTTCAGGTGGCCCGCCAGGGCCTCCGCCCAACGGGCGGACGCGTTTCTCTGTTGACAGGGCGGGGAGAGCTGCGGCTCGCCCCGCCCTTTCGCGCCGTAGGCCCTGTGGCTCACCCCGCCTTTCAGCGCCGTCGGTCCTGCTCGTCCCTGCCCTTTCGCGCGGTCAGTCCTCGTTGAGGTTCTCGGCGCAGGTGGTCAGCAGCTCGACCAGGCGCCGCCGGTCGGCGCGGTCGATACCGGCGAGCATGCGGTTCTCGACCTCCACGATCGCCCGATCGGCCTCCCGCAGCAGCCGCGCACCCTCGTCGGTCAGCGTCACCGGACGCGCCCGGCCGGTGCCGGCCTGCTCCGCGACGGCGACCAGCCCCGCACTGCGCAGGCCGCCGAGCACGTCCTGCAGGGACTGCCGGGTGACGAAGCAGCGGCGCGCTAGCGCGGCGGAGGAGATGCCGGGCTCGTCGGCGAGCGCGAGTAGGACGGCGTACTTCGACATCGAGATCCCGAGCGGCCGGAGCTGCCGCTCGCACGCCTGGTGCAACGCCTGCTGGGCCCGTTTGACCTGGTAGCCGGGCCTGTTCCGGACATCGGCTTGACTCATGTCAGGAACCTTACACATACTCATCAATGTAAGGAACCTGACACCAAGGAGTGGGCATGCCCAGCACCGAGATCAACGCCGACGCCCGGTTGGTCACCCTGATCAACGTCTTCACCGTCGAGCCCGGGCGGCAGCGGGAGCTGGTCGACCTGCTGGCGCGGGCGACCGAGGAGGTCATGCGCCACCAGCCTGGTTTCATCTCGGCGAACCTGCACGTCGGCCACGACGGCACCCACGTCGCGAACTACGCGCAGTGGGAGAGTGCCGAGCATTTCCGGGCGATGCTGGCCAACCCCGCGTGCCAGCAGCACATGGCCGCCGCGACAGCTGTCGCCCGGGCTGAGCCCGTGCTCTATTCGGTCGACTCCGTTCACCACATCTGACTCGGTCAGCTCCCCGGGACGCTCGGCAGCGGCCAACCGGTGATCGCCTTCGGTCGAGGTGCCGGGTAAGCCGCCTTCGAGGGCTGGAGGTAGAGGCGCACCAGCGTTTCGGCGAGCCCGACGGCGGCGGTCACGCCGTCGACGACCGGAACCGAGGTCGCGGCTTCGACCCGGGAGGCCAGCTCGGCCATCCCGGCGCAGCCGAGGCAGATGACGTCGGCGCCGTCTTCGTCGACGGCCAGCACTGCCTCCTCGGCCAGGCGCTGTGCTGCCCGTTCCGGATCGGCTTCCAGCTGCAGGACGGGCAGTCCGGTGGCCCGCACCGACACGCAGTTCCCGGCGAGCCCGGCCAGCGCCAGGCGGTCGCGGATCCGGCCCAGCGTGCGGCGCAGCGAGGTCACCACGGCGTAGCGCCTGCCGAGCAGGCAGGCGACGTGCGCCGCGGCCTCGGTGGCGTCCACGACCGGGACGTCGAGCAGCTCGGCGAGCCCTTCCTTGCCGTGTTCGCCGAAACCGGCGAGCACCACGGCGTCGAACGGGTCCCGGATCGCCGCGACCCGGTCCATGATCGCCACCGCGGCGAGGTGGTTCTCGAAGTTGCTCTCGACCGACTCGGCGCCGAACGACGGGGTCACGGCCAGGATCTCGGTACCGGGGCCGGCGACGGCGGCGGCCTGCTGCCGGATCGCTTCGGTAACCGCCTCGGTCGTGTTGGCGTTGACGAGGACTATGCGCATCCGTTCCCCTTCGCGGAAGTTGAAGTCCGTGATGTGGAAGTCTCCGTAGAAGTATACGTGCAGTGGTCGATCGGTTCCACGGCCGAAGAAGCGGGCTGCCGCGGGATCGATGCAGGCCAGGGGTCTGCGACGGGTGCGGGTCAGCGCGGGTCGCGGGTCGGCGCACCTGTGGCGTGGGGGCTGCGGACCGATGCGGCCACGGCCAGCGTGATCGCGGCTTCGCGTCGGTGCGGGCCCGCGCGGCTGCGGCTCTGCACGGGCGGTGGTTCGGTGCGGGCTGGGGTTCGGCGGGGGCTGGGGTTCGGCGGGGGCGGTGGTTCGGCACGGGTGGTGGTTCGGTGCGGCTGGGGATCTGTGTGGCTGGGGATCGCTGCGGCTGCGGTTCGGTGCGATCGGCTCGGTGCGGGCTGCGGTTCGGTGTGATCGCGGTTCGATGCGGGCTGCGGTTCGGTGTGATCCCGGTCGGTGCGAGCTGGGTCGGTGCGATCGGCTCGGTGCGGGCTGCGGGCCGGTGCGATCGCGGTTTAGCGCGGCTGCGAATCGGTGCAGCCCCGGTTTAGCGCGGCTACGGATCGGTGCAGCCGCGCTTTAGCGCGGGCTGTGGTCCGGTACGACCGCGCCTCTGCGCAGGTTGCGGCTCTGTGCAGGCTGCGGGTCGGCGTGGCCGCGGCTCTGTGCGGGTCGCGGCCCGGCGCTCGTGCGGTTCAGCGCGGCCGGCTCAGTAGAGGATGCGATCGAGCACCATCCTGCGGCTGGAGTGGACGTGCCGCTTCGCGACCTCCGCCGCGCGCTCGGCGTCTCCCGCGGCGATGGCCGCGTGCAGCTCCTCGTGCTCGCCGCACACGCGCTCCGGCTCCATGTTCAGCCGGAACATCCAGGCCAGCCGGCCGTGCAGCGGTTCGAGCATCGAGGCCAGCAGTTCGTTGTCGGCGAGCGCCAGCAGCTGGTCGTGGAACGCGGCGTTGGCGTTGGACATGGTCTCGACGTCACCGGCCACGTGCGCGCGGCGCGCCTGGTCGGCGAGCTCGGCCATCCGCGCGATGCCCTCGGTGTTGCCGCGTTCCGCCGCGAGTCGCGCCGCGAAGGTCTCCAGGGCTTCGCGGACCTCGAACAGCTCCTTGGCCTGGTTCCGGTCGAGCCCGCGGACGAACACGCCGCGGCGCCGGGGCAACACCTCGACGAACCCCTCGCTCTGCAGCATCCGGATCGCCTCTCGCACCGGAACCCGCGAGATGCCGAACTCCGCGGCGATGTCCTGCTCGAAGAGGCGGTCGCCGGGGCGCAGCCTGCCGTCCGAGATCCGCGTCTGCAGCGCGTCGCGTACCTGGTCGCGCAGCGGCGTGCGCGATTCGGTGCTGGTGTCTCCGGTGGCGGGCACAGGTCCTCCTCGGTCCGATGGCTTCCAGCCTAGGAGAAGATCGACGGCCGGTGTCGGGGAATTGACTGTAAACCCAAGGTTCACATAGTCTGTGAACCTTGGGTTTACAGGGAGGTCGATATGAACGCGGACGAACTGGTCGCCGAGCTGATGACCGGTCTGCGGTCGGAGGTGGCGATCGCGGATCCGGGGGCGAAGCCGGGTGATCACGGCGACGACCAGCGGCTGCGCCGGGAGGCGCTGGCGCGCGTGCGAGCGGCGCTCGAGGCCGAGGCGCTGACCGCCGAGGCTGCCGCGCGCGGCGTGGAAAGCGCAGCGGCGGAAGCGGTGTGGCTGGGGGCGAGCCTGGCCGACCTCAGCGCGGTCACCGGCAGGTCCCGGCAAGCGGCGCGCAAGCGCTGGCCGGACCTCGGCGCGATCCGCCGGCGCCGCAAGTGGCTCTCCTACCACGTCGACGACGTGTTCTACATGGTCGAGCTGCTGGTCGACCGCGCCGACCGGATCGCGCCGGACGCGGCGGAGGGCTTCGAAGCGGCGGTGCGCGAGCTGTCCGCCGCGTTCGAGCGGGTCAAGGCCGACTTCGCGGAGGAGCGGGCGGCGGAGCAGACCGCGGCGCGCTGGGTCGCGATGGACGAACTGGTCGACGTTCGGCTCCGCGAGGTCATCGCGAAGGCCGGGACGCCGAGCGATGGTGACGGGGGCTTCGCGGTGCACGGTGCCGGGGGAGTGCTCGGCTACTACGACCACGCCACCGCCGCCGAGCAGGACTGAGGCAGTCGCAGGACTGAGGTCGCACAGCACTCAGTCCGTCGCGCGGAACCCCGGCCGCCGAGCAGCACCAGGGGCGCCGAGCCGCACCGGGCCATCGAGCGGCGCTGAGATGTCCGAGCCGGTGGGGTCGCCCAACGGCACCGAGCCGCCGAACACCACCGGGCCGCTGCGCGGGACGGAGGCTGCCGCGGCCCGACCGCCTCAGTCCAGCGCGAGGTCCACGACCACGGGAGCGTGGTCGGACGGCCCCTTGCCCTTGCGGGCCTCGCGGTCGACGTAGGCGTCGGTCACGGCGCTGGCGAACTGCCGGTCGCCGTAGACGAGGTCGATGCGCATCCCCTTGTTCTTGGGGAACGCACCGGCCCGGTAGTCCCAGTACGTGAACGGCACGTCGTACTTCAGCGCACGCGGGTACACGTCGCTGAGCCCGGTCCCGCGCAGCGCCTCCAGTGCGGAGCGCTCCGGCTCGGTGACGTGCGTGCTGTCGGCGAACTCGGCGATGTCCCAGACGTCGCCGTCCTCCGGGGCGATGTTGAAATCGCCCAGCACCGCGAACGGGCCACCGCCCGCCAGTTCCTCGGCGGCGGTGGCCGTCAGCGCTTCCAGCCAGCGCAGCTTGTAGTCGTAATGCGCGTGCCCGACCTCCCGGCCGTTGGGCACGTACACCGACCAGACCCGGACCCCGCCGCAGGTCGCCGCGACCGCCCGCGGTTCGCTGGCCTCGAACATCGCGCCCTCGGCCTGGTAGCCGGGCTCGTCGAGCAGGCCGCGCCGGACGTCGGCCAGGCCCGCCTTCGACAGCACGGCGACCCCGTTCCACCGCCCGGTCCCGTGCGCGGCGACCTCGTAGCCCAGCTCGCCGACCTCGTCGACCGGGAACGCCTCGGCCGAGCACTTGATCTCCTGCAGGCACACCACGTCCGGCTCGGCGCTGCCCAGCCAGTCGAGCAATCTCGGCAGCCGCGCCGCTACGGAGTTGATGTTCCAGGTGGCGATGCGCATGGGCTCAGCGTGTCACAGCGGGCGTGGTTGAACCCCCGGTGGCCCGGGTAGGCCCGAGGACGAGCCGATCGATGTCGCGGAGGTGCGCGGTGCCCGGTGAGCAGCTCGACGTGGCGGGCCGGACCGTCGAACTGAGCAAGGCGGACAAGGTCCTCTACCCCGGAGACGGGTACACCAAGCGGGACGTCGTGGACTACTACCGTTCCGTGGCGCGGCTGATGGTCGCCCACATGCGCGGGAAACCGCTGACCCTGCGCCGCTTCCCGGACGGCATCGGCGAGGAGGGGTTCTTCCAGAAGGAGGCGTCCGACCACTTCCCGGACTGGATCCGGGTCGTGCCGGTGCCGCAGCGCGGGGCGGAGGGATCGGTGCACCACGTCGTGGTCGAAGAGGAAGCCGCGCTGGTGTACCTGGCGAACCAGGGGTGCCTGGAGTTCCACATCGGACTGTCCACTGTGGATGACCTGGATCGCCCGGTGCTCGCGGTGGTCGACCTGGACCCGCCCGGATCGACGGGCATCGCGGAACTTCGGTCGATCACCGAGGACATGTGCGAGCGCTTCCGGTCCGCCGGGCTGGAACCCGCGGTGCAGGCCACCGGCGGCAAGGGGTTCCACGTCGTGGCCCCGCTGGCAGGCGGGAGCGGTTTCGACGAGGTCCGCGCGCGGGTGCGGGACCTGGCCGACCGGGCGGCACGGGAGGACCACCGGCTCACCACCGAGCAGCGCAAGGAAAAGCGCGGCGAACGGGTCTTCCTGGACACCAACCGCAACGCCTACGGGCAGACGATGATCGCGCCGTACTCCCTGCGCGCGCGTGCGGGCGCGCCCGCGGCGACGCCGCTGGACCTCGACGAGATCGGGCGCGCGACGCCGCAGCGCTACGGCCTGGCCAACATGGCGCGCCGGATGGCGCAGAAGGACGACCCGTGGCGCGCGCTGGACCGTGTATGACCGAGAAGGAGCGAGATGTCGGACCCAGCCGAGGGCACCACGCCCACACCGGACGAGACCGGGCCGGACGGTCCCGCCGACCCGGCGAACCTGCAGGCCGCGCCCGACCTCGACGAGGACGAGCTCGGGGTGGACCCGCTCGAACGCGGTGTGGAACCACCCGAGCGCTGGTCGCGGGTCAGCGCCGACCGGCCGACGCCGCGCGAGCAGCGCGAGGGCGAGACCCTCGACGACCGGCTCGGCCAGGAACGCCCGGAACGCGAGCCGGAGGCGGAGCCGCCGCTGGCCGAGACCCGGATGCACGAGCTCGACGACAGCGTCGACGAGCGCGCCGAGCAGGAGGTCTCCGACGGGGCAGGGGGCGAAAACGCCGACGGCTCGTAGGCTGTTCCGGTACCTCGGGAACTGGTACACGGGTGCCGGAAAGGGTGGGAATGGCCGAAGCAGGCAGGAAGCGCGTGGCGAGCGCGGTCCGCAACACCCGCCCCCGCAACCGCCGGTCGCAGATCACGACGGCGGCCTCCGAGCTGTTCCACCGGCGCGGCTACCCGCGCGTGGGCATGAGCGACATCGCCGAGGCAGTCGGCGTGGGGCCTTCGGCGCTGTACCGGCACTTCGCCAGCAAGCAGCTCCTGCTGACCGAGGTCGTGGTCGAGGAGCTGCGCCCGTTCCGCGAGGTGCTGCGCGGCGTCGGCACCGAGGACCTGGACATCGTCGTCGCCGAGCTCGCCACCGCCGCGCTCGACCACCGCAGGCTGGGCGTGCTCTGGCAGCGGGAGGCCCGGCACCTGCCCGGCGACGAGCGGGCCGGGCTCAAGGAGGAGCTGCGCTCGGTGGCCGGGGGACTGGCCGAGCTGGCGCGGGTGCGGCGGCCGGAGCTGGCCGACGAGGACGCCAGGTTCCGCGGCTGGTGCCTGTTCAGCGTGTTGACCAGCCCCTCCTACCACCAGGTCGAGCTGCCCAGGGCGGAGTTCGAGCGGCTGCTGCGCACCATGGTCGGGGTCATCGTCGACCAGCCGCCGATGGTGCTGGCGCCGCGCCCGGAGGTGGAGGTGCGGTCGCCGCTGCTGGACGAGCGCGCGTCGCGCCGAGCGGTGCTGCTCTCGGTGGCCACCCGGCTGTTCGCCGACAGCGGATTCACCGCGGTGACCACAGAGGACATCGGCGCCGCCGCCGGGATCGCCGGCCCGAGCGTCTACAGCCACTTCGCCAGCAAGCAGGAGATCCTCGGCGCGGTGATCGCGCGCGGCTGCGCCTGGCTGGAGATGGAGCTGGAGCGGACGCTGTCGGCGACCTCCGACGCCGAGGACGCGCTGCGCAGGCTGCTGCACTCCTACATCACCTTCGCCTACGACCACGGGCAGTTCATCGACATCCTGGTCAGCGAGGTGGGGCACCTGCCGAGCGGGGAGCGCCACCGCGCCCGGCAGACCCAGCACGACTACGTCGCCGAATGGGTGGCCCTGCTGCGCCGGGTCCGGCCCGAGCTGGACCGGCTCCCGGCGCGGGTGCTGGTGCAGGCCGCGCTGACGGCGGCCAACGACATGGCGCGCACCGGAACCGTCCGGGACGTCGCTGCCGTCAGCCGCCTCGCTGCCGCCCTCATGTTCGACGCTCCCGCCTATCAGTCGTTCACTTAGAATCCAGAACACCGTGTGAACCACAGAGTGAGAGGTCGCCACCCAGCTAACTGCGAATCACATTCGGGTTGACGGCGCGGATCGCGCTGAGCTAGCGTCGCCGACGGGCCGACAGGCCTGTCGCCGACGTGCGACGACCACCCCGCCAGCCGCCGAACCGAGGAGAACCCGGACCGTTATGAGCAGCGCGAGTGAACCCGTCGGGGCGCCGTCCGAGGAGTCGCCCGACATTCATACGACCGCGGGCAAGCTCGCGGATCTGTACCGGCGCAGCGACGAGGCGGTGCACGCGGGTTCCCAGCGCGCGGTGGCCAAGCAGCACGCGAAGGGCAAGCGCACGGCCCGGGAGCGGATCGACATGCTGCTCGACCCGGGCTCGTTCGTGGAGCTCGACGTGCACGCGCGGCACCGGTCGACGAACTTCGGCCTCGACGCCGACCGCCCCTACGGGGACGGGGTGGTCACCGGCTGGGGCACCGTCGACGGCCGCCGGGTGTGCGTGTTCTCGCAGGACTTCACGGTGTTCGGCGGCAGCCTCGGCGAGGTCTTCGGCGAGAAGATCGTCAAGGTGATGGACCTGGCGCTCAGGACCGGTTGCCCGCTGATCGGGATCAACGACTCCGGCGGCGCGCGGATCCAGGAGGGCGTCGCCGCGCTGGGGCTCTACGCGGAGATCTTCAAGCGCAACACGCACGCGTCCGGCGTCATCCCGCAGATCTCGCTGATCATGGGCCCGTGCGCGGGCGGCGCGGTGTACTCGCCCGCGATCACCGACTTCACGGTCATGGTCGACCAGACCTCGCACATGTTCATCACCGGACCGGACGTGATCAAGACGGTCACCGGCGAGGACGTCACCTTCGAGGACCTGGGCGGCGCCCGCACGCACAACTCCCGGTCGGGCAACGCGCACTACCTCGCCTCCGACGAGGAGGACGCGATCTCCTACGTCAAGGAGCTGCTGTCCTTCCTGCCCTCGAACAACCTGTCGCAGCCGCCGGTGTTCCCCGCCGAGCTCGGCACGGGCGCGGTGGCCGACGAGGTGACCGAGGAGGACCGGGAGCTCGACGTCCTGGTGCCGGACTCGCCGAACCAGCCCTACGACATGCGCGAGGTGATCACGCGGGTCGTCGACGACGGCGACTTCTTGGAGGTCTCGTCGCTGTTCGCGCCGAACATGCTGTGCGGGTTCGGCCGCGTGGACGGCGCTAGCGTGGGCATCGTGGCCAACCAGCCGACGCAGTTCGCGGGCACTCTCGACATCGACGCCAGCGAGAAGGCCGCCCGGTTCGTGCGCACCTGCGACGCGTTCAACGTGCCGGTGGTGACCTTCGTGGACGTGCCGGGCTTCCTGCCGGGCACCGACCAGGAGTGGAACGGCATCATCCGCCGGGGCGCGAAGCTGCTCTACGCCTACGCCGAGGCGACGGTGCCGCTGGTCACCGTGATCACGCGCAAGGCCTACGGCGGGGCGTACGACGTCATGGGCTCCAAGCACCTGGGCGCGGACGTGAACCTGGCGTGGCCGACCGCGCAGATCGCGGTCATGGGAGCCCAGGGCGCGGCCAACATCCTGTACCGCAGGCAGCTGGCCGAGGCCGCCGAGCGCGGCGAGGACGTGGAGGCGTTGCGCGCCCGGTTGCAGCAGGAGTACGAGGACACGCTGTGCAACCCGTACGTGGCCGCCGAGCGCGGGTACGTCGACTCGGTGATCCCGCCCTCGCACACCCGCGGGTACGTGGCCCGGTCCCTGCGGATGCTGGCCGACAAGCGCGCGTCGCTGCCTGCGAAGAAGCACGGCAACATCCCGCTTTAGGAGTCCGGTCATGAGTGACACCCCCGTGCTGCGGATCGTGTCGGGCGACCCCGACGACGAGGAGATCGCCGCCGTGGCGATCGCGCTGAGCCTGGCCGCCCGCCAGGCCCCCGAACCGGAGACCCGGCGGGAGTGGTCGGTGTGGGGCGAGCCCGCGCTGCGCCACCCCGCGGGCCGCCGCCCGCTGCGTCCCGGCCCGCACGCCTGGCGCACGTCCGCCCTGCCGTACTAGAACTTCCGCCGGAAAGAGGAGCCCTGGTCGAAGTGACCGCTGAACGCAATGACGTGACCCCGTCGGACAGCGACCCCCGGGTCATCAGGAAGGTGCTGGTCGCCAACCGCGGGGAGATCGCGGTCCGGGTGGTGCGGGCGTGCCGGGACGCGGGCATCGGCAGCGTGGCCGTCTACGCCGAGCCCGACGCGGACGCGCTGTTCGTGCGGCTCGCCGACGAGGCGTTCGCGCTGGGCGGGACGACGGCGGCGGAGTCCTACCTGGACGTGGACAAGCTGATCGACGCCGCCAAGCGGGCCGAGGCCGACGCGGTGCACCCCGGCTACGGGTTCCTGTCGGAGAACGCCGACTTCGCCCAGGCGGTGCTGGACGCGGGACTGGTGTGGATCGGCCCGTCCCCGCAGGCGATCCGGGACCTGGGCGACAAGGTCACCGCGCGGCACATCGCGACCGCGGCGGGGGCGCCGCTGGTGCCGGGCACCAAGGACCCGGTCGCCGACGCGGGCGAGGTGGTCGCCTTCGCCGAGGAGCACGGGCTGCCGGTGGCGATCAAGGCCGCGTTCGGCGGTGGTGGCCGCGGGCTGAAGGTCGCCCGCACCCTGGAGGAGATCCCGGAGCTGTTCGACTCGGCGGTGCGGGAGGCCGAGGCGGCCTTCGGCCGGGGCGAGTGCTTCGTGGAGCGGTACCTGGACCGGCCGCGGCACGTGGAGGCCCAGGTGCTGGCCGACCAGCACGGCAACGTCGTGGTGGTCGGGACCCGCGACTGCTCGTTGCAGCGCAGGCACCAGAAGCTCGTGGAGGAGGCCCCGGCGCCGTTCCTGAGCGCCGAGCAGCGGGCCACCATCCACACCGCCGCCCGCGACATCTGCAGGCAGGCGGGCTACTCGGGTGCCGGGACCGTGGAGTTCCTGGTCGGGCTGGACGGCACGATCTCGTTCCTGGAGGTCAACACGCGGCTGCAGGTCGAGCACCCGGTGTCGGAGGAGACCACCGGCATCGACCTGGTCGCCGAGCAGTTCCGGATCGCCGCGGGCGAGCCGCTGTGGCTGACCGAGGACCCCGCGCCGGTGGGCCACTCGATCGAGTTCCGGATCAACGGTGAGGACCCGGGCCGCAACTTCCTGCCCGCGCCGGGCACCGTCACGACGTTCGTGGCGCCGTCGGGCCCGGGCGTGCGGGTGGACTCGGGCGTGGAGTCAGGCTCGGTGATCGGCGGCCAGTTCGACTCGCTGCTGGCCAAGGTGATCGTGACCGGCCGGGACAGGCAGCAGGCGCTGGCGCGGTCCCGCCGGGTGCTGGCCGAGATGGTGGTGGAGGGGATGGCCACGGTGCTGCCGTTCCACCGCGCGATCGTCTCGGACCCGGCCTTCGTGGGCGGCCCGGACGGCTTCCGGGTGCACACGCGGTGGATCGAGACCGAGTTCGACAACAACCTCCCGCCGTTCACCGGTGGCGGCGCCGGACCGGCCGAGCCGGAGGCGCGGCAGACGGTCGTGGTCGAGGTCGGGGGCCGCAGGCTGGAGGTGTCCCTCCCGGCGGGCCTGACCGGCGGCAGCGCCCCCGCGGAGAAGGCCAAGCCGCGCAAGCGGGCCGCCGCCAAGGCGGGCGCGGCGGCCTCGGGCGACGCGGTGACCGCGCCGATGCAGGGCACGCTGGTCAAGCTCGCGGTCGCCGACGGCGACAAGGTGGCGGCCGGGGACCTGATCGCGGTGCTGGAGGCGATGAAGATGGAAAACCCGGTCACCGCCCACAAGGACGGCACCGTCACCGGTCTGACCGCCAGCCCCGGCGACACCCTCACCCAGGGCACCACCCTCTGCACCCTCAAGGACTGAGGTTCGGCAGCGCCGCTCCCATCCCGTCGATTCGGCGCCACTGCGGTCGGCGGGGTGGGAGTCCCTACACGAACGGCCGATTGACCTCGGACGTGAGCTCCCCGGCCTGAACCTGCCCGAACACCTCGCGAGCCCGCGCAGCGATCTCCGGTGCGGCGCGCCGGAGCTCCGCGCCGTCGGCCTCGCTGATGCCGTCGTCGGCGACGCCCGCGCGTTCGAGCACGCCGGTGAGGTCGCCGAGCTCATCGCGCAGCCACTCGAACGGCTGTTGCGTGAGTTCGTCGCTCCACTCCCGGCTCACCGGCTCCAGCCCTTCGAACCGGGAGTGGTAATGCGTCCGGTCGAAGGAATCGGGCGGTGACCCGACCGCGACGAAGATGTCCGCCCGCCACACCGGCTGGTCCAGCACCACCCGCTGCGCGGCGAACTCCGAGCCGCGCCAGTCCTGCGGTTCCCGCAGCCGCAGCTCCACCCGGACGCCTTTCTCCGGTCCCTCGTCGTTGGCCTGCCTGGTGTTCTCGAAGTGCATGTCGCGCAGGAGCACCGAAACGCGATCGAAGATGTAGCCGTGAAGCATGCTTCTCCCTCCGGTCGCTCCCATGATGACGCCCGGTGGCCGGTTGCGGCTCGGCCAAAGCGCACGGCGCACATCAGGTCGATGACGAACCGCCGGATCTCACGACGGGCTGGCGGCTACCTCAGTTGATCAGGCGACCTCAGCCGGCCAGGGCCTCGGTGAACCGGCCGGGCTCGACGTTGCCTCCGGAGATCACCACGCCGACCCGGCCCGACACCGCGGTCCGGCCCGCCAGCAGCGCCGCGAGCCCGCACGCCCCGCTGGGCTCGACGACGATCTTGAGCCGGGCGAAGGCAAGCCGCATCGCCGCCCGGATCTCGTCGTCGGTGACCACCGCGATCTCGTCCACCAGCCGCCGGTTGACCTCGAAGGTCAGCTCGCCCGGCGTGGTGATCGCCTGCCCGTCGGCGATCGTGCGCGGCACCGGGATCTCGACCCGCCTGCCCGCCGCCAGCGACCTCCTGGTGTCGTCGCCGGACTCCGGCTCCACGCCGACGATCCGGACGCCGGGGCTGAGCGCGGTCGCCGCCGTCGCGCAGCCCGCGATGAGCCCGCCGCCGCCGACCGGCACCACGAGCGCGTCCAGCGGACCGGTGTCCTCGATCAGCTCCAGCGCGGTCGTGCCCTGCCCGGCCATCACGTGCGGGTGGTCGTAGGGCGGGATCAGCGCCAGCCCCCGTTCGGCGGCGAGTTCCCCCGCCAGCTGCTCCCGGTTCTGGGTGTAGCGGTCGTAGCTGACGATCTCCGCGCCGTAGCCGCGCGTCGCGGCCACCTTGACCGCCGGGGCGTCCTCAGGCATCACGATCACCGCCGCGGTGCCGGCCAGCCGCGCGGCGAGCGCGACCGCCTGGGCGTGGTTGCCGGACGAGTACGCGGCCACGCCCCGGCGCTTCTGCTCATCGTCGAGCCGCGAGATCGCGTTGTAGGCGCCGCGGAACTTGAACGCGCCCACCCGCTGGAAGTTCTCGCACTTGAGCAAGACCTCCGCGGCCACCAGGTCGTCGACCGCGCCGGAGGTGAGCACCGGTGTCCGGTGCGCCACCCCGCGCAGTCGTCCGGCCGCGGACCGGATGTCGGACAGCGACAGCACTCGCACACCTCCGGGGTCGCTCACCAGCGCCGGGGATCGGTGTCCCAGGTTTCGGGGATCCCGGCGGTGGCCAGGTCGACGGCCTGGCCGATGAGCTCGATCATGCGCTCCGGTTCGCGGCTGGGGTCGGCGCACATCGCCTCCATGCCGATGCGCAGCGCGGCGTAGACGACGCCGACCAGCACCCGCGGCCGCAGGTCCGCGTCCGGGTCGACGCCCTGGCGGTGGGCGATCTCGGCGGTGAGCCGCTCCTCGGTCTCGGCCGCCCGGCGCAGGTTGCCCGCCAGCAGCGTGGGCGTCTTGTTGATCAGGTGCTGGGTGTGCAGGAACCGCCCGACGCCTTCGCTGGCGGCCGACTCGCGCACCATCGCCAGCACCGCGTGGCGCAGCGCGGGCAGCGGCGGTTCGCCCGCCGGACGGGCGCGCAGCGCCTCGACCACGAGGTCGTCCAGGGCCGCGCCCTTGGCCAGCGCGATGTCCTCCTTGCCCGCGAAGTACCGGAAGAACGTCCGCGGCGAGATGTCGACCTGCGCCGCGATCTCGTCGATCGTGGTCGCGTCGTAGCCCTTGTCCAGGAACAGGTCGACCCCGGCCTCGATCAGGCCGGACCTGGTGCGCTGCTTCTTCCTGGCCCGCAGGCCACCCTGGTCGGTGGACACGCTCATGCGCCCCATTATGGCCCACGGCAGCCGGTGGCATAAGGCAGCGGGCGACATTTGGCAGTCGCTGACAGTTTCTGTATCGTCGGACCCGCAACCGCAGAACCCGCGAAGGAGCGCACGATGACGACCAACGGCCTGGAGATCCGCCTGGCGGCCCGTCCGGAGGGCTGGCCCACCCCGGAGACGTTCGAGTTCGCCGAGGTCGACGTCCCCGAGCCGGCCGAAGGGCAGGTCCTGGTCCGCAACCTGGTGATGAGCGTCGACCCGTACATGCGCGGGCGGATGAGCGCCGCGAAGTCCTACGTCGCGCCGTTCGAGGTCGGCAAGGCGCTCGACGGCGGCGCGCTCGGCGAGGTCGTCACCTCCCGCGCCGAGGGCCTGGCGCCGGGCGACGTCGTCGTGCACGGCCTGGGCTGGCGCTCCCACGCGGTCGTCGACGCCCGGCACGCGCTCAAGGTCGACCCGCAGGCCGCGCCGCTCAACGCCAACCTCGGCGTGCTGGGCATGGTCGGCCTGACCGCCTACGCGGGCCTGGTCGAGATGGCGGCGCAGAAGGAGGGCGACGTCGTGTTCGTGTCCGGGGCCGCGGGTGCGGTCGGCGCGATCGTCGGCCAGCTCGCCAAGCTGCGCGGCGCCTCCCGCGTGATCGGCAGCGCGGGCAGCGCGGACAAGGTCCGCTACCTGACCGAGGAACTCGGCTTCGACGCCGCGTTCAACTACAAGGACGGGCCGGTCCACGACCAGCTCAAGGCCGCCGCGCCCGACGGCATCGACGTGTACTTCGACAACGTCGGCGGCGAGCACCTGGAGGCCGCGATCTCGGTGCTCAACGACTTCGGCCGGATTGCCGAGTGCGGCATGATCTCCCAGTACAACAACACCGAGCCGCAGCCCGGTCCGCGCAACATGCCGATGATCGTGCAGAAGCGCCTGTCGCTGCGCGGTTTCATCGTCACCGACAACCTGCACCTGCGGGACCGGTTCGTCGAGGAGGTCGGCGGCTGGCTGCGCGAGGGCAGGATCCACTACACCGAGACGGTCTACGACGGCCTGCGCAAGGCGCCGGAGGCGTTCCTGGGCATGCTGCGCGGTGAGAACACCGGCAAGACCCTGGTGAAGATCGCGGACTGAGCCCCGGCAGGCGGCGCCGGCTGCCCGGCCGGTGCCGCCGGCTCTCTACTGTGGACGGCGGTCGCGGACGAACGCCTCGATCCCGTCCAGGATCCGCTGCAGCCCGAACTCGAACGCGTGCGCCGGGTTCTGCGCGGATCCGTGCGCCTCCCCGGCGGCGGCCCCCACCTTCGCGGCGTTGGGGAACCGGTCGGGGTCCATGAGCTTGCCGAACAGCGGCGCGTGCGCCTGCCACCACTGCTCGTCGGTCAGTCCGCTGGCCCGCTCGGCCTGCGCGGCCTCCACCGACCGCCGCGCCGCTCCTTCGACGTGCCCGAGCACCAGGCTGAGCACCGAGTCCATCTCGACCTCGGTCAGCCCGATCCCCGCGACCGCGCCCAGCTCGTGGTCGTACTTGGCGATCACGTTCGGCCCCAGCACCGCGCGGCCGGTCGCGACCTGGAGCATCCACGGATGCCGGTGGTACAGCTCCCAGTTCTCCCGCGCGACCTGTTCGAGCCTGCCGCGCCACCCGCCGCCCGCGGGCTCCTCCCGCGGGGTCTCGCCGTAGACGGTGTCGAGCATGACGTCGAGCAGTTCGGCCTTGCCCGGCACGTAGGTGTAGAGCGACATCGTGCCGACGCCGAGCTGACCCGCGACCCGCCGCATGGACAGCGCCCCGATGCCTTCGGCGTCGGCCAGCTCGATCGCGGTCCGCACGATCCGGTCCACGCTGAGATCCGAACGGCCCTTGCGCACGGCCCCGGTCCGCCACAGCAGGGCGAGGCTGCGGGCCGGATCCCCGCCGCCGCTGTACTCCATCGCCATCACCGGATCGCCATCACTGGACCACCATCACTGGGCCGCCATCGTCCATCGGTCGTCGAACGTCGTTCGCGACATCGTACGGCGATCGCTTCCGGCGCTGTTGCGCTCACTCCGCCGGATGCGTGCGCAGCCACTCCGACCAGGTCGTGCTGCCGCGGCGGCCCTGCGGGCAGGTGATCTGGGTGGCGATCCGGGTCAGCCGCCGGGGCGCGGGAACGGTGACCACGCGGCGTGACCTGCCCCGGGCGCGTTGCCACTGCCGGACGACTTCGGCGAAGGTCAGCACCTCCGGCCCGCCGAAGTCGGTGCGCAGACCGCCCGGCCCCTCTTCGAGGCATTCCACGACGTAGCGGGCGAAGTCGCCGGCGTCGACCGGCTGGGTGGGCAGCGAGGTCGGCAGCGGCAGCACCGGGAGCCTGCTCGCCTTGCCCAGCATCCGGTCCAGCAGCCAGTGGAACTGGGTGGCGCGCATGATCGACCACGGCACGTCGGCGACGCTGACCAGTTCCTCGGCGGTGTGCTTGAGCCGCAGGTAGGGGCCGACCGGCTGGTCCACGCCCACGATGGAGATGTAGGCGAAGTGGCGCACCCCGGCCTTCGCCGACTCCTCCAGCAGCCGGGCGGTGCCGTCCACGTCGACGTCGGGCGGGCTGTGCCAGAAGTCCGACGGCAGCAGGTAACCGCGCTGCGCCGCAGGCGACATCGTGGCGGCGTGCAGCAGGACCTGCGCGCCGGAGACGAGCTGTTCGAGTCCTTCACCGGTGGCCAGGTCTCCCCGGACCCAGTCCACGTCCTCGTCCGTCCGCGGCTTGCGGGTCAGAACGCGCACCCGGTACGTCGTCTTGAGCAGGGCGACCAGTTCACGCCCCAGGTGTCCGGTACCTCCGGTGACCGCGATGGTGTCCATGGGCACCCCCGCCCCGAGATCGGTTTTCGTGCTCACTGTCGCACCGGGCACAAGAGGCGGCGAGTTGGTCAAGCCTCCGCCACGGTCAACCGAACGGATGACGTCGGCCCGTTCGGCGCAACCGGCCTCAGTGGACACCGGACGCCGCTGCCCGCGGCGGGGGATTCCCGGTGGCCACCGGAGAAAACGGCCTCCTGGCAGCGGCCTCGCGGGCTCTGTTCGACCGTTCGAAACAGTGGTACAGATAGATCCGAGGCCGGATCTTCTGCGAGGTGTGCGGTGCCCCTGGTCAACAGCCCGCTCGACGTCCTGCCCGCCGACTGGCGGACCGCGTTGCTGGTCGGGAGGCTCCAAGACCCGGATGAGCAGGGCCCGTGCGTCGTGGTGGTTTCGGGTGAGGAACTGCTCGACATCACCGACACCGCGTCGACGGTCGCGGAGCTGCTGGAGGCTCCGGACCCGGCCGGAGTCGCCCGCACCGCCACCGCGCGCCGGACCTGGTCGCTGCCGGGGGTCCTGGCCGAGACGCTGGGCGCCCGCCAGGGCGCGCACCTGCTGGCCCCTGCCGACCTCCAGGTGGTCCGCGCGGCGGGCGTGACGTTCGCGGGCAGCTTGCTGGAGCGGGTCATAGAGGAGCGGGCCGGTGGCGATCCCGCGAAGTCCGGCGCGGTCCGCGCCGAGGTCGAGACCGCGGTCGGGCGCACGCTCGCCGCGATCGAACCCGGCTCGCCGGAGGCCCGCGCGGTGCGGGACCGGATGCTGCGCGACGGTCTGTGGTCGCAGTACCTCGAAGTGGGTCTCGGCCCGGACCCGGAGATCTTCACCAAGGCACCGGTGCTCGCGGCGGTCGGCGTCGGGGCCGAGGTCGGCATCGCCGAGGGGTCGAGCTGGAACAACCCGGAACCCGAGGTGGTGCTGGCGGTCCGCTCCGACGGCCGGATCGCCGGTGCGACCCTGGGCAACGACGTCAACCTCCGCGACGTCGAGGGTCGCAGCGCCCTGCTGCTGCCCAAGGCCAAGGACAACAACGCCTCGGCCGCGATCGGGCCGTTCCTGCGGCTGTTCGACAACGGGTTCGGCCTGGACGAGGTGCGGCAACTGGACGTCCGGCTGGAGGTGCGGGGCGAGGACGGGTTCGTGCTCGACGACGTGAGCACGATGCGCGAGATCAGCCGCGACCCGCTCGACCTGGTGACGGCCGCGATCGGGCGGCACCACCAGTACCCCGACGGGCTGCTGCTCTACACCGGCACCCTGTTCGCGCCCACGCAGGACCGGGACGAGCCGGGCGGGGGATTCACCCACCACGTCGGCGACGTGGTGCGGATCTCGACGCCCAGGCTGGGCACGCTGGTCAACCGGGTGAACCGGTCCGAGAAGTGTCCGGAGTGGACATTCGGGGTGCGGGCGCTGATGACCAACCTCGCCCGGCGCGGCCTGCTCGGCTGAAGGCCGCCCGGAGGACCGCCTGCCCGGTACCGGAAACGGCGGACCGCTCGCCGGTCACCGGCGAGCGGTCCATCCACTGTGCTCAGTGCAGCCGGGCCCGCTGGACGAGCCGGGCCAGCAGGATCCTCAGTTCCTTCGCTCCGTTGTCGAGCAGGTCGGTGAACATCACGACCCCCAGGACCAACACGAGCAACATTGCCACCACGACGACGAACACGTTCTCACCCCTTCGTCCGGGGAATCGGCCGGATCCGGCGAATCGTTACCGGTCAAGCGGATGTGATCTGATCCACTTCCGCGCCGGCGGGTGGCTCGGGCCGAATGGCAGGCGCGCTCCGGCCGCGACGCGGACTAACCTGGGGCAATGGCGACTCGCCGGCCGAACCCAGCGCTGTGGGTGTGGTACGCCTTCGGCGGCAAGCTGCCCGACCGCTACGCCGAATGGGTCCTGCACGACGTCACCTGCCGGACGTGGGTGCTGCGGCACTTCGCGCGGTCGCTGCTGCACCTGGCGCCGCTGTGCGCGCTCGTCCTGCTGCTGCCGGGTCCGCTGTCGATCCGGATCTCGGCGATCGTGCTGGGTCTGATGGTGGGATTGTTCTACTCGTTGTGCTACATGGGCGAGCTGGCCGAGCACCGGGTGATCAAGCACGGCTACCCGCCGGGCATCGGCCGCGAGACCCGGGCGCTCAACCGCGACGTCCGCCGGGCGGGCAGGCACGGCGTCGGCTACCGGCCGTGGTGGGAGTGACCGGCGGCCCGGGTTAGGCTCGGACGGAGTCGATCAAGGAAGGCGCTGGATGGGTCAGGTCGAGCGGGCGCTGTCCTGCGCCGAACCGGCGGCGTACTGGCGCGCTCCCGCGGCCGATCCGCGCGAACGGCTGACCGGCGGCACCTCGGCGGACCTGGTGGTCGTCGGCGGTGGTCCGACCGGCCTGTGGGCGGCGATCACCGCCAAGCAGCGCAGGCCCGGCGCCGACGTGGTGGTGCTGGAGAAGGACCGGATCTCCTCCGGCGCCAGCGGCCGCAGCGGCGGGTTCCTGTCCGAGTCGTTGACGCACGGGCTCGCGCACGGCGCCCACCTGTGGCCCGACGAGATCGGCGCGCTCGTCGAACTCGGGGCCGCGAACCTGGCCGAGATCGCGGACTTCGTTCGCGCGCACGGCATCGAGGCCGATCTGCGGATGTGCGGCAAGACGGCGGTCGCGACCGAACCGCACCAGGTCGCCGAACTCCGCGACGAGGCCGATCTCTACGCCGAGCACGGCATGGACGCGGTGTTCCAGGGCGCGGGCGGAGTGCGCGCCGACGTGGCTTCGCCGGCGTACCGGGCCGGGCTCCGGCTGCCGGGTGCCGGCGGGCTGGTCGATCCCGCCCGCCTGGTGAGCGGGCTGGCCGGGGCCGCGGAACGGCTCGGTGTGCGGATCCACGAGCACACCCCGGTCCGCGCGCTGCGGAACCGCCGGGGCGGCGTGCTCGCGAAGACTCCACAAGGGACAGTCCGGGCGGCGGGCGCCGTGCTGGCCACCAACGCGTTCCCCGCCCCGCTCCGGCGGGTTCGCCGCCGCGTGCTGCCGGTCTGGGACTACGCGCTGGTCACCGAACCGCTCGGCGAAGCCCGGTGGGCGTCGGTCGGCTGGCGGGACGGTCAGGGGATCACCGACAGCCACAACAGGTTCCACTACTACCGGCCGACCCCGGACGGGCGGATCCTGTGGGGCGGCTACGACGCCGTTTACTACTTCGGCGGCCGGACGTCGCCCTCGCTGGCGGCCAGGAGGGAGCCGCACGAGAAGCTGGCGGCGAACTTCTTCCGGACGTTCCCGCAGCTGGCGGACCTGCGCTTCACGCACCGCTGGGGTGGTCCGATCGACTCCACGACCAGGTTCACCCCGGTGTTCGGGACCGTCGGCCGGGTGGCGCACGCGCTCGGCTACACCGGGCTCGGGCTGGCCGCGTCGCGGTTCGGCGCCCAGGTGGCGCTCGACCTGCTTTGGGGAGACGACTCCGAACGCACCCGGTTGCGGTTCGTCCGGGAGAAGCCGATGCCGTTCCCGCCCGAACCGCTGCGCTGGCTGCTGGTCCAGTGCACGCGGCGCGCGCTCGCCCGGGCCGACGAGAACGGCGGCAGGCGCGGCTGGTGGTTGCGGCAGCTGGACCGGCGCGGCATCGGGCTGGGTTCCTGAGCGGTCAGGGTTTCTGAGCGGGCTGCGTTCTTGGGCGGCCCGGGTTCTTGATCGGCCCGGGTTCCTGATCGGCCTGCATTCCTGAGCGGCCCGGGTTCCTGATCGCCTGGGTTCTTGGGCGCCTGTCGCCGACTTCGTTGGTGCGCGGGCTTTTTCATCGGTGACGCAAGGCACAGGGCATCGGGCATGATCGCGTGCTAGAAACTGGAACATAAGTTCCAATTGTTTGAGAGGCCGACCGATGCCCAATCCATACCGCGAGATCTTCGCCGCGCCGGGGACCAAGGCGTTCACGCTGGCCGGGATCATCGCGCGGCTGCCGCTTCCGATGACCCACATGGGAATCCTGACCATGCTCTCCGAACTGCGCGGGCAGTACGGGCTGGCGGGAGCGGTCGCCGGGACGTTCACGCTGTCCATGGCGCTGCTCGGGCCGCAGGTGTCCCGCGCGGTGGACCGGATCGGGCAGGGGCGCGTGCTGCCGCTGGTCACCGGGATCAGCGTCGCCGCGCTCGGCGGACTGCTGTTATGCGCCCACCTGGACGCCCCGGCCTGGACGCTGTTCGCCTGCGCGGTGCTCGCCGGGTTCATGCCCAGCATGGGCGCGATGGTCCGGGCCAGGTGGACCGAGGTGCACCGCGGTTCGCCGAAGCTCAACACCGCGTACTCGCTGGAGTCGGTGCTCGACGAGCTGACCTACATCGTCGGGCCTGCGGTCGCGGTCATGCTCGGCGTCTCGCTGTTCCCGCAGGCGGCGCCGCTCGTCGCGGCCGTGCTGCTCGCCGTCGGGGTCGCGCTGTTCGTCCCGCAGAAGCGGACCGAGCCACCGGTGCGGCCCCGGACCGCCGGTGGCGGGTCGGTGATCCTCATGCCGCCGGTGCTGCTGCTGGCGCTGACGCTGCTGTTCGGCGGTGCCATCGCCGGGGTCGTCGACACGATGGGGCTGGCGTTCGCCGCGGAGCAGGGCAGCAAGCAGGCCGCGGGCGTGGTGTTCGCGGTCTACGCGATCGGTTCGGCCGTGTCCGGCCTGGTGTTCGGCGCGCTGAAGCTGTCGGTGCCGCTGCCGCGCCTGCTGCTCGCCGGTGTTCTCGGCACCGCCGCGACCACGGGGCCGTTCCTGGTCGTCAACAGCGTCGCCGCGCTGTCGGCGGTCGTGCTGGTGGCCGGGGTGTTCTTCGCCCCCACCATGATCGTCATCATGGGTGCGGTCGAGCGGATCGCGCCCGCCGCGAGCCTGACCGAGGCCATGACGTGGATGATCGCCGGACTGCAGGTCGGCGTCGCGCTCGGCGCCGCGGTCTCGGGGCAGGTCGTGGACCTGTTCGGCACCCGGGCCGGGTTCGGGGTGGCCGTCGGCGCGGGTGCGCTCGCGCTGGTCTCGGCGGTGGTGGCCACGCGGCTGCTGCCTCGCGAGGAGGTGCCCGCCATGGTCTAGCCTGCCTGGCAGCCGACAGGGGAGCGGGACGCTGAACGAGACGGACGGCCGCCGGGCCAAAGGAGAACGCCGCCGCCAGGAGCTGGTCGAGGCCACCTTGCGGGTGGTCGCGCGGGAGGGTGCCTCCGGGGTGACCCACCGCGCGGTCGCCCGCGAGGCGGGGCTGCCCACCACCGCGACCACCTACCACTTCGGTGGCGCGGAGGAGCTGCTCACCGCGGCGCTGACGACGTGCATGGACGAGGACGCGGCGAGGTTGCGGGAGCTCGCCGCGTCCGTCGAGGACCCGGACCGGCGCCTGCGGGCGCTGGCCGGCCTGATGGCCGAGCTGCTGGCAGCGCCCGGGCGGCTGATGGCGGAGTTCGAGCTGTGCCTGCTGGCCGCCCGCCGCCCGGAGTGGCGCGCGTCGACCACCCGCTGGACCGACGCGCTCGCGGAGTTCGCCCGCCGCCACACCGGCGACCCGGTCCGGATCCGGACCTTCGTGCACGCCTACGACGGCATCCTGCTGCACGCGTTGCTCGCCGAGAAGACGCCGACCGAGGCGGACTTCGAGGCGAGCCTGCGGGAGCTGCTCAGCTGAAGTCGGCCACGTGGTCGACCGCCCACTGCTGGTAGCTGCGGGGCGGAACGCCGAGGACGTCCTCCACTGTGGACGTTCCGGGTGCCCGGCTGCCCACCACCGAGGCGAACGAGTCCAGGACGATCTCGGCGATGTCCGGTGCGGTCCAGGTCATCCGCTCCTTGGCCGCCTCGCGGGAGATCTCCTCCCAGCGCAGCTCGCGGCCCAGCGCCCGGCCGATCGCCTCGACCTGCTGGACGCGGGTCAGCGGTTCGGATCCGGTCAGCTCGTAGCGGGCGCCCGCGTGGCCGTCGGTGGTCAGTGCGCGGACCGCGACAGCGGCGATGTCCGCCTCGTGGATCATCGTCATCGCCGCGGCTCCGTACGCACCGCGCACCACGTCGCCTGCGCGGATGTCGGGCGCCCACTCCAGGGTGTTCGTGGCGAAGGCGTAGGGCCGCAGGAACGTCCAGTCCATCCCGGACTCGCGGATGGGCCGTTCGATGTCGGCGTGCGCGGCGCCGATCGGGTGCGGCTGCTCGTCGAGGTCGTCCCGCACCGCGCCGGAGGAGAGCAGGACGACGTGCCGGGCGTGCTCGGCGATGGTGGCCACGATCGCGCGGGCGGCGTCGGGGCCGAGGAACGGCCAGGTCACGAACACGGCGTCGACACCGCGGAGCGCGGGCTCCAGCGTCTCCGGTGCGGACAGGTCGCCGCGGAACGCTTCGACTCCGGGTGCGGACGCGGGCGGTTTGCGCGACAGCGCCCGCACTTCGGTTCCCGCGGCGGCGAGCTGGCTGACGACCTGGCCGCCGACGTGGCCGGTCGCGCCGATCACCAGAACCTTCTTGGGGTTGATCATGAACCCCACCCTAGGACCGGAGCTTTCTTCAGGTAAGTACGTACCTGAAGGTAAGCTCAGTTCATGAAGGCAAGTCCCGCGAACCGGCCGGACACCGTGTTCGACCCCGAATGCCCGGCACGCACGGTGCTCCACCACGTCACCAGCCGCTGGGGCACGCTCGTGCTCGCGTCGCTTCGGGACGGGCCGCAGCGCTTCTACCAGCTGCGCGACCGGATCGGCGGGATCAGCGAGAAGATGCTGTCGCAGAACCTGCGGACGTTCACCGGGTACGGCCTGGTCGAGCGCGAGGTCGAGCCGACCACCCCGCCGAAGGTCACCTACTCGCTCACGTCCCGGGGCGCCGAGATCACCGAACTGCTCCAGGCGCTCGTGGACTGGGTCAGCGCCAACACCGCCGACATCGTGGCCGACTACGAAGGCTGACCCCTCCGGATTTCCTTGCGGAGCAACAGGTTCGCCTGTGCTCGACACACCGGCGCTTCGCCTGCTCGGGCGAATCGCGGGCCGATCAGCTCCGGCATCCGCGCTCGCGGGAGACGGCGGTGAGCATGATCGCAACGGTGCGTAACCGGGCGGTCATTGCACGCATGTGGTCCGGGTCATATGTTCGGGGAGCGGGCGGCGAGGCAGCCACCGCGCCCTCGGGCCCGACCACAAGGGGTGTTCAGCAGATGTCCAGTCCTGTTCGTGCCGCGCTGGTCCAGGCGAAGTGGACCGGCGACACCGCCACCATGATCGACGCGCACGAGAAGCACACCCGCGCCGCCGCGGCGCAGGGCGCGCGGGTCATCGGGTTCCAGGAGGTCTTCAACGCCCCGTACTTCTGCCAGGTGCAGGACGACGAGCACCACCGCTGGGCGGAGGCGGTGCCGGACGGCCCGACGACGCAGCGCATGCGCGAGCTCGCGCGCGAACTGGGCATGGTCGTGGTGGTGCCGGTCTACGAGATCGACGGGCCGGGCTTCTACTACAACACCGCCGCGGTCATCGACGCCGACGGCACGTACCTCGGCAAGTACCGCAAGCACCACCTGCCGCACCTGCCGGGTTTCTGGGAGAAGTTCTACTTCCGGCCGGGCAACCTCGGCTGGCCGGTGTTCGACACCGCGGTCGGCCGGATCGGGGTCTACATCTGCTACGACCGGCACTTCCCGGAGGGCTGGCGGGCGCTCGGCCTGGCGGGCGCGCAGCTGGTCTACAACCCGTCGGCGACCAGCCGGGGCCTGTCGTCGTACCTGTGGAAGCTCGAACAGCCCGCGGCGGCGGTGGCCAACGAGTACTTCGTCGCGGCGATCAACCGCGTCGGCTCCGAGGAGTACGGCGACAACGACTTCTACGGCACCAGCTACTTCGTCGACCCCTACGGCCGGTTCGTCGGCGACGTCGCCAGCGACTCCGAGGAGGAGCTGGTGGTCCGCGACCTCGACTTCGACCTGATCGACGAGGTGCGCCGCAAGTGGGCCTTCTACCGCGACCGCAGGCCCGACGCCTACGGCCCGCTGACCCGTCCCTGACCCGTGGACCGAGAGGAGCGGAAACGATGGCGAGCGCAGGAGTGCACGCGGATCTGGCCAAGCGGCGGCGCGCCGTGCTGCCGGACTGGCTGTCGCTGTACTACGACGAGCCGATCGAGGTCGAGCGCGGGCGGGGGAGGCACGTCTGGGACGCGGAGGGGAACCGCTACCTGGACTTCTTCGGCGGCATCCTGACCACGATGACCGCGCACGCGCTGCCCGAGGTCACCGCGGCGGTCAGCGAGCAGGCGGGACGCATCCTGCACTCCTCGACGCTCTACCTGAACAAGCCCATGATCGAGCTCGCCGAGCGGGTCGCGGAGCTGTCCGGGATCGACGACCCGCGGGTGTTCTTCACGACCAGCGGCACCGAGGCCAACGACACCGCGCTGCTGCTGGCCACCGGATACCGCGCGTCGAACCAGGTGCTCGCGCTGCGCAACAGCTACCACGGCCGCTCGTTCTCGGCGATGGCGATCACCGGCAACCAGGGCTGGTCGCCGACCAGCCTGTCCCCGGTGCAGACCTCCTACGTGCACGGCAGCCGCAGGCTCGGCACCCCGCTGTCCGGGCTCCCGGACGCGGAGTTCACCGCGGCCTGCGTCGCCGACCTCGAAGACGTCCTCGGCCAGCTGCACGGCAACGTCGCCTGCCTGATCGCCGAGCCGGTCCAGGGCGTCGGCGGGTTCAGCACTCCGCCGGACGGGTTGTTCGCGCGGTTCAAGGAAGTCCTGGACCGGCACGGCATCCTGTGGATCAGCGACGAGGTGCAGACCGGCTGGGGCCGCACCGGCGAGCACTTCTGGGGCTGGCAGGCCCACGACGAGCGGGGCGCGCCCGACATCGTCACCTTCGCCAAGGGCATCGGCAACGGGCTGTCGGTCGGCGGGGTCATCGCCCGCGGCGAGATCATGAACTCGCTGACGGCGAACTCGATCTCCACCTTCGGCGGCAGCCCGGTCACCGCCGCGGGCGCGGTGGCCAACCTCGACTACCTCGTCGAGCACGACCTGCAGGGCAACGCGCGCCGGGTCGGCGCGGTCCTGCGGGAACCGCTGGACGCTGCGGTCGGGCGGATCCCGATCGTCGCCGACGTGCGCGGCAAGGGCCTGATGCTCGGGATCGAGCTGGTCCGCCCCGGCAGCACCGAGCCGGCTCCGGAGCTGGCCGCGCTGGTGCTGGAGGAGACCCGGCGCAACGGGCTGCTGGTCGGCAAGGGCGGTCTGAGCGGCAACGTGCTGCGGATCGCGCCGCCGCTGAGCGTCACCGAGGACGAGGCCCGGGAGGCCGCTCGCATCCTGCTGGCCGCGCTGGAATCGGCGGCGCGGTCATGAGCCGGACGGTCATCCGCAACGGGCTGGTCATCACCGCCTCCGACGAGGTCGCCGCCGACGTGCTCGTCGACGGTGAGCACGTGACGGCGCTGGCCGCGACCGCCTCCGGCCTCGGCGACCAGTGGGCCGCAGGCGCCGACGCGGTGATCGATGCCAGCGGCCACTACGTCATCCCGGGCGGTGTGGACGCCCACACGCACATGGAGATGCCGTTCGGCGGCACGTTCGCCTCGGACACGTTCGAGACCGGCACCCGGGCGGCGGCCTGGGGCGGGACCACGACGATCGTCGACTTCGCCATCCAGCCGGTCGGCGGCTCGCTGCGCGAGGGCCTGGACTCCTGGCACGCCAAGGCCGAGGGCCATTGCGCGATCGACTACGGCTTCCACATGATCGTCTCCGATGTCGGCGACCAGTCGCTCAAGGAGATGGACATGCTGGTGGGGGAGGGCGTGACCAGCTTCAAGATGTTCATGGCCTACCCCGGCGTGTTCTACAGCGACGACGGCCGGATCCTGCGGGCCATGCAGCAGGCCGCGGGAAACGGCGCGCTGACGATGATGCACGCCGAGAACGGCATCGCGATCGACGTGCTGGTGCGGCAGGCGCTGGAGTCCGGTCGCACCGACCCGAAGTTCCACGGCCAGGTCCGGCATCCGCTGCTGGAGGCCGAGGCGACCCACCGCGCCATTCAGCTCGCGCGGGTCGCGGGCGCGCCGCTGTACGTGGTGCACGTTTCGGCGACCGAGGCGGTGGCCGAGCTGACGCGCGCCCGGGACGCGGGCCTCAACGTCTTCGGTGAAACCTGCCCGCAGTACCTGTTCCTGACCGTCGACGAGCTCGCGCGCCCGGACTTCGAGGGCGCCAAGTACGTCTGCTCGACCCCGCTGCGCCCGGCCGAGCACCAGGAAGCGCTCTGGCAGGGCCTGCGGACCAACGACCTGTCGGTGGTCTCGACCGACCACTGCCCGTTCTGCTTCACGCCGCAGAAGGAGCTGGGGCTGGGCGACTTCTCCAAGATCCCCAACGGGATGCCGGGCGTGGAGAACCGGATCGACCTGCTGCACCAGGCGGTGGTGGAGGGCCGCATCGGCCGCCGCCGGTGGGTGGAGCTGGCCAGCACGACGCCGGCGCGGATGTTCGGGCTGCACCCGCGCAAGGGCACCATCGCCCCGGGTTCGGACGCCGACATCGTCGTCTACGACCCGCAGGCGGAGCAGGTGATCTCGGCCGGCACGCACCACATGAACGTCGACTACAACCCCTACGAGGGCAGGCGGGTGACCGGCGCGGTGCGGACCGTGCTGTCGCGGGGCAAGGTCGTCGTGGACGGCGGCGAGTACCGCGGGCATCCGGGACACGGCCGGTTCCTGCCGCGCGGCACCTGCCAGTACCTGATCTGACCCGGCGCGAGGAGCGGAGCACATCATGGAGTTCGGACTCGTCCTGCAGACCGATCCGCCCGCCTGGTCGGTGGTCGACCGCATGCGCCGGGCCGAGCAGCTCGGCTTCGGCCACGGCTGGACCTTCGACTCCTGCGTGCTGTGGCAGGAGCCGTTCGTCATCCACAGCCAGGTCCTGGCCCGCACCGAGCGCATGGTCGTCGGCCCGATGGTGACCAATCCGTCCACAAGGGACTGGACAGTCACGGCTTCGCTGTTCGCCACCCTCAACGACATGTTCGGCAACCGCACGGTGTGCGGGATCGGCCGCGGCGACTCGGCGGTGCGGGTCACCGGCGGCAGGCCGAACACGCTGGCCCGGCTGGAGCGGGCCATGCACGTGATCCGGGAGCTGGCCGAGGGGCGGGAGGTCGACCTCGACGGGACTCCGGTGCGGCTGCCGTGGGTCCGCGACGGCCGGCTGCCGGTCTGGATGGGCGCCTACGGGCCGAAGGCGCTGGAGCTGGCGGGCAGGCACGCCGACGGTTTCATCCTGCAGCTGGCCGATCCCTTCCTGACGAAGTGGATGGTCGACCACGTCCGCCGGGCCGCCGCCGACGCCGGGCGCGACCCGGAGCGGATCACGGTCTGCGTCGCGGCTCCCGCCTACGTCTCCGACGACGTCGAGCACGCCCGCGAGCAGTGCCGGTGGTTCGGCGGGATGGTCGGCAACCACGTCGCCGACCTCGTCGAGCGCTACGGCGACTCGGCCGGGGCGGTGCCTGCCGCGCTCACCGACTACATCCGGGGCCGCGACGGCTACGACTACTCCCACCACGGCCGGGCGGGCAACCCGAGCACCGACTTCGTCCCGGACGAGATCGTCGACCGGTTCTGCCTGCTGGGCCCGGCCCAGGCGCAGATCGACAAGCTGCACGAGCTGCGCGAGGCCGGTGCCGACCAGTTCGCCATCTACGCCATGCACGACGCGATCGACGCGACCATCGACGAGTACGGGAAGCGGGTGATCCCGGCCTTTTCCTGACCCGCATTGAGGTCCACAGTGGAATCAATCCGCCACGTGGCGCAAATCGGTTCGGGAAAAACGGGAAATCGCTCGCCGGATGCGAAGAGTTCACCGCAACGGCGCTGCTCGTGAAGCGGTCCGCCTCCTAGAGTCTCGGGCACTTCCCGAATCGACTGGTAGGAGTTTTCCGTGCGACGTCGTGACTTCCTGCGCGCAGCGGTACTTGGTGCCGGCACGTCGGTGGCCTTCGGGTTCTCGGTGACCCGGCAGGCGATCGCCTTCCCGGCCGTGGTGGGCCAGAGCCCCTACGGCGAACTGCTCGGACCGGACGCCAACGGGATCATGCTGCCGAAGGGCTTCACCAGCCGGATCATCGGCCGGACCGGCGAGCAGGTCGCCGGTCACACCTGGCACGGCGCCCCGGACGGCGGCGCGTGCTTCGCCGACGGCGACGGCTGGATCTACGTGTCCAACTCCGAGCTGGAGAACGGCGACGGCGGGGTGAGCGCGGTGAAGTTCGACAGCGCGGGCGAGATCACCGACGCCTACCGCATCCTGTCCGGCACCACCCGCAACTGCTCGGGCGGCCCGACTCCGTGGAACACCTGGCTGTCCTGCGAGGAGACCGACCGCGGGTACGTCTTCGAAGCCGACCCGTGGGGGGTGCGGGAGGCCAAGCAGCACCCGGCGATGGGCCGCCTGACCCACGAGGCCGCCGCGGTGGACCCGGAGCGCAAGGTCGTCTACCTCACCGAGGACGAGCCCGACGGCTGCTTCTACCGGTTCGTGCCGACCACCTGGGAGGACATGTCGGCCGGAACCCTGCAGGTGCTCGCCGACGACAACGGCGGCCTGGCCTGGGTCGACGTCCCGGACCCGAGCGCGGCCGACCAGCAGACGCGCGACCAGGTCGCCTCGGCCAGGCACTTCGACGGCGGCGAGGGCGCCTACTACAGCGGCGGCACCTGCTACTTCACCGCCAAGGGCGAGAACCGGGTCTACGCCTACGACGCGGCGGGCAACGTCCTCAACGTCGCCTACGCCGCCGACGAGGTGCCCGACGCCCCGCTCACCGGTGTCGACAACATCACCGGCGCGGCCGTCGGCGACCTGTACGTGGCCGAGGACGGCGGCAACATGGAGGTCTGCCTGATCACTCCCGACGACGTCGTGGCGCCGTTCCTGCGGGTGCTGGACCAGGACGAGTCCGAGCTGTGCGGAGTCGCGTTCAACCCGGCAGGCGACCGGCTGTACTTCTCCTCCCAGCGCGGTACCTCGGGCGCGAGCAGCGGCGGCATCACCTACGAGGTCACCGGGCCGTTCCGCAAGCCCTGACGATCCGCCGCGGACCCGAAGCGCGGATACCGGATCTTCTCCGAAGTGGACGGTGTCCGGAAACCAGACGCGGGCGGCGCTGGGAGACACTGTCGCGATGCGACGAGGTGCGAAGCTGGGCGTCGGCTGGACGCTGCACGGGGACGGGCGCACGCCGCGCCCGGGGGAGTCGGTGGCGCCGCACGAGCGGCTGTCGTGGGGCCGGACGGTCGGGCTCGGCGCCCAGCACGTGGTCGCGATGTTCGGCGCGACGTTCGTGTTCCCGGTGCTGATGGGGCTCGACCCGAACCTGGCGATCATGGTCTCGGGGCTGTCGACGATCGTGTTCCTGCTCGTGGTGCAGGGCCGGATCCCCAGCTACCTCGGCAGCAGCGCCTCGTTCGTCGGCGCGGTGACGGTGATCCGCGCGGGCGGCGGGGACAGCTCGACGGTGACCGGCGCGATCCTGGTCTGCGGGGTGGTGCTGGCGGCGGCCGGGCTGGTCGTGCACTTCGCCGGACCGCGGGTGGTGCACCGGCTGCTGCCGCCCGCGGTGTCCGGCGCGGTGGTGATGCTGATCGGGTTCAACCTCGCGCCGGTGGTGGCCGAGACCTACTGGCCGCAGGACCAGTGGATCGCGCTGATCACCATGGCCGTCGTGCTGGCGGGCAGCCTGCTGCTGCCCGGTTTCTGGGGCCGCATCGCGGTCTTCGTCGCGCTGGTGGCCGGGTTCGCGCTGTCGTGGGTGTTCGACCGGGTCTTCGGCATGATCACCTCGCCGGACTCCAGCGGCGCGGTCGTCCCGCACTACCGGGTCGACCTGGGCGCGGTGTCGGAGGCCGGCTGGTTCGGGTTCCCCGAGCTGCACGCGCCTTCGTTCGAGGCGACCGCGATCGTCGTGGTGCTCCCGGCGGTGATCGCGCTGATCGCGGAGAACACCGGTCACGTCAAGGCGGTGGAGGAGATGACCGGGACCGATCTCGACGGCAGCCTCGGACGCGCGATCTTCGCCGACGGCTTCACCACCGCGATCTCCAGCGCGGTCGGCGGCCCGCCGACGACGACCTACGCCGAGAACATCGGCGTCATGGCCGCGACCAGGGTGTACTCGACGGCGGCCTACTGGGTGGCCGCGGTCGTGGCGGTGCTGTTCGGCCTGTGCCCGAAGTTCGGCGCGGTGATCGCGGCGACGCCGGGCGGTGTGCTCGGCGGCATCACGGTCGTGCTCTACGGCATGATCGGCTTGCTGGGGGCCAGGATCTGGGTCGAGAACAAGGTCGACTTCGGCGACCCGGTAAACCTGCTGCCGCTGGCGGCCGGGCTGATCGCCGGGATCGGCGGGGTGTCGCTGGAGATCACGCCGTCGTTCACCTTCAGCGGCATCGCGCTGGGAACGGTGGTGACGCTGGTCGGCTACCACGTCCTGCGCCCGCTCGCGCCGAAGCGGCGCTGATCCCCCCAACGCTGATCCTCAGTGCGAGGTGGGGGAGCAGGCCCGACACTCGGGTGCACAACCTCGTTGGGGGAGGTCGTCATGCACCGTCCAGTGCACTTCGAGATCCACGCCTCGGACGTCGAGCGGGCCCGGAACTTCTACTCCACGCTGTTCGGCTGGAAGATCGAGCAGTGGGAGGACCAGCCGTACTGGCTGATCGACACCGGTGAGGAGGGGCCGGGCATCAACGGCGGGCTGACCGTGCGGGAAGGCCCGCAGCCGGACCGGGAGGCGGCCAAGACCGCGTTCGTGGTGACCATGGACGTCGCCGACATCGACCGCAAGACCCGCGACGCCGAGGCTGCGGGAGCGACCGTGGTCGAGCCGAAGATGCCGATTCCCGGCATGGGCTGGGTGGTGTACCTGCTCGACACCGAGAACAACACCTTCGGCCTCTTCCAGAGCGACGAGAACGCCGGTTAGGGCGCTCAGCTCTCCACGAGCTTCAGCCCGGCTACCCCGGCGACGATCAGCGCCAGGAACACCAGCCGCGGCCAGGTCACGGGTTCGCCGAGGACGAGCATCCCCGCGACCGCCACGCCGACCGTGCCGATGCCGACCCACACCGCGTACGCGGTGCCCACCGGCAGGTCCTTCAGCGCCACCGACAGCATCGCGAGGCTCACCATCGCCACGCCGATGCCCAGGACCGACGGCCACAGCCTGCTGAGCCCGTCGGCGTGCTTGAGCGCCAGGGACCACACGATCTCCAGCGCCCCGGCCACGAGCAGCACGATCCAGGCCATGTCAGGCGTTGATCCCGCCGTCGACCGCGATCGCGGCTCCCGTGATGTAGCGGCCGGACTCGCCCGCGAGGTGCGCGACGGTGGCCGCGATGTCCTCGGGCCGGGCCCAGTGGCCGAGCGGGATGAGCGCCCGCCGCTGCTCGGCGTCGTCGGCGTCGCTGGGGTTCATGTCGGTTTCGGTGTTGCCGGGGTGCACGACGTTCGCGGTGATCCCGCGCGGTCCGAGGTCCCGCGCCAGCCCCTTGGTGAAGCCGGTGAGCGCGGACTTGGTCAGCGAGTACAGCCCGATGCCGGGCATGCTCACGAAGTCGGCCAGACAGCTGCCGATGTTGATGATCCGGCCGCCCTCGCCGAGGTGGCCGACGGCGGCGCGGGTGGCGGCGAAGACCGCGCGGACGTTGACCGCCACGGCGTTGTCGAAGTCGTCGAGGCCCAGCTCGTCGATGGTGCCGGCGGGGAAGACCCCGGCGTTGTTGACCAGGACGTCGAGCCTGCCGTACTCGGCCGCGGTCTGCTCGACCGCCGCGGCGACCGCGTCGGCGTCGGCGGCGGGTGCGTGGACGGCCATCGCGCGGCGTCCGTTCTGCTTGATCTCGTCGACGACCCGTGCCGCGGCCTCGGCGCTGTTGTTGTAGGTCAGCGCGACGTCGGCGCCGTCCTGGGCCAGCCGGGCGGCGATGGCGGCGCCGATGCCGCGGCTGCCGCCGGTGACGAGTGCGACCTTGCCGTCGAGGTGGTGCATGACCGTGCTCCATTTCTGTATCGAACGCTATAAAATAGGTATCATCGGGTGCACGGACCGTCAAGCGGCTGGAGGTGGAGCCGGTGTCCCCACGAGGTCGTCCCCGCGCGTTCGACCGCGACCGGGCCCTGCGCGTGGCGATGGAGCTGTTCTGGGAGCACGGCTACGAAGGCGTCTCGATGAGCGATCTCACCGGCGCGATCGGGATCAGCGCACCGAGCCTCTACTCGGCGTTCGGCTGCAAGGAGGCGCTGTTCCGCGAAGCGGTCGCGCTCTACAACGCGCCGGAGCGCGCGCCCGTCGCGCGGGCGATCCGCGAGCAGCCGACGGCGCGGCAGATGATCGAGGCGATGCTGCGCACCTGCGCCGACTCCATCACCGATCCGGAGGCGCCGCAGGGATGCCTGGTCGTGCTGGGCGCCACCAACTGCACGAACGACGACGTGCGCGAGTTCCTCGCGGGGTGCCGGAACGCCGACGTCGACGCCATCCGCGAGCGGCTGGACCGCGCGGTGGCCGAGGGTGATCTGCCCGCCACCGCCGACACCGCGGGCATGGCCACCTTCTACATGACCGTGCAGAACGGCCTGTCGATCCAGGCCAGGGACGGGCGGTCGAGGGAGGAGCTGCACGCGGTCATCGACCGCGCGATGCTCGCCTGGGACGCGATGCTCTAGCCGGTCGCCTGGTCGCTCCTGCGCAGGAAGTCCAGATCGGCCTGCGTCACCGGGCGGCCCGGCAGCGGCGTGTCGGCCCCGGCGCGGAGGCCGTCGAGCATGATCGTCAGGAAGCGCGGCGGCGCGCTGCGCATCAGGTCCTCGGGCAGCCCGTGCAGGCCCCGCCGGACCAGGGACAGCAGCACCGCGACGTCGCGGCTGCTGACGTCGGTGCGCATCGACCCGTTGCGCTGCGCCGCGTCCACCAGGCTGTCGAGGATGTCCATCAGCTCGTCGCGGATCTTGCCGGTCTCGGGGTCCCGGGTGATGATCACGCGGGCGCGCGGGGAGAGCATGGACAGCTGGAGCGCCACCTGGAGGTCCGCGGTGGACAGCGCCATCGCGGTGAGCGCGCGCCACGGGTCGGAGTTGTCCCTGATGATCGTCCGGGTGTTGTCGAGCACCCGCTGGAAGGCGTTGATGCCGACCGCGCGGATCAGCGACTCCCGGTCCGGGAACCTGCGGTAGAGGGTGCCGACCCCGACGCCCGCGGCGCGGGCGATCTCCTCCATCGGGACGTCCGGACCGTGCTCGGCGAAGACCTCGTGGGCGGCGGCGACGATCCGCTCTAGGTTGCGCTGCGCGTCAGCTCGCAGCCTGGTGCCTTCGGTGGTGTCGGTCATCGTCCCTTCTTCGCAATCGGGTGCCGATGGGCGGATTGTCGCATGCGGTCGGCGAAACCTAGGTGGACGAAAATCTTCCGGATGGCTAGCTTGGATTAAGCGGAAGGAAGTCGTCCAGATGTTTCCCCGAGTGACCAGGAGCCACGATGCCGGCATCTTCTGAAGCTCTGACCTATCCGATCCCCCGGACCTGTCCGTACTCGCCGCCCGACTCCTACGCCGAACTCCGGCGCGAGCAGCCGGTCCGCCGGGTGCCGACGCTGGCGGGAGGCAGCGTGTGGCTGGTGTCGCGGCACGAGGACGTGCGCGCGGTCCTCAGCGACCCGCGGATGAGCTCCGACCGCCGCAAGCCCGGGTTCCCGCGGCTCGTGCCGGGGCAGAGCGACCTGATCTTCAGCTCCAAGCCGTCGATGATCGGCATGGACGGGCGCGAGCACTCGGCGGCCCGGCGGGCGGTTCTCGGTGAGTTCACCGTCCGGCGGATCAACGCGCTGCGCCCGCGCGTGCAGGAGATCGTCGACGAGGCCATCGACGCGATGCTGGCCGCGGGCGGGCCGGTCGACCTGGTGCGGATGCTCTCGCTTCCGGTGCCGTCGCTGGTGATCTGCGAGCTGCTCGGCGTTCCCTACGCCGACCACGAGTTCTTCCAGCAGCGCAGCGGCCGCATCATCAGCCGGGCGACGCCGGGGGCCGAGCGGGAGGAGGCGTTCTTCGAACTCCGCGCCTACCTGTCGGATCTGGTCGCGGACAAGGTCCGCGCACCGGGCGACGACCTGCTCGGCAGGCAGGTGGCCAAGCAGCGGGCCGAGGGCGAGGTCGACCAGGAGGCGCTGGTCAGCCTCGCGTTCCTGCTGCTGGTCGCCGGGCACGAGACCACCGCGAACATGATCTCGCTTGGTAGCCTGGCGCTGCTGGACGATTCCGCCCGGTGGGCGGAGATCGCCGCGGATCCGGCGAAGACGCCCGGCGCGGTGGAGGAGATGCTGCGGTTCTTCTCGATCGTCGACAACGCGACCGCGCGCACCGCGACCGAGGACGTGGAGATCGGCGGCGTGGTCATCGGGGAGGGCGACGGGGTGATCGCGATGGGCTATTCGGCCAACCACGACCCCGAGGTCTTCGACCGCCCCGGGGACCTCGACTTCTCCCGGGCCGCCCGCCAGCACGTCGCCTTCGGCTTCGGCGCGCACCAGTGCCTGGGCCAGAACCTCGCGCGGGTGGAGTTGCAGATCGTCTTCGACACGCTGGTGCGGCGGATCCCGGACCTGCGGCTGGCGGTCGGCTTCGACGACATCCGGTTCAAGGAGGAGTCGGCGATCTACGGAATCCACGAACTGATGGTCACTTGGTGAGGAGAGTCGGGATGAGGATCCAGGCGGACGTGGAGCGCTGCGTCGGAGCGGGTCAGTGCGTGCTCGCCGCGGACGCGCTGTTCGACCAGCGCGACGACGACGGCACCGTGGTGGTGCTCGCGACCGAGGTCGGCGACGGGGACGCCGACGCGGTCCGGGACGCGGTGACGCTCTGCCCGTCGGGCGCGTTGTCGCTCGTGGAGGACTGAGCGAGCAGCTCGCCGATCTCGCGCACGGCGGCACGGCCCGCCCGGTTGGCACCGATGGTGCTGGCGGACGGGCCGTAGCCGACCAGGTGCAGCCGCGGCTCGCGGACCGCGCGGGTGCCGTCGACCTTGATGCCGCCGCCCGGCTCGCGCAGCTTCAGCGGCGCGAGGTGGCCGATCGCCGGGCGGAAGCCGGTCGCCCAGAGGATCACGTCGGCGCTCTGCTCGCGGCCGTCGCGCCAGCGCACGCCGTGCGAGGTGATCCGGTCGAACATCGGCAGCCGGTTCAGCACACCGCGTTCCCGCGCCCGCAGCACCGCGGGCGTCGGCGGCAGGCCGGTCACGCTGACCACGCTGCCCGGCGGCAGCCCCGCGCGGACCCGGCGCTCGA
>NZ_BAAAUX010000014.1:87972-389344 GCF_039534165.1 Saccharopolyspora taberi | reverse complement strand
CGCCCGCCCCCGCTCCGGGGTGAACTCGGCGTCGCTGAACACCGGCGGCCGCCGGGTGACCCAGGTCGTGGTGGTGACCTCGGAGATCTCGGTCAGCTGCTCCACGGCCGAGATCCCGCCGCCGACCACGACCACGTGCTGACCGCGGAACTCCTCGGCGTCGCGGTAGTCGGCGGTGTGCAGCTGGCGGCCGGCGAACAGCTCCTGTCCGGGGTAGCGCGGCCAGAACGGGTTCTCCCACGTACCGGTCGCGTTGATCACCGCGCGGGCCGCCCACGTCCCGGCCGTGGTCTCGACGTGCAGATGTGCTCCGGCCGAGCGGACCGCAAGCACCTTGACCGGGCGCAGGACCGGGAGCTTGAACGTCCGCTCGTAGCGGGCGAAGTACTCCGAGACGACCTCCGACGCGGGCCGCGAGTCGTCGCCGGTCTCGAACGCGAGTCCCGGCAGGTCGTGGATCCCGTGCGCGGCGCCGATCCGCAGCGACGGCCAGCGGTGCTGCCACGCACCGCCCGCGCGGTCGGCGTCGTCGAGCACGACGAAGCCGGCACCGCTGCGCCGGAGGTGGTACGCGCTGCTCAACCCGGCCTGGCCGGCTCCGATGACCACCACGTCAACCTCGCGCATACCCACCCCAACATCGACCGATCCGGTTGATTTCCCGGTTCCGGTGTGAGCTGCCGCACCGGCGAACGGGTGCGATGCAGACCACTGCCGGGGGCCCTTCAACAGGGACGAAACAAAGCCCTACGATTGTTCACGAAAGTGGGTGTTCGCCCCAAACCTCTTCGGAACAAGCCGCCTGACGGCGGCTGTCGGCACGCGCTGTTTCCGGAGACGGGGAGGTATGCAGAAGGGAGGCAGTGAAGTGGTCATGACGTGGGTGGCTCTGGTGAGCGAGGCGGTCGTGCTGCTGGCAGCGGCCGGTGCGGCGGTCAGGTGGGTTCGGCGGTCCGCGGTGAGCGCCCCTGACCAGGCAGGAGAGCTGGTCGAGCGGCCGGCCTGACGCGCGCGTGCAACGGGCTTGCTCCCGTCGGGAACAAGCCCGGAGCAAATTCGACGCATCGCCGGGGGAGCCCGTTCTGTTACGCGGTTTCCGCGTTTCTTTCCGAGATTTGCCTCTCCCGGCATTCGCATTCCGAAATAACGAAGCCCCGAGTCCGGTGAGCGATACCGGAAACGGGGCTTCTCGCGTGCCCGCCTCGCGTGGAGGTCGTGCCGCATGCTGTATCGGGATCGGTGTGCCGTTCGTTACATCCGCTGGACAGCCGGCGGTCGCCGGGTCCGTGCCGGTCGAGGACCCGGCCGGATAGGGTGAGCCCGGATCGCACCAACCACCGGGAAGGTTTCCGTGACTCCACCTCAGCAGCACGACGGCACCGGGCGCCCCGGATCGGTCCTGGCGTTCGCGCAGCGGGCGCTGCGCAAGCCCGGCCTGGTGGGCGCGGTGGCGCCGAGCTCGCCGGCCCTGGCCCGCGAGATGGCCGCCGTCGTGCCGACCACCGGATCGCCGGTGGTGGTGGAACTCGGACCGGGCACCGGTGCGCTCAGCGGCGCGATCGCCCGGCGCCTGCCCACCGGCGGGCGGCACGTGGCGATCGAGCTCGACGGCGGGATGGTGGAGTACCTGCGCTCGGCGGTGCCCTGGCTGGAGGTCATCCAGGGCGACGCGGCCAACCTCGGCGAGCTGCTCGCCGACGCCGGGATCGAGTCGGTCGACGCCGTGGTCAGCGGCCTGCCGTGGTCGATCTTCCCGGGCAGGCTGCAGAAGGACATCCTGGAACAGGTCGGCCGGGTTCTCGCACCGGGCGGCGCCTTCACCACCTTCGCCTACGTGCACGCGCTGGGGATGACCGGCGCGCGGCTGTTCCGCAGGCGGCTCGACATCGCCTTCGACGAGGTCGTCACCAGCCGCACGGTGTGGCGCAACCTGCCGCCCGCCCGCAGCTACGTCTGCCGCCGCCCCACCACGCGCTGACCGCTCGCGCCCGCCCGGCTCGCGTAGAGTTCGACTGGATCGCGCGGAGATCAGTTGCGGCAGGTGGCGGGATGAGTGGCACAGTATGAGTGGCACAGTGGTGATCGCCGGTGGCGGTCAGGCGGGTCTGCAGACGGCGGCTTCGTTGCGCCAGAACGGGTTTTCCGGACGGATCGTGCTCGCCGGGGACGAGCCGGGGCTGCCGTACCAGCGGCCCCCGCTGTCGAAGGTGTACCTGACGGGCCAGGCGGGCACTGACGGAATCCGGTTGCGCGGCGAGGACTTCTTCACCGACAACGCCGTGGAGCTGTTGCGCGGCGAGCGGATCGTGGCCATCGACCGCGAACGCCGCACCGTCGAAACCGCCTCGGGCACCGGCATCGAATACGACGACCTCGTGCTCGCGCTGGGATCGCGGAACCGCGAGCTTCCGGTCCCGGGCGCCGATCTGGACTCGGTCGCCGGGCTGCGGACGGTGGCCGACGCCGATCTGCTCCGCGAGGCGCTGGGCTCGGTGCGCCGGGTCGTGGTCGTCGGCGGTGGGTTCATCGGGCTGGAGTTCGCCGCCGCGGCAACGGATGCCGGGCTGTCGGTGACCGTCGTGGAGGCGCTGCCCCGGGTGATGTCCCGCGTCGTCACCGAGCGGACGTCGGAGTTCTTCACCGGCGTCCACCGCTCGCTCGGAGTCCGGGTGGTGCTGGGCGCCGGCGTGCGCCGCATCGTGGGCGAGAACGGTGCGGCGACCGGCGTGGAACTGGACGACGGTTCGGTGGTCCCCGCGGACCTGGTGGTGGTCGGCATCGGTGTGCGCCCCAACGTGGAACTCGCCGAAGAAGCCGGTCTCGCGGTCGACGACGGCATCGTCGTCGACGGGTCGCTGCGCACCAGCGATCCGAACATCTTCGCGATCGGCGACTGCGCGCGGTTCCCCAGCCCGCACGCCGGGCGGCCGGTGCGGCTGGAGTCGGTGCAGAACGCGGTGGACCAGGCGCGGCACGTCGCGGCCGGGCTGACCGGTGACGCCGGTGCGTACGACGCCGTGCCGTGGTTCTGGACCGACCAGGGGAAGGTGAAGCTCCAGATCGCCGGGCTGACCGACGGCCACGACCGCACCGTGGTCCGGGGAGACCAGAGCGAGGGCAAGTTCAGCGTGTTCTGCTATCGCGGGGACGAGCTGCTGGGCGCCGAGTCGATCGGCCGGGCGACCGAGCACATGGCGGTGCGGCGGATTCTCACCGCGGGCGCGCCGCTGTCGCCGGAGCAGGCCGCCGACGTCGACTTCGACCTGAAGGGCTACAGCAAGCAGGTGGTGTGAACCGCGGGCAGGAGGGCAACGTCGTGACGATCAACCGGGCCTACGCCGGGCACCGCTTCACCGCCGCCGAGCCGTACGAGGTCACGCGGGGCAAGATCCGCGAGTTCGCCGAGGCCATCGGCGACCCGAACCCCGCCTACCGCAGCGTGCGGGCCGCGCGGGCGCTCGGTCATCCCGACCTCGTCGCGCCACCGACGTTCCCCATCGTGATCACCGGCATCGGCGAGGCGGGCAGCCCGATCTTCGACCCGGACTTCGGCCTGGACTACCGCCGGGTCCTGCACGGCGAGCAGAAGTTCCGGTACCGCAGGCCCGTGCACGCCGGTGATCTGCTGACCGCCTCCGGGCTGGTCGCCGAGATCAGGGACGCGGGGCCGCACGAGCTGGTCCGGCTTGAGACGGAGTTGTCGGACGCGCGCGGCGAGCTGGTGTGCACGGCGGTCAACGTGCTGATCTCGCGCGGCACCGGGGCGGGGGAGGAGCGGTGAGCGTGCGCTACGACGACGTCGAGCCGGGAACGAGCATCGGCAGCGTGGACATTCCGGTGCGGCGGCTGAACCTGGTCAAGTACTGCGGCGCCTCCGGCGACTTCAACGTGCTGCACTGGAACGAGCGCCTCGCCAGGGACGCCGGGCTGCCCGACGTCATCGCGCACGGCATGTTCACCATGGCGCAGGCCGGACGCCTGGTCACCGACTGGATCGGCGACCCGGGCGCGGTCGCCGAGTACGAGGTGCGGTTCTCCAGCCCCGTGGTCGTGCCCGACACCGACGAGGGCGTGACGCTGTCGGTCGCGGGCGAGGTCGTGGAGAAGCTGGCGGACCGCCGGGTCGCGGTCGAGGTGACGGCGTCGGTGGACGGCGAGGACGTGCTCAGCACGGTCCGGGCCGTGGTCCGGCTCGACTGAGATCACAGGCCGGCCTGAGCGGAACGGCCGCGACGGCGCGCGGGGTCTCCTAGGCTCTCGCGCATGTCCGCGCTCACTCCGCAGTCCATCCTCGAAGGACGCAGCTCCAACCGCGCACCCGTCCCGCTGATCATCGGGCTGGTGGTGTCCGGGATCTGCCTGCTGCTCGCGCTGGGGTTCTACGTCGTCCTCGGCGGGACGGCGGTCGTGCTGGCGGGAACGGTGCTGGCGCTGCCGACCGCGGTCCTGCTCGTCGGGCTGATCCTGCTGGTCGACCGGCTGGAACCGGAGCCGCGGCTGCACCTGCTGCTCGCGCTGGGCTGGGGAGGCGGTGTGGCGATCATCGGCGCGCTCATCGTGAACTCGGTCAGCGGTGAACTGCTGGTGTCGGTGCTGGGCAGCGGGCCCGCGGAGTTCGCCACGGCAGCGGTCATCGCACCCGTGGTGGAGGAGAGCTTCAAGGGCGCGCTGCTGCTGTTCCTGCTGTGGTGGCGGCGCACCGAGATCGACGGCCCGACCGACGGCATCGTCTACGCGAGCCTGTGCGGGCTGGGTTTCGCGCTGGTGGAGAACATCCTCTACTACATGCGTGGTATCGAGGGCCCCGCGGGCCAGTTCTGGCTCATGATCGTCGTGCGCGGTGTGGTCGCTCCGCTCGGGCATCCGCTCTACACCTCGCTGACCGGGCTCGGCGTCGCCTACGCCGCGACGCACCGGGGACCGGGCCGGTTCTTCGCCGTCGTCGGCGGTTGGCTCGGCGCGGTGCTGCTGCACGCGCTGTGGAACGGCTCGACGGTGTTCGGGCTCGGCGGCCTGATCATCGCCTACGCGGTCGAAGCGGTGGTGCTGGTCGTGATGATCGTGATCCTGGTGCGCGACCGCAGGCGGCTGGTCGGGCTGATCCGCCGGTACCTGCCCGCCTACGTCCCGAGCGGCCTGGTGCAGCCTGCCGACGTGCAGATGCTCGGCACGATGCCCGGACGGCGGCACGCGCGGCACTGGGCGCGGGTCAACGCGGGCGGTGTCGGGGCGCGGGCGATGGGCGACTACCAGCTCGCCGCGACCGAGCTCGCGCTGCTGCACGCCCGCGCGCAGACCGCGACCATCGACCCGCGCGCCTTCCACGCCCGGCGGGACGCGATCCTCGGCCTGATGCGCGCGGCCCGGGACGCCTTCTTCCGCCGCCTCCCGCAGGCGCCGCCGCCACCGTGGGCGCGTCAGCAGCAGTCCGGGTTCTTCGCGCCGCCCGGCCAGATCCAGGTCGCCAGGCTCCCGCAGGTTCCGCACCGGCGGTGAGCTGTCCAGGGCTGAGCTACATCGTGCGGATCCTCGGCCAGAGCGCGGACCAGGGGAGCTTCGGGTCCTGGTAGAGGGTGACCGTGTCGCCCTGGGCGAGGTTGAGCAGACCGAGATCGCTGTGCACGGTGGCCAGCTTCCGGCCCGGTCCGAAGTACGGGGCGAGCGGCTGCTCGTTGCCGACGTAGAGCATCGCGGTCGCCCGGTCCGGCGGTGCGCCGAAGAACCAGTACCCGCGGTGCGGGCTGTAGGCGCGGGGGAGTCCCAGCTCCCGCCCGTGGATGTCGAGCGCGCCGGTGGTGTAATAGCTCTCGCCGACGATCGCGGTGCGTTCCCGGAGTTCGGCGGGCAACGAGCGGTAGGCGTCGGCGACCGTGCGCGCCAGCTCCGGCCAGCCGGTCTCGTAGAGCCGGGTGAAGCTGGGGAACTCCGGGTGCTTCGCGAGCACGGGCAGCGGGTAGATCGGCAGCAGCGCGACCGGGAGGACCGCCGAGAGCATGTAGGCGGGCCAGGACAGCCACTGCCAGCGCGGTCCCGTCGACTCGCGGCGGCGTTGCAGACCGGCCGCGGCGGCGGCGAAAAGCAGGCCGTAAAGCCCGGCGAGGTAGTTCGCGCGTCCGCCGGCGGCGATGAAGAAAAGCGTTACCCCGGCGACCGCCCAGCCCAGGAACCGGAAGCGGGGTTCGCGGAACAGCCGCCAGAAGCCGTATCCGCACAGCACGGTCCCGACCGCGATTCCCGCGTACAGCGCGACGTTGGGCAGGAACAGCAGCCTGCTCGTCTCGGCGTCGACGACGGTGCCCATGTCGCGGGCGGGCCAGCCGTGCGCGGCCTGCCAGAGCAGCGTCGGGACCGCGGTGACGAGCGCGATCGCCGCGCCCGTCCACAACAGCGGCCGGGCCAGCACCGCGCGCGGACCGGCGATCAGCACTCCGGCGATCAGCGCCACGCACAGCACCACGATCTGGAACTTGGTCTGCAACGCGACAGCGGCGACCAGACCGACGAACAACAGCAACCGATCGCGGCGGATTCCGGCGGCGTGCAGCCGGACCCACCGCGCCAGCAACCAGATGATCGTGGTCCACTGCAACGGTTCCATGGTCGCGGCGGCGAGCCAGTGCCCGCTGAGCAGCAGCCAGGGCGAGAGCGGATACGCGGCAGCGGCCAGGATCTGCGCCCTGCGGTCACCGCCGAACTCGCGGGCGATCAGCGCGGTGACGACGACGCCGAGCGAGGTCACCAGCGCGGCGGGGAACCGGAAAACGGGAAGCCAACCGGGAAAAACCGCGTCCAGCCCGCGCGCCAGCAGCGGGACCAGCGGTTGCTGGTCCATGTAACCCCAGTCCAGGTAGTACTTGCCCGCCGCGAGGAAGTACAGCTCGTCGGAGACGTAGCCGTACCGCGCGCTGAGGGCAAGCAACACCACGCCCGTGATCGCGGCGATGGTGAGCACTGGCCCGCGCGCGAACGCGGGAACGCCCGGTTCGGCGGACCGGCCGAGCACCGTAGGACCCCCGTGCACGTGTGCCAAATCTTCCCCCAGACCATGAGCTCCGCGACCCCGGACCGGGAATTTTACGTGGTCAGAAGTGGATTTGTGCGAACCAGAGCATTTCCCGAAGCACGAAGCCCTACTGTGTGGCGGGCTTGCCGGAAGAGATCGAAGGAGAGCTGTTGGATCCGAATCCGTGGGACGACGCACTGGGCCAAGGACTTATGACCACTGTCGTCGCACTCGTCATCGTCGGAGTCGGCTGGTGGAATTCCGGTCGTGGGCGCAAAGTCCTGCACAAGTGGGGAGTGCCCGCACCGGGAGACGAGCAGACGCGCGCGGTGATGGGCTACCTGCGGAGGCGTTGGATCTGGTACCCGTGGTTCGTCGGGGCGTCCGCGGTCCTCGGCGTCGCGCTCGCCGAGCACGGTTTCCGGCCCGGGGCCTACGCCTTCCTCGGCTTCATGGTGGGCGGCGTGCTGGGCGACGTGGTGTGCGCGCTCGGCGCTCGGCGTGATTCGCAGAAGCGGCACGGGCTTTTCGAGCTGGTACCGCCGTGGGCGGTCCTGCTCTACGGCGGCCTCGTGGTCATGACGATCGCGTTCGCGGTGGTCGACCTGATGGCGGGACCGCACCTGCCCGCGGCGGTCGCCAACGTCATGTCTCCCCCGCCCGCCGAGCTGATGGCGGGTCCGCCCGCGTGGAGCCCGTTCGCGGCGACAGCGGTGGGCGCGCTTGTGGTCGGCACCGGTCTTGTGCTCTGCATGCGCCGATCGATCGCCGCTGACGACGCCGTGGACACCGCCCTGCGCCGCCGCAGCGCGCGAGTGGTGCTGGGAATGGCGTTCCCGCTGCAGCTGCTCATCGCCGCGATGTCGGTGTGGCGGACCAAGACGGTCGGGGACCACGAAGAGCACGCGATGGTCCCGAGCTGGCCCGGCACCTTCGCCGACGTGGTCCAGCCGGTGCTGTTCGCCGGGTTCCTGGTGGTGCTGTTCGCCTGGATCCGGGTGGCCGGTCCGGCCGCGGGCAGGAGGTGAGTCAGCCGAACTTGGCGCGCAGGCTGGTCTTGAGCACCTTGCCGCTGGGATTGCGCGGCAGTTCCGGGACGATCGCGGTGCGGCGCGGGCACTTGTACCCGGCCAGCCGCTCCCGGCACCACGCCTCGACCTCCTCTGCGGTGGGCGGGGCGCCGGGGTCGCGGGGGACGACGACCGCGAGCGGGACCTCGCCCCACTTCGCGTCGGGCACGCCGATCAGCGCCACCTCCGCGATCCCGGGGTGGCCGTCGAGCACGTCCTCCACCTCGGCGCAGTAGATGTTCTCGCCGCCGGAGATGATCATGTCCTTCTTCCGGTCGACGACGTAGAAGTAGCCATCGGCGTCCTGGCGCACCAGGTCGCCGGAGTGGAACCAGCCGCCCCGGAACGCCTCGGCGGTCTCGGCCGGTTTGCCCCAGTACTCCTTCATGACCATCGGGCCGCGGTAGACGATCTCGCCGACCTCGCCCCGGGGCACGTCGTTCATGTCGTCGTCGACGACCCGGACCTCGACGTTGAGCATCGGCGTGCCCACCGAGCCGATCTTGCGGGTGGCGTCCTCGCCGCGCAGCACGGTGGTCACCGGGCTGCACTCGGTCTGCCCGAACATGGTCGTGACCTGGGCCTGCGGGAACAGCTCGATCATGCGGCGCAGCAGCGCGGTCGGCGCGGGCGAGGCGCCCCAGGAGATGCGGCGCAGCGCGGACAGGTCGTGGCGGGCGAGGTCGGGCAGGGCGCAGATCGCCTGCCACTGGGCGGGGACGAAGAAGCAGTTCGACACCCTGTGCCGGGCCAGCAGGCCGACCGTCTCAGCCGGGTCGAACCGTCCGGAGCGGGTGAGCACCGAGGTCCCGCCGACCAGCAGGTTCAGCGCCAGCGCCGCCGCTCCGGCGATGTGGAACAGCGGAGCGCCGGACATCCCCACCCGGTCGTCGGCGGGAACACCGAGGTGCGTGATCGTCGAGAAGGCGTGCATCAGCACGTTCTGGTGCGTGAGGACGGCGCCCTTCGGCTTGCCGGTCGTGCCGGATGTGTACATCACGAACGCCGGAGCGTCGAGGTCTGCTGTGGACTCTTCCGGTGCGGGAACGGCGGCCCGCAGGGCCTGTTCGTAGTCGTCGCCGACGACGAGGACGGTCCGCAGCGACGGAGTGCGGGCCGCGGCGACGACATCGGCGAACGCCGGCTCGGTCACCAGCGCCGCCGCGCCGCTGTCGGCGAGCACGTAGGAGACCTCGGGTGCGGTGAGGCGGAAGTTCACCGGTACGCAGATCGCGCCGAGACGGGCCGAGGCCAGGTACGACTCCACCGTTTCGAGGTTGTTCAGGCTCAGCACGGCGATCCGGTCGCCAGGCCCGATCCCGCGCTCCCGCAAGGCTCCCGCGAGCCGGGAAACCCGCTCGTCGAGCTCGCGGTAGGTGCGGGAGGTGCCGTCGAAGACCAGGGCGGTCGTGTCCGGGGTCCGGCGAGCGTGCCGGGCGAGCTGGTCGCCCAGCGCCATGCCTCGGCCGGTCGGTCCGCTTTCGTACATCGGCACCTCGATGCGGGGCGGGAACGTGACCGGGTAATGGTGCTGTGCCGGAGGTTCGCGGTCAAGCACGCCGCATCAGGGTCCACTGTGGATGGATGTCAGGTCGGCGGTGCGGGTTCGCCGCCGAAGGACCGCTCCAAGTGCGCGATGTCGTTGAACCCGCGCAGGATCCAGTCGTCCCCGCTGATCACGAGCTGCGAGATCGAGCCGTTGTCGGCGCCGAGGAAGGCGAACGGGCGGGATCCGGTGGCCAGCGCCAGCGCCTGCCCGATGACGCCGCCGTGGGTGAACACGGCCACCCGCTCCTGCGGGTGCGCGGCGGCGAGCCGCCGGATCGCCCCGCCGACGCGGGCCGCGAACTCCGCGCCCGGCTCGGCGCCGGGGATGACGTCCCACCGCTGCTCGGCGTGCATCCGCGCGACGGTCGGATGCCGTTCGGCGACGCGCGCCCGGAACAGCCCGCCCTCCCAGTCGCCGAGGTGCACCTCGCGCAGGTCCGCCTCGACCCGCGGCGTCAGGCCCAGCCGCGACACCAGCGGGGCGGCGGTCTGGGCGGTGCGGCGCAGGGTGGTGACGTAGAGGGCGTCGAGGCGCACGTCCCGCAGCCGGTCGGCGACCCGCTCGGCGTGCTCGCGGCCCTCCGGCGCGAGGTCCGGGTCGCTCTGCCCGTCGATCAGCTCGAACGGCCGGTCGGGGTCGGCGCGGGCGGATTCGCCGTGGCGGATCAGCAGCAGCTCGGTGGCGTCCGCGGGGACGCGGAACCGGGCCTGGCGGTACTCGGTCATCTCGGATGGTTTCCGTTCCTCGGAGAGCGGTCGCCGGTCAGGCGACCCGGGCTGTGTCCAGAAGTCGTTCGGCGGCGGACCTGGCGGCGGCCATCGCGTCCTCGACGCTGTCCATCGCGGTGGTCACCAGCGCGCCCTCCAGCAGCAGGAAGAGCTGCGAGCCGAGGAGGCCGTCCGGATCGGAACCGGCGACCAGCTCGGCGAGGTGATCGCGGAGCCACTGCTTGTCGGCGCGGGCGATGGCGACGCCGGGGTGGTCGGCGTCGGCGAGTTCGGCGTAGGCGTTGATGAACGCGCAGCCGCGCGGGTTCTCCCGCTCGGTCCAGCGGGCGAGCACGTCGAACACCGCCAGGACGCGTTCGGCGGGCGTGCCGGTCATGCCGCGCGCCTGGGTCTCGAAGTGCTCCCGCCAGCGCTGTTCGCGGCGTTCGAGGTAGGCCACGACCAGCTCGTCCTTCGAGCGGAAGTGCTTGTACAGGCTCATCTTCGCCACCCCGGCGCGCGCGATGACCGCGTCGATGCCGACCGCGCGGATGCCGTCCCGGTAGAACAGCTCGCCCGCGGCGTCGAGCAGGCGTTCCCGCGCCGAGGTCCTCGTCGTGCTCACGGGCCGAGCCTACCATTGACAGTAGGTAGACAGGTCTGTCTACTATCTGCCGCATGCGCACTCTGTGGAAATCGCTGATCGGGCTGGTCCGGGACTTCGTCGCCGGGATCCACGCCGGGCACGGGATCCGGCACGGTGTCGGGAGCCGCCGGTGAGCCCGGCGTGGCGGGTCGGGATCGCCGGGGTCTCGGCGATCGGCGTCGGGTTCGGCTTCGCCCGGTACGGCTACGGCCTGTTCCTGCCCGAGATCGCGCGGGAGTTCGGGCTCCCGGTCTCGACCGCGGGCTGGATCGCCAGCGCGGGCTACGCCGGTTACCTGCTCGCGCTGGTGGCCGCCGGTGCGCTGGCCGACCGGGTGGGACCCCGGCCGCTGGTGGTGGCCGGGGGCCTCGCGGCGGCGGTCGGCATGGCGCTGGTCGCCGTGGCCGACGGGAGCGCGACGCTCGTCGCCGGGCTGGTCCTGGCCGGGACGAGCTCGGGCTGGGTCTGGGCGCCCTACTCGGACGCCGTCGACCGGCTGATCCCCGAGAACCGGCGCAGCCGCGTGCTCGCGTTGCTGCCCACCGGCACCGCCTTCGGGGTCGTAGTGGCCGGTGCGCTGGCGATGGCTGTGCAGTGGCGGGTGGCTTGGGGCCTCTTCTCGCTGATGGCGTTGGCCGTCACCGCCTACAACCTCGCCGTGATCCCCGGTGGGGCCGGCCGCCGGTCGGCCGGATTTGGCGCAGCGGCGGGCTTTTCGGCACTCCGCCTCTACGCGACGGCGTTGTCCTACGGGCTGGTGGGTGCGGTGTACTGGTCGTTCGCGGTCGCCGCGGTCTCGGCCACCGGCGCGGCACCGGTTTTCTGGATCCTGACGGGACTTTCCGGTGTCGCCGGGCTGGCGACGGGCGTGTTGATCCACCGCTGGGGGCTGCCGGGCGCGCACCGGGTGATCTTCCTGGCGCTGGCGTGCGCGGCCGGGCTGCTCGCTCTGGCGCCGGGTGAGCTGACGGCCGTGATCGCGTCGGCCCTGCTCTACGGCGCGAGCTTCATGGCGGGCTCGGGCCTGCTGGCGGTCTGGAGCCACCGGCTGTTCCCCGAGCGCCCGACCGCGGCGCTGAGCGTGGCGCTGGTCTTCCTGGCCATCGGCACGATCGCCGGACCGGCGGTGATGGGCGTGCTCGCCGCCGGTAGCGGCCTCGGGACCGCGCTGTGGGTCACCGCCGCGATCGCCGCGCTCACGCTGCTGGCCGGCCCGGTCCGCGACGACTCCCGAACCGCCACGACCCTGACCGGTGGCGAGTTCTCGCGCGGCGGGCACCGCGACCACCTGCCGCACTAACGTCGGAAGCCGAGTCCCGAAGCCGAAGGAGAGTTCCGGATGTCCACCACCTTCCGCCGTCCCGGCCTGGTCGCGCGCGATCACGTGTTCCGGGTCCCGCTCGACCACGACTCCCCGGAGTCGGGGGAGATCGAGGTGTTCGGCCGGGAGGTGGTGGCTCCCGGTTTCGAGGACGCGGACCTGCCGTGGCTGGTGTTCCTGCAGGGCGGTCCCGGCGGCAAGGCGGACCGCCCGCAGAGCACCAGCGCCTGGCTGGGGCGGGCGTTGCAGGACCACCGGGTGCTGCTGCTCGACCAGCGCGGCACCGGGCGCAGCACCCCGGCGGGCCGGACCACCCTGGCCGGGATGCCGCCGGGCGAGCAGGCCCGGCACCTGGGCATGCTGCGCGCCGACTCGATCGTCCGGGACGCCGAGGTGGTGCGGAAGCGGCTGCTCGGCGACGAGCCGTGGACGGTGCTCGGGCAGAGCTTCGGCGGGTTCTGCGCGCTGACCTACCTGTCGTCGGCGCCCGAGGGGCTGCGCGAGGTGCTGATCACCGGCGGCGTCCCGACTCTGACCGGGCACGCCGACGACGTCTACCGCGCGGCCTATCCCCGGACCCTGGCCAAGAACGACGCCTACTACGCCCGCTATCCGTCCGATGTGGACATCGCGCGGCGGGTGGTGGACCACCTCGCCGAGCACGACGTCCGGCTGCCCGCGGGGGAGCGGCTGACCCCGGAGCGGTTCCAGACCCTGGGCATCCAGTTCGGGCAGGCGAGCCGCTTCGACGCGCTGCACTACCTGCTGGAGGAGGCGTTCGTCGCCGGACCGTCCGGACCGGCGCTGTCGGACACCTTCCTGCGCGGGGTCGACGCGGTGGTCTCGTTCGCCGAGCGCCCGCTCTACGCGCTGCTGCACGAGGCGATCTACTGCCAGCGGACCGCCTCGCGCTGGTCGGCGCACCGGGTCCGCGCGGAGTTCGGCGAGTTCGACCTCGCGGGCGCGCCGCGGGTCAACTTCACCGGCGAGATGATCTACCCCTGGTTCTTCGACCAGGACCCGGCGCTGGTGCCGCTGCGGGAGGCGGCCGAGCTGCTCGCGGCGAAGCAGGACTGGCCGCACCTCTACGACCTGGACCGGCTGGCCGCCAACGACGTCCCGGTCGCGGCGGTGGTCTACCACGACGACATGTACGTCGACCGCGACCAGTCGCTGGAGTCGGTGGGGCAGGTCCGGCGGGCCCGCGCGTGGATCACAAACGAGTACGAGCACGACGGGCTGCGGACGAGCCCGGCCGTCCTGGACCGCCTGCTGGCGATGAACCGCGGTGACGCCTGACCTGGGCCGTGACGACTGCGCGGTCGGCAACGCCCCGGGTTATCGTGGGTGTCCTCATGTCAGCCTCGGGCCCGTACTTCGCTGATGGTGTGCCGTGGCAGCGCGTCTTCGACCAGTCCGTCGCTGCGATGGCGATCCTCGACTTGCAGGGGCGCTACCTGTACGTCAACGAGGCGATGTGCCGGTTGCTCGGTTACAGCGCGGAAGAACTGCACGGCCTGAACTTCCGCGACGTCACTCACCCGGAGGATGTGGACGAGGGCCCGCTGGAGGGCGACAGCGTGCTGGAGAAGCGCTACGTGCGCTCCGACGGCGCGGTGATCTTCGTCCTGCTGTCCCGGTCGGTCATCCGCGATCCGCACGGCCGCCCGCAGTACCTGCTGTCGCAGGCCCAGGACATCACCGCGCGCCGCGAGGCCGAGCTGCTGTGGCAGCGCAGCTTCGCCAACGCGCCGATCGGGATGGCGCTGCTGGACCTCAAGGGTGTGTGGACGGCGGTCAACGACACCCTGTGCCGCATGCTCGGCTACACCAGGGAGGAGATGCTGACCAAGTCCTTCGGCGACGTCACCTACCCCGAGGACGAGGAGCAGGGGCTGGCCGCGCTGGCCGACCTGCTCGAAGGCCGCAAGGACACGATCAGCCTGGAGAAGCGCTACCGGCACAAGGACGGCCACCCGATCTGGGTGCTTATCCGGTCCACCACCGTGCCCGGGGCCGACGGGCTGCCCGCCTACCTGGTCAGCCAGTACGAGGACATGGGCGAGCAGCGGCTGGTCGACGCGCACCTCGCGCACCTGGCGCTGCACGACCCGCTGACCGGGCTGGCCAACCGGGCGCTGCTGTCGGACCGGCTCGACCACGGCCTGCAGCAGCTGGCCCGGGGCAACGGCGTGCTGGTGGTGATCGTCGCCGACCTGGACCGGCTCAAGCCGGTAAACGACCGCTACGGGCACGCGCTCGGCGACCGGATGCTGACCATCGTCGCCGAGGAGCTGCTGTCGGCCGTGCGCTCGGGCGACACCGTGGCCAGGCTGGGCGGGGACGAGTTCGTGGTGGTCAGCCTGCTCTGGGACCGGCAGTCCGCGGTCGAGCTGCGGAACCGGATCGCCGCGCGGCTCGACACCCGGGTCCTGGTGTCCGGCGTGGAGATCCAGCTGCGGGCCAGCGTCGGCTACGCCACCACCGACGATCCCTCGACGAAACCGGAAGACCTGCTGCACGCCGCCGACCGCGACATGTACCTGCGCAAGCGCCGCCACCGCCGGGAATCCGGCGACCTGCCGGAGCGGTGAGCAGTCACGGCCCGGCGGTGGTGGCCAGGGGAGCGGGAGCGCGGCGCCTGCGCACCTCGTAAGCGGCCAGGACGACCGCGAGGGTGGCCAGGCTGAGCCAGAACTGCGAGCGGCTGTCCGGCAGCACCGCCATCGCGAGGATCACCGCGGCCATCAGGCCGATGGTCAGGTAGCTCAGCCACGGGAACAACCACATCCGCAGCGACAGCGCGCCCGGGTCCTCGCGCTCGATCCGCCTGCGCATGCGCACCTGGGCCAGCGCGATGGCCAGGTAGACGAACAGCGCGACCGCCCCGTAGGAGTTGACCAGGAACTGGAACACGACGTCGGGGGAGAGGTAGGCGGCCAGCACCGAGACGCAGCCGACGACGGTGCCCGCCAGGATCGCGCGGCGCGGCACGCCGTCGCGGCCCAGCCGGGTCAGGGCGCGCGGCGCGTCGCCGTTCCTGGTCAGCGCGAACAGCATCCGCGAGGACGTGTAGAGCGCGGAGTTCAGGCAGGAAAGCACGGCGGTCAGCACGATCGCGTTCATCACCGTCGACACGGCCGGGATCTCCAGCACCGACAGCACCGCCGCGTAGGGGCTGACCCTGATCTCCGGCGAGTTCCACGGCACGACCGCCACGACGACGAACACCGAACCGACGTAGAAGGCCACCACCCGCAGGATGATCGACCTCATCGCGTCGGCCACCGCCCGCCGGGGCTCGGCCGACTCCGCCGCCGCGATGGTGACGATCTCGGCCCCGGTGTAGAACGCCACGCACGGCACGACGGCGGCCAGCACCGCGCCGACGCCCAGCGGCGCGAACCCGCCGTGCGCGGTCAGATTCGCCAGCCCGCCGTGCGCACCCGGCCAGAAGCCGAAGACCGCGAGCGCTCCCACGACCAGGAAGCACGCGATGGCCAGCACCTTGATCGACGCGAACCAGTACTCGAACTCGCCGTAGGACCGGGCCGACACCAGGTTCGTGGCCGTGAGCACCGCCAGCAGCACGCCGCTGAGCACCCACAGCGGCACGCCGGGCAGCCACAGCTGGAGGATCTCGCCGCCCGCCACCGCCTCGACGGCGACCACGATCACGAAGAAGTACCAGTACATCCAGCCGACGGCGAAGCCGGCCCTGGCGCCGAGCACCTCGCGGGCGTAGGCGTAGAACGAGCCCAGCGCCGGACGGGCGACGGTCATCTCCGCCAGCATCCGCATGATCAGCACCGTGAGCACGCCCGCGAGCAGGAACGAGACCACCGCCGCGGGCCCGGTCCGGTGGATGACCACGCCGCTGCCGACGAACAGCCCGGCGCCGATCACTCCGCCCAGCGCGATCAGGTTCATGTGCCGCCGGCGCAGGCTCTGGCGCAGTCCGCCGGAGTCCTCGGTTTCCACGGTCGCCCTCCTCCGCGCGACCGGATCCTGCCTGCGCCGGCCGCTTGTCGCGGTGGGTCAGTCTGCCGTGGACGGACGTGCGCAGGGACCGCTTCCCACTCCGCGAGAGGATCTCCAGCCGGGGTTCACAGCTCGTCGAAGGCGACCCCCAGCGCGCGGTGGAAGGTGGGGTAGGCCAGGACCATCTCCCGGAGCCGCGCGACCGGCACCTCGCCCTGCACCGCGACGGCCAGCCCGGCGAGGATCTCGCCTCCGGCCGGGGCGACCACCGTGCCGCCCACCAGGACGCCGCGGTCGGCGTCGGCGACGAGCTTGATCAGCCCTTCGTTGCCCGCCTTGTGGATCCACCCGCGGGCCGACGCGGCGATGTCGGTGGTCGCCGTGCGCACGCGCAGCCCGCGCTCCCGCGCGGCCGACTCGGTCAGCCCGACCATGGCGACCTCCGGATCGGTGAAGGCCACCGCGGGCATCGCCCGGTAGTCGGCGGGTTCGGACGGCTGCCCGAGGATGTCGGCGGCGGCGATCCGGGCCTGGTAGACCGACGTGTGGGTGAAGGCCCCGCGGCCGGTGACGTCCCCGATCGCCCAGACGCCGTCCCCGGCGCGCAACCGGTCGTCGACCGCGATGCCCTTGGCCTGCTCGTCCAGCCCGGCCGCGCCGACGCCCAGCGCGGCGAGGTCGGTGCGCCGCCCGGTGGCGACCAGCAGGCGCTGCGCGCTTAGCTCCGCGCCGGAGCCGAGGCGGACGGTGAACCGCTCGCCGTCGTGGCCGACCTCGGCGGCGGACTCGCCGGTGCGCACGCCGAGCCCTTCGGAGGTCAGGACCGATTCGAGCAGTTCGCCTGCCTCAGGTTCGAAGGACGGCAGCAGCCGGGGCTGCGGCTCCAGGATCGTCAAGGCCGCACCGAACCGGGCGAACACCTGCGCGAGCTCCACTCCGACCGGCCCACCGCCGAGGACGAGCAACGACTCCGGGACCTCGCGGGCGCGCACGGCGTCGCGGTTGGTCCAGTACGGGCTCTCCCGCAGCCCGTCGATCGGCGGCACGGCGGGGTCGGTGCCCGGGTTGAGGACGATGCCGCGCCGGGCGCGGAACAGGCGTTCGCCGTCCACGGTGCTTACGGTGACCTCGCCCGGCGCGCTGATCCGGCCCCGGCCGCGCACGAACCGGGCACCGCTTTTCTCCAGCCGCTCCACGGCGGCGGTGTCGTCCCAGTCGGTGGTGGCCTCGTCGCGGATCCGGTCGGCGACCCGGGTCCACCTCGGGTGCACCTCGGCGGATCCGGCCAGCGCGTCGACCCGGCGGCCCTCTGCCAGCGTTCCCGCGGCGCGGACCATCATCTTCGTCGGCACGCAGGCGAAGTACGGGCACTCGCCGCCGACCAGCCGGGACTCCACGCCGACCACGGCGAGCCCGCCGGCCGCGAGCCGGGCGGCCACGTCCTCGCCTCCCGGGCCCAGCCCGACCACCACGACGTCGACCTCTTCGGCGTCCATCTCGTCCTCCCGTCGGTCCGGTGTCGGCCTCCAGCCCACCACCGGGCCGGGACCGGCGCACGCCGCCGAATCGGTGCAGTCCCCGCACCGGCGGCGGGCGCCGACTAGCCTGTAGCCGTGCCGTCTCAGCTGATTCCGTTCCTGCTGTTCGTCATCGTGCTCACGCTCGTTCCGGGGCCGGACACCGCGCTGGGGCTGCGCAACAGCCTGCGCGGCGGCAGCTCGGCGATGTGGTGGACGGGGCTGGGCTGCTGCTCCGGGCTGCTCGTGCACGCCGTCGCGTCGGTGGTCGGGCTCTCGGCGGTGTTCGCGGCCTCGGCGCGGCTGTACACGGCGATCAAGATCGCGGGCGCGTGCTACCTGGTGTGGCTCGGCGCGACCACGCTGTGGAAGAGCTGGCGCCACCGGGGCGAGGTGCCCGAGGTGGAGGTCCGGGCGCCCGCGGGGCGGATCGGGCGCGGCACCGCGTTCCGGCAGGGGTTGGTGAGCAACCTGCTCAACCCCAAGATCATCCTGCTCTTCCTGACCCTGCTCCCGCAGTTCATCGCGCCCGACGAGCCCCGCGCGGAGACCTCGGCGGTGTTCACGCTGGTCTTCCTGGTGGTCGCGGTCGTGTACTGGCGGCTCGCGTCCTGGCTGGTCGGCGGGCTGCGCACGCTGCTGACCCGGCGGCGGATCCGGCTCCTCCTGGAGCGGGTGACCGGTGGCGTGATGGTCGCGCTGGGGCTGCGGGTAGCCGTCGAAGGCACGTGATCAACTGTCGAAGGGACGTGATCACACCGACGGCGAGTAGTGCTTGGGATCGCTTCGCCGTTCGACCGGTGGCAGGTTGCGCGCCGGGGTCTCCACCGGACCGACGGGCCTGCCGCGCTCGCGCAGCCACCCGGCCCGCGCCCGCGGGTGGTAGCGCAGCCGGAAGGGGACGAACTTCCAGACCGCGCCCACGATCCGGCCCAGGATCCGCAGCGCGCGCTCGTCGCGGGCGGACCACCGGTAGCCGAGCCGCTGCCGGACCACCTCGGGGTAGAGGCCGACGGTGAACCACACGAACCCCCGTGCGATGGGAATCCGCAGCAGCCGCCAGAGCGGTTCGGGCAGCCGGCGCAGCAGCGGCGGCCTGGTGATCCCGGAGATGTCGAGGACGTCGCGAGTGGCCTTGTTGTCCTCCAGCACCTCGGCGCACATGTGGTCCCAGTAGCGCCGGAAGCTCTGCCAGTCGGGCGGCACCGGGCGCATGCTCACCCCGTACAGCCGGTACCACTGGATCCCTTCGGCGTAGAGCTGCTCCTTCTGCGCCTCGGTGAACGGGGTGCCGAGGTACTCGTTGACGATGATCGGCATCACCATGAACGTCGAGTGCGCCCAGAAGTAGGTGTCCGGGTCGAGCGCGTGGTAGCGGCGGCCGTGCCGGTCCACGCCCTTGATCGTGTCGTGGTAGCCGCGGACCTGGCGGGCGGTCTCGGCGGCGCGCGGGCCGTCGTAGACCACGCCGCCGATCGGGTACAGCGACCGGAACAGCCGCTGCCAGCGCTCCTCGAAGAACCGCGAGTGCTGCTCGACCCCGGCGCCGAGCTGGGGGTGCATGTTCTGCATCGACCCGGCCCACAGCGCGAGCATCAGCCCGCGCCAGTCGCCGAAGTGCTTCCACATCAACGAATCCGGCCCGAGCGGTTCGGGATCCACAATGGACATCGCAGCTCCTCGGAGAACTGAGGACACCTGTCATCAGAGTAGGATCACCGACCATGGGCGTCAATCACCCGATCGCCAGGCCATGACCTGGGGCGGCACGAGCCTGCCGGAGCGCCGCGCGGTGCGCCGGGAGAAACTGCTGGCCGCCGGGCTGGACCTGCTCGGCACGCAGGGCAGCGCGGCGGTCGCGGTCCGGTCGGTGTGCCGCCGGGCGGAGCTGACCGACCGGTACTTCTACGAGAACTTCGCCGACCGCGAAGCGCTGCTGCTGGCCGTCTACGACCAGGTCGCGGGGGAGGCCAAGGAGGCGCTGGAGGAGGCGGTGCGCGACAGCCCCCACGAGCCCGCGGCCGCGGTGGAGGCGTTCCTCGGAGTGCTCACCGACGATCCCCGCAAGGGGCGGGTGCTGCTGCTGGAGCCGATGACCGACGCGGCGCTGGGCGCTCGCGGCGCGGAGCTGATGCCGGTCTTCGCCGATCTGGTCGCCGCCCGGCTGGGCGGCGACCCGTCGGGCCGCGCCGCGCGGATGACCGCGACCGCCCTGATCGGCGCGCTGAGCAACCTGTTCGTGCGCTGGCTCGACGGAAGTCTCGCGGTCACCAGGGCCGATCTGGTCGACTACTGCGTGGCGCTCCTGCTGGCCTCGGCGTCGCTCGCGGGCGGTTCTCCGGCTGCGCGGGACGGCTGACCGGCAGTGCTCAGCTCGTGCGGCGCGCTCTGCCCGGCACATCCACAATGGACAGGGCGCTCGTCCGCTCAGGCGAGGTGCATTGACCGCGGGTCGTGCCCGTGGCTACCGTCCGCTTGGCGCCCTGCCCAGCCGAGGAGTTGGCACGATGAAACGGTTCGACCGCCTCCGCCGGATTCTGGCGATGGATCCAGACCGGGACTACGCGGCCATGTACCGGCTCATCGCGGAGTACGAGTTCCCGTGGGACATCACCAAATCGCTGGAACTCGCGCTGTTCCGCACCTACGCGGTGCCCAGCATCGGCAGGCTGCTCGACCGCACCGCCGAATTCACGAAGAAACCGCAGAAGCGCTACGACGACACGGCGCTGATCCTCTACGAGATCCTGCACGAGGGCCCGGAGAGCGAACAGGGCCTGGCCGCGGTCGACCGGCTCAACCGCATCCACGGCCGCTTCCGCATCAGCAACGGCGACTACCTCTACACGCTTTCCACGTTCGTCGTGATGCCGGTCCGCTGGCTCGAGTCCTACGGCTGGCGCAGGCTGCACCCGCGCGAGATCACCGCGATCACCAACACCATGCGGCACATGGGCGAGGGGATGGGGATCGACGGAATCCCCGGGACCTACGAGGAGTTCGCGCGGCTGTTCGACGACTACGAGCGCGCGAACTTCGGCTACGACCCCGCGGGCAGGCGGGTCGCGCAGGCGACGCTGGACCTGTTCGGATCGTGGTATCCGCGGGTGCTCTCCGGCGCGGTGTCCGAGGCGGGCAAGCTGCTGATGGAGCCGCACCTGCTCGCCGCGTTCCGGTTCGAAGAGCCGTCGCCGCGCGGGCGGCGCATCGCCGAGCTCGCGCTGAAGGCGCGGGCGCTGGCCGTCCGCCTCGGGCCGGTCCGCCCGGACTCCCGGCCGTCGGTGCCCAAGCCGCTGACCTACCCGGGCGGCTACACGCTCGCCGACCTCGGACCCGAGTCGTTCCACCGGGCCGAGCGCAGGCGGACCGCGGTCGCGGCGTCGGTGCCGCACTGCCCGGTCACGGGCTGAACGCCGTCGACGGCTGCGCGACCTCAGCACCGAGGCGCGGCAGCCGCCCGGGTTCGGCCGACCAACCGCTGCCTGCTCGCCTCGTACAGCGCGATCGAGGCCGACGCGGCGGCGTTGAGCGAGCTGGCCGAACCGACCATCGGGATGCGGGCGAGCTGGTCGCAGGACTCGGCCCACGCCCGGCTGATCCCGGCGGCCTCGTTGCCGACCACGAGCAGCGTCGGCCCGCGCAGATCGCAGTCGGCGAGCTCGGTGGTCCCGTTCTCGCTCAGCCCGACCACCCGCACCGGGACGCCGCCTCGCCGCAGCCCGCCTGCCCAGTCGAGGACCTGCTGGGCGGACTCGGCGTGCACCGACGGGACGGTGAAGAACGATCCCGTGGTGGCCCGCACAGTCTTCGGGTCGTGCAGGTCCACCGCGTGCCCGGTGACCACGACACCGGCGGCGCCGAGCGCGTCGGCGGAGCGGATCACGGTGCCGAGGTTGCCGGGGCTGCTCGGCCGGTCGAAGACGACCACGAGCATGTCCGGGCCGACCGGGATGCGGGCGAGGTCGTCGGGCGACGTGGCGACGACCGCGAGCAGTTCCGGCGGATCCTGCTTGCCGCCGAGCTCGGCCATCAGCTCCGGCGCCAGCTCGCAGACCACTTCCGCCCTCGCCGTCCGCAGTAGATCCGAGGCCCAGGAAGAGCGCTTTCCACTGGTGCACAACAGATATCGGATTGTCCGTCCACTTTCGACGGCGAGGCTGACGGGGCGTACGCCCTGAACCAGGAACGCCCCAAGCTTCCGCCGTTTGCTTCTGCTGCTCAGAAGGGCCTGCCACTGCTGGAAGTTCGCGTTTCGCGTCGTGACGGTGCGCACCACGGCGCGAGAAACTAGCAACGGAGGCTGCCCGGTGGCGAACGGTTTTTCCGGGCCGTTGCCGGTCAGGACTTCTTCGGGCTCAGCAGCGGCAGCAGGTGGGTGCGGGCGAACTCGCGCGTGGTCTCGTCGTCCTCGGTGGGGATGAGCCCGCCGGGGGTGAGCACGAGCGAGTGCGCGAGCCGGGCGAAGATCTCGGCGACCAGATCGGCGTCGAAGCCGGTCACCGCGCCGTCCCGCTGCCAGCGCCGGATGTTGTCCGCGACGTAGCTGCGACCGAGCGCGAGCACCGGGCCGCCGCGCGCGGTCAGCAGCGGCAGCGCGGTCTCCGGCTCGGCGGCAAGCACGCGCAGCAGCAGCGGGTTGCGCGCCACCCCGGCGACGAACGCGGTGAAGCTCTCGGTCATCTGCTCCTCGGGGGTGCGGGCCGCGGCGACCCTGGAGTCGACCGCGGTGACGAACCTGCGCACCTCCCGCAGCAGGACGGCCTGGACGAGCTGGTCCTTCCGCGGGAACCGCCGGTACACCGTGGCCACGCCGAGGCCGGCGCGCTCGGCGATCCGGTTCATCGTCGTGCGCCGGATCCCGTGGTCGGCGAAGCAGGAGAGCCCGGCGTCCAGGACGCGCCGCACCGAGTCGTCGTCGGGTTCCGGCATGGCGCGCACCCGCGCCAGGAAGTCGTCGTCCGCCAGGAACTCGTCGTCGAAGCTCGTCATGGTGCGGCCGAGTCTACGGAGGCGCGGGGGCCGCGGAGGGGTGCGGCATACTGGGGTCTTGACGGTACGTCGAGGTTCCGGTTAACTTCCGGCGAATTGGTCCTACCAATCGAGGAGGGCGCCGGGTGGATCCCGAACTGATCGGGCTGGTGGACGCGTTGCAACGGGCCGCGACCCCGGAATCCAGGACAGGTCTGCTGCGGCTGCCTCCGGAACGCGAGCTCGGCGCCGAGCTGAACATGAGCCGCGGCGCGCTGCGCGAGCAGCTGTCGGTGCTGGAGAAGCTCGGGTTCGTCAACCGCACCCAGGGCCGCGGCACCTACCTCCAGGTGCCGGACGCGAGCTTCATGCAGCTCTACTTCGTCCTCGCCCGCCGGTTCGGCCACATCGGGCCCGCGCAGTTCGAGCAGGCCAGGGAGCTGCTGGAGCTGTCGGTGGTGGCCGAGGCCGCGCGCAAGGCCACCTCCGCCGACGTGGCGGGCCTGCGCGCCGAGGTCGCGGCGATGATCGAGGGATCGAGGATCGGTGCGGTGGAGGTCGCCATCGACGCCGACTTCAACTTCCACCGCCGCCTGTTCGGCATCGTCGGCAACCCGATGTTCGACTTCCTGCACGAGGGGTTCGCGCACGTGATGCGCGAGGACCTGACCAAGCGCCGGGCGCGGACGCTGGAAGTCGAACGGCAGGCGGACAAGCCGCTGTTCGAGACCGACCGCGTGCACTACGACATCGTCGACGCCATCGAGCGGGCCGATCCGGACGCGGCGCGCGCCGCCATGGAACGGCATTTCGAGCTCTGGCGCCGCCTGACCGCCGAGACGGAACCGGAAGCCACCGCCTCCTGACCGGCCGAGCCCGCACCCGGGTCACCCGGGCGCGGGCTCGGCCGCAGGCGTTGTCGCGACCGCCCGGATGGGTTACAACGAGGACATGGCCGAAACCGATGCGCCCTCCCTGCAACCGGGGGAGAGCCGGTCGAACGACAGCGGTGAGCGGCGGGGCTGCTCCGCCGGTGGTCGCCTGGTCCAGCTGCGCAGGCGGGTCGCCGAACCCGGCTTCGTGGTGGTGGCCGACGCCGAGCCCAGGCCGGAGGTGCCCACCGAGGTGATCACCACCGAGTGGGCGGTGGCCAACGCCGCCTTCGACCGGCTGATGAAGGAGTACTGACCGGGTACGCCGGTCCCGGCGTCCGCTGCGGCGGACGCCCAGGGCAGGTCGATCGAGTTTAGGGCAGATCGATCGAGTTCAGAGCAAGTCGAGTTCAGGGCAGGTCGAGCACGAAGTCGTACCTGCCGATCTTGCCGTCGGGCCCGTCCTCGATCGTCATCAGCAGCGCCGGGTCGAAGATCATGTCGCTGTCGTTGCCGGGCTCGCCGGGGAAGTACAGCTGCGTGGTCAGGATCGGCTGGTCGGGGGCCTGCACCTTGACGTGGATGTGCCGGGTCCGGCCGGTGTAGAGGCCGGGCACGATGGTGCGCAGCTCGTACCGGCCGGTGGAGCCGGTGAACTGGTGGCCGCGCAGCCGGTAGCCCTGGTTGTCGTAGATCCCGGCGTCGTCGCACTGCCAGAAGTCCAGGAGCACGTCGGGCAGCGGGGTGCAGGACCGGGTGTAGACCAAGCCGGTGACGGTCAGCAGGGCCCCGGGCAGGCCGGGCTCGCGCAGGTCGGTGCGCTCGGGCGAGTCCGGCTTGAAGTACGGGCCCTCGATCTGCTCGTGGGTGGGTTCGTCGCCGTCCTCGCACAGCGGGGTCGGGTCCAGCGGTGCGGCGCCGGCGTCCGGGCCGCGCAGCACCTCGCCGGTGAGGGCGGGAATCGCCGCGGCGGTGGCGATCCCGGCCTTGAGGAAGGTGGAGCGGCGGAACTTCTTCTCGTCCTCGGTCATCGGCCGAACTCCTTGCGGGAGGGGGCAACTTCGATGGTTCAGACCTTTGCGCCGAGGATTGCCGTCGTCAAGTCGCCGGAAGGTCGGCACGGGTTACGCCGAAGGATCAGGCCCGCCGATCGCGAAGGTCCGTGCGTAGTCGGTTAATTCCGATGCCACGTCCGCGCGTGTGGTCCTTCTTGGACTGTCGCAAGTGGACTTATATCGTCTGGGCGGGTGTCCACGATAGATTTGTTGGCGCTTCAAATAATCCGGTTGATCCGGTGTCGCGCGCGGCATCCGCGCTCGGCCGCCGGATCCGGTTCCGCTTCGCGAGCGGCGACGGCGCTCGGTGTCCGGGTGCGCGACCGGTCGCGGCAGCCGGTGTTGATCGGAACGGCCGAGTTCGATGATTCCCTTGGCACGAAGGCGTTCCGCCCGGTGCCGATCGCGGCGCGGGATGCGGCAGGGGCCGGTGCCGGTGGTTTGCCCGGTGGTCTCCCCGGGGTAGGGACGAGATGGGTCCCGCGCGGACCGCCCGCTGCGATGGCAGGGTGCGCCGCGCTGACACATCCTGAACGTGGCCGCCCCGCAGCGGGGTGGCCGGGCGAGCCGGCCGCGGTGCCGCGGCGCCGAGACTGGCTGACGGTCGAAAGGAGAGACCTCATGACGACGGCTCGCGACATCATGCACGCCGGTGCCAAGTGCGTGAACGAGGACGAGAGCCTGCACCGGGCGGCGCAGATGATGCGTGATCTCAACGTCGGTTCCCTGCCGATCTGCGGCAGGGACGACCGGCTGCACGGCATGATCACCGACCGGGACATCGTGCTCCGGTGCTGCGCGGAGGGAAAGGACCCGGCCGAGGTGAAGGCCGGTGAGCTCGCGCAGGGAACGCCGTTCTGGGTCGATGCCGGTGCCGACGTCGGTGAGGTGCTGAACCTGATGGAGCAGCACCAGATCCGGCGGGTGCCGGTGATCGCCGACCACAAGCTGGTCGGCATGATCGCCGAGGCGGATCTGGCCAGGAACCTCACGGACGCGCAGATCGCCCACTTCGTGGAGAGCGTCTACGCGATGAGCTGACCGGACGCGGCGAGGTGGCGGCGGACTCCTCCGCCGCCACCTCCGCCCGCGACGGCATACTGGCGGCATGGATCATGAACCCGCGTACGACATCAGCGCTTCCGTCCACGTCCGGGCCGATCCCGGCGCGGTCTACGAGCTGGCCAGCGACATCACGCGCATGGGCGAGTGGAGCCCGGAATGCGTCGGCGGCGAGTGGACCGAGGGCGATCCGGGCGCGGTGGGCGCCCGGTTCCGCGGGCACAACCGGATCGGTGACCAGAGCTGGTCGACCGACTGCCTGGTCGTCAGCGCCGACCCCGGCCGCCGGTTCGCGTGGGCGGTGCTGACCTCGGCGCCGGACGCCGAGACGGCGGTGTGGTCGTTCGAGGTCGTTCCGGACGACGCCGGTTCGACCCTGACCCAGCGGTTCGTCATGCGCGAGCCCACGGACCTGATGCTGCGGATGGACGCCGAGAGCGGCGGGACGTTCATCACCGAGCGGCGCGCGTCGCTGGAGGCGTCGATGGGCGAGACCGTCGGCGCGATCAAGCGCTCGATCGAGCTGACCGCCCAGGGGTAGGGCAGGAAGTCGTTGGTGTGGATCGCGTGGTCGTAGTACCCGCCGACGCCGATGAGTACCGCCGATCCGGCACCCTCGCCGGGCTTCGGCGTGCAGGACGCCAGCGCGGTCACGGCCACCAGCACCACGACGATTCTCCGCCAGTTCCGAAACTTCTCCTCCTGGGCAGGTTGTCGGAACACCGCTCAGCGGTGGGTGGGCTGGCAGCGCAGCAGGACCCGCCACTGCCCGACCCGCAGGGCGATGTCGCTGAGAGCGCTGAAGAAGAACTCGTCGACCACCCCGGCTCGGACGCCGAATTCCCAGCCCAGCACGACGGCGAATCCGAGCCCGGCCTGCGCCGCCAGGACGAGCGCGCGGCCGGGACGCCGCCCACCTGTGTCCGATATGGACTCAAGCTTGGCTGCGCGCGAATCCGCCGTCATGGCGAGGCGGGCCCGGCCGACAGCAGCACGACCTCATCGGACATCGACACCGCCTCGTCGAGGTCGTGGGTGACGAAAAGCCGGTTCAGCCCGTCCAGCGGTTCGCCGTGCACGCGGACCTCGCCCGCCGCGGGCCGCAGCAGGCGGGCGGGGCTGGGCGGGGTGGCGTTCTCGTCGGGCGGCCGACGCGCCGCGGACTTCGGGGGCCGGGAACGGCTGGGGGCTTCGGTGGAGTCGGGACGGCTGTGGACTACAGGGGCAAGGACGACTGGCGACTCCGGGGCCGGGACGGCTGGGGCTCCGGGGCCGGGCGCGGTCCGAGCCGACCCCGCATCCTCGTGCACGCCCGTCGGCCCGGGCAGTGGTCCGACCGGTTCGCTCCGCGTGACGGACCGTGTCGGGCGCTCGGTTCAAAGCGTATTTATCCTGGTCATTGCCTCCACAGGACCACCGCGAGCCGGGCCCGCAGGACGTGGGCGCGAGCGGTGCGGTGGGTGGAAAGGTGGGGAGGACCGGATGGCGACACGTGTGTTCGTGGTCGACGACCACGAGGTGATCCGCCGGGGCATCGCTGCTCTGGTCAGCGCCGAATCGGACATGGAACTCATCGGGGAGGCCGCGACCGTCGCCGAGTCGCTGGCGCTGGTGCCGCAGGCCCAGCCTGACGTCGCCGTGCTCGACGTGCGGCTGCCCGACGGCAACGGGGTCGAGCTGTGCCGCGAGCTGCAGTCCCGCCAGCCCGGGCTGCGCTGCCTGATGCTCACCTCGTTCGACGACCACGAAGCGCTGATGGACGCGATTATGGCCGGGGCGGCTGGATTCGTCCTCAAGGGAGTGGTGAGCGAGGAGCTGGTCAACGCCATCCGCACGGTCGGTTCCGGCCAGTCGCTGCTGAGCCCGAAGAAGACCGAGGCGATGCTGGCGTGGCTGCGCCGGGAGCAGGAGCAGGCCGACCCGCTGCGGGAGCTGACCTCCCGCGAGCGGGAGGTGCTGGAGCTGATCGGGGAAGGGTTGACCAACCGGGAGATCTCGCAGCGGATGTACCTGGCGGAGAAGACCGTCAAGAACTACGTCTCGCAGATGCTGTCCAAGCTCGCGATGCGGCACCGCAGCGAGGCGGCGGTGCTGGCCACCGAGCTCCGGCTGGACCGCGACTCGCGCAACCGTCCCTGACCGTCCACCCGAACGGTCGAGTGGTCGCGGGACGCGCCCAGCGGGCATTGTTGCCCTGTTCGCAGGGCGTCGCGGCGCCTACGGTCGCCCTGACCGCCAAGCGCCGCGGATCAACAGGAACTGCTGTTCGGAGGTCTGCCATGGCACTACCGTCGCAGCGCGTCCCGGACCAGCCGGACGCGGTGGGGCAGCAGGTCGTCAGCACCACGGCGCTGGAACGCCTCCTCGGCGGGTTACGCGACCTCAGGGACGGCAACTTTCGGCGGCGGCTGGTCGTCTCCGGCGACGGCGTCAGCGCCGAGATCGCCGAGGTGTTCAACGAGCTCGCCGAGCGCAACCAGACGATGGCCGCCGAGCTCGACCGCGTCGCGGCGGCCGCCAACGAGGGGCAGTGGCCGATCGAGCCCGCCCGGCCCGTCGGCGAGCCGGACGGCGGCTGGGCGGTCGGCGCCGCGGCGCTCAACGACCTGGTGCACAACGTGCTGGGCCCGGCCCACGAGCTGAGCCGCGTGCTGGGGGCCGCGGCCGAGGGCGATCTGACCCGGCGGCTGCCGCGCCGCGCGGGCGACGCCAGCCTGCCCGGCAGGCTCGGCGACCTGACCCACGTGGTCAACGGGCTGCTCGACCAGCTCTCGGCGCTGGCCACCGAGATCAACCGGGTCACCCGCGAGATCTCCGCCGACGGCAGGCTGGGCGGGTCGGTGCAGATCCCGCCGGGACTGTCGGGCACCTGGCTGGAGCTGGCCGAGTCGGTCAACGGCATGGCCACCGACCTCACCGGACAGCTCCGCGACATCTCGCAGGTCTCCAAGGCGGTCGCGACCGGCGACCTCAGCCGCAAGATCACCGTCGAGGCCTCGGGCGAGACGCTGGAGCTGAAGAACACGATCAACACGATGGTCGACCAGCTCTCGGCGTTCGCCGACGAGGTCACGCGGGTGGCCCGCGAGGTGGCCAGCGAGGGCAGGCTGGGCGGTCAGGCCGACCTGCCCGCGGCCGCGGGCACCTGGCGGTCGCTGGTCGACGCGGTCAACTTCATGGCCAACAACCTGACCGCGCAGGTGCGCAACATCGCCCAGGTCGCGACGGCCGTCGCCCGCGGCGACCTGACGCAGAAGATCGACGTCGACGCCCGCGGCGAGATCCTCCAGCTGAAGAACACGATCAACACGATGGTCGACCAGCTCTCGGCGTTCGCCGACGAGGTCACGCGGGTGGCCCGCGAGGTCGGCACCGAGGGCAAGCTCGGCGGCCAGGCCAGGGTGCACGGCGTGGCGGGGACCTGGAAGGACCTCACCGACAACGTCAACATCATGGCCGACAACCTGACCAGCCAGGTCCGCAGCATCGCCACCGTGGCCACCGCGGTCGCCGGTGGCGACCTGTCCAAGAAGATCACGGTGGAGGCCAAGGGCGAGGTCGCCGCGCTCGCCGAGACGATCAACGGCATGGTCGAGACGCTGCGCGCGTTCGCCGACCAGGTCACCCTGGTCGCCCGCGAGGTCGGCACCGAAGGCATCCTCGGCGGCCAGGCGCGGGTGCCCAACGTCGCGGGGACCTGGAAGGACCTGACCGACAACGTCAACTTCATGGCCCGCAACCTGACCAGCCAGGTCCGCAACATCGCGCAGGTGACCACGGCGGTGGCCCGGGGCGACCTGTCCAAGAAGATCGACGTCGACGCCCGCGGCGAGATCCTGGAGCTCAAGACCACGATCAACACGATGGTCGACCAGCTCTCCGCGTTCGCTTCGGAGGTCACGCGGGTGGCCCGCGAGGTCGGCACCGAGGGCAAGCTCGGCGGCCAGGCCGAGGTCGCCGACGTCTCCGGCACCTGGCGGCGGCTGACCGAGAGCGTCAACCGGCTGGCTGGCAACCTGACCAGCCAGGTCCGGGCAATCGCCGCGGTCGCCACCGCGGTCACCGAGGGCGACCTGACCCGGCAGATCACCATCGACGCCTCCGGGGAGCTCGCCGAGCTCAAGGACAACATCAACCGGATGATCGGCAACCTCAAGGAGACCACCCGCACCAACGAGGAGCAGGACTGGCTCAAGACCAACCTGGCCCGGATGTCCGGGCTGATGCAGGGCCTGCACGACCTGGACGCGCTGGCCTCGCTGATCATGAGCGAGCTGACCCCGCTGGTCTCGGCGCAGTACGGCGCGTTCTTCCTCAGCCGCACCGAGGACAACCGGCTGGTGCTGGAGCAGACCGCCACCTACGGCGCGCCCGGGCGCGGCGAGGAGCCGCTGCGGTTCGCCGCGGGCGAGTCGCTGGTCGGGCAGGTCGCGGTGGACAAGCGGACGATCCTGGTCTCGGAGAGCCCGCCGGACTACATCCGGATCGGCTCCGGGCTCGGCTCGGCCGGGCCGGTCAACGTCGTGGTGCTGCCGGTGCTGTTCGAGGGCGAGGTGCTCGGCGTGATCGAACTGGCCTCGCTGCACGAGTTCACCCCGCTGCACCTGGACCTGCTGGAGCGGTTGAAGGAGACCATCGGCGTCGACGTCAACACGATAGTGGCCAACTCCCGCACCGAGGCGCTGCTGGGCGAGTCCCAGCACCTGGCCCAGGAGCTGCAGGCCCGCTCCGAGCAGTTGCAGCGCCAGCAGGCCGAGCTCCAGCGGTCCAACACCGAGCTGGAGGAGAAGGCCGCGCTGCTGGCCAGCCGCAACCGCGACATCGAGCTGAAGAACATCGAGATCGAGCAGGCCCGGCAGGAGCTGGAGGACCGCGCGCACGAGCTGTCGCAGGCGTCGACCTACAAGTCGGACTTCCTGGCGAACATGTCGCACGAGCTGCGGACTCCGCTCAACAGCGCGCTGATCCTGGCCAAGCTGCTCGCCGACAACCTGGAGGGCAACCTGACCCCGCAGCAGGTCGACCTGGCCAGGACCATCCACTCCGCCGGGACCGACCTGCTGCAGCTGATCAACGACGTGCTCGACCTGTCCAAGGTGGAGGCCGGGCACATGAACCTGCTGCCGGAGGACGTCGAGCTCAGCGACCTGACCGACCACGTCGAGTCGCTGTACCGGCCGCTGACCGAGGACAAGGGCCTGGAGTTCGCGGTGGTGCTGGCGCCGTCGCTGCCCGCGAGCCTGCGCACCGACCGCAACCGGCTGGAGCAGATCCTGCGCAACCTGCTGTCCAACGCGGTGAAGTTCACCGACAAGGGCAAGGTGGAGCTGCGGATCCGGCCCGCGCAGGCGACCGAGGTCAGCACCCCGGCGCTGCGGACGGCCGCGCAGCGGGTGGCGTTCGCGGTGCGCGACACCGGGATCGGCATCCCGTCGGACAAGCTGAGCCGGATCTTCGAGGCGTTCCAGCAGCTCGACGGCACCACCGCGCGCAAGTACGGCGGGACCGGGCTGGGGCTGTCGATCAGCCGGGAGCTGTCCACGCTGCTCGGGGGCGAGCTGCAGGTCCGCAGCGAGCTGGGCCTGGGCAGCACGTTCACGCTGTACCTGCCGGTGGACTCACCGGTGTGGGGCGGGGAAACCCCGGTGCTCAACGGCGAGACCGCGGCCGGTGCGGCCCGCGTGGTGGCGGCGCCGGATCGCAGGCACATCCCGATCTCCGCGGAAAGCAGCTTCGACGTGTCGGCCGAGGGCATCGACCCGCCGTTGCGGGGCTCCGAGCGCACCCGGCAGGAGAGCATCGGGCGGGAGCCGATCGAGCAGCCCGACACCCCGGCGCGGCCGGACTCGGTGCGCTTCAACGGGGAGAAGGTGCTTGTCGTCGACGACGACCAGCGCAGCGTGTACGCGATGACGACCCTGCTGGAGCAGCACGGGCTGCAGGTCGTCTACGCCGACAGCGGGGTGTCCGGGCTCCAGGCGTTGCAGGAGCACGGCGACATCACGGTGGTGCTGATGGACGTGATGATGCCCGAGCTCGACGGCAACGCGACCATCGAGACGATCCGCCAGATGCCCCGCTACCGCGACCTGACGATCATCGCGATCACCGCGAAGGCGATGAAGGGCGACCGGGAGCGCAGTCTCGCGGCGGGCGCGACCGACATCATCACCAAGCCCGTGGACGTCAACCGGCTGCTCGACCTGCTGGCGGTCCACCTGCCCGCGGGCTTCGGCAGGGAGGAGGGGTGAGCCTCAGCGCGGGCTGTCCTCGGTCTCGGCGTCGTCGGTGGTCGGCAGCTGGTCGAGCTGCTCGTGGAGCTTCTGCGCCCACGCCAGGTCGCGGGCGAAGGTGGCGTCGAAGTGATCGATCCCGTGCGGCTGCATCGTCGGTCCAAACGTCGGGGCTTCTTCGGGGTATCCCGCCACCATAACCGCAGGTGGGGCCGGTTTCGACGGTCGGTTTCCGCGCTGTGGCGGGAGTGTCCGCGGGTGGTCTCGCGGGGCGCGTGTGACGCCACGATGTGGGACGCCGCGGGAATGCGGCCGGGGAGCCGGGTGTTGCGCAGGCACGCGCTGGACGAGGAGGCGGCGATGAGCACTCATGGCGGCGATCCGCTGGACGCCTACTCGCGCACGGTCACCTCGGTCGCCGCGGCGATCACGCCGAAGGTCGCGAGCCTGCGACTGGCGGGCGCGGGCACAGGGTCGGGGGTGGTGTTCACCCCGGACGGCTACCTGCTGACCAACGCCCACGTCGTCGGCGACGCCCGCGGTGGGGCGGCCGACTTCGCCGACGGGACCAGCACCCGCTTCACCGTCACCGGTGCCGATCCGCTGTCGGACCTGGCCGTGGTCCGGGCCGACGGCCCGACGCCGGACCCGGTCGTGCTGGGCGACAGCGACGACCTCGTCGTCGGCCAGCTCGTGGTCGCGGTGGGCAACCCGCTCGGGCTGTCGGGCTCGGTGACCGCGGGGGTCGTCAGCGGGCTGGGGCGGTCGCTGCCGGCCCGCAGCGGCCAGGCCGCCCGGATCATCGAGGACGTCATCCAGACCGACGCCGCGCTCAACCCCGGCAACTCCGGTGGCGCGCTGGCCGACTCGCGCGGCCACGTCGTCGGCATCAACACGGCGGTCGCCGGGGTGGGGCTCGGGCTGGCGATCCCGGTCAACGCGACGACCCGGCGGATCATCGACGCGCTGGTGCGGTTCGGCAGGGTCCGCCGCGCCTTCCTCGGCCTGGTGACCACGCCGGCCCCGCTGCCGGAGGACCTGGCGAGGCGGATCGGCCAGCGCACCGGCCTGCGCGTGGTCGACGTGGTCCGGCGGAGCCCGGCCGACCAGGCCGGCCTGCACCCCGGCGACCTGGTGCTCACGGCGGCGGGCGAACCGGTGGAGGACGCGCAGGGACTCCAGCGGCTGATGTTCGCCGAGGCGATCGGCAGGCCGCTGCAGATCACCGTCACCCGCAACGGCGCGCTCGTCGACGTCATCGCCGAGCCGACGGAGCTGCTGGACCGGTCGGCCTGAGCCCTGATCCACTCGGTCCCAGCCGAGAACCGGGACCAGGCCATAAGGTCGTCGGGTGACATCGTCAGCGATCCCGGTCACCCCGGCTCTCGGCGCCGTCATCGCCGCGCTGCTGCTCGCCGCCGCCGCGACCGTGGCCGTGGGCGGGATCGGCCGCTGGCGCCCGATCCTCGTCGCCGGGCTGCGCGGCACGGTGCAACTGCTGGCCGTGGCCCTGGTCATCGCCTACATCGTCGGCTCCGGCGTCCTGATCGGACTCTTCCTCCTGCTGATGCTCCTGGTCGCGGCGTGGACCGCGGGCGGGCGCATCACCGCGGGCCGCGCCCGCTGGTGGGCCGCCGTGCCGCTGGTCGCCGGGGTGGCGCCGGTGGCCGGACTGCTGCTGCTCACCGGCGCGGTCCCGGTCACCGGGCTGGTGCTGATCCCGCTGATCGGCCAGCTGATCGGAGGAGCGCTGACCGCGACCGCGCTCGCCGGGCGGCGGCTGGCCGACGAGCTGGCGCACCGCCGGGGCGAGGTCGAGGCCGCGCTGGCGCTGGGCTTGACCGACCGCGACGCGCGGATGGAGATCGCCCGCCCGGTGGCCGGCACCGCCCTGGTCCCGGCGCTGGACCAGACCCGCACGGTCGGCACGGTGACGCTGCCCGGCGCGTTCGTCGGCATGCTGCTGGGCGGGGCCGGGCCGGTGGAGGCGGGGATCGTGCAGCTGTTCGTCCTGGTCGGGCTGCTGGCCGTGGAGGCGGTGGCGATCGTGGTCGTGCTGGAGCTGATCGCCCGTGGTGTGCTGGAACGGGAACCGGTGCGCAGCTGACCCGCGAGGAGGTACCGATGGATCCGGTGCGGGCTTTGAAGGAGATCGCGTTCTGGCTGGAACGCGACGATGCGCCGACCTACCGGGTCCGCGCGTTCCGCCGCGCCGCCGAGGTCGTCGAAGGCGAGAGCGGCATCGCGCGGAGGGTCGAGTCCGGCACGCTGACCGACCTGCAGGGGATCGGCAGGACGACGGCCAAGGTCATCGAGCAGGCCCACCGCGGCGAGGTTCCGGAGTACCTGGGCGAACTCCGGGCCGAGGCGCGGACGCCCGAGGAGGGCCGCGCCCTGCGCGAGGCCCTGCGCGGCGACTGCCACACCCACTCGGACTGGTCCGACGGCGGCAGCCCGATCGAGGAGATGGCCGAGACCGCCCGCGACCTCGGGCACGAGTGGATGGTGCTCACCGACCACTCGCCCCGGCTGACCGTCGCCAACGGCCTGTCGGCCGACCGGCTCCGCCGCCAGCTCGACGTGGTCGCCGAGCTCAACGAACGCCTCGCGCCGTTCCGCGTCCTCACCGGCGTCGAGGTCGACATCCTCGACGACGGCGAGCTGGACCAGGACGAGGACCTGCTGGCCGAACTCGACATCGTGGTGGCCAGCGTGCATTCGAAGCTGCGGATGGAGTCCCGTGCGATGACCCGCCGGATGTGCGCGGCGGTGCGGAACCCGCACGTCGACGTGCTCGGCCACTGCACCGGGCGGCGGATCCGCGGCCAGCGGCGCCCCCAGTCCGCGTTCGACGCCGACGCGGTCTTCGAGGCGTGCGCGGAGAACGGAGTCGCGGTCGAGATCAACTCGCGCCCGGACCGGCTCGACCCGCCGCGCGAGCTGATCCGCAAGGCGCTCGGCCTCGGCTGCCGGTTCAGCATCGACTCCGACGGCCACGCGCCGGGTCAGCTCGACTGGCTGCACAACGGCTGCGCGCGGGCCGAGCAGTGCGGGGTCCCGGCGGACCGCGTCATCAACACCCGGACGGCCGACCGGCTGCTGCGCTCCCGCCGTGCTCCGGCGGAGTGAGCGTTCGGCCACTCCGGGTAAGCTCGCCGACGTGGACGAGCCGCGATGGTTGACCGACGAGCAGCAACGGGCCTGGCGCAAGCTCGCCGCGCTGATGACCGTCGTACCCGCCGGACTCGACGCCCAGCTGCAACGCGACTCCGAGCTGACCCACTTCGGCTACTGGGTGCTCGCGATGCTGTCGGAGGACCCGGACCGGGCCCTGCGGATGAGCCACCTCGCCGCGCAGGCCAACGCCTCGCCGTCCCGCGTGTCGCACGTCGTGGCCCGGCTGGAGAAGCGCGGGTGGGTGCGGCGGCAGCGGGCCGAGGGCGACGGCCGCGGCAGCGTCGCCGAGCTGACCGACGCCGGGTACGCCAAGGTCGTGGAAACCGCGCCCGGCCACGTCGAGCAGGTCCGGGCGATGATCTTCGACGGGCTGGACGACGAGCAGGTGCGCGATCTGGACGAGGTGTGCACCGCGATGCTGGCGCACATCGATCCCGAGGGCAGGCTGCGCACCGCGGCCCCCTGCGAGCGGACCGCCGCAGGAGGCCGCGAGCGGTGACGCCACCGCCGACGTGCGTCAGGCGGTCAGCGCGGTGTCCTTGCCCTGCGAGAACTGCGTCCGGTACAGCTCCGCGTAGAGGCCGCCCCTGGCCAGCAGCTCGGTGTGCGTTCCGTCCTCCGCGATCCGCCCGTCGGAGATGACCAGGATCCGGTCGGCTTCCCGGATCGTGGAGAGCCGGTGGGCGATCACCAGCGCCGTGCGGCCCGACAGCGCGGTGCGCAGCGCCTGCTGCACCGCGACCTCGGATTCGGAGTCCAGGTGCGCGGTCGCCTCGTCGAGGACCACGACCGGCGGGGCCTTGAGCAGCAGCCGGGCGATGGCCAGCCGCTGCTTCTCGCCCCCGGACAACCGGTAGCCGCGGTCGCCGACCACGGTGTCCAGCCCGTCCGGCAGCGCCGAGAGCAGGTGCTCCAGCTGGGCGGTGCGCAGCGCTTGCACCAGCTCGTCGTCGGTGGCGCCGGGACGGGCGAAGGTGAGGTTCGCGCGGATCGTGTCGTGGAACAGGTGCGGGTCCTGGGTGACGACCCCGACCGTCGAGTACAGCGACGCCAGCCGGACGTCGCGGACGTCGGTGCCGCCGATGCGCACGGCGCCCTCGTCGGCGTCGTAGAGCCGGCCCGCGAGGTGGGTGATCGTGGTCTTGCCCGCGCCGGAGGGCCCCACGAGCGCGATTGTCTGGCCGGGCTCGGCCCGGAACGAGATGTCGTGCAGCACCTGGTGCGCGGGGGCGTTGTCGTTGTGCGCGACCGATTCCAGCGAAGCCAGCGACACCTCGCTGGAGGCGGGGTAGCGAAACGACACGTGGTCGAACTCGACGTCGGAGGCACCGGCGGGCAGCGCCACCGCGCCGGGCTTCTCCTGGATCATCGGCTTGAGGTCGAGCACCTCGAAGACCCGGTCGAAGCTGACCAGCGCGGTCATCACGTCGACGTGCACGTTGGACAGCGCCGTCAGCGGCCCGTACAGCCGGTTCAGCAGGGTCGCCAGCGCGACCAGGGTGCCCAGCTGGAACGCCCCGGCCAGCACCAGCCCGCCGCCCAGGCCGTAGACCACGGCGGTGGCCAGCGCCGCCAGCAGGGTCAGCGCCACGAAGAACACCCGGCTGTACATCGCCGAGACCACCCCGAGGTCGCGCACCCGGCCCGCCCGCTCGGCGAACCGGCCGGACTCCTCGTCGGCCCGGCCGTAGAGCTTGGTCAGCATCGCGCCCGCCACCCCGAACCGCTCGGTCATCAGCGAGCTCATGTCGGAGTTGACCTTCATCTGCTCCCGGGTGACGCGCTGCAGCCTGCGGCCGATCCAGCGCACCGGCAGCAGGAACAGCGGCAGCAGCACCAGCGCGATCAGGGTGATCTGCCAGGACAGCGTGAACATGGTGGCCAGCACCAGCACCAGGCTGAGCACGTTGGACACCACCGACGACAGCGTGCTGGTCAGGGCGCGCTGCGCGCCGATGACGTCGTTGTTGAGCCTGCTCACCAGCGAGCCGGTCTGGGCCCGGACGAAGAAGGCCACCGGCATCCGCTGGACGTGGTCGAACACCTCGGAGCGCAGGTCGTAGATCAGGCCCTCGCCCAGCCGCGCGGAGTACCAGCGCTGCAGCAGCGACAGCGCCGCCTCCAGCAGCGCGACCCCGGCCACCGCGACGGAGAGCCAGACGACCAGCGACAGGTTCCGCGGCACGATCCCGTCGTCGATGATCGCCTTGAACAGCAGTGGCGTGACGATGCCCAGCAGCGCCGCGACCGCGACGGTGAGCAGGAACGGCACGATGTCGCGGGCGTACGGGCGGGCGTAGCCGAAGATGCGCCGCGTGATGCCGGGGGTGAGCCGTTCGCGCGTCACCGAGTCGTCACTGGCGAAGGAGCGCATCGTCTCCCAGCTGGCTGTCATGGTCGTGGTCCCTTCGCAGTGGTGGGTGGAACGCACCGATCCTCGAACTTCACGTTAGCTCGAAGTCAAGTCGGGCAGCGGCGACCGCCGGGCAAACGATCATCACTTTGAATGAGAATCGTTGTAACTTCAAGGAAAAACCCTGTTCGGAGTGCTTCGATCGGATCTTGAATTGTGTCGATCTTGCGTTACTGTGTGCGCATGTCCGGCCACTTTCCGGCTGGGGACGCGCGTGGTGCCGGACGAGGCGAACGACGGGGTGTGGGGAGAAGTGCCAGTGGTGCCGGAGAAGGGTGACCGGCGATGACGAGCAGCCCGGAGACCGCCCCCATCCCGCTGCGGCTGGCCGACCGGATCTTCCTGGCCGCGCACGCCGGGGACCAGCGGCTCAGTCCCACCGTGGACCCCTCGCTGGTGGCGCTGGGCTGCGCGGGCGGGCTGCTGGCGGAGCTGATCCTGGACGAGGAGATCACCGTGACGCCGACCGTGCGGGCCAGCGGCCCCGGCCGGTGCCCGGACTACCTGTCCTGGGTCGTGCTCCGGGAAATCCGGCAGGAGCAGGGGCTCGATCTGCGGACCTGGCTGGAGTACCTGGCCCAGACCGCGACCGAGAAGGTGCGGGCCCGGCTGACGATCATCGACGTGCTGCGCGAGGTCTCGGTCTCGACGGGCTGGCGCTCCGGGCCCGCGACCGCCTGGCGCGTCACCGAGGACGGCCCGCCGCCGGTCGCCGAACAGCTCGGCGAGCTGTTCACCGGGACCGAGTCGGTGGCGGGGACCGGGATGATCACCGGCCCGGACGTCCTGCGGGAGATCGTGTTCGCGCTGCTGGCGCGGGAGACCGGGGCGGTGCGCCAGCTCCGGCTGTCCCGGCAGGCGGCCCGGCAGGGCGAGCACCGGATGGAGTCGTGGGAACCGCGGATCCCGGGGCCGCTGCGCGCCGTGGTCAACGAAGTCGCCGCGGCGCGGGAGCAGTCGGCGATGACCCCGAGGTACTGACCGAGCGGAAGGGGAAGCGGCCTTGCCACCGTCCAAAGTGTCCACTTCGCTGGCGAGAGCCCGGCTGGGCGTCACGTCCATCGTGTTCTTCACCGTCGCGGCCGCCGCGCCGGAGACCGTCGTCGGCGGCGGCGCGGTCAGCGGCTTCGCGGTCTCCGGGGTCACCGGCATCCCGGTCGGCTACCTCGCGATGGCGCTCGTGCTCGGGCTGTTCGCGATCGGTTACGTGACCATGGCCCGGCACGTCGAGAACGCGGGCGCCTTCTACGCCTACATCGCCAAGGGGCTGGGCCGGATCCCCGGCACCGCGGCCGGGGGCGTGGCGCTGGTGTCCTACAACATCCTCCAGGTCAGCCTGGTGGGCGGCTTCGGCGTCGGCGCGGGCGACTTCGTCCGCCAGCTCACCGGTGCCGAGCTGCCCTGGTGGCTGTTCGCCGCGGTCGGGGTCGCGGGGGTGGGACTGCTCGGGGTCCTGCGGATCGACGTCAACGGCCGGGTGCTGGGCGTGCTGCTGGTCGCCGAGGTGGCGGTCATCGTGCTGTTCGACATCGCGTTCGTGTCCGCGCCGTCGGAGCAGGGCGTCGTGCTGACCACGCTGAGCCCCGGGCAGCTGATGACCAGTGCCGCCGGGGTCATCCTGGTGATCGGCTTCACCGGGTTCATCGGCTTCGAGAACTCCACAGTGCTCGCCGAGGAGGCCCGCCACCCACGGACGGTCATCTACGCCACCTACATCTCGCTGGCGGTCATCGGCGGGCTCTACTCGCTGTCGACCTGGGCGATGACGGTCGCGACCGGGCCCGACGCCATCGTGGCGCAGGCGGGCGAGCACTCGACCGAGCTGCTGTTCGTCCTCGCCGGTGAGCGGCTGCCGGGGCTGGTGGTCACGATCGGCTCCGCGCTCTACATCACCAGCCTGTTCGCCGCCATGCTCTCGTTCCACCACGTCTGCGCCCGCTACTTCTTCGCTCTGGGGCGGGAAGGCGCGGGCCCGCGGGCGTGGGGGACCACCAGCGCGCGCACCGCCGCACCGGTGGCGGGTTCGCTGACGCAGACCGCGATCGCCGCGGTCGTGGTGCTGATCGTCATGGTGACCGGGATCGACCCGATCACCTACCTGTTCTACTGGGGAGCGTCCGTCGGCGCGCTGGGCGTGCTGATCCTGGTCACGTTCACCTCGGTCGCCGTCGTCGGCTATTTCCTGCGCCACGACGGGAAAGCACTGGGCGTGTGGCGGCGGCTGGTCGCCCCGGCGGCTGCCGCGGTCGTGCTGGCTGCCGTGCTGGTGCTGACCGTCGGCTCGTTCGGGACGGTTCTCGGCGTGGAGCCGGGGAATCCGGCCGCCTGGGCGCTGCCCGCCGGTTATCTGGTGCTGATCGCGGCCGGTCTGGTCTGGGGCGCGGTGCTCCGGAGCCGCCGCCCGGCCGCCTACGCCCGCATCGGGATGGGAGCGCGGTCGGCCACCGTCCGGTGGGAGAAGGAGGAGCTCGGTGTTTGATGAGGATGCCGCGGCGTTCGATGACGATGCTGCGGCATTCCATGAGGATGCTGCGGCGTTCGACGACGATGCCGTGGAACCGCGGCTGCGCACCCTGCTGCGGGCTTTCGCCGACGACGCGGTCTCGTGCTGGCTGGTGCCGGAGCCGGAGCGCCGGTACGCGGTCTACCACGAGTGGTTCGGCATGGTGCTGGCGCACGCCGACCGCGCGGGCGAGGTCGTGACCGCCGACGACACCGCCGCGGTGCAGGTCTGGCTGTCCGGTGTGGACAGTCCGCCGAGGATGGTCGAGGAGCGGGACGAGCAGCGGCTGGCCGAGCTCCTCGGCACTTCCGCGCCCCGGTTCCGCACCTTCGGCGAGCTGATGTCGGCGCGCCATCCGGCCGAGCCGCACCAGTACCTCGCGCTCATCGGGGTGGAACCGGCTCTGCAGAACGCGGGCATCGGCGGCCGGGCGCTGGCCGCGGTGCTGCGGCGCTGGGACGAGCAGGGCGTGCCCGCCTACCTGGAAGCCAGCTCGACGCGCAGCCGGCAGCTGTACCTGCGGCTGGGTTTCCGGGACCTCGGCCCGGCCGTGCAGCTGCCGGACGGCCCGGTGCTGCACCCGATGTGGCGGGAGCCGGAAGCGCTCTGACCGGCCGCGGCGATGGCGGTTCCGATGTGACGTGCCCGCCGTTCTGGAGGTCGGCGGACACGTCACATCGGCCGCGGTTCATTCCGTCTCGGCTCCTACGAACCGGAACTCCCAGACTCCGTCCGATCCGCTCCGGGCGCGTTCGTAGGCCAGCAGTGGTGCGTTCTGGCCCGCGGTCGGCCGGTTGCCTTGCGGACGGCGGGCGGGCAGCGTGACGCGCGGTACCGGGTTGCCCGAGGTATCGGCCGCCACGTTGATCTCCCGCCCGTCTTCCGGCCCGCCGCGCAACCGCACGCGGACATCTCCCACCGGAACTCCCTTCCTCGAACGAGCAACGACAACCGGTTCTGACTCCGCGGAGCTGGAACTCGTTCCGGATGTCACTTGATCGTGTGGCGACATGCTCCCACGAAGTCGATCATCGCTCCAGCGCCGATTTTCCGGCGGCGGCCCTGATCCACAGTGGACCTGAACCTACCCGGCGGTACCCAGTGTTCGAGTGCCCTGCGGTGCCGGGTGGTGAACCTGCTGGTAGAAACAGGGGATGAGCGTCGAACGATCGGTTGCGCTGCGGTTCGGCTCGGACGCGGTGCGGGCCGGTACGCACGTCAACCTCTCCGCGGTCCGCACCGACGGCGCGCACCTGTGGATCGCCGGGGACGAGACCGCGACCATCGAGCGGCTGACCTGCGACGTCGTGCGGCGGCCCGCGGAGTACGGCGAGCACGTGGGGTTCGACCTGGCCGACGTGGTCCGGCTGCCGGGCGAGGCCGACGAGGAGGTCGACGTCGAGGGCCTGGCGCTCAACGGCCCGTACCTGTGGGCGGTCGGATCGCACAGCAGCAAGCGCAAGCGGATCAGGTCGCACCACTCCGACGCCAAGGCGGCCAAGCGGCTCGCGGTGGTCAGCGCCGAGCCCGGCCGGAGGGTGCTCGCCCGGATCGCGATCGCCGACCACGTGCCGGCCGAGGTCACCCCGGAGGGCTTCCGCAGCGCGGCGCTCAGCGGCCCGGGACTGCTCGACCTGCTCGACGAGGACGAGCACCTGGCGCCGTTCCTGGCCATCCCGGGCAAGGACAACGGCCTGGACGTGGAGGGCATCGCGGTGCACGGCGAACCGGGCGCCGAGCGGGTGTTCCTCGGTCTGCGCGGGCCGGTGCTGCGCGGCTGGGCGGTGGTCCTGCAGCTGGCGCCGCGGGAGGACGACGGCGAGCTGCGGCTGGCCAGGCTCGAGGGCGGCCGGCGCTACCTCAAGCACTTCCTCGACCTGGACGGGCTCGGCATCCGCGACCTGTGCCCGCACGGCGACGACCTGCTCGTGCTGGCCGGTCCGTCGATGGACCTGGACGGCCCGGTGCGGGTCTACCGGTGGCCGGGTGCGGCCCGGATCGAGGCGCCCGACGTGGTGCACCGCGAGGAACTGCGGCGCGAGATCGACCTGCCGCACGGCGAGGGCGACGACCACGCCGAGGGGATCTCACTGCTGCCGGACGGCGAGCTGCTGGTCGTCTACGACAGCCCCGCCCGGTACCGGCTGTCGCAGGAGGGGACCGTGCTGGCAGATGTGGTGCGGCTGCCCTGAACCCGCTCAGCGGGCCAGGTGGGCGCCGCCCGACGGGGAGACGCGCAGGTCGGCGCTGATGCTCGCGGCGGTGTCCAGCAGCCGCGGGAGGAACTCCTGCTGCGCGTGGGAATCGGTGGTGCGTCCGGCGTGGGAGGACACGTTGACCGCGGCCACCACGCGGCCGGCCCGGTCCCGGATCGGCGCGGCGATCGAGCGCAGGCCCGCCTCCAGCTCCTGGTCCACCATGGCCCAGCCCTGCTCCCGGATCCGCGCCAGCTCCTCGCGCAGGCTGCCGGTGTCGGTGATCGTGTGCGGGCCGAGCCGTTCCAGCCGGACCTGCTCGAAGCGGGCGTCCAGCTCGTCGGGGGAGAGGTGGGCGAGCATGACCCGGCCCATCGAGGTCGCGTACGCCGGGAAGCGGGTGCCGATGTTGATCGAGACGGTCATGATCCGCGAGGTGGGGACGCGGGCGACGTAGACGATGTCGGTGCCGTCGAGCACCGAGACCGACGCCGACTCGTGCACCTCGGCCACCAGCCGCTCCAGGTGCGGCTGGGCGATCTCGGGCAGCGACACGCTCGACAGGTAGGCGAAGCCGAGTTCGAGCACGCGCGGCGTGAGCGCGAAGACCCGCCCGTCGGTCCAGACGTAGCCCAGGTGCACCAGGGTGTGCAGGAAACGCCGGGCCGCCGCCCTCGACAGCCCGGTCGCGCGGGCGACCTCGCTGAGCGTCATCTCCGGATGGGTCTCGTCGAACGCGCGGATCACCAGCAGGCCGCGCGCCAGCGACTGCACGTAACCGCTACCGGAGTCGGAGGGCTCCAAGGTCGTCTCCTCGCCAGTCTGGGATCAGCTCCCGCCGTCATCGTCCAGGATCGTATTGGCGATCGCGAAGGCGCTGTTCGCGCGGGGCACTCCCGCGTACACGGCAACGTGCATGAGGACCTCCCGGATTTCCTCCGCGGTGACGCCGTTGCCCAGGGCGGCGCGCACGTGCATCGCGAACTCGTCCTCGCAGCCGCCCGCGGCCAGCAGCGCCAGTGTGATCATGCTGCGGGTGCGCCGGTCGATGCCGTCGCCGCGCCACAGTTCACCCCAGGCGTAGTGGGTGATGAAGTCCTGGAACGGCCTGGTGAACTCGGTGGTCCGCGCGATCGCCCGGTCGACGTGGGCGTCACCCAGCACCTCGCGGCGCACCCGCATGCCCTCGGCGTGGTGGTCGTCCATCACAGGCTCCTCGTGAAGTGGTCGAGCAGGAGTTCGTTGATCGCGGCGGGCTGCTCCGCGTTGGCCAGGTGCGCGGCCTCGGCCAGCACCGCCAGCCGCGCGCCCGGGACCGCCGCGGCGATCCGCTCGGCGTGGTGCGGGGGAGTGGCTGGGTCGTCCTCGCCCGCGATGACCAGGGTGGGAGCCGTGATCGAGCCGAGCCCGGCCAGCAGGTCCATCGACGCGATCGCCTCGCAGCAGCCCGCGTAGCCCTCGGCGGCGCAGCCCTCGATCATGCCGCCGAACTTCGCGGCGATGTCCGGCTTTCCGGCCGCGGCCGGCGTGAACCACCTGGACAGCGAACTCTCCACTACGGGTGTGGTGCCCTGCGCGCGGACCAGCGCCGCGCGGTCGTGCCAGTTCGACGCCGGACCCAGCTCGGCCGAGGTGCAGATGAGCGCGAGCCTGCCGATGCGGTCCGGAGCGTGCTCGGCCAGCCACATGCCGGTCATGCCGCCCAGGGAGACCCCGGCGAAGTGCGCCCGCTCCACCCCGAGGTGGTCGAGCAGCGCGAGCACGTCACCGCCGAGCTGGGCGAGGTCGTAGGGCCCGGGGACGGCCGGCGTGCGGCCGTGCCCGCGCTGGTCGTAGCGCAGCACGCGGAACTGCCGGGACAGCGCGGGAACCTGCTCGTCCCACAGCGCCAGGTCGGTGCCCAGCGAGTTGGACAGCACGACCACGGCGCCGTCCCCGGGTCCGGTCAGTTCGAAGTGGACGGTCAACGGTCCTCCTGTTCGGACAGGGCTCGATCGACGAACGCGGTGGCCGCGCCAAGGTAGTCGGCCGGTTCGGTCGCGGAAACGATCTGGTCGTGCGAAAGCACCTCGCGCACCCGGTCGTCGGCGAGGAGCTCGTCCCGCAGGGTGCTGCCCTTCTCGGTCACCTGGCGGCACAGGCGGGACACGAGCTCCTGCGCCCCCGTCCGGCCGAGCGCGTCCACCAGCGCGGCGGACGCGCTCTCGGCCATGACCAGACCCCGGGTGCTCGCGGCGTTGGCGGCCATCCGGCCCGCGTCGACCCGCAGGTCCGAAAGCAGCCGGCGGGTGTGGGCCGCCGCTGCCGCGACCAGGCGCAGCACCTCGGAAAGCGGCTCCCATTCGGCCTGCCACGATCCGGCCGCCCGCTCGTACTCCTGCGGCATGGACGACAGCAGGGTCGAGACGAGCCCCGGAACCCGTTGCGCCGCAGCCGTGACCAGCACCGAGCCTGCCGGATTCCGCTTGTGCGGCATGGCCGACGAGCCCCCGGGGGCACCTTCGGCCAGTTCGCCGACCTCGGTCTGGGCGTGCAGCTTCACGTCGAGCGCGATCTTGCCCAGCACACCCGCGACCGCCCCCAGCGCGCCCGCGAGTTCGGCGATCCGGGTTCGGTCGGTGTGCCAGGGCAGCACCGGCTCGCCGAGTCCCAGTTCGGCCGCCAGCAGGCCCAGCACCCGGGGGCCGTCCGCGCCGAGCGAGGCGAGCGTGCCCGCCGCGCCGCCGAACTGCACCGCCAGCCGTTCGTCGCGCACCCGGCGGAGCCCCGAGGTGGCGGACTCGACCGACACCAGCCATCCCGCGCAGCGGTAGCCGAAGGTCGTCGGCAGCGCCTGCTGCAACAGCGACCGGGCGATCATCACGGTCCCGCGGTGCTCGCGGGCGAGCCGCGCGCACTCCCCGGCCACCGCTCGCAGGTCGTCGAGGACCGGGTCCAGGGTGCGGCGCACGACCAGCATCGCGGCGGTGTCGACGACGTCCTGGCTGGTCGCTCCACGGTGGACGTGCGGAGCGGCGGCGGAGCCGACGAGCCCGGTCAGGTCGTGCACCAGCGCGATCACCGGCGTGGCAGAGGCGACCGCGCGCCGCGCGATGTCCTCGGCGTCGAACAACTCCGCCCGGCAGCGCCGCCCGATCTCGCGGGCCGCGTCATCCGGGATGACCCCGGCCGCGGCCTGCGCGCCGGCGAGCGCCCGCTCGAAGTCCAGCATCGCCTGCAACCACGCCTTGCTCCCGGTCGCGGCGGAGGCGCGCGGCGTGCTGAACATCGGACCGAACACACCGATCCCCTTGCTAGACGGCGAAGAAAACGGTCTCGTCCCGGCCCTGCAGCCGGATGTCGAAGCGGAACCCGTCGTCGTCGGCGGTGGCGACCAGCGTGCAGCGGCGGGACTCGTCCACACCGGACAGAACCGGGTCGGCGCCGTTGGCCTCGGCCTCGTCCGGGAAGTACACGCGGGTGACGACGCGGTTGAGCAGCCCGCGCGCCAGTACCGAGACGTTGATGTGCGGCGCCTCGGTCCGGCCGTCCGGCGTGGGCAGCGGCCCGGGTTTGACGGTGCGGAACCAGAACCGCCCCTCCGGCGCGGTCCCGCAGCGGCCGAACCCGCGGAAGGAACCGGCGGTGTCCGGCCGGGGGTCGGCGGGGTGGTGGAACCGGCCTTCGGCGTCGGCCTGCCAGATCTCCACGACGGCGTCCGGCACCGGATCGCCGTTGCCGTCGGTCACGATCCCGTGCAGGACGATCGCGCCGGGCGCGCCCTCGGGCACGACGTCAGGGCCGTCCGGCCACAGCAGCCCGTCGGGCAGCGCGAAGAACGGGCCGATCGTCTGCGACGGGGTGGTCTCGAGTGCCATCAGTCGTCGTCCTCTTCCTCGTCCTCGAACACGCTCGCCTCGGACCCGCGCAGCACGATGTCGAACCGGTAGCTCAGCGCCCACTCGGGCACGGTGCTGTCCAGGTCGAAGCGGGAGATCATCCGCTCCCTGGCCTTAGGGTCGCGCACCGAGTTGAAGATCGGGTCCTGGGAGAACAGCGGATCGCCCGGGAAGTACATCTGGGTGATCAGGCGCTGCGTGAACGCCTGCCCGAACAGGGAGAAGTGCAGGTGCGCGGGCCGCCAGGCGTTGTCGTGGTTGCGCCACGGGTAGGCGCCGGGCTTGATCGTGACGAACCGGTACCCGCCGTCGGCGTCGGTCACGCACCGGCCGACGCCGGAGAAGTTCGGGTCCAGCGGAGCGGGGTGGCGGTCGCCGGAGTGCCGGTAGCGGCCCGCGGCGTTGGCCTGCCACAGCTCGACGAGCGCGTCCGGCACCGGTTTCCCGCCGGAGTCCAGCACCCGGCCGCTGACGATGATCCGCTCGCCCAGCGGCTCCCCGTCGTGCTGCGCGGTCAGGTCGTGGTCGGTCGCGCCGACCCGGTCGTGGCCCAGCAGCGGACCGGTCACCTCGGTCAGGTACTGCGGCAGCAGCTGGAGCGGCTGGGACGGGTGCCGGAACGAGGTGGAGGCGTACTCCGGCGTGTCCAGCGCGGGGTGCGAGGCGTCGTCGCGGGGGTAGGAGGGCAGGATCAGGCCGGAAGGCGAGCGGGTCTGCGGGGATGGCGTCATGGGTGGCTCCTCTGGCGGGGCGGTGGGAGGCACGGTGTCGTTCTGCGCTGGTGGGTCATTCTGCGATGGTGGCCTTGAGCGCGCGCAGGACGTCGAGTTCGGCGGCGGTCGGCGGTTCCTGGACCACCGGCTCGGCGGCGACGCGCAGCGGCCAGCCGGTGGCCGCCCGCACCTGCTCGACCTCGACGCCGGGGTTGATCCGGGTCAGCGTCAGCTCGAGCGTGTCCGGGTCCGGTTCCAGCACGCCCAGGTCGGTGATCACCTTGACCGGGCCGCGGCCGCGCAGGCCCAGCCGCTCCCGGCTGCCCGGGCCGTCGCCGTAGCCGACGGAGGTCACGAAGTCGAGGCGGTCGACGAAGCTGCGCGGGCTCTGGCGCATCACGATCAGCACCTCGCGGCAGGACGCGGCGATCTCGGGCGCGCCGCCCGCGCCGGGCAGGCGGACCTTCGGGTGCCGGTAGTCACCGCCGATCACGGTGGTGTTGAGGTTGCCGAAGCGGTCCACCTGGGCGCCGCCGAGGAAACCGGTGTCGATGCGGCCGGGCTGGAGCCAGTAGTTGAAGACCTCCGGCACGCCGACCACCGAGTCGGCGGTGTCGGCCAGCACGCCGTCGCCGATCGACAGCGGCAGCCGGTCCGGCTTGGCGCCGAGGGTGCCGGACTCGTAGATCAGCACCAGGTCCGGGGCGTGCGTGCGGCGGGCGAGGTTGGCCGCCGTGCTCGGCAGGCCGATGCCGACGAAGCAGGCGCTGCCGTCGCGCAGGGAGCGGGCGGCGGCGACGGTCATCATCTCGTCGGCGGTGTGGTCGGCGGACTGGGCCATCACGCGCTCCTCTCCAGCACCTCGGTGGTGAGCCACCGCCCGAACGCCTCGCGGTCGCGTCCGATCGGATCCCACCCGCGGTAGTAGGCGTTGTCCCGTTCGGAATACCCCTGCGCGTACGAGGGGTGCGCCCCGCCGGGGACCTCGGCGACGGCGGTGATCGCCCACTGCGGCAGCACGATCGCCCCCGGCCGCGGCTCCAGCTCGTCGACGATCTCCTCGACGGTGACCAGCGAGCGGCGGGAGGCGAGCACGGTTTCCTTCTGCACGCCGGTGATCCCCCACAGCTGCACGTTGCCGGACCGGTCGGCCCGTTGGGCGTGGATGATGCCGACGTCGGGGTTCAGCGCGGGCACGGCCGCGAGCCGTTCGCCGGTGAACGGGCATTCGACGGGCTTGATGCTGTCGGTGTGCTCGGGCAGGTCGGTGCCGGTGTAGCCGCGCAGCACGGCGAAGGGCAGGCCGGAGGCGCCCGCGACGTAGCGGTTGGCCATCCCGGCGTGGCTGTGCTCCTCGATCTCCAGCGGAACCGGCCAGGAGTTCTGGATGGCGTCGCGGAACCGGTGCAGCGAGCCGACGCCGGGGTTGCCGCCCCACGAGAACACCAGCCTGCTCGCGCACCCGGCGCCGATGAGCTGGTCGTAGACGATGTCGGGCGTCATCCGGCACAGCGTCAGCCCCCGCCGCCGCTGCCGGATGATCTCGTGCCCGGCGGCCACCGGGATCAGGTGCGTGAAGCCCTCCAGCGCGACCGTGTCGCCGTCGTGCACCAGCTCCGCGACCGCCTCCTGGAGCGACTGAATCCGGGCCACTCCAACCTCCGTACGCATAGAGAACATGTGTGCTGTATGCGAACGCTAGAGCAAAGCCGCTGGTGAGGTCAATACTCCGGAGGTGGGCACGATCGATCGCCAGGCGTGAACGCCTGGTTCGAGAAGGGGCCCGCGCGAGCCGGTGCCGCAGCGCGGTCTGGTCCCGCCCGCGGGGCGGTGCCGGCACGCGAGCCGGTGGCTCGCGCGGGTCAGATGTAGCTCGGGGCGGGCAGCCCGCGGTGCGGGAGCCCGAGCACCGTGATCGCGGCTTCCGCCGCGGCGGTGGCCTGCATGTGCCCGCTGGTGCCCCAGTTCAGCAGGTCACCCGCGTCGTCGGGGTGCACCAGCAGCCGCCGGTAGGTGCGGCCGTTGTCCGGGTCGGGCGCCGGCGGGTGCACCCGCGCCAGCGAGGCGACCATCCGGACCTGCGCGTACGGCGAGACCCCGTCGTCCACGCACTGGTAGCCGAGGTAGTGCGGATCGGTGATCTCGGAGGTGACCTCCTCCAAGGTCTCGCGCCGCAGGATGTCGGCGTAGGTGCTCTCGCCCAGCTCCGGGCGCCCGCCCGGCAGCGAGTGCTTCGCGCCGTCGACCCGGATCAGCACCCGGCCGTCGGAGGCGAACAGGAAGCCGTAGACCTGGCGCACCGGAAGGCCCTCGGGAACGGCGTGGGTGAACCACCTGAACCTGGCCATCGTCGGACTCCTTCCTGCGCCGCGGAACGATCACAGTAACGGAGTTCGCGTTGTCCGTCGTCCCTGGCGAACGGGTGGTCACCCGCCGTAGGAGAGCACGACCTTGCCGGTCGCTCCGCCGCCGCGGAGCAGGTCGCGGGCGGCATCCGCGCGGTCGGCGGGAAACACCTCGTGGACGTGCGCACGCACGCGCCCGGACGCGATCGCCGGGAGCAGCCGCTCGCGCAGGTCCGCGGCGATGGCGGCGCGGTGCTCGGCGCCGCGGCGGGTGCGGAACGTCGTGCCGACCAGCCGCACCCGCCGGTAGGCGAGCCGGTCGAGGTCCAGCGCCGCGCGCCGTCCGCCGAGCCTGCCGACCTGGATGATCGTCGCGCCCAGCCCGGCCGCGGCCACCAGGTCGTCGAGCAGCGCGCCGCCGACGTGGTCGACGACCAGGTCCACGCCCGCGCCGCCGGTGGCCCGCATCGCCTGCGCGACGAGGTCGTCGGAGGCCGTGTCGACCGGCAGGGCGCCGCGTCCGGACAGCAGCGGGAGCTTGGCCGGGTCGGTCGTGGTCGCGAGCACCGGCTCGGCGCGCCCGCCCAGCGGGCGATGTCGATCGCGACCAGGCCGACACCGGAGGTCCCGGCCGTGATGAGCGCGCTGCGGCCCGGCGCGAGCCCGCCCTGCCTGACCAGCGCGTCGTACTCGGTCATGCACGCCGACGGCAGCGCGGCGGCCTCGGCCCAGCCGAGCCCGTCCGGAATCGGGACGACCGCGCGGTGGTCGACGGCGACCAGCTCCGCGAACGCGCCTTCGGTCATCGCCATCACGCGGTCGCCGGGACGTAGGCCGCTGACGTCGCTGCCGGTGCGGACCACGACCCCGGCCAGGTCGGACCCGGCGATCCGCGGCCGGTCGGCCCGCCGCTGGTCGGACCGGTAGTCGCCGGTGAGCTCGTCGAGGTCGGCGTGGTTCAGGGCGGCGGCGCGGACCTCGACGACGACCTCGTCCGGATCCGGTTCCGGCGCCGGGAGGTCATCGCGCTCGGTCCAGCCCTGCTCGGTGACGACGATTCCGCGCACCCTGATCACGGTAGCCGCCGCCGCGGGGCGGTCAGCCGAGCAGCCAGGCGAAGAACTGGCCGATCCGGCTCACCCGCCGGACCTTCGGCGCGCCCTCCACGCCGTGGATCTCCCACAGCTGCTTGCACTCCTCGCAGCGCCACAGGCCGATGCGGGAGGTGTCCGGTTCGCACGGATGCCCCCGCCGTCCTCGTCTCATCCCCAGCCTCCAAGCCGGTCCGGTGGGGCGGCCCCCACCCGGATGATCAGACCACAGCCGGACCCCGGGCGGTAGGCGATCTTCCGGGTGGCTGGGTTCGGGACTTTCGCCCTTTCCCAGGTCACCGACCGCGTTCGTACCGTCACCTGGGTGACCTAGTCGGAGGGGGTGCCGGATGGCGGCCAACACGGTGCGCGAGCTGACCGAGCAGATGCAGCAGCGCTGGGACGAGCTGACAGCGCTGAGCGCGAGCCCGGACATGTACGGAAGCGAGCTCCTGCACGGCCAGCTGGCCGAGCTGGAGCTGTGGCTGGCCCGGATGCGGCAGCTGGGCGACGTCCGGCGAGCCGCGTGAGGGCACGCGGCGGCGTGCGCATCAGCTGACGTCGGGACAGGTGCCCGGGTCCTGGCACGCGTGGTTGAGCGCGGGCACGGGGACGGCCTCGACCGCCTTGCCCCGGTCGATGGTGGCCCACGCGAGCACCCCGCCGAGCGCGCACAGCGCGGCCGAGATCAGCATGGCCCGGCCGAAACCGGCGCCCAGCGCCTGCCCGGCACCGGTGTGGGAGAGCCCGGCGACCAGCGGGAGCACCGCGACCGCGAGCAGGCCGGCGACCCGGGAGACGGCGTTGTTCACGCCGGAGGCGATGCCGCCGTGGTGCTCGCTGACCGAGGCCAGCACGGCCGAGGTCAGCGGAGCGACCGTGATCGCGAGTCCCAGGCCGAACACGAGTACGCCCGGCAGGACGCCGGTGAGGTAGGTGCTGCCGGGAACCGCGAGCACCATCAGCGCCAGCCCGCCCGCGCACACCAGCGGCCCGATGGTCATCGGCAGGCGGGGACCGGTGCGCTGCGCGAGCGCGCCCATCCGGCCGGACAGCAGCAGCATGATGATCGTGATGGGCAGCGTCGCGATCCCGGCCGACAGCGCCGAGTAGCCGAGGGTCTGCTGCAACTGCAACGACAGCAGGAACAGCGCCCCGCTCAGCGCCGCGTAGACGGTGAAGGTCGTCAGGTTCGCCCCGGTGAACTGCCCGGAGCGGAACAGCGACAGCGGCATGAGCGGGTTGGGCCTGCGGGCCTCGACGAACGGGAACAGCACCAGCCCGGCGACGCCGGCGACGAGCGCGACGACCGGCATCGGGCCCCAGCCCTTGGTCGGCACCTCGATGAGCGCGTAGATGGTGCCCGCCAGACCGACGGTGACCGCCAGCGCGCCCGCGAGGTCGGGCCGCCCGGTGGCCTCCGGGTTCCGGCTCTCCGGGACGTGCCGGACGGTCACCGCGAAGGCCACCGCGGCCAGCGGCACGTTGATGAAGAACACCCACCGCCAGGAGACCGCGTCCACCAGCCAGCCGCCGACGAACGGGCCGATCGCCGACGACACGCCGGTCAGCCCCGCCCAGGTCCCGATGGCCTGACCGCGGTCGTCGCCGCGGATGGACGAGTTGATCAGCGCGAGGCTGCCGGGGATGAGCAGCGCGCCACCGACGCCCTGGAGCAGCCGCGCGCCGATGAGCGCGCCGCCGGTCGGTGCCAGCCCGCACAGCAGCGAGGCGAGCGTGAACACGACCAGCCCGATGGTGAACACCAGCCTGCGGCCGTACCGGTCGCCGAGGGCGCCGCCGAGCAGCAGCAGCGCGCTCAGCGTCAGCAGGTAGGCGTCGAGGACCCACTGCAGGACCGAGAGGTCCCCGCCGACGTCGCGGCCGATGGCGGGCAGCGCCACGTTGACCACCGAGCCGTCCAGGAACGCCACGCCGGACCCGAGGATCGTGGCCACGATGACCCAGCGGCCCGAGGTGGACCGCAGTGCGACGGGAGCGCCTGTGCTCATTGGTCGAGGATAGGTCCGGGCGGTGCTTCCGGCGGGGTGGCGGTGAAGCCCAGCGGAAGGTGCTTGACGCCGTTGATGAAGTTCGAGACCAGGCGCTGAACCGGGCCTGTGCGGTGCAGTTCGCGCAGTCGCCACAGGGCTTCCGAGTAGAACGCGCGCAGTTGCATCCGCGCGAAATGCGTCCCGAGGCACACGTGCGGGCCGGTGCCGAAGGAGAGCTGCGCGTTGGGGGAGCGGCGGATGTCGAAGCGCAGCGGGTCTTCGAACCTCTCGGGGTCGAAGTTCGCCGAGCAGTGGAACACCACGACCTTGTCCCCGGCGCGGATGTGCTGTCCGGCCAACGTGACGTCGGCGGTGGCGGTCCGCCGGAAGCTCAGCACCGGCGGGTGGTAGCGCAGCGTTTCCTCGATCGCCCGGTCGAGCAGGCCGGGCTGCTCCAGCAGCAGCCGGTGCTGGTCCGGGTGGTCGGCGAACGCGAGCAGCCCACCGGGAAGAGCGCTGCGCACCGTGTCGTTTCCCGCCACCGACAGCAGGAAGAAGAACATCCGCAGTTCGGTGTCGCTGATCTCCGCGGTCGCCAGCGCGGTCATCAGGTCGTCGGCGGGGTTGCGGCGCTTGTGCGCGGCGAGTTCGCCCGCGTAGTCGAACATGTCGGCCAGTTGGGCCGGAGAACGCGGGTTGACCGGATTCCCGTCTGCGTCGCGGGTGGGTTCGGAGTGCTCGGGGTCCTGGTAACCGATGATCCGGTTGGTCCACTCCAGCAGCATCCGCCGGTCGGACTCCGGAACGCCCAGCAGATCGGCCAGGTTGAGCAGCGGGTAGTCGTCGGTCAGTTCCGGCGGCACGTCGCACCCGCCGCGATCGGCGGCCGAGTCGACCAGCTCCCGCGCCCGCGCCGCCACGTCGGCCCGGAACCGGTCGATGCGGCGCGGGGTGAACGCGCGGCTGATGATCCGCCGCAGCGCACCGTGCTCGGGCGGATCGAGGTTGAGCATCATCCGGCGGATGAACGGCAGATCCTCCGGAGCGGGATCGCGGATCTGGGTGGCACCCAGCCAGGACGAGAACGCCGCCGGCTCCTTCAGCACCCGCTCCACGTCGGAATACCGCGTGACAGCCCAGAATCCCGGGCCCTCGGGCCAGTCCCCGACCCGGTGCTCGGCCTGCCTGCTCACCGGCTGGTGCTCGCGCAGCCAGGCGAAGTCGGCGTGCGGGATCCCGGTGGCGTACCGGCGCGGGTCGAAGACGTCGGGGACCTCGGTGGCCGTCATGCCGACAGGAAGGACTCGACCCTGGCCACCAGCGCCAGCGGCACCTCGTCGGGCGGGTAGTGCCCGGCGTCGGCGAACACCTCCAGTTCGGCGTTGGGGTACCAGCGCATCCACGTCGCGGTCATGACCTCCGGCGACAGCGCGGGATCGTGCGCCCCGGCGCACACCAGCACCGGGACGGGGTTGCCGTCGATCTCCTGGTGGATGTCGGTTTTCGCCCAGGAATCGAGGATTCGCCGGAACGCCCGGGTGTCGGTGCGTTCCACCGAACGCCGCACCACGGCGTCGAGCCAGGCGCCCGGCAGCCGGTTGCCGGAGGTGAGGTCGATGATCGCCCGGCGGTTCCCGGGCCGTTCGGCGGCACCGGAGAACAGCTCCCAACCCTGCTCGTCGAACGGCACGCCGGACGCGGGCACCGGCGAGACGCCGACGATCCGGCGCACCCGCTCCGGGGCCCGGAGCAGCACGTGCTGGGCGACCATGCCGCCCATCGAGTGCCCCAGCAGCGAGAACTCGCGCAGCCCCAACGCGTCCGCGGTGGCCAGCACGTCGTCGGCGGCCTCGGACACGGTGTGCTCGCCGCGCACGTCGACGGCCTCGCCGTAGCCGCGCAGGTCGGCGAACACGTACGAGAACGCCGAGCGGTCGAGGTGGGGGTGCAGCGGGGCGAAGCTGGTCCGGTCGCCGAGCCAGCCGTGCACGGCCAGCACCGCGTGCTCACCGGTTCCGACCCGGTCGTGGGGAAGCACCTGCGCCGTCATCGTGTCTCCTTCGCGTGCGTCGCGCCGGAGTCACACTCTGTCGGCCCGGTGCGGCAGCGTCAATGCCGCGTACCGGTGATCCACTGTGGACTCGGCAGTTGGTCGTTGATCAGGCAAGGACCGGTGGGCCGGTGGCGAGAAGTCGTCAGCGGGGTTCTCCGGCGGGCGCGGTGTCGAAGATGGTGGTCTGGTCCATCGTCGAACGACGTGAGGTGTGCGTGCGCACGAACGCTGCGGAGTCCGACTGTCCGGTGTGGGTGCCGGAGCCGGCGGAACTGTCCGATGTGGAGCTTCTGCTGGACGGGGCTTTTCCCGCCCTGGACGGGTTTCTCGGCGCGGAGGACGCCGAGTCGGTGCGGACCGCGGGACGGCTGGCCGACGGTTCGCCGTGGCCGGTGCCGATCACGCTGCGAGTGCCCGACGAGATCGCCGCGCACCCCAGGGTCGAGCTGCGCGACCAGGAGGGCGCGCCGCTGGCGGTCGTCGAGAACATCGCGCCGTGGCGCGACGAACGGTACGCGCACCTCGCTGGACCGGTCCGCGCGGTGACCGCCGAGCGGTCCCGGTTGCTGCGGATGCTGCGGCCCCCGGCGGACGTGGTGCGCGCCGGCCTCCCGCCCGGCCCGGTGCTCGGCGTGGTCCCGGACGAGCCGCTGGACCGCGCCAGGCTCGCGCAGATCCGGCACGCCGCGGGGGAGCTGGGCGCGACCGTGCTGCTCCTGCCGCGGCTGACCGGCCCCCGGCCGGAAACGCTGGTCCGCGCCACCTTCGCCGCGCAGGCCGAACTCCCCGAAGGCACCGCGGTGGTACCGGTCCCGCTGACCTCGCACGGCGACGGAAAGCAGGACGACCTGCTCGCCGCACACGTCGCCGCCGCCTACGGCGCGACCCACCTGCTGGGCGACAGGTCGATGGAGCACGTGCCGGTGACCGTCGTGGAGCCGCCGGAGGTCGCGCGCGGAGCCGGCGACCGGTGGCTCCCGGCCGCGCTGGTCCCCGCCGGGGAGCGCCGTCCCGGGCTGTCCGACGACGAGCTGCAGCAGCTGCTGGATTCCGGGACGCCGCTGCCGGAGTGGTTCGCCACCGCCCCGATCGCCGAGGAATGGGCGCGGTTGCGCCCACCGCTGCACGAACGCGGGTTCACCGTGCTGTTCACCGGCCTGTCCGGAGCGGGCAAGTCGACGCTGGCCAGCGCGCTGCGCGACGAGCTCGCGCGGCTGGACCGCAGGCAGGTCACCCTGCTCGACGGCGACGTGGTTCGCCGGTCGCTGTGCGCGGGGCTCGGTTTCTCGCCCGAGGACCGCAGCCGCAACGTGCGCCGCATCGGCTGGGTCGCGGCCGAGATCACCCGGCACGGCGGCGCCGCGATCTGCGCTCCGATCGCCCCGTACGCCGCCGACCGCGACGACGTCCGCCGCCGCGTCCGCGAGGTCGGCGAGTTCGCGCTCGTGCACGTCGCGACTCCGCTCGACGAGTGCGAACGCCGCGACCGCAAGGGCCTGTACGCGCGCGCTCGCGAGGGCTCGCTGCCCGAGTTCACCGGGGTTTCCGCGCCGTACGAGGAGCCCGAGGACGCCGACCTGGTGCTGGACACTTCCCGGATGTCAGTGTCCGAGGCGGTCGCGGAGGTCGTGGCGCTGCTGGGCGCGCGGGGCTGGGTCCGGTCGTGGACCTCGGGGTGACCGCGACCGGTCTGGTGACCGGCCTGCTGGTGGGCCTCACCGGCATGGGCGGGGGAGCGCTCACCATGCCGCTGCTCACCCTGGTCTTCGGCGTGCCGCCGCTGGCGGCGGTCTCGACCGACCTGGTCGCCAACGCCGTCACCAAACCCGCCGGGGCGCTGGTGCACCTGGGACGCCGGACTGTCGACCTGCGGCTCGTCGGGTGGCTGTGCGCGGGCTCGCTGCCGTGCGCGGCCGTCGGCTCGGTGCTGTCCGGGTACCTCGGCGAGCGTTCGCAGGACGTGCTCAAGATCGCCGCCGCGGTGGCGGTCGTGCTGGCCGCGGTCACTCTGTTCGTGCGGATGTACCTGGATCGCGTGCGAGTACCGGCCCTGTCGCCGACGCGGCCCGGGGCGCTGCCGACCGTGCTGCTCGGCGCGCTGGCAGGGCTGGTGGTGGGCACGACCTCGGTGGGATCGGGCTCGATCGTCATCGTGTGCCTGCTGCTCCTGCACCGGCGGCTGACATCGTCGGAGCTGGTGGGTACGGACCTGGTCCAGGCGGTGCCGCTGGTGCTGGTCGCCGCGGTGGCGCACCTGCTGGTGGGCGAGGTCGACTTCGCACTGGTCGGCGCGCTGCTGGCGGGATCGATCCCGGGCGTGCTGGCGGGCGCCCTGCTCTCGGCGCGCACACCGGACGCACCGATCCGGGTGCTGCTGGGAGCGATGCTGACTCTGACCGGCCTCGTGCTGCTCTCGGTGCCGGTGGCCGTCGCGCTCGTGCCGGCGGTGGCCGTCGCCGCCGCCGCGGGAGCGGGGCTGGCGGTAAGACCACGTCCACCCGTGGGCGTGGGAAACGAAGGGGAACCAAGGTGACCGACAACGACCACGCGCTCGCCGCGCGGCTCGCCGCGTCGGCGGGCCGCCACCTCGTCGAGCTGCGCGAACGAGACGACCGTGGAGATCCCAGGGCGCTCGGCGCGGCAGGCGACCAGAGCGCGCACAAGCTGCTGGTGGCGGAGCTGACCGAGCACCGCCCGGAGGACACCGTCGTGTCCGAGCACGGGACCGCGGGTCCGCCGCGCCGCGCGGGCGGGCGCACCTGGATCGTCGATCCGCTCGACGGCACCAGGGAGTTCGGCGAACCCGGGCGGCAGGACTGGGCGGTGCACGTGGCGCTGGCCGAGGGCGAGGACCTGATCGCCGGGGCGGTCGCGCTGCCCGCGCGCGATGTCGTGCTCAGCACCGCCGAAGCGCCGCTCAGCGTCGGCTCCGGGCGAAACCGCCCGCGCATCGCGGTGAGCCGCACCAGACCGCCGCGCTTCGTCGAACCGCTGGCGGAGGCCCTGGGCGCGGTGCCGGTGCCGCTGGGCTCGGCGGGCGCGAAGATCGCCGCCGTCGTGCTCGGCGACGTCGACGCCTACGTGCACGCGGGCGGCCAGTACGAGTGGGACAGCGCGGCGCCGGTCGCGGTCGCCCGCGCCGCCGGGATGCACGCGTCGCGGCTGGACGGCTCCCCGCTGCGCTACAACCAGCCGGATCCGTGGCTGCCCGATCTCGTGGTGTGCCGTCCCGGGCTCGCCGAAAGCCTGCTGGCCGAGCTGGCCGAGCTCGATCTGACCGAGGAGGGGCTGTGACGGACTCCAGGCTGGAGGTGCTGGAGGCGGAGGCGGTGCACGTGCTGCGCGAGGTCGCCGCCGAGTTCGGGCGGCCCGCGCTGCTGTTCTCCGGCGGCAAGGACTCCGCGGTGCTGCTGCGGCTGGCCGAGAAGGCGTTCCGGCCCGCGCCGATCCCGTTCCCGGTGCTGCACGTCGACACCGGACACAACTTCGACGAGGTCATCGCGTTCCGAGACCGGCGGGTCGCCGAGCTCGGGGTGCGGCTGGTGGTCGGGTCGGTGCAGGACTCCATCGACGCGGGCCGGGTCGCCGAACCCGAGGGCCGCTGGCCCAGCCGCAACCGCGCACAGACGGTGACCCTGCTCGACACCGTGGCCGAGCACGGCTTCGACGCCCTGTTCGGCGGCGCCCGCCGGGACGAGGAGCGGGCGCGGGCCAAGGAGCGCGTGCTGTCGTTCCGGGACGCCTTCGGCCAGTGGGATCCGCGCAACCAGCGCCCCGAGTTGTGGAACCTCTACAACAGCCGCATCCACCCCGGTGAGCACGTCCGCGCGTTCCCGCTGTCGAACTGGACCGAGCGCGACGTCTGGACCTACGTCGAGCGGGACGGGGTGGAACTGCCGTCGCTGTACTTCGCGCACAACCGCAAGGTGTTCGAGCGCGACGGGATGCTGCTGGCGGACAACAGGTTCGTCGAGCGGGACGCCGACGAGCCGCTGGTGGAGCGGTCGGTGCGCTTCCGCACCGTCGGCGACATGACCTGCACCGGTGCGGTGCCGTCGGAGGCGACCACGGTCGCCGAGGTGATCGCCGAGATCGCCGCGACCCGGATCACCGAGCGCGGCCAGACCCGCGCCGACGACCGCGCCGGTGCCGCCGCGATGGAGGACCGCAAGCGGGAGGGATACTTCTGATGTCCCGAGTGACGATGTCCCAGGCGACACTGCTGCGGTTCGCCACCGCGGGCGCCGTGGACGACGGCAAGAGCACCCTGATCGGGCGGCTGCTGCACGACTCGAAGTCGCTGCTGGCCGACCAGCTGGAGGCGGTTCGGCTGGCCAGCGAGGAGCGCGGGGACGAGCACCTGGACCTGGCGATGCTCACCGACGGCCTGCGGGCCGAGCGGGAGCAGGGCATCACCATCGACGTCGCGCACCGCTACTTCGAGACCGGGCGGCGGGCGTTCATCATCGCCGACACTCCGGGCCACGCCCAGTACACCCGCAACATGGTCACCGGTGCCTCGACCGCGGACCTGGCGATCGTGCTGGCCGACGCCCGCAACGGGCTGACCGAGCAGAGCCACCGGCACGCCGTGCTCGCGGGCCTGCTCCGGGTGCCGCACGTCGTGCTCGCGGTGAACAAGATGGACCTGGTCGACTACGACCGCGCGGTCTTCGACCGGATCGCCGAGGACTTCGCCGCGCGGGCGGCGGGGATCGGGCTGGCCGAGGTCACCGCGATCCCGATTTCGGCGCTGCACGGCGACAACGTGGTCGACCGCTCGGCCGCCACGCCCTGGTACGAGGGTCCAGCACTGCTCGAACACCTGGAGTCGGTGCCGGCGCGCGACGACGCCGACGGCGCGCTGCGCTTCCCGGTGCAGTACCTGATCCGGACCGACGGGTTCGAGGGTTGCGCGGGCCAGCTGGCCGCTGGATCGGTGAGCGCCGGTGAGCAGGTCCGGCACCTGCCATCCGGCCGGATCACCACGGTCGCGGCGGTCGAAACGCCCGACGGGCCCGCGGACCGGGTGGCGGCGCCGCTGTCGATCACGCTCGTGCCCGGCGACGATCTCCCGGTCCGGCGCGGAGACCTGTTCTGCGCGGTGGGGTCGGAACCGGTGCGGGCCGCGGAGATCGAGGCGACGGTGTGCTGGATGGACGCGCGCAAGGCGCTCCGGCCGAACGCGCGCCTGCTCCTCAAGCACACCACCAGAACTGTCGGCGCGACGGTGACCGAGCTGCACCACCGGCTCGACGTCATGACCCTGCGCAGCGAACCGGCGGCGGAACTGGCGCTCAACGACATCGGCGGGATCGCGCTGCGGCTCGACGAGCCGGTGTTCTGCGACCCGTACGAGCACAACCGCCTCACCGGGGGCGGGGTGCTGGTCGACGAGTCCACGAACGCGACCGTCGCCGCCGTGATGATCGACCGCGCCCGCGGCTGAACGGCCGCGAGCGGCCCCGAGGAAGAGGAGAACGCACAATGAAGGTCATCGGTGCCGGGTTCGGCCGGACCGGAACGGCGTCGCTGAAGGCGGCCCTGGAGCACATCGGCCACGGCCCCTGCTACCACATGTTCGAGGTCATCGCCCAGCCCACGCGGATACGGCCGTGGGCGAGCGCGCTCGACGGCGAGCGGGTCGACTGGGACCAGGTCTTCGCCGGGTTCGAATCCACAGTGGACTGGCCGGGTTGCGCGTTCTGGCAGCAGCTGATGGAAAGGTACCCGGACGCCAAGGTGGTGCTCACGGTGCGCGACCCGCTGCGGTGGTACGAGAGCACGTACAACACGATCTACCAGTTCGTGAAGAACGGTTCCGAGGCCGACGAGCGGTTCGGCGCCGACCCGGACATGCTGGCGCTGCGCCCGACCATCGAGCGGATGGTCTGGAACGGCACCTTCGACGGCCGGTTCGAGGACCGCGACCACGCGATCGAGGTGTTCGAGCGGCACAACGCCGAGGTGCAGCGGATCGTGCCGCCGGAGCGGCTGCTGGTCTTCGAGGTCAAGCAGGGCTGGGGACCGCTGTGCGAGTTCCTCGGCGTCGACGTGCCCGAGGAGGACTTCCCGCACGTCAACGACTCCGCGTCGATGACCGACCTCGCCGAGCAGATCCGCTCCGAGGGCAGGGTGCCCTCGCCCTTCGCCGGGCAGGGCTGACCGGGCCCTGGGGTGCCGGTCGCTTGAACGCGCCGAGCGACCGGCACCGCCTCGACCGGCCAGGACTCAGCCCACGCCCCCGCCGTTCCAGCCCGGAGACCGCCCGAGGAACGCGACCAGCTGGTCCAGCGCGCCCGCGCTGCCGTCGACGGCCACCGGCGGACCGAAGACGCGAGCGGCCTGACCGCCGGAGAAGCCGCGCATGAGCCGCAGCGCGGTCGACGGGAGCTCGTCGTCCGGCCGGTAGTCGGCGCCGATGGTCCGCGCCACGTCCCAGCCGTGCACGACCAGGTCGATGAAGTGCATCGCCAGCGCTGTCGACCCGGGCAGCACGCCGAACTCGCGGACGCGCATCCGGCTCGCGAGCACGCCGTCGTCGGCGAAGGCCCGGTCGAACTCCTCGGCCGAGCGCCGGTAGTCCTCGGCGGGGGAGTCCCCGAGCCGCCCAGCGTCCCAGTCCACCGCGTCCCAGTCCACAGCGTCCCGATCCACCGCATTCCGGTCCACATCGGACTTTCCGGTGGCCGCGGCGGCGAAGCCGAGGTTCTCGCTGACGAGGTGGCGCAGCAGCCCGTGCAGCGTCCAGTCGGCGCAGGGGGTCGGCAGGTGCAGCTGGTCCGGGCGGATCCGCGAGACGACCCGCCAAACGTCGGCGGCGGCCCGCTGGTGCAGGTGTCGGATGTCCACACCGCCGATGCTAGGAACCGGAACGGCCCGGTGGCAGAGCCAAATCCGCCGAGTTCGACTGGGCCGATTCCGGCTAGGCTCTGCCGGGTGGAGTTCCACGTCAGCCTGGTCGGCAGGACGGACCTGACCGGCCAGATCTACCGGCAGGTCGCCGCGGCCGTGCTCGACGGCCGCCTCCGACCTGGCCAGGCGCTGCCGCCCAGCCGCGAGCTCGCCGCCCGGCTGGAGGTCTCGCGCAACACCGTCAGCGCCGCCTACGACCGGCTCACCGCGGAAGGGTTCGTCTCCGCGAGAACGGGTTCGGGCACCTATGTGCGCGAGGGCGGGTTCGAACGCCCACCCGAACCCGCCGCCGGAGCGGAGCTGCGCCCGCGCGCGATCTGGTCGCGGATCAAGGTGCCGCCGACCGACGTGAGCGAGCCGCGGTTCGACTTCCGCGCGGGCATCCCCGACGTGCGGATGTTCCCGTACGCCTCCTGGCGGCGGCTCATGTCGCGCCGGCTGCGAGCCTCGGCGATCGGCCCGCCCAGCTACGGGGACCCCGCCGGGCACGCCGGGCTGCGCGCGGCTCTGGCGCGTCACGTCGGCGTGTCGCGGGCGGTGCGGGCGACCGCCGACGACGTGCTGATCACCAACGGAGCCCAGCACGCGGTCGACCTGATCGGGCGGGTGCTGGTCGAGCCGGGCATGTGCGTCGCGGTGGAGGATCCCGGATACCCGCCGCAGCGCCAGCTGCTCCGGTCGCTGGGCGCCCGCGTCGCCGGGGTGCCGGTGGACTCCGAGGGCCTGGTCGTCGACCGGATCCCGCGCGAGGCGAAGCTGGTGTGCGTCACCCCGTCGCACCAGTTCCCGCTCGGCGTGCCGATGTCGCTGCCGCGCCGGACCGCCCTGCTCGAATGGGCCGAACGCACCGGCGGCGTGATCGTCGAGGACGACTACGACAGCGAGTTCCGCTTCTCCGGCCGCCCGATCGAGCCGGTGCAGAACCTCGACCGCACGGGCCGGGTCATATACGTCGGCTCGATGTCGAAGGTCCTGCTGCCGACGCTGCGCATCGGGTTCCTGATCGCGCCGCGGAGCCTGCGCCCGGCGCTGCGGGCCGCGCGCCACGTGACCGACGCGCACACCTCGCTGCCGGTGCAGGCGGCGCTGGCCGAGTTCGTCGAGGAGGGGCTGCTGGCCCGGCACATCCGCCGCTGCCGGGCCGCCTACGCCGACCGGTACCGGCGGATCTCGGCGGGACTGCGCCGCGACTTCGGCGGGCTGCTCGACGTGCTGCCCGCCGAGGCCGGGCTGCACCTGTGCGCGCGGCTGCCGGAAGGCACCGACGACCGGGCCGCGTCCGAGCGCGCGGCGGCCGGCGGCGTGGGGATCATGCCGCTCAGCCCGTTCGGCCGGGCGGGCGCGACCCCACCCGGTCTGGTGTTCGGCTACGGCGGAATCGACGCGTCCGATGTGGACGAAGGACTCGCCCGGCTGCGCGAATGCCTCGGCGGTTGACCCCGGACGCGGTCGGGTAACAGGGGACTGTGGACCCCGACGTCAGGGACCGCGAGCGGTTCGTGGAGTACTTCCGCAAGCGCGCCGAGGGCACCGGGCAGCGCGGCGTGGCCGACGCCAGGTCGCAGCTGTGGTCGCCGCTGGCCCTGCAGTTCGCCGACATGGGCCGGGACCTGTTCGCCGCCGGAACCGTTTCCGAGGTGCTGCAGCTGATCGCCGACTTCGCGGCGGCGGTGGTGCCCGGGGCGTCGTCGGCGAGCGTGACCACCCGCGACGCGGTGGGCGGGCTGTCGACCCTCGCCCACACCGATCGGCTGTGCGCCGAGCTGGACCTGTTGCAGCACAGGCTGGGAGAAGGCCCGGCGCTGCGGGCGGCCGACGACGGAGGAACCGGGCTCGGCTACAGCGCCGACCTCACCGCGGACCAGGCGTGGCCGCGGTTCGGCCCGCAGGCCGCCGACCGCGGCGTGCGCAGCGCGCTCGCGGCCGGGGTGGTCCTGGCGGCAGAGGGCCGCAAAGCCGTGGTCACCCTCTGGTCGTCCGAGCCCCGGGGCCTGGCCGCGGCGGACCCCGACGTGGCACTCGTCCTGGCGTCCTACTCCGCCATCGCGATCGACGCGGCCGGGGCGCGCAACGACGCGCGCGTCCGCGAACCGCTGCGCAGCAGTGACGTGATGATCCGCGCCGCGGACACCCTGATCGGCAACCGCGGCCTGCCGCCGGAGGACGCCTACGACGTCCTCTGGCGCGCGGCGCGCGGTCTGGTCGAGGCGTGGCGCGGGTGACTCACTCCTCCCGCACGATCACCACCGGACACCGCGCGTGCTGCGCGCAGCGCTGGCTCACCGAACCGAGCAGCGCGCCGTAGAAGCTGCCGTGGCCGCGGCTGCCGACCACCAGCAGCTCGGCGCCTTCCGCGGCGTCGAGCAGCACCTGCGCCGAGTGGCCGTGCATGATCTCGCGGCTGATCCGCACCGGCCCCACAGTCTGGTGCTCGACCTCGTCGACCGCGTCGTCGAGGCTCTTGCGCGCGGTCTGCTCGAACTCCTCGGGCGGCATCGGCCCGCCTTCCCAGCTGTAGAAGGCCGGGAACTCCCACGCGGCAACGGCCCGCACCCCGGCCCCGGTCAGCCCCGCCTGCCGGACCGCCCAGCGCAGCGCGGCCTTCGACGAGGAGGAACCGTCGACACCGACGACGATCTCGGACTCGGCTGGATCGCTCATCACGACTCCTTCCGCTCCTGGCGCGGACTCCGGTCACACGGACTCCGGCCACCAGTGTGGGGATCCGCGGGCGCGGTTGCCATCCGCTGCGGCCGGTCCATCCACTGAGGACCTCCGAGCGGTACCCGTCCGGCCCCTTGCTCACCGTGCGTTACGCGAGTTAAACCTGTGGTATCTGTGCCGGAAAGCGCGCAAACGGACCTAGGGGGCCGCTATGGCCGGAACCGAAAGCTCAGCCACCGGGCGTTACCTGGTGTTGCTGGAGGACGACTCGACCGTTGTGGGAGCACGGGAACTGACCAGGCTGGCGGGAATCCGCACGGTCAACACAGCCGACATCGTCGGCGCCTCGGCCGCCGAACTGCTCGGCGCCGCCGACGGCGTCGTGCTCAACGAACTGGGAATCGCCCTGATCACCGCGGGAGCCGACCAGGCGACCGCGCTGAGCGAAGCCGTGAACGCGCCCGGACCGATCGCGGCGTTCGAAGCCGAACGCACGGTCTACGCCATCGGGGACCAGCCCGCGGCGCCGGTGGACGGCGAGTTCACCTGGGGTCTCCAGGCCACCCGGGCCGACCGCAGCGCGGCCACCGGCAAGGGCGTGCGGGTGGCCGTCCTCGACACCGGGCTGGACCTGCAGCACCCGGACCTGGCAGGCCGCGACATCGTCACCGGATCGTTCGTGCCGGGGGAGGAGGTGCAGGACGGCCACGGCCACGGCACCCACGTCATCGGTACTTCCTGCGGTCCGCGGACCTCGCAGAACGGCCCCGGCTACGGCATCGCATCGGAGGCCAGCATCTACGCGGGCAAGGTGCTCGGCAACGAGGGTTCGGGCAGTGACAGCGGAATCCTGGAAGGCATCTCCTGGGCGATCTCCAACGGCTGCTCGGTGGTGTCGATGTCGCTGGGCGCGGCGACCGAACCGGGTCAGCCGTTCTCGGAGGCGTTCGAGCGGGTCGCGCAGCGCGCCATGGCCAAGGGCACGCTGATCATCGCGGCGGCGGGCAACGAGAGCGCCCGCGGGCAGGGCACCGTCGCCCCGGTCGGGCACCCGGCGAACTGCCCGTCGATCATGGCCGTCGGCGCGGTGGACGCGCAGGGCGCGATCGCCGACTTCTCCTGCGGCACCGTCGACGAGATCGGTCAGGTCGACGTCGTCGGACCGGGCGTCGACGTGCACTCCAGCTGGCCGGGCGCGGGCTACAAGACGCTCAGCGGCACCAGCATGGCCACCCCGCACGTCGCCGGGATCGCCGCGCTGCTGGCCCAGCAGACGCCGGAACGGGCGTGGGGCCTGTGGGCGCGGCTGGCGCAGACCGCCCGGCGGGTCCCGCTGCCGTCGACCGACGCCGGTGCGGGCCTGGTCCAGGCACCCTGATCGGCCCGTCAACCCTGACCCACCCGCCACGTGTGCTCGCCGTCCGGGCCGGGTACTGCCGCAGTAGCGGTTCCGGCTCGGACGCGGCCACCCGGGTCGCTCCGGAACCGCGCTGGCCGAACCAGGCGCCCGCTGAACACGGGCACGTGCGGGGGCAGGAGCGATGGCAGGTACGCCCTCGTCCCGATGGCAGGATCTGACCGCCACCGCGGACGCTATCGCGAGTGCGAGCGAGGGGCTGGAGCTCGCCGCGCGCAGGCAGGCCGGTACACCGGCCGAGATCGACGCGGCGCGCGAGGCGCTGGAAGTCGTGACCGCGGCGGGCAACGGGCTCGCCCGGCAGCTCGACGCGCTGTCCAACCGCTTCTCGGAGGCGGGGGCCGCGCTGGTGCGGCCGTCCGAAGTGCACGTCGCGCTCGACCAGGCCGCGGCGGCGGCCGAGGACCTCAGCCACGCCACCAGGGTCGCCGCCCAGGCGATCGCCGATCAGCAGGAGCGCTGACGCCCGCGCGCCGACACCCGCGCCCTGGCCGCGGCCGTCGTGCCGACGGCGGAGACCGCGATCCCCAGCCGCCGCGCGTTCGACACCGCGAGCCGCTGCCGGAACACGTCGTAACCGGACTCCACGATCCGGTCCAGGATTTCGCCGTACAGCGTGAAAGCGGTGGCCACGCACGGGCGCGAGGTCTCGGCCAGCATGCCGATTCCCGGTTCGGCGTCCCGGTACACCGCGCGGGTTCGCGCCACCTGGTGGGCGAGCGCGGTGCGGACGCGGCGGTCCGGTCTGCCGGTCCGGTGGCACCAGACCAGCCGCTCGCGGTCCACGCCGAACGCCGCCAGCTCGTCGGCGGGCAGGTACACCCGGTCCCGGTCGAGGTCCTCGGCGATGTCGCGCAGGAAGTTCGTGAGCTGGAAGGCGCAGCCGAGAGCCGCCGCGTACGGCGCGGCGGTGTCGACGGGCCCGGCAGTGCCGAGCACCGGCAGCACCTGCAACCCGATCACCGCCGCCGAACCGTGGATGTACTCGTCCAGCTCGGCGCGCGTCCGGTACTCGCCGACGGACAGGTCCATCCGCATCGAAGCCATGAAGTCGGCGAACAGCGAGTGCGGGATGTCGTAGCGACGCACGGTGTCCACCAGAGCCGCGATGATCGGGTGCGCGCTGCGCCCTTCCCGCAGCGCCGTGCGCAGATCCCGGTCCAGCCGGTCCAGCTGTCCTTCGCGCGCGTCGCCACCGGAGCCGTCGACGATGTCGTCGACCCACCGCGCGAACCCGTACAGCGCGTGCACGGCGGGCCGGCGCCCGGGGCTGAGCAGCCTGGTCGCCAGGAAGTAGGTGCGCCCGTGCGCCGAGTGCAGCCTGCGGCAGCGGCGGTAGGCGGCCCGCAGCCGGGGCTGCCGGATTCCCGCCGCGTCCAGCTCGCGACGGGTCATCGGCAACGGCCTCCGGCAGCGGTGTCCATACCGGAATCTCAGCACACGCCCGGGAAGCGGTGCGCGCGGTCGACCCGGTCGTGAACCCGGTCACGACAGGCCGGCACGGGCCATCTCCTCGTCCAGACCGTCGACCAGGACGACCCCGAGGGTGTGCGCCACCGGACCGCCGACCAGCTCGCCGCGCAGCGCCCGGGCGAGCTCGCGGACCTCGGCGGGATCGGGCCGGGGCAGCCGGGCGGTCTCCCACAGCTCGCGCGCGGCCCGCTCGACGCGGTCACCACCGCCGCGCCGCTCCTGCACCGTCGGCAGGGTCAGCAGCACCACCCGGGCGACTCGCGCGAGCCCGGTGAAGTCGGCGGGCCGGGGCTGCTCCGGGATCACCACCGGCGGCTCGTCCTCCAGCACCGCCAGCGGCGCGGCGCGGGCGTTCATCCACGCGGCGATGTCCCCGTCGTGGTGACCCGCGCAGATCAGCCCGGAACCGGTGAGCCCGGCCCTGGCAGGCACCCCGCCCGCCTCCTCGCCGCTGGTCGTGATGAGCTCCTGGCCCCGCAACGCGTCGACGACCTGCGCGAACTCGTCCCTGCCGACCGGCACCACCAGCCCGGGATCGGCGAGGAACCCCGAGACCTCGGGCCGGAAGTGCGGGTCCTTGTAGAGGTAGCGGAGGAAAGCGCGAGCGATCATCTCCAACCGTGACACGGTCGCCTCCGGATGACGGTGGAAAGCGCGTGACGAGCCTTCCCCAGCGACCGGCCCGCCCTCGCGGGACGGTAGGCGGCGATGCGCCGGAGCGCAGGAGTCCTAAGGCCCTACCGCGTTCGCACCGCGGCGACCGGGGAACGCGAAACGAGAGCCCCCGGCCGACTCGGACCGAGGGCTCCGCCCGGCCGGACCGATCCGCTCCGCGTGCCAGCGCGAAGCTCCGACCAGGCACTTCCCAGCGTACTGCGGCAGTGGGGCCGCCGACCGCCTCCCACATCCTCCGGCGCGGCCGACGGCCTGCGCGCGCGGAATCCCCTCTGCTTTCCACGCGCGGCGCGGGAGCTCCAGATCACCCGCACGCGTGGGGGACGGAGTGGCCCGGGCGGTATGACGCAAGAACATGAATTCCTATTCGACGGGTTCCGCGACGCCGTTCCGCAGCCCGTCGAAGGCGATCTTGGTCACCGCGTCGGCGACCTGCCCGGCCCGCACCCCGCGTCCGGGGCGGTACCACTCGATGATCGAGTTGACCATCCCGAACAGCAGCCTGCTGGTCAGCGCCGGGTCCACGTCGGGCCGGATGCTGCCCTCGGCCTCGGCCTGCCGGACCAGGTCGCTGACGATCCGGTCGAACTCGCGGCGCCGGGCCAGCGCCTGCCGCTCGATCCTGGTGTTGCCCCGGACCCGCAGCAGCAGCGTGACGAACGGCAGGTCCTCCACCAGCACCTCGACGCTGCGCCGCACGACGTGTTCGAGCCGGTCGATCGCCTTGCCCGTGGTGGACGCCTCCTCCTCGACCACCGCGAACAGCGCGTCGAGCGCGCGGTTGACGCTCAGCCGCAGCAGCTCGTCCTTGCCCGCCACGTGGTGGTAGATCGCCGATTTCGAGATGCCCAGCCGGTGCGAGAGGTCCTCCATGCTGGTGCCCTCGTAGCCGCGCTCGATGAACACCTGGACCGAGACGTCAAGCAGCCTGCCGAGGTCGTACCCCGGCCGGCCCCGGCGGTTGCGCTGCCCAGCGTTGCCCTGCATGACGTGGAGTATCCCAATCTCCGATTACCCGTTCGCCGATCAGGGTTCGCGGGTGTCCACGATCCGGCGAAGCTTGCCTACTGAGCGTTCCAGGGTGTCGGGATCGACCACCGCGATCTCGGCGGTCACGCCGACCCCGTCCTTGATCGCCCTGGCCAGCTCGGCGGCGGCGGCCTCGCGGCGCGGCCCCGGGCAGTCCGGCCGGGCCTCGACCCGCACGGTGAGCTGGTCCATCCGCTCCCGCCTGGCCAGCACCAGCTGGAAGTGCGGGGACATCCCGCCGGTGCGCAGCACGAGCTCCTCGATCTGCGTCGGGTACAGGTTGACCCCGCGCAGGATGATCATGTCGTCGCTGCGGCCGGTGATCCTGCTCATCCGCCGCATCGGCCGCGCGGTGCCCGGCAGCAGCCGGGTCAGGTCGCGGGTCCGGTACCGGATGATCGGCAGCGCCTGCTTGGTCAGCGAGGTGAACACGAGTTCCCCCTCCTCGCCGTCGGGCAGCACCTCCCCGGTGAACGGATCGATGACCTCGGGGTAGAAGTGGTCCTCCCAGACGTGCAGGCCGTCCTTGGTCTCCACGCACTCGTTGGCCACCCCGGGGCCCATCACCTCGGACAGCCCGTAGATGTCCACCGCGTCGATGTCGAGGCGCTCCTCGATCTCCTGGCGCATCTGCTCGGTCCACGGCTCGGCGCCGAAGATGCCGGTCCGCAGCGAGGTCGTGCGCGGGTCGATGCCCTGCCGCTCGAACTCGTCGACCAGGGTGAGCATGTACGACGGGGTGACCATGATGATCTCGGGCCGGAAGTCCTGGATGATCTGCACCTGCCGGGCGGTCATGCCCCCGGAGGCCGGGATGACCGTGCAGCCCAGCCGCTCCGCGCCGTAGTGCGCGCCCAGCCCGCCGGTGAACAGCCCGTAGCCGTAGGAGACGTGGACCTTCTGCCCCGGCCTGCCCCCGGCGGCGCGGATCGACCGGGCGACCACGTCGGCCCACACGTCGATGTCGTGCTCGGTGTAGCCGACCACGGTGGGGCGGCCGGTGGTGCCGCTGGAGGCGTGCACCCGCCGGACGTCGGACATCGGGACCGCGAACATGCCGAACGGGTAGGTGTCGCGCAGGTCGTGCTTGGTGGTGAACGGCAGCCGGGCCAGGTCGCCCAGACCGCGGCAGTCCTCCGGCCGGAACCCGGCCTCGTCGAACCGGGCGCGGTACAGCGGCACGTTGTCGTAGGCGTGCCGCAGCGTCCACCGGAGCCGTTCCAGCTGCACGGCCGCCAGCTCGTCGGCCGAGTACCGCTCGGCAGGGTCGAGCTCGGAAGGAGCCGGTGCGGCGCCCAGCCGGCGAGTGGTGCGAGACCTCGTCGTCCCTGTCATGGCGTGACTCCTTCAGGCCGAACGAACAGTCGGTAATTAATACCGCTGCCCGCGGTGCTGTCAACAGCGGCGCGGCGCGGAGGTGTCTTGCTCGGTACAGCAGGGAAATCGGCCGGAAACCCGGTGTCGGTGCGGGGGTGCGCGCTGCTATCGTTCCTGAACGAACGGTCGGTAATTCGAATCGAGTTCAGCACGCGCTGAGGAGGTTGGGGCATGGCCGCCCTGCGGAGCTACGTCAACGGCGACTGGCACGTCCCCTCGGAAGAGGGCGCACCACTGCACGACGCGGTGACCGGTGAGGAGGTCGCGCGCGTGTCCTCGGCTGGGATCGACATGGCCCGGGTGCTCGATCACGGCCGGCGCCGCGGCGGGCCCGCGCTGGGGGAGCTGACCTTCCACCAGCGCGCCGCGCTGCTGAAGTCGCTGGCCTCCCACCTGCGCGAGCACCGGGAGGAGCTGTACGCGCTGTCGGCCCGCACCGGGGCGACGCTCGGCGACTCGAAGTTCGACATCGACGGCGGGATCGGCGTGCTGTTCGGCTACTCGAGCAAGGGCCGCCGGGAGATGCCCAACAGCCGGGTCTACCTGGACGGAGCGGTCGAGCCGCTGGGCAGGGGCGGCACCTTCGCCGGCCAGCACATCTGCACGCCGCTGCAGGGCGTGGCCGTGCAGATCAACGCCTTCAACTTCCCGGTGTGGGGGCCGCTGGAGAAGTTCGCCCCGGCCTTCCTCGCCGGGGTCCCGACGCTGGTCAAGCCCGCCAGCCAGACCGCCTACCTCACGCACCGCCTGGTCGAGCTGATGCTGGGGTCCGGGCTGCTGCCGGAGGGCTCGCTGCAGCTGATCTGCGGCGGCGTCGGCGACCTGCTGGACCACCTGACCGACCAGGACCTGGTCTCGTTCACCGGTTCGGCGTCCACCGGCCAGCGGCTGCGCGCGCACCCGAACGTGGCCGCGCGCTCGGTCCGGTTCAACGTCGAGGCCGACTCGCTGAACTGCTCGATCCTCGGCCCCGACGCCACGCCGGGCACCGGTGAGTTCGACCTGTTCGTCAAGCAGCTGGTCAGCGAGATGACGGTGAAGGCGGGCCAGAAGTGCACCGCGATCCGCCGGGCGCTGGTCCCGGCCGAGCGGGTCGACGACGTCGTGCAGGCCGCCTCCGCGCGGCTGGCGAAGGTCGTCGTGGGCAACCCGAAATCGTCCGGGGTGCGGATGGGCGCGCTGGCCAGCCTGGAACAGCGCGAGGAGGTCCGCCGCTCGCTCAAGGCCCTGCTGGCCGCGGGCACGCTGGTGCACGGCGATCCCGAGCGCGTCGAGGTCGTCGACGCCGACGCCGAGCGCGGCGCCTTCCTCTCCCCGATCCTGGTCCGCTGCGACGACCCGGACCGCGCCGAGCCGCACGAGGTCGAGGCGTTCGGCCCGGTCAGCACGATCCTGCCGTACGAGTCGACCGAGCACGCCGTCGATCTCGCCCGCCGCGGCGGGGGCAGCCTGGCCGGATCGGTCGTCAGCGCCGACACCGGCTTCACCCGCGACGTCGTCCTGGGCACCGCGTCCCGGCACGGCCGCCTGCTGGTGCTCAACGGCCGGGACGCCGAGGAGTCCACCGGCCACGGCTCGCCGCTGCCCAACCTGGTCCACGGCGGACCGGGCCGCGCGGGCGGCGGTGAGGAGATGGGCGGTGTGCGCGGCGTGCTGCACCACATGCAGCGCACCGCGGTCCAGGCCGACCCGGAGACGCTGACGGCGATCACCGGCCAGTGGGTGCCCGGCTCGCCGCGCACCGAGACCGAGGTGCACCCGTTCCGCAAGCACCTGGAGGACCTGCGGATCGGCGACACCGTGGTCGGCGGGCCGCGCGCGGTCACGATGGCCGACGTCGAGCACTTCGCCGAGTTCACCGGCGACACCTTCTACGCCCACACCGACCGGGAGGCCGCGGCGGCCAACCCCTTCTTCGAGGGGATCGTGGCGCACGGCTACCTGGTCGTCTCGCTGGCCGCGGGCCTGTTCGTCGACCCGGAGCCGGGACCGGTGCTGGCCAACTACGGGCTGGAGAACCTGCGGTTCCTCACCCCGACCTACCCCGGTGACGAGATCACCGTGACGTTGACGGCCAAGCAGATCACCCCGCGCACCAACGCCGAGCACGGCGAGGTCCGCTGGGACGCCGACGTGACCAACCAGGACGGCGAGTCGGTGGCCAAGTACGACGTGCTCACCCTCGTGGCCAAACGTCCGGAAGAGCGGGGATGACGATGACGCTGGCAGCTGAACGCGCAGGCGACGCCGAGGAGGCGTTGCAGCGGCACTTCGACGACCGGATCGCCCGCGACCAGCGGATCGAGCCGCGGGACTGGATGCCGGAGGGCTACCGCAGGACGCTGGTCCGCCAGATCGCCCAGCACGCGCACTCCGAGATCATCGGCATGCAGCCGGAGGGCAACTGGCTGACCCGCGCGCCCAGCCTGCGGCGCAAGGCGATCCTGCTGGCCAAGGTGCAGGACGAGGCCGGGCACGGCCTGTACCTGTACTCGGCGGCCGAGACGCTCGGCGCCGACCGGGCGGACCTGACCGGCAAGCTGATCAGCAGCAGGCAGAAGTACTCGTCGATCTTCAACTACCCGACGCTGACCTTCGCCGACATCGGCGTGATCGGCTGGCTGGTCGACGGGGCGGCGATCTGCAACCAGGTGCCGCTGTGCCGCAGCTCGTTCGGCCCGTACGCCCGCGCGATGGTGCGGATCTGCAAGGAGGAGTCGTTCCACCAGCGGCAGGGCTACGAGCTGCTGATGACGATGATGCGCGGCACCGAGGCCCAGCGGCGTATGGTGCAGGACGCCACCGACCGCTGGTGGTGGCCGTCGCTGATGATGTTCGGCCCGCCCGACGGCGACTCGCCGAACACCCAGCAGTCCATGGCCTGGCGGATCAAGCGGCACACCAACGACGAGCTGCGGCAGAAGTTCGTCGACATGACGGTGCCGCAGGCCGAGGCGCTGGGCGTGACGCTGCCGGACCCGGCGCTGTCGTGGAACGCCGAGCGCGGGCACTACGACTTCGGCGAACCCGACTGGAGCGAGCTCAAGCGCGTGATCGGCGGCAGCGGGCCGTGCAACGCCCAGCGGCTCGAACACCGCCGCCGGGCGCACGAGGAGGGGCAGTGGGTCCGCGACGCGGCGGTGGCCCACGCGGCCAAGCACGCCGCACGTCAGGAGGCGGGGCGATGAGCGAGGAAACCGCGCCGAAGTCGTCGTGGCCGTTGTTCGAGGTGTTCGTGCGCGGCAAGCGCGGCCTCAACCACGTGCACGTGGGGTCGCTGCACGCCGCGGACGAGGAGATGGCGCTGCACAACGCCCGCAACCTCTACACCCGGCGCAACGAGGGCGTGAGCATCTGGGTGGTGCGGGCGGACGCGATCACCGCGTCCAGCCCGGACGAGAAGGACCCGTTCTTCGCGCCCAGCGGCGACAAGGTGTACCGGCACCCGACGTTCTACTCGATCCCAGACAACGTTCCGCACATGTGAGGTCGGCCTGATGTCGTTTGACAATGCCTACGAGGCGTTGACCGAGGCCGAGCCGGACGGCGAGGCCAGGTGGGCGTTCGGAACCGGATTCGACGATCCGCTGTCCGGTGTGGACACCGCGCTGCCCGGCGGCGTCGACGGCGCGGCGCTGGCCGCGTACTGCACCGCGCTCGGTGACGACGCGCTGATCACCTCCCATCGGCTGACCGAGTGGGTCACCCACGCGCCGGAGCTGGAGGAGGAGCTGGCGCTGGCCAACATCGCGCTCGACCTGCTCGGCCAGGCCCGCCTGCTGCTGTCCAGGGCGGGGCAGGCCGACGGCACCGGGCGCACCGAGGACGAACTGGCCTACTTCCGGGACGACCGGGAGTTCCGCAACGTCCGGCTGGCGGAGGTGCCGCACGGCGACTTCGCCGAGACCGTCGCCCGGCTGCTGGTCCTGTCGACCTGGCGGCTCGCGCTGTTCGGCGGGCTGACCGGCTCGCGCGATCCGGTGCTGGCGGCGATCGCGGCCAAGGGCGTCAAGGAGCTGACCTACCACCGCGAGTACGCGGCCCGGTGGGTGGTGCGCCTCGGTGACGGCACCGAGACCTCGCACGAGCGGATGCGCCGGGGGCTCGACGACGTCTGGCCGTACGTGGCCGAGCTGTTCGCCACCCACGACGTCGACCGGCGCGTGGTCGAGGCCGGTGTCGGGGTCGATCCGGCCGAGACCAGGGCGGAGTTCGACGAGGTGCTGGAGCAGGTGCTCGGCGCCGCGACGCTGTCCCGGCCGGAAGTCCCGGCGCTGGCGGGAGTCGCGGGCAGGGCCGGACGCGACGGGATCCACACCGAGCACCTGGGCTACCTGCTCTCGGAGATGCAGTCCCTGGCCCGAGCACACCCGGAGGCGACATGGTGACGACGGCGAAGCCGGACGTGGCCCGCGCGCGGGAGGTCGCCCGCACCGTGCCGGACCCCGAGCTGCCGGTGCTGACGCTGGCCGATCTCGGGGTGCTCCGCGATGTCGAGCTGTCCGATGACGGCGGGGTGGTCGTCTCGATCACCCCGACCTACTCGGGCTGCCCGGCGATGGCCGAGATGCGCGCGGACCTGCGGCGCAGGCTGCACGCGGCCGGGTTCGCCGAGGTCGAGGTCCGCACCGTGCTGCACCCGGCCTGGAGCACCGACTGGATCAGCGAGGAGGGCAGGCGCAAGCTGGCCGACTACGGCATCGCCCCGCCGGGCAGCGCCCCGAAGGCGGCGTCCGGTCCGGTGCCGCTGGCGCTGTCGCCACCGCCGGCGTGGGTGGCGTGCCCGCGCTGCGGGTCGGCCGACACCGAGGAGGTGTCGCGGTTCAGCGCGACCGCCTGCAAGGCCCTGCGCCGCTGCCGCGCGTGTTCCGAACCTTTCGAGCACATCAAGGAGATCTGACGTGGCCCGCTCTGCCCCCGTCGTGACCGGTCCGCCCGCCGGGGTGACCGAGTCCCAGGACAACGGCCGCCCGGCGCGCCGCCGCACCACGTTCCGCGCGCTGCGGGTGAGCCGGGTCGAGCGGCTGTGCGACGACGCGGTCGCGGTCAGTTTCGCCGTCCCGCCCGAGCACGCCGCGGAGTTCGACTTCCGGCCCGGGCAGTCGCTGACCCTGCGGCGCGAGATCGACGGCCGGGAGCACCGGCGCAACTACTCGATCTGCGCCGCCCGCGGGGCGGAACTGCGGATCGGTGTCCGGCTCGTGCCGGGCGGGCTGTTCTCCGGCTGGCTGGTGAACGAGATCGCGGTCGGCGACACCGTCGAGGTGCTGGCGCCGACCGGCAGCTTCACCCCGGACCTGACCGCGCACGAGCGGCACGTGCTGGTCGCGGCCGGTTCGGGCATCACGCCGATCCTGTCGATCGCGAGCTCGGTGCTGGCCGAGACCGACGCCACGGTCACCCTGCTGTACGGGAACCGGCGCAGCGACACGGTGATGTTCGCCGACGAGCTGGCCGACCTCAAGGACCGCTACCCGGCCCGGCTGGAACTGGTGCACGTGCTGTCCCGCGAGCCGCGCGAGTCGGAGCTGTTCACCGGCAGGCTCGACGCGGCCAAGCTCCGCGCCCTGCTGTCCACAGTGGTCGACGCGGCCGACGTGGACCACTGGTGGCTGTGCGGACCGTACGGGATGGTCACCGACGCCCAGGAGGTCCTGCACGACCACGACGTCGAATCCCGCCGCGTGCACCAGGAACTGTTCTTCGTCGAAGACGCCCCGCCGGAGCCGGTGCGGCACGAGGAACCCGAACTGGAAGGACCGGCCAGCGACGTCACGGTCATCCTCGACGGCCGCGCCACCCAGCTGGCGCTGCCAAGGGACACCCCGGTGCTGGACGCGGCCCAGAAGGTCCGCCCCGACCTGCCGTTCGCGTGCAAGGGCGGCGTGTGCGGAACCTGCCGGGCGAAGGTCACCTGCGGCGAAGTGCGGATGCGCCGCAACTTCGCCCTGGAGGAGTCCGAGGTCGACGACGGGTTCGTGCTGACCTGCCAGTCGCTCCCGGTCTCGGACACGATCACCGTCGACTACGACGCGTAGCGAGAGCGGGCGGGGTTTTCGCCGAGCGCTCCGCGAAAACCCCGCGCCGGATCAGGACGCCGGACGGCGGCGACGGCCGGAGGTCTGCTCGCTGACCGCGGCGACCAGGTCGGCCCGGTTCATCTTCGACCGCCCCCGGATCCCGAGCTCCTTCGCCTTCTTCTCCAGCTCCGCCTTGCTCATCCCGGAAACGTCCTCCTCGCGCTCCCGCTGCTTCGGCACCTTCCCGCGCCGCGCGCCGCGCGCCTGGTCGACGCTGCGCCGCAGCGCCTCGGTGAGGTCGATGACGTCGCTGGGGCGCTCGGGCTCCTCCTCGACCTCCGGGGTGCGGCCCTCGCTCTTGTCCGCGATGAGCTTCTCCACCCGCGCGGTGTAGGTGTCCTCGTACTCCTCCGGTTCCCACGGCCCGCTCATCGACTCGATGATCATGGTCGCCATCTGGATCTCCTTGTCGGTGGGCTCGGCGGCCGAGGACGCCTGGCCGACCAGCTCGCCGGGATCGCGGATCTCGTCGGCGAAGAACATCGTGTTCAGCGCCAGCACCGAGTCCTCGGCGCGGACCGCGGTCAGGTACTCCCGGCCGCGCATGACGAAGGTGGCGATGCCGACCTGGTGGGTCTGGTCCATCGCCTGCCGGAGCAGGTTGTACGGGCGGAAATGCTCCTTGCTGTTGGGCGCCAGCCAGTAGGTCTTCTGGAAGTAGACCGGGTCGATCTCGCCGATGTCGACGAACGTGCTGATGTCGATCGTGCGCGACAGGACCGGCGCGATCTCGTCCAGCTCGGACGGTTCGACGGTGACCAGCGTCCCGTCCACCTCGCGGCCCTTGACGATGTCGTCGTAGCCGAGCTCCTTGCCGGTGCGCTCGTTGACCCGCTTCATCCGGACCCGGTCGGTGGTCCCGCGCTGGTACTGGTGGAACTGGATCGAGTGGTCCTCGGTGGCGGCGTAGAGCCCGACCGGGATGGTCACCAGTCCGAAGTTGATCGATCCGGTCCAGATCTTTCGCGGCATGGCGCGCCTCCCTTGCCGTCGCGGCTTCCACGATGCGGGCACGGGCGCAAGATCGCACCAGCGCCGGCCGGTCGCACCCACGAACTGCCCGGTCAGCGGCGATCCGAAACGACAAGGTCAGCCGCCGTGCGAGACGACCCGGTGGGTTCCGCCCTCCACCCGCGCGGTCCGGCCGTCGCGGGCGAGGAACGCCAGCAGCGCGAGCGCGACCCGGCGGCTGGTGCCCAGCGCGCGCCGGGCCTGGCTGACGGTGAACGGATCGGGCAGCGACCGGAGGCGGTCGAGCGCTTCCCCGTCGGCGCCGGGCAGCAGGACGAGCCCTGGACCGATCCGGAGCAGTTCGCCCGCGCGTTCGGCGGCGGCCAGCTCCCGCTCGCCGAGGCGGAGCGCGGTCAGGTCGTCGGCGGTGGGTGCGTCGAACGGATTTTCCGACAGCGAACCGCGAATCTCGCGCACCGCTTTGCGCACCGGCCCGGGCAGCGCGGAGTCGCCGAGCCGGACCCGGCCGGACCGCAGCTCGACCCCGGCCTCGGTGACCACGGCCTGCAGCAGGGCCGGGTCGGGCAGCCCGAGCGCGCGCCGCGCAGCTTCGGCGGGCATGCCGTCTTCGAGCGGGTGTTCCTCGCGGTGGCGGGTGAGCAGGGCGCGGAGCTCCTGGGCGAGCCGGTCCCGGTGGGGCGGGTCGATCAGCCAGGGGCCGTCACCGGGCGGCTCCGCGCCCATCGCCCGCAGCTCACCGGCGCGGATCAGGCGCCGCCGCCGCAGTTCCGCCGCACCGTCGGGCCGACCGTCCATCGTGGCCAGCTCGGCGGCCCGGGCCTTCCCCGCGCCCCGTTGCCGGAGGGCGGGCGGGCGCACGTCGAGGACGATCGCCCCGACCCGCACGTGCTTCCCGCCGGGCTCGCGCAGCAGCGCGCGGTCGCCGATCCGCAGGGGGAGCGCGGAGCGCAGGGCCAGCCGCGCGGTGTCCTCGCCGAGCGGGCGGACGCGGGCGGGAACCGCTGCCGATCCGATGTGCGCGGTCAGCTCGCGGGGGACGTCGCCGCTGGCCGTGCCGACCAGCCGGACGTCGATGACGTCGGTGGTCAGCCACCGGCGCGGGCTCAGCAGGGCGTCACCGCGGCGGATCTCGTCGACCTCGACCCCGCGCAGGTTCAACGCGACCCGGGCGACCGCGCCGATTTCGGTGGTGCTCTCGCCGAGGACCTGGATGCCTCGCACCGCTACCTGCCGGTCCGACGAGCTGACCGCGAGGTGCTGGCCGGTCCGCAAGGTCCCCGCCGCGAGGGTCGCGGTGACGACGGTTCCCGCGCCGCGGACGGTGAAGGAGCGGTCCACCCACAGCCGGATGTCGGCATCGGGGTCCGGAGCGGGAAGCCGCCGCACGAGGTCGCGGATCGCTGTCCGCAGCTCGCCGACCCCGTCCCCGGTCCGGCCGCTGACGAACACCGCCGGGATGTCGGCGAGCGAGGTGCCTGCGAGCCGCCGGCGCGCCTGGGCCGCCGCTTCCCTCGGATCGGCCAGATCGCAGCGGGTGATGGCGAGCAGGCCGTGGCCGACGCCGAGCGCGTCGAGGGCGTCGAGGTGCTCGGTCGACTGCGGCATCCAGCCCTCGTCGGCTGCCACGACGAACAGCACCGCCGGCACCGGGCCGATCCCGGCGAGCATGTTCGGCACGAACCGCTGGTGCCCGGGAACGTCGACGAACGCCGTGGTGCAGCCGTCGTCGAGGGTGGTCCAGGCGAAGCCCAGGTCGATGGTCAGCCCGCGTCGGCGCTCCTGCTCCCAGCGGTCGGGTTCCATCCCGGTCAGCGCCCGGACCAGCGTCGACTTGCCGTGGTCGACGTGCCCGGCGGTGGCGATGACGTGCATCAGGCCACTGCTCCCACGGCGGCGACCAGCGTCCGGTCGCGGTCGGCGGGCAGGGCCGCGAGGTCGAGCAGGCACTCACCGCGTTCGATCCGCGCCAGCACCGCGGGCCGCCCGGCCCGCAACCGCCCGGCGAACCCGTGCGGGAGCGCGACCGCGGCGCTGGGCAGTTCGACCCCGGGGGCACCGCCACCGCCCACAGTGGCCGTCGACGGCCGGGCGCGGGCGAGAACACCCGCGCCGGTGAGCTCTGCGGCGATGCGTTCGGCTCGCCGCAACAAGGTCGCCTGGTCCTGGCGGAGCGCTTCTGCGACCGGCGTTCTCGGGCCGCGCAACGTCGCTTCGAGCGCCGCCAGGGTCAGCTTCCCGCAACGCAGCGCGCGGGCCAGCGGGTGCCGCCGCAGGCGCTGCACGATGTCGGCCCTCCCGAGCAGCAGGCCGGCCTGCGGACCGCCGAGCAGCTTGTCGGCGCTGGCGATGACCAGGTCCGCCCCGTCGGCGAGCGTCGTGGTGGCGTCCGGCTCGTCCGGCAGCGCGGGGTGCGGGTGCAGCAGACCGGAACCGATGTCGGCCACGAGCGGCGGCGCGAGACCGCTCAGCTCGGAAACCGGGACGGACGCGGCGAATCCGGTGATGACGAAGTTCGACGGGTGGACCTTGAGCAGGAACCCGGTGTCCGGCCCCACCGCGTCGGCGTAGTCGGCCGGCCGGACGCGGTTGGTGGTGCCCACCTCGCGCAGGCGGGCTCCGGTGGAGCAGAGCAGCTCGGGGATGCGGAAGCCGTCGCCGATCTCGACCATTTCCCCGCGCGACAGCACGATTTCCCGGCCCTGCGCGAGCGCGGTCGCCGCGAGGGCCAGGGCCGCGGCGCCGTTGTTGACCACGTGCGCGGCCTCGGCCGCGGGCACGGCATCGAGCAGGGCTTCGACCACCGACGCACCGCGCGGACCGCGGCGGCCGGTGCCGAGGTCGAGTTCGACGTTGGTCGTGCCTGCCGCGCCACGCAGCGCCTCGACCGCCGCGTCCGACAGCGGGGCGCGGCCGAGGTTGGTGTGCAGCAGGACGCCAGTCGCGTTGAGCACTTCGCGCATGCCGGTGGCGGCCTCCGGCAACGCGGACAGGGCCGTTTCCACGACCTGTTCCGGTGCGATCTCGCCGGTGCGGGCCCGTTGCTGGGCCGAGTGCACCACGCGCTTGACCAGGTCGCGGCCGAGCCGGGAGACGGCGGCCCGCACCTGCGGGGTGCCGAGGACGCCGTCGGTGGCCGGCACGCGTCGTCGCGGGTCCGCCATGGCGCGCACTATAGGCCGTGCGGACGCGGACGGCCTCTCGTCAACAACGATAGTGACAATGACGGTTGTTAATGTCAGTATTCTCGATGGCTCGCAACACAGTCGATCCGGAAGGTGCGCGGCATGCGGCGAACGGTGACCACCGATGACGGGATTTCCCTTGCCGTGTGGGAGAAGGGCGATCCCTCCAAGCCGACGGTGGTGGCCGTGCACGGCTATCCGGACAACCACGCGGTCTGGGACGGCGTCGTCGCCGAGCTGTCCGACCGGTACCGGGTCGTCACCTACGACGTCCGGGGCGCGGGGGAGTCCAGCGCGCCGCGCGCCCGCTCCGCGTACCGGCTGGACCGGCTGGTCGCCGACCTGGTCGCGGTGCTCGACGCGGTCAGCCCGGACCAGCCGGTGCACCTGCTGGCCCACGACTGGGGCTCGATCCAGGCGTGGCACGCCGTCACCGAGGAGCAGCTGCGCTCCCGCTTCGCCTCGTTCACGTCGATCTCCGGACCGTGCCTGGACCACGCGGGCAGCTGGATGCGCGCGAAGTGGCGCAGGCCCACGCCGCGCAACCTGCGCCAGGTCCTCACTCAGCTCGCGTTCTCCGGCTACATCGGCTTCTTCCAGCTGCCCGTGCTCCCGGAGCTGGCCTGGCGCACCGGTGCGATGACCAAACTGCTGTCCAATGTGGAGCGCTTCGATCCCGCTGCCGGGGAACCGGTCCGCCCCGCGGTCTCCGACGGCGTGCGCGGGCTCGCGCTGTACCGGGCGAACATGCTCAACCGGCTGGGAAGCCCGGGAGTCCGGCGCACGAGCGTGCCGGTGCAGGTGCTCGCGCCCGCCGGTGACCCGTTCGTCAGCACCCCGCTGCAGACCGCCGCCCGGCAGTGGACGGGCGACCTGCGGTTCCGGCGGCTCCCCGGCGGGCACTGGCTGCCCAGGACCAGGCCGGAGGTGGTGGCCCGCTGCGCGTCCGAACTCGTCGAGCACGTCGAGTCCGGCACCGAGACGCGGTCGCTGCGCGGCGCGCGGATGGACGCGGGGCGGTTCGGCGGCAAGCTGGTGGTGATCACCGGCGCGGGCAGCGGCATCGGCCGGGCGACCGCGCTGGAACTGGCCGGGCTGGGCGCGGAGATCGTCGCGGCCGACGTGAACGGCAGGGCCGCGACCGGCACCGCCGAGCTTGTCCGGCAGCGGGGCGGGGTCGCGACCGCACACCAGGTCGACGTGTCCGACGGGGACGCGGTGGAGCGCTTCGCCGCCGACGTGCGCGAGCGGACCGGCGTGCCCGACATCGTGATCAACAACGCCGGAATAGGCGTGGCGGGTCCGTTCACCGAGACCACGCGAGCCGACTGGGAGCGGGTCATCGACGTCAACCTGTGGGGCGTGATCCACGGCTGCCGGGCGTTCGCCGCGCAGATGGCCGAACGCGGCGAGGGCGGGCAGATCGTCAACATCGCCTCCGCCGCGGCCTACGTCCCGTCGCGGGCGCTGCCCGCCTACTCGACGACGAAGGCGGCGGTGCTGGCGCTGAGCCAGTGCCTGCGCGGGGAACTGGCGTCGGCTGGGATCGCGGTCACCGCGGTCTGCCCCGGGCTGGTCGACACCAACATCACCTCGACCGCCCGGTTCGTGGGCCAGGACGAGCAGGACCAGAACCGGAGCCGCCGCGCGGCGAAGAGCCTCTACGTCCGGCGGGCGTTCACGCCGCAGCGGGCGGCCGAGGACATCGTCCGCGCGATGGCGCGCAACACCGCCGTCGCCCCGGTCACCCCCGAGGCCAAGGCCGCGCTCGTGCTGTCCCGGCTCACGCCGGGCCTGCTGCGCGCCGCGGCCCGCATCGATCCCACCCCCAGGTAGCCGAAGGGAGCCCAGGAAATGACGGGAGCACGGATGTCCCGGGAGCACTCCGACCCCGGCGAGCCGGACCGGGTCGTGCTGCACGCCCGCGACGTCGAGTTCGACTGGGCCAGGCTGCCGATGCACTGGGTTCCCGGCGAGCCGTTCGCCACCCACATGATCAACGTGCTGCACCTGCTGCTGCCCGAGGGCGAACGCTGGTTCGTCGAGGTGTTCAAGCAGGCGCTGCCGCTGATCAAGGACGACCACCTGCTGGAGGACGTGCGCGGCTTCATCGGCCAGGAGGCGATGCACGCCGAGTCGCACCAGGGCGTGGTCGACCACTTCGACGCCCACGGGCTGGACACCACCCGCTACGTCGAGCAGGTCACCTGGGTGTTCCGCAAGGTTCTCGGCGACCGCCCGTACGAGGGCGAGCGGCGGGAGGAGTGGCTCGTCGAGCGGCTGGCGCTGGTGGCGGCGATCGAGCACTTCACCGCGTTCCTGGGGCAGTGGATCCTGGACGCCGAGGAGCTCGACGAGGTGGGCGCGGACCCGACGATGCTCGACCTGCTTCGCTGGCACGGCGCCGAGGAGGTCGAGCACCGCTCGGTCGCCTACGACCTCTACATGCACGTCGACGGCCGGTACGGGCGCCGGGCGCGGGCGATGGTCATCGCGGTCGTGGCGCTGACGGTGCTGTGGGCCAGGGGAGTGCGGTACCTGATGCGCCACGACCCGGTGCTGCGCGGCAGCCGCAAGGCGCGCTGGCGCGACCTGCTGCGCACCGGCAAGCTCGGCCTGACCCCGAGCTACTGGCAGATGCTGCGCGCGCTGCCCGCGTTCTTCCGCCGCTCCTACCACCCCTCGCAGCACGGCTCGACCAGCCAGGCGATCGCCTACCTGGCCCAGTCGCCCGCCGCCAGGGCCGCCGAGCACTGATGGCGACCGGGCTCTTCGACGGGATCCCGCCGCGGCTGGACACCGGGCGGGGCACCGACCGGTTCCTGTGGCTGCTGGCCAGGGGAGCGGCGGCGGTGGAGCGGTTCGGCCGACGCGGCAGGCGGCCACCGGTGGTGCCGGTCGACCGGGACCTGCGGGTGGTGGTCGAACAGGTCCGCGCGGAAGCCGAGGGCGTGGTGAGCCTGCGGCTCGCCGCCGCCGACGGTGGCCGGCTGCCCGCCTGGCAGCCGGGCGCGCACCTCGACGTCGTCCTGCCGTCGGGGCGGATCCGCCAGTACTCGCTGTCCGGTGACCCCGCCGACCGCTGCTACCGCATCGCGGTCCGGCTGATCCCGGGCGGCTCCGGCTCCGGAGAGATCCACGAGGAGGTCGGCGAGGGAACACCGCTGACGCTTCGCGGTCCGCGCAACGCCTTCCCGTTCGTCACCGCGGACCGCTACCTGTTCATCGCGGGCGGCATCGGGATCACGCCGATCCTGCCGATGGTGCGCACTGCCGCCGCTCGCGGCGCGGACTGGCGGCTGATCTACACCGGCCGGTCGCTGGAGTCGATGCCGTTCCTGGAGGAGCTCGACGACGACCGGGTGTGGGTGCGCCCGGACACCGAGTACGGAATCCCCGCGTCAGGGGCCGAGCTGCTGGAACACGTCTCCGGTGACGTGCCGGTCTACTGCTGCGGGCCGACGCCGATGATCACCGGCGTCCGCATCGACGCCGAGAACCGCCAGGTCCACTGGGAGCGGTTCGCGCCGCCTCCGGTCGTCGGCGGGGAGCCGTTCCGGGTGGAGCTGGCGCGCACGGGCCGGGTGCTCGACGTCCCCGCGGACAGGTCCGCTTTGGACGTCGTGCGGGAAGTCCTGCCGCAGACGGCCTATTCGTGCCGGCAGGGTTTCTGCGGCACGTGCAAGGTCCGGGTGCTGTCCGGGGAAGTCGACCACCGCGACCAAGTGCTGACCGACGACGAGCGCGGCGACCACATGACGTTGTGCGTGTCCCGGGCCCAGGACCGGCTCGTCATCGATCTCTGACCGAGCTCTGCCTGCGCAGGCGGTACGACCGGGTCTTCGCCCGGTTGCCGCAGTCCTTGCTGGAGCACCACCGGGCGTTGCGCGGCTTGGAGTGGTCGTAGAAGACGTTCCGGCAGTCGTCGGACGCGCACATCTTGACCCGCGCCCACCTCCCGTCCGTGCTGGCCCGGACCGCGTCGGCGAGCAGCGCGGCCAGCGCGCCGCGCACGCCGGACCGCGCGGCGCGCAGCGTGATCGCGCCGCCGGGCTCGATCCCGGCGTGCAGGGGGAGCTCCGGGCCGAGCCGCGCGATGTCCGGCGCGGGTTCGCCGGTGCGGTTGCTGAGCGCGCAGACCCGCAGCGCCTCGCGCAGCTGCAACGCGATCCGGAAGTCGTCGGCCGTGGCGGGCGTGCCGGAGATCACGAGGTCCCGGCCCGCCAGCCAGTCCGCCAGAGCATCGGTCGAGGTCAGCTCGTCGTGCGGGACGAAATCGCCGAAGTCGCGCTCGTCGTTGGTGTTGAGGAAGTCGAACAGCACGGCCAGGTCATCGGGCACGTGGTGGTGCTCTGACCAGCGAATTCCGGACGGTGGCGGCATCGGACCTCCTCTCCGCAGGTTAACGCGACACCAGCATAACCGTTTGCTAGTGTCGATTCTGCTCGAAGCCGTACGCCCCCAAGGAGCCCGTGCCATGCCCCTCGCGATCTTCGTGCTGGGTCTGACCGTTTTCTGCGTCGGAACGACCGAGTTCGTGATCTCCGGTCTGCTGCCGCTGCTCGCGGCCGACTTCCAGGTCTCGGTCCCCACGGCCGGACTGCTGATCTCCGGCTACGCCCTGGGCGTCGTCGTCGGCGGGCCACTGCTCACGCTGGCTCTGCTGCGGGTCCGCCGCAAGGCCGCGCTCCTCCTGCTGCTCGGGCTGTTCCTGCTCGGCCAGACGCTCGGCGCGCTCGCCCCGACCTACCCGGTGCTGATGTTCGCCCGGGTGGTCACCGCGCTGGCGCAGGGCGCCTTCTTCGGCATCGGCTCGGTCGTCGCGGTCGGCCTGGCCGGTCCCGAACGCCGGGGCCGGGCGCTGGCGATCATGTTCGGCGGGCTGACGCTGGCCAACGTGCTGGGCGTGCCGATCGGCACCTTCCTCGGCCAGCAGTGGGGCTGGCGCGCGAGCTTCTGGGTGATCGACGCCCTGGCGCTGGCCGGGCTGATCGGCGTGCTGGTCCTGGTGCCCGCGCAGCCCCGGCCGCGCGGGACCGGCGTCCGCGCCGAGTTCGCCTCCTTCGCCAACCCGCGCGTCTGGACCGCGCTGGCGGTGACCGCGCTGAGCCAGGCCGGGCTGTTCGCGCTGGTCAGCTACCTCGCACCGCTGCTGACCGAGGTCAGCGGGTTCGGCCCGGCGATGGTGCCGGTGCTGCAACTGCTGTTCGGGCTGGGCTGCCTGGCGGGCACCGCGATCGGCGGCCGGTTCGCCGACGCCCACCTGCGGCCGAACCTCGTCGTCGGCCTGGCCGGGCTCACCATCGTGCTCGGCGGGCTCACCATCACCTCCGGCGACCGGATCACCGCCGCGATCACGCTGGTGCTGCTGGGCGTCGCGGCCTTCGCGATCAACCCCGCGCTCCAGGCGCTGGTGATGATCGAGGCCGCCGACGCGCCGACGCTGGCGACCACCACCAACACCTCGGCGTTCAACGTCGGCAACACCATCGGCCCGTGGGCGGGCGGACTCGTCATCAACGCGGGCTTCGGCTTCGCCGCGCCGGCCTGGGTGGGAGCCCTGTTCGCGGCCGGCGCGCTGGCGGTCGTCTGCGTCGACGTCAGGCTTGGACGGCAGGACCGCGCGCTCGCGGGGTGACCGTCCGGGAAGTGCAGGACCCGGAAATCGCAGGGAGCCGGGAAATAGCAGGAACAAGGAGAGGAACTGTCATGCCAACCGATCGGACCGTGGCGGTGCTGGGCACCGGGATCATCGGCGCCGCCGTCGCCCGTAACCTCGCCCGTGCTGGCTTCGACGTCCGGGTGTGGAACCGCACCCGCTCCAAGGCCGAGCCGCTGACAGAGGACGGCGCGGTCGTCGCCGACACCCCGGCCGACGCGGTGCGCGGAGCGGGATTCGTGCTGACCGCGCTCAACGACGGCCCGCGCGTCCTGGAGGCCGTGCGGGCCGCCGCGCCCGGCCTGGCCGAGGGGACGGTGTGGGCGCAGCTGAGCACGGTCGGCGTCGACGCCGTCGCGCCGCTTGCCGACTTCGCCGCCGAACACGGCCTGGTGTTCATCGACGCCCCCGTGCAGGGCACCCGCCAGCCCGCCGAGCAGGGCCAGCTGGTCGTGATGGCCTCCGGCCCCGAGTCGGTGCGGGACGCGGTCGCCCCGGTGTTCGACGTGATCGGCCGCAAGACCGTGTGGGTGGCCGACGACGGCGCGGGCGCGGCCAGCTCCCGGCTCAAGCTCGCGCTGATGAGCTGGGCGTTCGTGCTCACCCACGGCGCGGCGGAGGCGCTGGCCATCGCCAGGGGCCTCGGCGTCGATCCGCAGGACTTCCTCGAAGTCGTCACCGGCGGCCCGACGGACAACCCGTACCTGCAGGCCAAGGGCGCGGCGATCCTCGCCGACGACTACACGACCAGCTTCGCGGTCACCAACGCCGAGAAGGACTCCCGGCTGATCGTCGAGGCAGCCGAGCAGGCGGGCGTCAAGGCAGACCTGGCGGTGGCGGGGCTGGAGCGGTTCCGGCGGGCGGCCGCGGCCGGGCACGGGGACAAGGACATGGCCGCGAGCTACCTGGCCAGCTTCGAGTGAGGTGGTTGGTGGCGGAGGCGGACGGGAATCGAACCCGCCTGGCCGAGGTGCTCGGCCACGTCGGTTTTGAAGACCGCGGGGGCCACCAGGCACCCTTACGCCTCCGCCGCCGAGCATAGGCGGCGTAGGCTCCCCGGTGGTCGAGAGGAGGCGGTGCCCGGTGGAAACCGGAAACCTGGTGGAGATCACTTCGGAGGCGGAGCTGCGGGAGGTGATCGGGACCCCGCTGCCGCGGACGGCGAACAAGGCGCGCAAGGCGCTGCACGAGGTGGACCGGCAGTGGCTCGCGGCCTCACCGTTCTGCGTGGTGGCTACCGCCGACGCCGACGGCGCCTGCGATGCCTCGCCCAAGGGCGACCCGCCGGGATTCACCCTGGTGCTGGACGACAGGACGATCGCCGTCCCGGAACGCCCCGGCAACCGCCGGGCCGACGGATTCCGCAACGTGCTGGTGAACCCGCACGTGGGCCTGATCTACTTCCTGCCGGGACGCGGCGACACGCTGCGCATCAACGGCCGCGCGCGGCTGGTGCGCGACGCGCCGTTCTTCGACCGGATGGTCGTCAAGGGCCACCGCCCGGTGCTGGCGATGGTGGTCGAGATCGACGAGGTGTTCCACCACTGCTCCAAGGCGTTCCTGCGCTCCGGCCTGTGGAAGCCGGAGAGCTGGGACGAGGGCGGAGTCCCGTCGCGGGCGGTCATCGCCAAGCTCCTGGAACGACCGGACGACCCGATCGAGGAGCTGGAGCGCTACTACGGGCCGGACTACGGCAAGGCGCTGTACGGCTGACGATGCGACCGTGACGCCGCGGGAATAGCGTCGGGGCATGGATCTCGAAGCGCCCGCGACGCATCGGCTCACGCAGTACGCACACGGCGGCGGCTGCGCGTGCAAGATCCCTCCCGGTGAACTGGAGGCGATGGTGTCTGGGCTGGCCGCCCCCGACGCCTCGCTGCTGGTCGGGCTCGACGGCGGGGACGACGCGGCGGCGGTCCGCCTGGACGGCGACCGCGCGGTGCTCAGCACCGTCGACTTCTTCACACCGGTGGTCGACGATCCCTACGACTGGGGCCGGATCGCCGCGGCGAACGCGCTGTCGGACATCTACGCGATGGGCGGACGGCCGGTCGTCGCGGTGAACCTGCTGTGCTGGCCGCGCGAGGTGCTCCCGGTGGAACTGGCGCGGGAGGTGCTGCGCGGCGGCGCCGACGTCGGCCGGGACGCCGGGTGCCCGGTGGCGGGCGGGCACAGCGTCGACGACCCGGAGCCCAAGTACGGCATGGCGGTGACCGGCCTGGGTGCACCGGAGTCCTTGCTGCGCAACGATTCCGGTCGTGCCGGGCAGCCGCTGTCGCTGACCAAACCGCTGGGGATCGGGGTGCTCAACTCCCGGCACAAGGCTACTGGCGAGGTGTTCCCGCAGGCGGTCGAGGCGATGACGACGCTCAACGCGCGGGCTTGCGCCGCCGCGGTCGCCGCTGGGATCCGGTGCGCGACCGATGTCACCGGATTCGGCCTGCTGGGGCACCTCCTCAAGCTGGCCAGGGCGAGCGGTGTCTCGGCCGTGGTGGACTCCGCGGCGGTGCCGTACCTCGACGGCGCTCGCGAAGCGCTGCGCGACGGTTACGTCAGCGGCGGCACCAGGCGCAACCTCGACTGGGTCCGGCCGCACAGCGACCTGTCGGCGATCCCGAAGTCCGAGGCGCTGCTGCTGGCCGACGCCCAGACCTCGGGCGGGCTGCTGGTGGCGGGGGAGATCCCGGGCGCGCCGGTGGTCGGCGAACTGGTCCCGCGCGGGCAACACCTGGTCATCGCGCGCTGAGCGGTGCCGCCCGCTGGAACGCGCCGGGGGTGATGCCGTAGTGCCGCCGGAACCAGCGGTTCAGGTGGCTCTGGTCGGCGAAACCGACCGCCGTGGCGGCCTCGGCGAGCGTCGATCCGGCGGCGATGAGCCTGCGTGCGTGCCGCAGCCGGAGCTGGCGCTGGTACTCGCTGGGCATCAGGCCGTAGGCGGCGGAGAACGCCCGGTTCAGGGCGAACCGGCTCCGCCCCGCGACCTCCGCGAGCCGCGCGACGCCCAGGTCGTCGGCGAAGTGCGCTTCCAGCAGATCACGCACCCGGCGGACACCGCTGTCGACGGCGATCGGATGCGCGGGCGACACCGGGTTCGCGGCGGCGCGGCGGGCGAGGGCGTGGACGGTCCGCTCGACCGCCTCGTCCTGCGCGAGAGCGGAGTCGCCGTGCAGGAGCGCGGTGTCCAGGCCGCGCAGCGCGTCGGCCAGCGCGGGATCGTGGATCACCGGCTCGGCGAACAGCGGCAGGCCGACCGGCCTCTGCGCCGCGTCGGAGAGCACGTCGGCGACCAGGTCCGGCCCGATGTGCACGATCTTGTAGGTGAATCCCCCGTCCGCGCCCGCGTGCCCGTCGTGCGGTTCGTCCGGGTTGAGCGCGAGAACCATGCCCGCGGTGCTGGTGTGCTCGGCGCCCCGGCAGCGGAAGGACTGCGCGCCCGCCTCGGTCACGCCGAACGAGTAGGTCTCGTGGCTGTGCCGGTCGTAGGCGTGCCGCTGGAAGTGGGCGTGCATGACCTCCAGCGGGCGGCGGGTGGAGCGCCAGTAGGCGGTCCAGTCGGACGACGGCATACCCCCATTCTCACCCCCGCACCTCCGTTCAAGACCCGGCCACGGCCGTCCGGGGACGATCCCGGGCATGGCAACCGACACCAAGATCGCGGTGGTGATCCGCAAGGACCTGCCGGAGTGGCAGAAGCTCAACGTCACGGCGTTCCTGGCGGGCGGCATCGCCGCAAGCGCCCCGGAGCTGATCGGACAGGACTACGCGGACGCCTCGGGCGTCACGTACCTGCCGCTGTTCGGCCAGCCGGTCCTGGTCTTCGCGGCAGGCGCCGAGGAGCTGAAACGCACCCACGAGCGCGCGATCGCACGCGACGTCCGGCTCACCGTCTACACCGAGGACATGTTCCGCACCGGCAACGACGCGGACAACCGCGCAGTCGTGGCGGCCGTCGAGACGGAGGATCTCGATCTGGTCGGAATCGCGATGCACGCCCGCCGGAACACCGTCGACAAGGTGTGCAAGGGGCTGTCCTTGCACCCGTAGTGGCTGCGGTTCGCGAGTAGTCGCCGCGCGAGGTGAGATGGCCACGGTGGTGGGGCTCGGCTGGTCGAGCTGGTAGCGGCCGGTCTCGGCGTGAGCATCGTGCCCGAGCCGGTCGCCGAGCGTTCCGGGCTTCCGTACGCCCGGATCGAGCAGCCGAGCCTGAGCAGGCCGATTCATCTGGTGGGTCGGCTACCGGAACCGGTCAACCCGGCCGCCCGAGCCCTGCTCCAGCACCTGACGGGCTGAGGCTCGATGAGCGATGGAGGAGCACGGCGCCCGCGAGGAAAGCAACCAGGGCGAGCGTGGTTTCGCCGGTAGTGGCCAGGAGGAGCCCGACGACCAAAGCTCGCATGCCGAAGGCCCGCAGCAGTTCGGCTTCATCAGTCGTGATGAGCGGGGGACAACTTGCCATGGATTCAGTGTTGGCCGGGGTGGATCGTCCAGGTCAACACTCGTATTCGATGCGATTGATCACCGGAATAGATTGATCAGCACGTCGTGCGTCCCGGGAACGGCCCATACCCTGGGCAGACAGCGCGAACCGCAGTCCCGTTGAGCGGCCGCCGTGACAGATTCCACTGCCCGCGCGGCCATGTCCGGGCGGGTTCTCGCTTGACGTCGCCGGTAACCCATCCGGCCGCATAGCCCCCGATCCGAACGGGCTGTTCTCGCCGATTTCAGGCCACCGTCCGGGTGAACAACTTCCGTGACGGCCCAATTCGCGTCGGAGTGCGCGGGATCATGGCCACCGCGTGAAACCGGAATCCGCGGACCACAGCTGCGCAGTACCAGTGCGGACTTTGGGGGCCCCGATGAACTTCCGAGTGGAACCGTCCTCTGTGGACGGCAGCTCGCACCTGCTGGCCGAACTCGCCGGGCTGTTGAAGGAAGGACGGCTCGACAGCGACAACGCCACGGCGGCGAAGGCCCCGCGAGCGCATCGCGATGTCGGCGTGAAGGTCGAGGAGTTCTCCCGCTTCGCCCACGACCAGTACCAGGATCTCATCGCACTGCTGGGAGCGCTGGCAACCAAGCTGAAGGCCACCGGCCAACAGCTCGTCTCGGTCGACCAGGGTGTCGCCGACGACCTCGACCGGCTCCTCGGCCAGGGCCAGTACGTGCCCCCGGAACGGCGGTGAGCGGGCGTGACCTACTACGAGGACGTCAAGTTCATCGACCGCTCCACCCCTGACCTCGTCGAGCTCAACGCACGGGAGTTCCGGCGCATGGTCGACCTGCTGGATTCGGTGAAGCCGGGGTTGAAGCGAGCCAAGGACGACACCGTCTGGGAGGGGCAGGGCCGCGACAAGTACGACGCTCGGCTCGCCGACGCCGACGGCCTCGTCGGCGACCTCCAGGACGGGTTCCGCCTCGCCTCGGAAGCCCTCGCCAAGTACTGGCCGGAGCTGGAACGGGCCAAGAGGCTCGTCGAGGAGGGCAAGGGAACCGAGGAGAAGCTGGCGGAACTCATCGAGTCCGTCGCCGACGCGTGGACCGAGACAGCGAAGGCGGCCGAACCGATGCGGAAGTGGGAGGACATCAGCACCACCGGCGGATTCTTCGACTGGATCGCCGAGCTGGGGATGGACGTGGACTCCATCAAGGCCGACGCGCAGCGCCTCTACGACGCGACGAACAACAAGTTCACCTCCGCGAAGCGCACGGAGGAGACGGCGCGGCAGGCATGCCTGACCGGTTTGGCGCGGGCACACGCGGCCCTTCCCGACTTCCGGTCGAACTCCCAGGAGGCAGCCGCGATCATCGAGGGCATCGATGCGATCGACCAGGAAGCGAAGGACGCCGCGAACGATCCGCACGTGCGCACACCGGGCTCCGGCGCCAAGCCCGGCTACGGTCCCGGCGGATCGCCCGCCGAGGTTTCGCCGGCCCTGGCCGAGATCAACGCGGCGACCTCGAAGCTGCCCGGCGGGAACGTCTCGATCCCCTGGTACCAGCTGTGGGAGAGAGACGACGAGTACCGCCAGTCGTGGATCCGGGACAACCGCGAAGTGATCAAGGCAGCCGCTCAGAAGTACGGCCTGCCACCGGACATGGTGGCGGGAATCGCCTGGCAGGAAGTCGGCGGGGAAGCCTACTGGACCGACCGCGAGGTGTACGGCGTCCGCAGGTCCGAGGAGATCGGCAACCCGCACCTCGACCCGAACGACGACGGCCGGTCCAACGCCACTTCGATGGGCCCGGTGGCGATCCAGGTCCGCCGAGCTGCGGAAACCCTGGGCTACGATCCCGAGACCATGTCCGAGGCACAGCGCAGCGAGGTCGTCGAGGCGCTGAACGACCCGAAGAAGAACATCTTCATCGCCGCCTCGCACCTATCCGACCTGAAACAGGAAACCGACTTCCACGACAAGGAAACACTGACACCGGCGCAGTACCAGGAACTCGCCGCGCGCTACAACGGCGGCCCCTACTGGGACGAAAAGCAGGCCAAGAACTACGGCGAGGGATTCATGAAGAACCTCCCCAAAGCGCAGGAGTCCCTCAAATGACCGAGACCGACCAGCGCCGACAAGACCGCAGCGTCGTTTCTGTTGTCGTCGCGGTGATCACCGACCTGCTGCTCGTACCGTTCCTGGTGTTCACCTACGGCTTCGAACCCCAAGGCGACTGGGACCGCGGCGCGATCGACGTGCTCCACCTCGCCGCACAGACCGGCACCGGGCTCGGGGCCGTGGTCCTGGCCGTCCAGCTCGGCCTGGTCGTTGCCATTCGGAAGCTCGGGTGGGCTTGGCTGCTGGTGCCGCTAGTCGCTCTGATCTTGTTCATCACCAAGGCTGTTTTGCTCGGTCAGGAATATCCGGTGAGCTGAGCACCTGATCCTGCGTCCAACCCCCCACCCCGGTTTGCACCCCACCCGCCCGGGTGTTCCCCTGGAAAGACCCGTGCGAGGAGACGTCGATGGTCGAGTGGCTGCGCTGGCCGGTGTTGCGGCAGGTTGCCGGGCCGGACCGCCTGGGGCGGGGGTCGGCCGCGAGGTCGGCGCGCACGGACGCGACGCGGTCGCGGACCGAGGAGGCCGACAGCGTCGCGCGGTCCGTATGCCCGTACTGCGCGGTCGGTTGCGGGCAGCGGGTGTTCGTTCGCGACGGCGTCGTCACGCAGATCGAAGGGGATCCGGATTCGCCGGTCAGCCGGGGGCGGTTGTGCCCGAAGGGGTCGGCCAGCCGGGAGCTGGTGACCTCGCCGCTTCGCCAGACGAAGATCCGCTACCGCCGGCCTCATGGCACCGAGTGGGAGGACCTCGACCTCGACACCGCGCTCGACATGATCGCCGACCGGGTGCTGGAGACCCGGGACCGGACCTGGCAGGAGACCGACGGCCACGGCCGCCGGCTGCGGCGCACCATGGGCATCGCGAGCCTCGGAGGAGCGACCCTCGACAACGAGGAGAACTACCTCATGAAGAAGCTCTACACCGCCCTGGGCGCGGTCCAGGTCGAGAACCAGGCCCGGATTTGACACTCCTCCACGGTTCCCGGTCTGGGGACCTCCTTCGGGCGGGGTGGCGCCACCACCTTCCAGCAGGACCTCGCCAACGCCGACTGCATCGTCATCCAGGGCTCCAACATGGCCGAAGCGCACCCGGTCGGGTTCCAGTGGGTGATGGAGGCCAAGCGGCGGGGGGCCACGGTCATCCACGTCGACCCGCGGTTCACCCGCACGTCCGCGATGGCGCACAAGCACGTCCCGATCCGCGCCGGCAGTGACATCGCGTTCCTCGGCGGGCTGATCCACCACGTGCTGGACAACGACGCCTACTTCCACGACTACGTCGTCGCCTACACCAACGCCGCGATGATCGTGGGGGAGGACTTCCTCGACACCGAGGACCTGCACGGGGTGTTCTCGGGGTTCGACGCCGAGGTGGGCGCTTACGACACGGCGACGTGGCAGTACGAGGGCAGCAGCGCCGTGCCGTCGATCGGTGGGCACGGCCCGGAGGACGCGCCGTCGAAGATGCACGGCCGCGAGCGCGAGACGAGCCGGCCCGAACGCACCGGTTCGGGCGGGCCCGTCTACCACGGCCGTCCCGAGACCGACCCGACGTTGCAGCACCCGCGCTGCGTCTTCCAGATCCTCAAGCGCCACTTCGCGCGGTACACGCCCGAGATGGTGGCCGAGGTCTGCGGAGTTCCGCGCGAGGAGTTCCTGCGGCTGGCCGAGACGCTGGTCGCCAACTCCGGGCGCGAGCGCACGACCGCCTTCGCCTACGCGGTGGGCTGGACGCACCACACCGTCGGCGTGCAGTACATCCGCACGGCTTCGATCCTCCAGCTGCTGCTGGGCAACATCGGCCGCCCCGGCGGGGGAATCCTGGCCCTGCGCGGTCACGCCAGCATCCAGGGATCGACCGACATCCCGACGCTGTTCAACCTGCTGCCCGGCTACATCCCGATGCCGCACGCGCACACCGACGTCGACCTGGAATCCTTCGTCGCCCAGGACGAGTACGCCTGCGGCTACTGGGCGAACATGCGCTCGTACCTGGTCAGCCTGCTCAGGTCGTGGTGGGGCGAGCACGCCACCGCCGACAACGACTTCTGCTTCGACCGCCTGCCCCGGCTGACCGGCGACCACGGCACGTTCCAGACCGTGATCGACCAGATCGAGGGCAACGTCGAGGGCTACTTCGTCATCGGCGAGAACCCCGCGGTGGGCACGGCGAACGCGCGGCAGCAGCGGATGGGCCTGGCGAACCTGAAGTGGCTCGTGGTGCGCGACCTCAACCTCGTCGAGACCGCGACCTTCTGGAAGGACGGCCCCGAGATCGAGACCGGTGAGATGTCCACTGAGGACGTCGGAACCGAGGTGTTCTTCCTGCCCGCCGCGGCGCACACCGAGAAGGACGGCACGTTCACCAACACCCAGCGGCTGCTGCAATGGCACCACAAGGCGGTCGAGCCCGCGGGCGACCAGCGCAGCGATCTGTGGTTCTACTACCACCTTGGCCGGCGCCTGCGGGAGAAGCTGAGCGGATCGCAGCGTGAGCGCGACCGCGCCCTGCTGGAGCTGACCTGGGACTATCCGACCGAGGGCGCGATCGCCGAGCCCAGCGCGGAGGCGGTGCTGCGCGAGATCAACGGGTCGGACGCCGACGGCGCGCCGCTGTCGTCCTACACGCAGTTGAAGACCGACGGGTCGACCCGCTGCGGATGCTGGATCTACTGCGGTGTCTTCGCCGACGACGTCAACCAGTCCGCCCGGCGGCGCCCGGGCCGCGAGCAGACCTGGGTCGCGCCGGAGTGGGGCTGGGCCTGGCCCGCGAACCGGCGGCTGATCTACAACCGCGCCTCGGCCGATCCGCAGGGCGGGCCGTGGAGCGAGCGCAAGGCGTACGTCTGGTGGGACGAGGAGCACGGCGAGTGGACCGGGCACGACGTGCCCGACTTCGACAAGTCCAAGCGTCCCGACTACGTGCCGGCCGAAGGCGCCACCGGTCCGGCGGGCATCGGCGGCGCCGAGCCGTTCATCATGCAGAGCGACGGCCGCGGCTGGCTCTACGTCCCGGCCGGTCTGGTCGACGGACCCCTGCCCGCGCATTACGAGCCGCAGGAGTCCCCGCTGGAGAACCGCCTGCACGGCACGCAGCAGCGCAACCCGGCGCGGCAGGTGTACTCGCGCCCGGAGAACCGCTACCAGCCCAGCGGCCAGGAACCCGGCAGCGCCGTTTTCCCTTACGTCTTCACCACGTTCCGGCTCACCGAGCACCACACCGCGGGCGGCATGAGCCGGTGGCTGTCGCACCTGTCCGAGCTGGCCCCGGCGATGTTCCTGGAGGTCTCGCCGGAGCTGGCCGCCGAGCGGGGGCTGACCCACCTGGGCTGGGCCACCGTGGTCACCGCGCGCAGCGCCATCGAGGGCCGGGTGCTGGTCACCTCCCGCCTGCGCCCGCTGCGCCACGGCGACCGGACGATCCACCAGATCGGCATCCCCTGGCACTGGGGTCCCAACGGGCTGACCTCCGGGGACGCGGCCAACGAGCTGGTCAACGTGGCGCTGGACCCGAACGTGCACATCATGGAGACCAAGGCGGGCACCTGCGACATCCGCCCGGGACGGCGGCCGCGCGGACCGGAGCTGCTGCGGTTCGTCGAGGACTACCGCAGGCAGGCGGGGATCACCGCGGACACCGGCACCGAGCACGCCGACGATCCGTGGCGGACCGGCGAGGGACGAGGGAAGTGATGTCGTGACCGGCAACCGGCTCAGCGGGCCGCTCGCGGACCCGTCCGGGGACGCGGGCTACCCGGACGACCACCCCGAGCGGGTCGGGTTCTTCACCGACACCAGCGTGTGCATCGGGTGCAAGGCGTGCGAGGTCGCGTGCAAGGAGTGGAACCTGCTGCCCGAGGACGGACTCGACCTCACCGGGATGTCCTACGACAACACCGGTGCGCTCGGCGCGAGCACCTGGCGGCACGTCGCCTTCATCGAACAGTCCACTGTGGATCTCGGGATGCCCGGGACGGGGCCGCCGGACGACTCGGTGCGCTGGCTGATGTCCTCGGACGTGTGCAAGCACTGCACGCATGCCGCGTGCCTCGACGTCTGCCCCACGGGGGCGCTGATGCGCACCGAGTACGGAACCGTCCTCGTGCAGGACGACGTGTGCAACGGGTGCGGATACTGCGTTCCCGCGTGCCCGTACGGAGTGATCGACATCCGTCCGGACAACGGCGGCGCGTTCAAGTGCACGATGTGCTACGACCGGCTCGGCGCCGGGCTGATGCCCGCCTGCGCCACGGCCTGCCCGACCGAGTCGATCCAGTACGGGCCGCTCGACGAGCTCCGAGAGCGCGCGGCGGCGCGCGTCGAGGAGCTGCACGGCCAGGGCGTCACCGATGCCCGGCTCTACGGTCACGACCCCGAGGACGGGGTGGGTGGTGACGGCGCGTTCTTCCTGCTGCTGGACGAACCCGAGGTCTACGGGCTGCCACCGGATCCGGTCGTCACGACCAGGGACCTCCCGTCGATGTGGCGGCACGCCGCGGTCGCCGCCGCGACGGCCGCGGCGGTGATCGCCGGGTGCTTCGCGGGGAGGAAGCGGTGACGGATTTCCGCTCGTACTACGGCAAACCCGTGCTCAAGGAGCCCACGTGGAAGTCGCCGGACGTGCCCGCGTACCTCTACCTCGGCGGTATGGCCGGGGCGTCCTCGGTGATGGCGTTGCTCGCGGACCGCACCGGCCGCCCGCTGCTGGCGCGAAACGGGCGGATCGCGGCAGCGGCTGGGGCGACGGCGAGCGTGGGCACGCTGATCCACGACCTCGGGCGGCCGGCGCGGTTCCTGAACATGCTGCGCGTGTTCAAACCGACGTCCCCGCTCAGCGTGGGTTCCTGGATCCTCGCACCGTTCTCGGCGCTGGCCGGGGCCGGCGCGGCCAGCGAGCTGACCGGCATGCTGACGCCGCTGGGGCGGCTGAGCGCGTCCGCGGCCGGTGTCCTCGCGCCCGCGATGACGACCTACACGGCCGTGCTGCTCGCCGACACCGCGGTTCCGGCCTGGCACGGGATGTACCGGGAGCTCCCGTTCGTCTTCGCCGGTAGCGCCGTGTCGAGCGCGGGCGCGATCGGGATGCTGACGACACCGCGCGCCGAATCCGGTCCCGCGCGCCGGATGGCGGCGGCCGGGGCGGCGCTGGAGCTGGCCGCGGAGCAGCGGATGCACGGGCGCGACGAACTCGTCGGCGAGGTGTACCGGCAGGGGAGGCCGGGGCGGATTCTCAAGGTTGCCAAGGGATTGACGTGGGCCGGGGCGGCCGGGGCGCTGCTGGCCGGGCGCAGCCGCACGATCACGGCCGCGTCCGGGCTGTGCCTCACCGCCGCGGCGGCGCTGACGCGGTACGGAATCTTCCACGCTGGCAAGGAATCCGCTCGTGATCCCCGGTACACCGTCGTCCCGCAGCGGGAGCGGGTCTGATCGGGGCCGCTCTTTTACGGCGTGGGGTGGCTGCACGTACAGTCACGCGGTCTTCTTCCGGCGCCGGTCCCTGCCGTGGCTGGCGGAGATCCTGAGAGCTCTGCTGCTGGTCGTCGGCGTCGTGCTGACGGCGTTGGGTGCAGGGGCGTTGACCTGGCTGAGCATCGTCGCTCGCCTCGGACGTGCACGGGCGCGTCGACCACAGCGCGGACCAGTGCTGGACAAGCGCGGCGACCTGCTGCGAGATCCGGAGGCGGCGCTCGAATTCCTCCGCGGTTTCAGCGGAACCGACCTGCCGAAGGACCGAGGCCACCGGGAAACCGAGTCCGGGGACCCGACCGACGACGAGCTGGAGGACCGGCGCGGCCCGGGGGAGGACCCGGGCCGCGCGGCCAGCTAGCGCAGTTCCTTCGAGGACTTGCCCAGCAGCCGCCGGGCGATGACCAGCTGCTGGATCTGCTGCGTGCCCTCGAAGATGTCGAGGATCTTGGCGTCGCGGGCCCACTTCTCCAGCAGGCTGTGCTCGGAGTAGCCGAGGGTGCCGCACAGCTCGACGCAGCGCAGCGCCACGTCGGTCCCGGTGCGGCCCGCCTTTGCCTTCGCCATGGACGCCTGCAGCGAGTTCGGCTTGCTGTTGTCGGCCATCCACGCGGCCTGCAGCGTCAGCAGGTACGCGGCCTCCCAGTCGGCCTCCAGCCCGAGGAACGTCGCCGCTGCGGCGGGCTGGCGGTGCGGCGGCCGGTCGTAGTCCGGCTCGATCCCGGACTCGACGAGCAGTTCGCGGGCCTCCTCCAGCGCGGCCTTGGCCACGCCGACGGCCATCGCGGCGACCAGCGGCCGGGTGTTGTCGAAGGTCTGCATGACCCCGGCGAAGCCCTGCTCGGTGTTGATCTCCGGGCTGCCCAGCAGGTTCTCCCTGGGAACGCGGACGTTCTCCAGCCGGAACTCGGCGGTGTCGGAGGCCCGGATGCCCAGCTTGTGCTCCAGCCGCACCAGTTCGAAGCCGGGGGTTCCCTTCTCCACGACGAAGGACTTGATCGCCCCGCGCCCCTTCGACCGGTCCAGCGTGGCCCACACGACGACGGCGTCGGCGCGCTCGCCCGAGGTCACGAAGATCTTGGTGCCGTTGAGCACGTAGTGGTCGCCGTCGAGTTCGGCGGTGGTGCGGATCGCCGCCGAGTCCGAACCGCAGTCGGGCTCGGTGATCGCCATCGCGGCCCACTTGCCCGCGAACCGCTTGAGCTGCTCGTCGTTGGCCACCGAGGCGATCGCGGCGTTGCCCAGGCCCTGGCGGGGTAATGACAGCAGCAGGCCGACATCGCCCCAGCACAGCTCGATCGTGCCGAGAGCGGTGGACATGTTGCCGCCGTTGCGGACACCGCCTCCGGTGTCCTTGCTGCGGCGCACCCCGCCCGCGCCGCCGGAGGCGCCCTGCCCGGCGTCGTTGAGGCCGTCGAGGAGGGCGGCGAGCAGGTCCAGCTCCTGCGGGTAGCTGTGCTCGGCGTGGTCGTACTTGCGGGAGTTCGGCCGGAAGACCTCGGCCGCGGACTGCCGTGCCTGGTTCACCAGCGCGGCGAACTTCTTCGGCACTTCCAGGTTGATCAAGACAGCTCCTCGGGCTGTGGCTGTGGGGGTGGGGGAGGAAGGGGAGAGGATCCGCCTGGCGGCGGATGGCGCGAAGCGCATCTGACGCCCCATCTGGGGCGTCAGACCAGCACAGTCCCCTCGGCGACACCGATGGCGCGGAGGTCGCGGTACCAGCGTTCGACGGGGTGTTCCTTGACGAACCCGTGCCCGCCGAGCAGCTGCACGCCGTCGCTGCCGATGGCCATGCCCTTGTCCACGCACAGCCGGTGCGCCAGCGCGGTCTCCCGCGCGTGCGACCGCCCCTGCTCGGCCCGGCTGGCCGCGCGGTAGGTGGCCAGCCGCATGCCCTCCAGCTCGGTGCCGATGTCGGCGACCCGGAACGCCACGCCCTGGCGGTGGCTGACCGGCTCGCCGAACGCGACCCGCTCGTTGACGTAGGGGATCACGTAGTCCAGCACCGCCTGCGCCGTGCCGACCGCCAGCGCGCACCACGCGATCCGCGCCGAGCGCACGCACTCCACATAGGACTCCGCCTCGCCCAGCAGCGCGGTCGGCGGCAGCTGCACGCCTTCGAGCACCACCCGGCCCATGCTCGCGCCGCGCAGCCCCATCGCGGGCTCGGCCTCGATGCTCAGCCCCGCGGTGTCGGACTCCACCAGGAACAGCCGCGGCCTGCCGTCGAGTTCGGCGGCGATCACGAACAGCTCGGCCTCGGCCGCGCGGGGCACCATCGACTTGAGGCCGTCGAGCACGAACCCGCCGCCGGAACGGCGAGCGCGGGTTCGCAGCTCGAACGGGTCGAACAGCGGGCGCGGCTCCAGCAGCGACAGCGCCGCGGCCGGGGCGTCGTCGCCGGTGAAGGCGGGCAGGTAGCGGGACTGCTGCTCCTCGTCGCCCCACGCGACGAGCGCGGTGCTCACCGCGGACGGGGCCAGGCACGACACCGCGAGCCCCATGTCGCCGTGCGCCATCGCCTCGGCCACCAGCACCCCGGTCACCGCGGACCGCTCGCTGCCGATCCCGCCGGCCTCGTCGGGGATGCCGACCAGCGTCACACCCAGTTCGCTGGCCTGCCGCAGCAGGCCGTCCGGCGGCGCGCACTTGGCGTCGGCGTCGGCGGCGGCCGGGCGCAGCCGCTCGGCCGCGAACTCCCGCACCGTCTCCTGGATCATCTGCTGCTCGTCGGTGGGGGTGAGGTCGAACAGGTCCTGCTTCGGCGCGGCGGGCAGCCGGGCGGGCTTGCCGTAGCGCTGCACCGCCTGGAACGAGCGGCCCGCGGCACCGAGCGTGCGGAACCCCGCCTTGGTGGTCTCGTACATCACCCGCTCGGCGGGCTTGCGCAGCCCGAGCCTGTCAACGATGGGATTGCCGGCGAAGCGGTTCAGCGCCGCCAGCGCGTACCCGATCGCGTCACGTCCCGAGCGGCGTTCGCTCAGGTTCTTCCCGCTCATTCGGCGTCCTCCGGGCCTCGAACAGTACTTACTTCGAAGTAATGCTACTCGCGAGTAGGTAATTCGCAACACCTGGATCCGATCAGTTCACGACGGCGTCGAAACCGCTGGCCAGGAGGCTATTCACCGGATGTATTCATCGAGTGTATAGACCGTGTGTACAGTGGCGCGCATGTCCATCGGTCACACCTTGCTGGGTCTGCTGGAAAGCGGCCCACGCCACGGGTACGACCTCAAACGCGCCCACGACGAGCGCTTCGGGCACAGCAGGGCGCTCGCGTACGGGCAGGTCTACTCGACGCTGTCCCGGCTGCTCCGGGACGGGCTCGTCGCCGTCGAGGGCGTCGAGGCCGGGGAGGGGCCCGAGCGCAAGCGGTACGCGATCACCGAGGCCGGCGTGCGCAAGGTCGAGCAGTGGCTGGCCACGCCGGAGAAACCGGTCGCAGACCTGCACAACACCCTCTACACCAAGGTGATCCTGGCGGTGCAGTCCGGCCGGGACGCCACCGAGGTGCTCGACGCGCAGCGCGCCGCGCACCTGCGGCGGATGCGGGAGCTCACCCGCCGCAAGACGGAGTCGGCGCCAGCCGACCAGCTCGTCCACGACTACGCCCTGTTCCACCTGGACGCCGATCTGCGCTGGCTCGAACTCGCGGTGTCCCGGCTCGGCCAACTCACCAAGGAGGTTCGCCCATGACCGCTGACCGCAGCACCGACCCGCCCGCGGGAACCGAACCGCTGCTCGAAGCACGCGACCTTGCCCTGTCGTTCGGTTCGACCCCGGCGCTGCGCGGAGCGGGCCTGTCGGTGGCGCCGGGCGAGATGGTCGCGGTGATCGGCTCGTCGGGGTCGGGCAAGTCCACGCTGCTGCACTGCCTGGCAGGAATCCTGGTGCCCGAGTCCGGCGAGGTGCGCTACCGCAGGCGCGTCATCTCGGCGGCCTCGGACGAGGAGCGCAGCGCGCTGCGGCGCGGGGAGTTCGGGTTCGTCTTCCAGTTCGGCCAGCTGGTTCCGGAGCTGACCGTGCGGGAGAACGTGGCCGTCCCGCTGCGGCTGTCCGGGGTCGGCCGCCGCCGGGCCGACGAGAAGGCCAGGGAGTGGATGGAGCGGTTGGAGATCTCCGAGCTCGCCGAGCAGCGGCCGGGGCAGATCTCCGGCGGTCAGGGCCAGCGGGCGGCGCTGGCCCGCGCGCTGGTGGGCGACCCGTCGGTGCTCTTCGCCGACGAGCCGACCGGCGCGCTGGACTCCGCGGGCGGTGAGCACGTGATGAAGCTGCTGTCCGAAGCCGCGCGGGAGGCCGGGTCGGCGGTCGTGCTGGTGACCCACGAGGCGCGGGTCGCCGCCTACGCCGACCGGGAGGTCGTGATCCGCGACGGCCGGACGAAGTCCGGGGAGCTGGTGTGATGCGCAACTGGATCCGGGACCTGGCCTTCGGCCTGCGGCTCGCCGTCGGCGGCGGGGGCACGCCGTGGGGCAGGCTCGTGCTCACCGCGGTCGGGATCGGTCTCGGCGTGGCCGTGCTGCTGCTGGCCTCGTCCGTGCAGAACATGTACGCGGCTCGGGACCTGCGGACCGAAGCGCGCCAGCCGAACTACGCGACCGGCTCGCAGCTCGCGGGTGCAGCGGTGCTGGTCCAGTCGGACTCGACGTTCTTCCGCGGCGAGCCGGTGTCGGGCGTCCGGGTCGATCCGCAACGCGCCGACGCGCCGGTTCCCCCTGGGGTGCAACGGAATCCGGCGCCGGGGGAGGTGGTGGTCTCGCCGGCGTTGGCGGACCTGCTGGGCAGCCCAGAGGGAGAGTTGCTCAAGCCCCGGGTGCCGGGCGAGATCGTCGGCACCATCGGCCCGGAAGGACTCACGTCCCAGAACGAGCTCTACTACGTGGCAGGGGCCGACGGGCTGATTGGGTCGTCGGTCCTGGCCGTGCACCACCACTTCGGCGAGGGCTCGCAGCCGGACAAGGCGCTGGGCGGGCAGCCGTGGTTCGTGCTGGCGCTGGGGGTGAGCGCGCTGCTGGTGCCGGTGGTCGTGTTCGTCGCTGCGACCGCGAGGCTGGCCGAGGCCGCCCGGGAGCGGCGGCTCGCCGCGCTCCGGCTGGTCGGAGCCGGGGCCAGGCAGGTGCGGCGGATCGCGTCCGGTGAGGCGCTGGCCGGAGCCCTGGCGGGCGTGGTGCTCGGCTGGGTGCTGTTCGGCGTGGGGAGGTTGCTGGTCGGGTCTGTCCAGGTGGCGGGATTCGCCGTCTACCCGTCCGACGTCTACCCCGTGTGGTGGTACGCGCTGGCCGTGACGGCGGGGGTGCCGGTCGTCGCCGTGGTCACGGCGATCGCGGCGATGCGCAACACAATCGTCTCGCCGCTGAGCGTGGTGCGGCGGACGGCCGCCCGGCCCCGCAGGCTGCTCCTCCGCTGCGTGCCGCTGGCCGTCGGCCTGATCGGTCTGCTCGGTTCGGGTGGTGCGGGCCCGCTCGACGGTGAGGTCGTCTTCGTCGTGTCCGTGGTGCTGGTGCTGATCGGGGTTCCGATCCTGCTGCCGTGGGTGGTCGAGCGCGTGGTGTCGCGGCTGCGCGCCGGTTCGCTGGCCGGGCAGCTGGCCGTGCGCAGCATCCAGCTCAACACCGGCACCGCGGCCCGCTCGGTGGCCGCCGTGGCGGTCGTGCTCACCGGTGTGATCAGCCTGCAGACCGTGACGGGAACGATCGAGGCCGAGAACAGCCGGGACGTCCGGCCGGACCGCCTCGCGTCGGTCATGGGGGATCTCCGGAACGGGACGCCGGAGGAGGCGGCCGGGTCGCTGGCGTCCGTACCGGGCGTCGGCCCGGTCGGCGTGCGCCAGATGGCGACGCTGGAGACGGGGGCCGACGTGTACCGGTCCGTGGTGATCGCCGACTGCGCCGTCCTGGCATCCCACCTCGGGGCCATGAGCTGCCAGGACGGTGACGCGTTCGCGCGCGACGAGCGCGCGGTGGGCATGCCCTACCCGCCCGTTCGCCCTGGGGAGCAGGGCACGGTCCAGGACACCCGGTTGCCGGAGTACGGGCCCGGTCCGGCCTGGACGGCGCCCGCGTCGCTGCGGCTGATCAGTCCCGGTACCGCCGACGGCGCACGCGGCAGCGCCTCCCTGCTGCTGACGCCGCGGGCGGCCGAAGGAATCCCGCAGGCGATGCGGACCAGCTGGTTCGAGTTCCCGCTCGATCCCGCGGCCCCGGCCGACTCGATCGAGCACATCCGCAACATCGCGGCCGAACGGCTCGTCGACGCCTCGGTCTCGACCCCGGGCCAGAACCAGGGCGACGACGAGCTCTTCGAGATGATCCGGTACGGGCTGCTGCTCGGAGCGATGGTCACCTTCGCGCTCATCGCGTGCAGCCTGTTCGTCTCGGCGGCCGAGCAGATCCAGCAGCGGCGCAGGCCGACGGCGGTGCTGGCGGCGGTCGGACTCCGGCGGTCGACGCTGGGCTGGTCGGTGCTGCTGCAGAACCTGCTGCCGATGCTCGCGGCGATCGTGGTGGCCACGGTGGTCGGGCTGGTCATGGGTGTGCTGGTGGCGTTGCTGACCTCGCGGACGACGGTCGTCTTCGACCCGGTCGGCCTGCTGGCGCTGATCGGCATCGCGCTGGCGTCGGTGCTGGTCGTGACCGGGCTGACGTTGCCCATGCTGGGCCGGATGATGCATCCGGAGGGGCTGCGCACGGAGTAGGGGAGCGGCTCGACACTGGGGCAATAGTCACTATTGCTTCAGTGTCGAGTGAAATCAATGCTGTCGGTGGTAACCGGGGGAATCGGCTCAGCGGCAAGGGGTGAATCGGCTTCGAAGTAGCGGTCAAGTGGGCGCCGGTGCGGTCGTGTCAGCTTCAGGGCAGCAGCGAACTCAGGTGTTCGGGTCCGGTGTGACGCGGGCCACTCGATCGAGTGGATCACTTGCGTCATGGTCAACTTAGGATAGCCTCAGCTGTGTTGGTCCGGGTGAGTCCCGGCGCTGGACCGAGAACCACCTGACACCGCTGATCCGGAGCTGTGCATGAGCATCCCGACCCCGCTGCGCCAGGCCGCCGCCGCGGCCTTCCGGCTCTTCCGGACCGAGGTGCGCGGCGTGCGAAGAGTGGGCGGGAACCTGACCCGGATCACCTTCGGCGGTCCGGAACTGGCGGGGATGGCCTGCGGCGGGCTGGACCAGCGGGTCAAGCTGATCCTGCCGCTGCCGGGCCAGGAGCTCGAACTGCCCGAGGGCGACCGCCCGTACCAGCGGCTGCGGGAGCTGCCGAACGAGAGCCGGCCGCACTTCCGCAGCTACACCGTCCGCGCGCACCGGCCGGAGAGCTGCGAGTTCGACATCGACTTCGTCCTGCACGGCGACGCCGGGCCGGGAACCTCCTTCGCCCGCACCGCCCGCGTGGGCGACCGGCTCGCCGTCTACGCGCCCGACGCCGAGCACGCGCACGGCGCGCGGTTCGGGGGCGTGGAATACCGGATGGACGCGCTGGGCGACCGGACGCTGATCGTCGGTGACGAGACCGCCCTGCCCGCGATCGGCAGCATCCTGGAGACCCTGCCCGCCGGGGTGGCCGCCGACGTCTACGTCGAGATCCCGGATCCCAGCGACGAGCAGGTGCTGGAGACCGATGCCGACGCCGAGGTCCACTGGCTCGCCCGCAGCGGTTGCGAGCGGCCGGGGGTGCTGATGACCGACGCCATCCGGGCGGCGCGGCTGTCGAGCGAGTCGTACTGCTGGGTGGCGGGGGAGCGCGCGATGGTCACCACCATCCGCAGGCACCTGATCTCCGAGCGCGACTTCGACCGGGAGTCGGTGACGTTCATGGGCTACTGGCGCAACGGCGAATCCGAGGGTTCCCGGCCGGCCGCCGGATGAACTGATCGAATTCGGCCGGTTGCGGAGCGTATTACACGTCCGAGTGAGATCGTGGCTCACATCTCACCGAGGGTGATCAGTCCCGGCCAGGTCCGGCCGTTGTTGATCAAGAGCTGAGCTGCGGAAACTCCGGCATCGCGCGGATCTTCGTCGTGTTTCTATGACGATGGCCACCTGTTCATGGTTTTGTGCTCGTGACTTCGCTACGTAGCGTGTCGCCGGTCGGCCCCGAACCGACGAGCGAAAACCGGATGCCCGCAGCGCCGCACCCTGCCCCGCGGGCATCCCGTCCCCGAAGAACAGGTACCGGGCAGGGACAGGACGCCACCGCCGGTCGCGGAGGCGCGCGGGTCGCGGCCCGCGCGTCCGTGGACCCGCGACCGCGCGGCCCTGGAGGCGGGGCTGGAGATCAACATGGCTCGCTACCGAGGCAAGCACCGCACCTCCACCGGCCGCAAGGTCGCCCGCGTCGCCCTGACCGGCGCCGTGGTCGCCGCCCCGTTCGCCGTGGCGATGCCCGCCAACGCCGCTCCGGAGTCCACTTGGGACGCCGTCGCGCAGTGCGAGAGCACCGGTAACTGGCACATCAACACCGGCAACGGCTACTACGGCGGCCTGCAGTTCAGCGCCTCGACCTGGGCCGCCTACGGCGGCACCTCGTACGCCTCCAACGCCGCGGACGCGAGCCGCGAGCAGCAGATCGCCGTCGCCGAGCGAGTCCTGCAGGCGCAGGGCCCGGGCGCGTGGCCGGTGTGCTCGAAGAAGGCCGGTCTGACCCGCGGCGGTCTGCAGCACCAGGACGTCTCGGGTTCGTCGAAGACCCAGACGACCAAGACCCAGACCCGCAAGACCGAGACCAAGAAGGTCACGCCGAAGGTCGACAGCGGTGCGACCGCCGGAAAGTACACGGTCCAGGCGGGCGACACCCTGGGCTCGATCGGTGCCAAGTTCGGCGTGAGCTGGCAGTCGATCCACCAGAACAACGCCGACGTCGTGCCGAACCCGAACCTGATCTTCCCGGGCCAGCAGCTCGACCTCCGCTGACTCGTCCGGTCCGCAGCGACCGGGCGCCGCAAGGAACCCCGCCAGCCTCTCTCCGGCGGGGTTCCTTGTCGTTGGCGGCCCTACTCGATGCGCTGCCTGCGGAGGTCGCTGCGGATGTCCCACACCGTCCAGCCGACGCCCACCGCGGCGATGCCCGACATCATCAGCAGTACGAGTGCTTCGGTCACGGTGCCTCCCTCGGACGTGAAAGCCAGTCGGGATTACCCCTGAGCCTAGTCAGTCCGGCCGTGATCGCCGTGCGTACTGATTCTTTGAACCCGAAAGGGTGCTCCCTGCTGTGAGGTCGCTCTCCGGCTCCGCCTGACCTCATCGCCATGAGCTGCGATCAACGCACCGTCTCGATACGAATGCGGCGGGTTATCGGGGTATTTGCGACCACATTCCGTCGATCGCGAGATACCCGAAAGCCGGGAAATGACATTCGAAGGTGTGGCAGTCAGCGTGTCGGCTCGATTTCGTGCCGCTGGCCGCGCCGTCTTCGCCGGTCAGCGCCACACTGTGGGCCGGGCGGTGCGCGCGGGACCAGATCGCGGGCGAGGTGGCGGTGCTGGTCACCCGCCGCACCGACGGTTGATCCGCCAACGGGGAGGGCTGGATGACCGAGACCACGCACGGCAGGCACCGTTCCGGTGCGCGAACCCAGGGCGGCCAGCGTTGGCAGGTCGGCCCGCCGCGCCCGGCGCGGCTGCACCGGCACGATCCGCGCACGGCGCTGGCGGTCGACGCGGGCAGGCTGGCCGCGGCGCTGTCCCGGCGGCTGGGCGCGGGCAGCGGCGGCATGATCGGTGGCCGGCTGGCGCTGGCGTTGCAGCCCCGGGCGCTGCAACGGCTCGCGGTCGGCAGGCGGATCGTCATGATCACCGGCACCAACGGCAAGACCACGACCACGCAGATGGTCGCCGAGGCGCTGCGGTCGCAGGCCCCGGCGGTCAGCAACGCGACCGGCGCGAACATGCTCGACGGCCACGTCGCGGCACTGATGACCGGGCTCGACGCACCGTTCGCGGCGCTGGAGGTCGACGAGCTGCACCTGGCGCAGGTCACCGAGCGGATCGAGCCCGCGGTGGCGGTGCTGCTCAACCTCAGCCGCGACCAGCTCGACCGGGTCGGCGAGATCCGCACCGTCGAGGCCAGCCTCCGGCGCGCGCTCGCGCAGGCCCCGCGCACCCGCGTGGTGGCCAACCGCGACGACCCGAACGTCGTCTCCGCCGCCTTCGACCACCCGCACGTGACCTGGGTGTCCGGGGGAGCGCGCTGGAAGGACGACGCGGTCAACTGCCCGCGCTGCGGCGCCTGCCTCGGCGACGGCGACCTGCCGTGGACGTGCGCGTGCGGGCTGTTCCGCCCGGAGGCGGACTGGACCGTCACTGCGGAGGGGCTGCGCGGACCCGACGGTGCCCTGCACCCGGTGACCCTCGCCCTGCCCGGCCACGTCAACCGGATCAACGCCGCGTTCGCGCTGGCGGCGGCGCTGGAGCTGGGCTGCGACGGCGAGGCCGCGCTGGAGCGGATCGAGCGCGTCAGCCAGGCCAGCGGCCGGTACAGCACGGTCCGGCTCGACGGGCACCCGGTCCGGCTGCTGCTGGCCAAGAACCCCGCGAGCTGGCTGGAGATGCTCGACCTGGTCTCGGCGCACGACCGGCCGCTGGTGCTGTCGGTCAACAGCCGAGAGGCCGACGGCTACGACGTGTCCTGGCTCTGGGACGTCGACTTCGAGTCGCTGCGCGGCCGGACCGTGGCAGTCACCGGCGATCGCGCGCTCGACCTGGCGGTGCGCCTGCGGTACGCGGGCGTGCGGTGCGAGGTCGCGGGCAGCGTGGAGGCCGCGGTGTCGGCCTCGGACGGCGAGATCCCGGACGTGATCGCCAACTACACGGCGTTCCGGGACCTGTTCGCGAGGAGCGTGCGGCCATGACGACCGAGGCGCTGCGGATCGCGCTGGTGCTGCCGGACCTGCTCGGCACCTACGGCGACCGGGGGAACGTGCTGGTGCTGGAGAAGCGGCTGGCCTGGCGGGGAATTCCCTGCGAGACGGTCACGGTGCTGTCCTCTTCGGACCCGCTTCCCGCGTCCTGCGACCTCTACGTGCTCGGTGGGGGAGAGGACGTCGCGCAGCAGGCGGCGGTGCGATTCCTCAGCCGTGGCAACGGATTGCAGCGCGCGGTGCAGCGCGGGGCGCCGGTGCTGGGGATCTGCGGCGGTCTCCAGGTGCTGGGCACGGCGTTCACGACCGGAGACGGCGCGCGGCACGACGGCCTCGGGCTCGTCGACGCCGTGACGACGCCGGGGGAGCGGCGCGCGATCGGCGAAGTCACCACGCACTCCACGCTGGATGAGGTGGGAGTGCTGACCGGGTTCGAGAACCACCTCGGCCGCACGGTGCTCGGCAGCGGTTCGAAGCCGCTGGGCCGGGTGGTGCGGGGCATCGGCAACGGCCATGACTCGGCCGAGGGAGCGGTCACCGGCCGGGTCGTCTGCACCTACCTGCACGGTCCGGTACTGGCCCGCAACCCGGTGCTGGCCGATCTGCTGCTGGAGTGGGCGGTCGGCGAGCGGCTGGCGCCGGTTCCCGAGGTCCCCGAACTCGACGCGCTGCGCGCGGAGCGCACCCGGCCGAACCTGCGCGTCCGCAAGTGACCTCAACGGCGGCGTAGGCGCTCCAGCGCCGGAGCGAGCTCGGGCGCGCGGAACAGCGCCAGCAACCCGAAGCCGACCACCGGCACGATCACCGTGCTCACCGCCAGGGTCAGCCACGCCCCGGCGACCGGTCCCATCGACGCGAGCACCGGGTCGAGACCGGCGACGGCCGCGACCGCGCAGCCGCACCCGGCGGCCGAGGCGGCGAGCGACCGCAGGACGCTGCCGGCCGTCCGCCGGGATCCGAGCCGCCCGACCCGGAAGTGCAACCAGATCTGGCCGACGACCGCGCCGACGACGAAGCTCAGCGACATCGCCAGCGCGACGGCGACCACGAGCCGGTCCGGCCCGACCGTGAGCAGGAAGACGTAGCACAGGACGCTGCGGAACCCGACCATGATCACGTTGATCCAGGTCGGGGTGCGGGCGTCCTTCATCGCGTAGAACGCCCGCAGCTGGAGCATCGTCACCGCGAACGGCACGATCCCCAGGGCGAGCACGCCGAGCGTGACGCCCAGCCGGTCGGCCGCGGCCACGTCACCGGCGCCGACGGAGAACAGCGACACCCCGATCGCGCCGCCCGCGACCACCATCAGCGCGCTGACGGGCATCAGCATGACGGCGCTGGTCCGCACGCCCAGCGAGAGGTCCGCGACGAACTCCCCGGAACGCCCGGCCGCCGCTGCCCGGCTGAGCCGCGGCATCAGCGCGGTGAGCAGCGAGACCCCGAGCACGCCGTAGGGGACCTGCGACAGCAGCCAGGCGTAGTTGAACGTCGCGACGCTGCCCTCGGTGCCCTGGCCGGTGACCCGGGTGATCACCACCATCCCGACCTGGCTGACCGCGGTGTAGAGCACGACCCAGAACGCCAGCTCCCCGAACTCCGACAGCCGGTGGTCCCAGCCCCACCGCCAGCGGAACCGGAACCCGGTGCGGCGCAACGACACCACCATGATCGAGCTCTGCACGGCGATGCCCAGCGCGGTCCCGATGCCCAGGACCAGCAGCTTCGGCTCGCCCATGCGCACCGGATCGGTCGAGATCTCGCCGGGGAGCACGGCGTAGACGACCACCGTCGCGATGACTACGACGTTGTTGGCCACCGGAGCCCAGGCCGGGGCGCCGAACCGCTCCCGGACGTTTAGCACCGCCGCCAGCAGCGCCGACAGGCCGTAGAAGACGATCCCCGGCAGCAGGAGGTAGGCGAAGGCGGTGGTCAGGGCGGAGTTCGCCCGGGTGTCCGAGCCCAGGTACAGCTGCGTCAGCAGCGGCGCGGCGGCGACGGCGAGCGCGGTGGCCGCGGCCAGCAGCACCAGGCCCATGGTGATCATCCACTGCGCGTAGGACTCGCCCTGTCTCCTGCCTTCCTGCTGCGCGCGCACCAGCAGCGGAACAGCGACGCTGGTCAGCACGCCGCCGAGCAGGAGTTCGTTGACGACGGTCGGCAGCGTGTTGGCCACCGTGTAGGAGTCGTTGACCACGCCCAGGCCGAGCACCGCGACCAGCGCGATCTTCGCCCCGAGCCCGCTGACCCGGCTGACCGCGGTCGCCACCGCCATCGTCCCGCTGGCCCTGGCCAGCGACTGCCCTCGGACCCGGGCCTCGGCCTGTTCGACCACGTGCGCCCCCATCCCACCTGACCGCCGGTGACGACCGTGCCACGAAACGTCCCCCGCCGCTCGTGGGAACCTGGCTGTGCGGACCGGTGTTCGGAGGTCGGAAGATGATCGTTTTCGGGGTGCTGCTCGTCGCCGCTGGAGTCGTGGCCTACCTGGCGGGGCTGGGCGATCCGGCGGGAGGCTGGTGGCTGCTGCCACCCGGGCTCATCGCGGCCGGGATCGGGATCGCCGTGGCCGGGCTGGTCGCCCGGGTGCGGCGTCGGCTGGCACCGTTGCGGCGCTCCGGCGAAGGCGCGACCGGAGGTCCGGTGCAGCGGATCCGGGCGGTTCCGGCGATGATCGCGGAGTCCTGGCGGGGCGGCGCGGGGGTGCCCCGGTACCAGACGCTGCTGTGGCTGCTGGCGGTCGTCTACCTGGTGTCGCCGATCGACTTCGTGCCGGAGTTCCTGCCGCTGATCGGCGTCGGCGACGACATCGGCGTGGGCGCGTGGCTGCTGAGCAGCCTCTACGCCGAGTCCGGCAACTACCTGGGCAGGCGGCGCGCGGGCTAGACCCCGGCGGGGGCCCGGCGGCCGAAGATCAGCTTGTCGACGGCCCAGCGCCCGCCGTTGAACCCGATGGCCAGCGCCGCGACGCCGAGCGCGAGCACGTACTCGAACCCGGTCGGCAGGAACAGCCCGCCCGCCAGGTGCACGAACACCAGCGCGCCCGCCATGTTGATCGCGAGCAGGACGCCGACCAGCGGCAACGCCAGCCCGATGATCAACAGGACGCCGCCGATCAGCTCGACGAGCACGTTGTACCAGGCCGAGATCACGGGTAGCGGGATGCCCGCCGTTTCGAAGCCCTGCGCGACCCCGCTGATCCCCATCGTGGTGAGCTTCTGCAGTCCGTGCGCGACGAAGATGATGCCGATGCCGAGCCGCCCCACGAACGCGAACAGATCACGAGCGATGTCCATCTCCGACTCCTTCCGGTCGATGGCCACTCACCAGTGTGGGCGTACCCCGCACGGCCGACCAGCAGAACGGCTGAGGCCCCCGCGACGCCGGTCGCGAGGGCCTCAGCGGGGCGGTGGGGTCAGCCCTTGAGCAGCGAGCGGGCCATGACCATCCGCTGGATCTGGTTCGTGCCCTCGTAGATCTGGGTGATCTTGGCGTCGCGCATCATCCGCTCGACCGGGAAGTCGCGGGTGTAGCCCGCGCCGCCGAACAGCTGCACGGCGTCGGTGGTGACCTCCATGGCGACGTCGGAGGCGAAGCACTTGGCCGCGGCCGAGATGAAGCCCAGGTTCGGCTCGCCCCGCTCGGCGCGGGCCGCCGAGATGTAGACCATGTGCCGGGCGGCCTCGATCTTCATCGCCATGTCGGCGAGCATGAACTGCACGCCCTGGAAGTCCGAGATCGCCTTGCCGAACTGCTTGCGCTCCTTGACGTAGTCCAGCGCCGCGTCGAGCGCGCCCTGGGCGATGCCCACGGCCTGCGCGCCGATCGTCGGGCGGGTGTGGTCGAGGGTGCGCAGCGCGGTCTTGAACCCGGTGCCGGGCTCGCCGATGATCCGGTCGGCCGGGATGGTGCAGTTCTCGAAGTACAGCTCGACGGTGGGGGAGCCCTTGATGCCGAGCTTCTTCTCCTTGGGGCCCACGACGAAACCGGGGTCGTCGGCGTGCACGACGAAGGCGCTGATGCCGTTGGCGCCCTTGTCCGGGTCGGTCACCGCCATCACGGTGTACCAGCTGGACACGCCGCCGTTGGTGATCCAGCACTTGCTGCCGTTGAGCACCCAGTGGTCGCCGTCGAGCCGGGCCCGGGTCTTCATCGACGCCGCGTCCGAGCCGGCCTCGCGCTCCGAGAGCGCGTAGGAGGCGGTGGCCTCGCCGGCCGCGAGGGAGGACAGCACCTTGTGCTTGAGCTCCTCGGAACCGGACAGGATGATCGGCATGGTCCCGAGCTTGTTCACCGCCGGGATCAGCGAGGAGGAGGCGCACACCCGCGCGACCTCCTCGATGACGATGCAGGTCGCCACCGAGTCCGCGCCCTCGCCACCGTAGGCCTCGGGCACGTGCACCGCCGCGAAACCGGACTTGACCAGCGCTTCGAGCGCCTCGCTGGGGTAGCGCTCCTGTTCGTCGACCTCGGCGGCGTGCGGCGCGATCTCCTTCTCCGCCATCGCGCGCACCGCCTCGCGCAGGGCGTCGTGCTCGTCGGCCAACCGGTAGGTCTCGAAGTTCTGGTCCACCGCGCGCCTCTCCCGTCCCCGGCGTCCTCCGCCGGCTCGATGAATGTGAAGCCAGGCGCTGCCGACGAGGGCGCGCACTGCCCACCGCATCGTAACGGCACTCAGTGCCACGAGCAATCGGGCCCTGTAGCATTCCGCGCATGTCCCAGGCAGCCACTTCGGAACCCAGGCCGCGCGCGGGCCGCACTCCCCACGGCAGGCGGCGGGTCCGCAGCGCGCTGGCGCTGGCGGCCATGGACCTGTTCGCGGCGCAGGGCTTCGAAGCGACCACCGTGGACCAGATCGCCGACGCCGCCGGGGTGGGCAGGCGGACCTTCTTCCGGTACTTCCGGTCCAAGGAGGACGTCGTGTTCCCCGGGCACGACGAGCAGCTGGCCGAGGTGGTCGAGCTGCTGGAGTCGGCCGACGACGCCGAGCAGCCGCTGGTCGTGGTCAGCCGCACCGCCGAGATGGTGCTGGACATGTACCTGACCGAGCCCGAGGTCTCGCTGCGCCGGTTCGCCCTGACCCGGCAGGTGCCTTCCTTGCGGGACAAGGAGATCGCCAGCATCGACCGCTACCAGCGGGTGTTCGCGCGGTACCTGCGCGCCCGCTTCGCCGGAGAGGACAACGGTGATCTCCGGGCCGCGGTGGTCGCCGCCGCGATCGTCGCCGTGCACAACCACGTCCTGCGGGAATGGCTCAAGAGCGGGGGAGAGCTCGACGCCAGGGCGGCCCTGCGCGCGGGCACGCGGCTGGTGCAGGAGGCACTGTCGTCCACATGGGACGGTGGCGGCGAGGAGCAGGTGGTGGTCGGCGTCGTGAAGACCAAGGCGTCGCCGGACGCGGTGCTGGACCAGCTGCAGAACGCCCTGCGCTCGCTGCCGCGCTGACTCCGTCGGCACTCAGTGTCGGACTGTCCCGAATCCTGAGCTGTCCGCACACCTCTATTACATCTATTGCTTCAGTGTCGACTGAAATTAACGCTTAGGGCGCCGAGGCCAAACCGGCAAGGAGAGCGGTCAGTCGGTCTTCCGCACCGAGGTTGTCCCGACCTCGGCCGGGTTTCCGTCCCTGTCGGTCGGCTGGAGCTGCGGCAGCGGAACGCCGTGCTCGTCGACGAGGACGGAGTGGGTCTCGCCGGGGGCGAAGGCGTGCCGTTCGCCCCACTGCCGCAGCGCGACGACGACGGTGAACAGGTCGCGCCCGGCCGGGGTGAGCGTGTAGAGCTGCCGCCTGCCCGAGGGCGCGGTCTGCCGATCGAGGATGCCGCGGTCGACCAGCCGGCGGAGCCGGTCGGTGAGGATGTTGCGGGCGATCCCGGTGCGCTGCTGGAAGTCGGTGAAAGCGCGCGCGCCGTCCATGGCGTCGCGGACGATGAGCAGGCTCCAGCGGTCCCCGATCAGGTCGAGGGTCCGCGCCACCGGGCAGGACTGGTCGGTCCAGGTCACGTCCTCGGCGCGGACTGCGGGCTGGGTCATCGCACCCCCTGAGAGTTGCTGATTGAAACCATTCTGCCGTACCGTCAGATCAGTTGCAATTTGCTACTAATCGAAGGGGGCGGATGGGGTTGCCCGTCAGCCGGAGGATGTTGTTCGCCGCGATCTGCGCGGTCGCCGTCGCGAGCATTTATGCCGCGCAACCGGTTCTCGCCCAGATCAGGAGCGATCTGGGCATGCCGGACGCACACCTGGGATGGGTCGTCGCCGCCGGGCAGCTCGGCTATCTGGCCGGGCTGGCCGTACTGGTTCCCCTGGGCGACATGGTGGATCGGCGCAAGCTGGTGGCGGGGCACCTCCTGCTGACCGCGGTAGGTGCGGGGCTGGCCGCGACGGCGGCTCAGGCGTGGGCGCTGTTCGCCGGGCTGGTGGTCGCGGGCCTGTTCGCGGTCGTCGTCCAGACGACGGTCGCCTACGCCGCGGCCCTGTCCGAGCCAGAGGAGCGCGGCCGCAACCTCGGTGCGGTGACCTCCGGCGTCGTAGTCGGCATCCTCGGAGCGCGCGTCGCGGCTGGCGGCCTGGCTGCGATGTGGGGCTGGCGCAGCGTGTACATCGTGCTTGCGGTGCTCCTTGTAGTGCTGGCATTCCTTGTCTTAAAGACACTGCCGCCCGACACGCGCGCGGAGCACGCCACATACCGGCAGGTGCTGACGTCGCTGGGCGGATTGTTCCGCGAGCGCCTGTTCGTCACGCGCGGGCTGATCGCGTTCTTCCTGTTCGCTTCCTTTGGCACGCTGTGGAGCGGCCTGGCGCTGCCGCTCGCGGCCGAGCCGTGGCACCTGAGTACGGCGGAGATCGGCCTGTTCGGTGTCGCCGGCCTGGCGGGCGCACTCGGCGCGGCTCGGGCGGGACGCTGGGCCGATGCGGGGTTCACCAGCGCCGTAACGGGCGGAGCGCTCGCGCTGCTCGCTGTCTCATGGCTGGCGATCGGGCAGGCGCCCTGGTCGCTGTGGCTCGTGATCATCGGCGTGATCGTGCTCGATTTCGCCGTGCAAGCCGTGCACGTGAGCAACCAGCACCTGCTGACCATGCCCCATCCGCAACGCACGAGCAGTGTCATCGGCGGCTACATGATCTTCTACTCGCTCGGCTCCGCGCTCGGCGCGACCGCGACGACCACGGCGTTCGCCGGCGCCGGGTGGACCGGGTCGAGCATCCTCGGCGCGGTTTTCGCCGTCTGCGCGCTCGTGGTCTGGGCGTGCGGCCGGCTCGGGGATCAGTCGTATCCGCGGACGAGATGGCTCTCGTCGAAGTCGTCGATCTCCGGGGCGCCGAAGGTCCGGCGCGGGCCGGGGGAGACGGGCTCCAGCTGCTGCCACTGGTCCTCTTCGGGCTGACGGGGGAGCGGGGCGACGGGGCGTGAGTCGGAGCGATCCACAGCGGCTCCTCTCGGGGCGGGGAGTATTCGCCGATATTGCGGCGTCGGTCGGCAGATCGCATTTTCTGGTGCCCCGCGAGGAGGACGAGCCCGGTGGAGTTCAGTCAGATTTGATTACTACTGCATCTATTATTTCAGCGTTGATCAAAATAAATACCTCGAACCCAACCACCAAAGACCGCCAGGACAACGGGGTCAGGTCGCCGGGGTGAGGCGTTGGCCTCGGCGGGTGCCGAGGTACTCGCCCTGGTCGACGACGGTGTGGCCGGCCTGGGCGACCCACGGGATTCCGGTCGGCTGGTGGACGGGGTCGTGGTAGTCGCCGACGTCGGTCACGGTGGTCGCGTCGAAGGCGACGAGGTCGGCGACGTAGCCCGGGGCGACGAGGCCGCGCTGCGGGATGCGGAAGGACTGGGCGGGCAGCGAGGTCATTCTGCGCACGGCTTCCGGGAGGGAGAGCACGCCGCGGTCCCGGCAGTACCGGCCGAGCACGCGGGGGAACGTGCCGTAGAGCCTGGGATGCGGTTTGCCCCCGGTGCCGGGCGGGAGCCCGTCGGAGCCGATCATGGTGTGCTGGTCGGCGAGCGCGTCGGCGAGGTCGTCCTCGTGCATCGAGAACGAGATCATGGCCGCGCGCAGCTGTTCGCCGACCAGCACGCCGATCAGCGCGTCGATGGGCGGGATGTCCTGTTCGGCGGCGAGTTCGGCGATCGTGCGGCCTTCGAAGCGGTGGCTGGCGGTGGTGGCGACCAGGATCCTGGTCCAGTCGCGGTCCCGGTTGGCGTCGGCGAGTTCGGCTCTGCCTTCCGCGGTGGTGAGGCGGTCGAGGATGACGTCGGCCTCGTCGGCGAGGAAGCGGTCGGGCAGGGTCGCGGTGAGCATCGTGGACGACGCCGTGTACGGGTAGACGTCCTGGGCGACGGTGTGGCCCGCTTCCCGGGCCTGCTCGATCCTGGTGAGCGCCGGGCGGACCTTGCCCCAGTTCTCGGGGCCCGCGGCTTTGAGGTGCGAGAGGTGCGTGCGTCCGGCGGTGGCGCCGATGTGCAGGGCTTCGTCGATGGCGTCGAGCAGGTGGGCGCCTTCGTCGCGCATGTGGGTCGCGTAGAGGCCGTCGCCGCCGAGGACCTGGGCGAGGCGGGTGAGTTCGCCGGTGGTGGAGAAGACGGCGGGTGGGTAGATCAGCCCGCTGGAGAGGCCGAAGGCGCCCGCGGTCATGCCTTCTTCGAGCGCGGTGCGCATGGCGTTCATGGCCTGGTCGTCGGGTGCGGCGTCGGTCATGCCCATCGCGGCGATGCGGAGGGTGCCGTGGCCGACGAGCGGGCACTGGTTGGTGACGTGGCCTGCGCTGTCGGTGCGGGCGAACAGGTCGTGGAAGCCGGACCAGCCGATGTCGAGCGGGGGGAAGATCCGCTGGAGGAAGGCGGCCAGCGTGCCGGTGTGGGCGGGGCTCGCGGGGGCGAGGCTGAAGCCGCAGTTGCCGACGACTTCGGTGGTGACGCCTTGGTGGATCTTGGTGGTGTCGTGGTCGGTGAGCAGCGGTGCGTTGTCGGCGTGGGAGTGGACGTCGATGAACCCGGGTGCGAGGACGAGTCCGGTGAGGTCGCGTTCGGGGGTGGTGCGGGGTAGGGCGCCGGGGGCTTCGACGGCGGTAATGCGTCCTCTCTCGACGAGGACGTCGGCGGGCCGCAGGGGGGCGCCGGTTCCGTCGGCGAGCAGGGCTCCGGTGAGCAGTACGGTGTCGGTCAGGGATGCATTCACGCTCGGGCCTCCTTCCGCGCCGCTGTCGCGGTGTTTCATCTTGCCCGTGCCGGGTGTGCGGGGCGCGCCGGTGGGGCCGGGCTGGGTGAGTGGAGATTTCGGTGCACGGTGAGTACAAGGTTCCGGGCGGCAAGCTGGTGGTGGCCGATGTGGAGGCCGCGGCGGGGCGGTTGGCGCGGGTCCGGGTGAGCGGGGATTTCTTCCTGGAGCCCGATGAGGCGTTGGAGGACATCAACCGGGCGCTGGAGGGGGCGCCGGTGGATGCGGAGGTCGAGACGCTGGCCCGGTTGATCCACAGTGGATTGCACGCGAGGGTGCGGATGGTGGGGTTCGGTGCCGAGGCGGTGGCGATCGCGGTGCGGAGGGCGTTGACGCGGGCGAGCGACTGGGTTGATCACGAGTGGCGGTTGGTGCGGGACGGGCCGCAGGTTCCGCTGATGCACATGGCGCTGGACCAGGTGCTGGCGGAGGAGGTGGCGGCGGGGCGGCGTCCTCCGACGTTGCGGTTCTGGGAGTGGGCGGCGCCGTCGGTGATCATCGGGAGTTTCCAGTCGGTGCGCAACGAGGTGGATGCCGAGGGGGCGCGGCGGCACGGTGTGGAGGTGGTGCGGCGGATCACCGGTGGTGGGGCGATGTTCGTGGAGCCGGGGAACACGGTGACGTATTCGCTGTACGCGCCGGAGTCGTTGGTGGCGGGGATGTCGGTGGCGGATTCGTACGCGTTCCTGGACGACTGGGTGCTGGGTGTGTTGCGGGAGCTGGGGTTGAACGTGTGGTACCAGCCGTTGAACGACATCACGTCGGATGGCGGGAAGATCGGTGGTGCGGCGCAGAAGCGGGTGGGGCCCGGGGTGGTGCTGCACCACGTGACGATGTCCTACGACATCGATGCCGACAAGCTGGGTGAGGTGCTGCGGGTCGGCGGGGAGAAGTTGTCGGACAAGGGTGTGGCGAGTGCGAAGAAGCGGGTGGATCCGTTGCGGCGGCAGACGGGGTTGTCGCGGCAGGAGGTGATCTCGCGGTTGGTCGACGGGTTCCGGGCGCGGTACGGGTTGGTCGATGGTGCCGTGTCGGAGGGGGAGCGGTCGCGGGCGCGGGATTTGGTGGCGTCGAAGTTCGGGACGCGGGAGTGGTTGGAACGGGTGCCGTGAGGGCACGGGTTGTCCTCGCGGGAGGTGGTGGGATCCCGCGGGGAGTTCTGCGGCTGCTGGTCCTCAGGTGAGGAGTTCGGGGACTCCGGGTGTGGTGCGGCGGCGGCGCAGCCAGACCTTGCGGGTGCCGTCGCTGTAGAGCAGGACGCGGGAGAGTTCCCAGCCGGAGAACTCGGCGTGGATGCTGAGCTGGGTCGCTGCGTTGCGCCGGGTGATGCCGGGTGGCAGGCGCAGCGGCCGGTACTCCCAGTCCTGGTCGTTGGTTCCTTCCGCGTTGTTGATCACGCTGTCACCACCTGTGTTCCTTCGCCGGTTGCCGAGGTCACGTAGACCTGGCCGCTGTGGGGGTCGACGGCGATCGAGTTGGGTTGGCGGACCGTGGGCAGCCGGTGGCGTTCCTGGGGTTCGCCGCCTGCGATGTCGTAGGCGACGAGTTCGTTGGTCGCGGTGAGGGTGACCCAGGCGAGGTCGCGCTGGGGGTCGTAGGCGATGGCGTAGGGGGCGCCGGGGACGGGGTAGCGCTGTTTCATGATCAGCGGGTCGACGGAGAAGGCGAGGAGTTCCTGGCCTCGGGTGTCGATGGTGAGGATGCGCTGGTAGCGGTCGGTGACGGCGTTGGTGGCGCCGTCGCCTGCGCGGAGTCCGGCTCCTTTGTCGCCGTTGGTGGTGTTGATGGGGGTGAGGGCGGTGGTGAGGCGGTCGAGGAGGTGGAGGTCGCCGCCGGGGGTGAGGAGCTGGGCGGGGTCTTCGAAGCCTGGTGTGGTCGTGGTGGTGCGGGTGCCGTCGAGGATGGCGACGGATTTGGTGGTGCGCAGGGTGACGGCGGTGCGGCCGTCGGGCAGGGGTGCGGCGTCGGTGGGTCCGCCGGGGACGGTGGTGGGGGTGGTGTCGCCGGTGCGGAGGTCGATGCGGGTGATCTGGTCGCTGTCGGGGAGTGCGACCAGTGCGGTGCCGCGGTCGGTGTGGAGTGCTGTGGGGGTGCTGGGGAGGGTGATGGTGCGGGGTTGGGCGGGGTTCTGGGGGTTGGTGAGGGTGAGGGTGTTGCCGCCGGCGGTGATGAGGGTGTGGGTGTCAGGGTCGTAGGCGGTGTGGTCGGCGGCGGGGGTGGGCAGGAGGGTGCCTGCCGGCGCGCGGGTGGTGGCTGGTGCGGTGGCGGGGGTGGCGGCGACGAGTTGGTCGGTGACCTGGAGGGGGTCGCTGGTGCCTCCGGTGCTGCAGCCGGTGAGGGCGAGGGATGCGGTGAAGCAGGCGGCTACCAGACGGCGCAACGAGTCCTCCTTGGTGCGGTGCGGTGCCTGTTCAGCATCTCTCGGTGAAACGTCCAGCTTGACATCGGGGGGTGGGGGTGCGGTAGGGGTCAGTGCTGGTTCTGGGGTGCGCTGACGTCGTCGAGGGCGGCGTTGATGGCCGGTGGCAGGGTGATGTCTTCGGCGGTGAGGGCGGCTTTGAGCTGGTGGGTGGTGCGGGCGCCGAGGACGGGGGCGGTGATGCCGGGGCGGTCGCGGACCCAGGCGAGGGCGACGGCCAGGGGTGAGGTGCCGAGTCCTTCGGCGGCGGTGGTGACGGCTTCGACGATGCGGGCGGCGCGTTCGGTGCGGTGGTGGTCGAGGTAGCCGGCGAGTTGGGGGTCGGCGCCGCGGGAGTTGGCGGGGGTTCCGTGGCGGTATTTGCCGGTGAGGACGCCGCGTCCGAGGGGTGCCCAGGCGAGGGTGCCGATGCCGTGGTGGTGGGCGGCGGGGAGGGCTTCGTGTTCGGGTCGGCGTTCGAGCAGGGAGTACTCGGTCTGGTGGGCGGTGATGGGGGTGCGTGCGGGGTGGGCGTGCTGGTGGGTGGCGGCGGTGGCGAGTTGCCAGCCGGTGTAGTTGGAGATGCCGGTGTAGCGGACTTTGCCGGTGGTGACGGCGTGGTCGAGGGTGGCGAGGGTTTCGTCGAGGGGGACGTCGGTGTCCCAGGCGTGGAGTTGCCAGAGGTCGATGTGGTCGGTGCGCAGGCGGCGCAGTGAGCCGTGGAGGGCGGTGAGCAGGGCGGCTCGGGAGGCGCCGCCGCCGAAGGGGCCGTCGGTGCGGCGGGCGACGGCTTTGGTGGCCAGGACGACGTGGTCGCGGTCGAGGGTGGTGGTGAGCAGGTCGCCGAGGATCTGTTCGCTGTGGCCGTCCTGGTAGACGTCGGCGGTGTCGATGAGGGTGCCGCCTGCGTCGTGGAAGGTGACGAGTTGGTCGGCGGCTTCGTCGGCGTCGGTGTGGAGTCCCCAGGTCATGGTGCCGAGGGCGAGCCGGGAGACGCGCAGGCCGCTGCGGCCGAGCTGTCGGTGTTCCACGGGGGTCGAGGATATTCGGTGGGGGCGTGCGGTGGGGGTATGCCGCGGTTGGTCGGCGGGTCACTTGGTGGGGGTGGGGTGCTGCGGAGCGTAACGGTGGGGTGGTCCCCGGGCGGGTGAGGGCGATGCTGCAAGATTTCGGGCCAGGAGGGGCGAGGTGCCTGGCGCGTGGACGGGCGCCGCACACCAATTCTCTCGATCGTGCTGGAGTGGGTTTAGTTGTCGTGGTTGCAGGCCATGGTGCTCGCCGTGGTCCAGGGGCTCACGGAGTTCCTTCCGATTTCGTCGTCCGGGCATCTGTCGATCGTGTCGAAGTTGTTCTTCGGGTCGGATGCGGGTGCTTCGTTCACGGCGGTGACGCAGATCGGTACCGAGTTGGCGGTGGTGATCTACTTCCTCGGTGACATCGTGCGGTTGGCGGTGACGTGGTTCCGGGGTCTGGTGGACGCGGAGGTGCGCCGGACCAAGGATTACCGGTTGGCGTGGTACGTGATCGTGGGCAGTTTGCCGATCGGGGTGCTGGGTTTTCTGTTCCAGGACTACATCCGGGGTGCGTTGCGGAGTTTGTGGATCACGGGGGCGACGTTGATCGTGTTCGGGATCCTGATGGGGTTGGCCGAGCGGTTCGGGACGCAGCGGCGGGCGCAGGACCGGTTGACGATGCGCGATGGTGTGCTGATGGGTTCGGCGCAGGCGTTGGCGTTGATCCCGGGTGTGTCGCGGTCGGGTGGGACGATCACGGCGGGTCTGGCGTTGGGGCTGGATCGGCCGACGGCGGTGCGGTTTTCGTTCCTGCTGGCGATTCCGGCGGTGTTCGCGGCGGGGTTGTCGGAGGTGTCGCACGTGTTCGAGCCGTCGCCGTACGGGTTGCAGCCGTCCGGGGCGCAGATGATCGTGGCGACGGTGGTGGCCGGGGTGATCGGTTACGCGGTGATCGCGTGGTTGCTGCGGTTCGTGGAGAAGCACAGCGTGTACTTGTTCGTGTGGTATCGGATCGCGTTGGGTCTGGTGTTGTTCGGGCTGCTGGGTTTCGGGGCCATTCAGGCCTGATCCGGTTGGTGCGGGAGGCGCGGCTCGGTGCTTGGGTGCACCGGGCCGCGTTTTCGTTCGGGGCTGGCCTACCCTCGGCGGGGTGGCGACTCTCATCCTGCTGCGGCATGCACGGTCGGCGGCGAATGGTTCCGGGACGTTGGCGGGGCGCGCGGAGGGTGTCGGTTTGGACGACACCGGGGTGGCGCAGGCGGCTGGTCTGGGGGGCCGGTTGGACGGGGTTCCGGTGAGTTCGGTGGTGGTGTCGCCGTTGCGGCGGTGCCGGGAGACGGTCGCGTCGTGGGTGTCGGGGCTGGGGTTGGAGCCGGTGGTCGACGAGCGGCTGGCCGAGGTGGATTACGGGGAGTGGACCGGGCGCAAGATCGGTGAGCTGACCGAGGAGCCGTTGTGGCGGGTGGTGCAGCAGCATCCGTCGGCGGCGGTGTTCCCGGGTGGTGAGGGGTTGGCTCAGGTGCAGGCGCGGGCGGTGGCCGCGGTGCGGGAGCACGACCGGCGGGTGTCGGAGGAGTTCGGGCCGCACGCGGTGTGGGTGGCGTGCAGTCATGGGGACGTGATCAAGTCGGTGCTGGCGGATGCGTTGGGGCTGCATCTGGACGGGTTCCAGCGGATCGTGGTGGATCCGTGTTCGGTGAGCGTGGTCCGCTACACCGAGACGCGGCCGTTCGTGGTGAAGGTCAACGACACCGGTGGTGATGTGTCGGGGTTGCTGCCGCCGAAGGAGGAGCAGCAGCCTTCGTCGGATGCGGTGGTCGGGGGTTCGGCGGGTGCCGTTCGGGGTGGATGATCTCGCGGGTTTCCTGGCGGGCCGGTGGCGGCTGGAGCGGGAGATCGTGGATGCGGCGGGGGCGCCGGTGGGGTCGTTCTCCGGGGTGGGGGTGTTCTCGCCGTGCGAGGGGGGTTTGGAGTACCGGGAGGACGGGGTGCTGGAGCTGGGCTCGCACCGGGGTCCGGCGTTCCGGTGCCTGCGGTATCTGGTTTCGGGGGCGTGTGCGCAGGTGTGGTTCTCCGATGGGTCGTGGTTCCACGATCTGGATCTGCGGTCGGGGCGGTGGCGGGTGGTGCATCCGTGCCGGGCTGATGAGTACCGGGGTGAGTTCGTGGTGCTGGACGCGGATCGGTGGCGGCAGGAGTGGCGGGTGTCGGGGCCGGTCAAGGACTACGCGATGGTGACGGTGTTGCGGCGGGGCTAGCTGCGCAGGTCGACGACGTGGCAGCGGGCGGTGTCGGGCACGGTGAGGTGGGTGCCGCCGTCGAGGTCGATGCGGATCCGGTTGCGGCGGACTGGGGTGATCTCGTCGACGATGCCGACGGGTCCGATCGGGCCGTGCAGGCGGATCGCGGTGCCCGGGGTGAGGCGGTCGGCGGTGGTGCGGTGGAGGTTGACGGCGGTGGAGGCGGGCCGGATCCAGCGGGTCTGGGCGTGCCAGGTGGCGTAGCCGGTGGCGGTGAGGATCAGCGGTAGCCAGCTGGTGAGGTCGATCAGGGCGAGGCCGAGGGTCAGGCCGGTCAGGGCGGCCCAGAGGCCGGAGCTGATGGTGCGGTGGCCGAGTTGGAGCCAGCCGGTGGTGCGGATGGTGCCGTCGGGGCGGAGTCCGCGCGGGGTGGGGCGGGGGCTGGGCAGTGGCTGGTGGAGGTCGTCGCGGGTGGTGGGGGCGGGGGCTTTCCACAGTTCGTCGACGGGGATGCGTTCGGTCGGGTCCTCGCGGGCGGGTTCGGGCCGGGTGCGGCCGGCGAGGGGGACGTCGAAGCGGGTGGTGGACGTTTCGGGGTTGAGCAGGGTGCGCAGCATGCTGGTTTCCAGTTCGCGGCGGGCGCCGCAGGTGGGGCAGGCCAGGCCGATGCCGGTGGGGGCGTCGGGGTCGGTGACGGTGGTCAGGGGGCCGTGGCCGTGCGGGCAGCGGGGCGCGTAGGGGCCTTGTTCGAGCAGGCTCAGGGCGTTGTTCACCATCGGGTCGTCCACCTCAGGTCGCCGTCGTCGTCGCGTTGGCAGCTGGCGGCGGCTCCGTCGGCGGTGCGGCCGGTGTCGCCTTCGCGGGGGCAGCGCTTGCCGGGTTCGACGACCGGCACGTGTTCTTCGGTGGTGGTCGTCGTGGTGGTGGTTGTGGTTTCCACCGGTGGCGGGGCCGGGGTTCGGGTGGTCGGGGTTGTCGTGTGGGTGGTGGTGCGGGTCGGCCGGGTCGTGGTGATCGGGCTGCTGGTGGTTGTGGTGGCCGTGGTTTCCGGTGGTGGCGGCGGGGGTGTGGTGCTGGGTGCCGCGGGCATCGGGGAGGTGGGTGCGGGAGGCGGCGGCTGGTGCGCGGCCGGGCGCGGTGCCGGGGGGACGGCGCTGAGGGCGGTGGCGGCCACGGCGGCGAGCAGTCCGGTGGCGGGGATCAGCCGGACCGGCAGCGGGCTCTTCCACCACCAGCGGCGGAACAGGCCGGGGGACTGGGAGGACAATCGCCTGCACTCCTTGCGTTCGCTGGTTTCCCCGACCTGGCCGACGAATCGTAGCGAACGTGTGATCGTTTCGTGTCCGTTCGCGGGGTGGGTTCGGGGGCTGGTGCCGAGATCGTGCGAGCGCAGCGGCGGTGCCGGGCGGTGACTGTGAACCGGGCCATAGTTCCGTGCGTGCCGGTGCTGATCAGCGCAGTGCGACCGGCCGGTCACGGGGTGCGGGTGTGGGCGGGGGCGGGTTGGGTAATTCGGTTGTCGAGGGTCCGCGGTGGCGGGCATGATCGTCGGCATCAGCCCCAGCGGACACCGGTGAGGAGGCGTCATGGTTGCCGTTGCACCACGGAGTCGTGCCCGATGTCGCCTCGGTGATCGCTGAGCAGTTCCGGTCTTTCCAGGACAGCCGCCCGAGGCCCCGCAGGGGATTTTCGGGCGGCTGTTGCTTTTGTTCGTCCACTCCGGTGGCCGGTGTCAGGAGGTCGATGTGTTCACCACGGTGGAGGGAAGCAGGGTTCCCATCCGCATGTGGGCCAATCCGCGCGAGGTCGAGCAGGCGGCGATGCAGCAGTTGCGCAACATCGCCGATCTGCCGTGGGTGCACGGGGTGGCGGTGATGCCGGACGTGCACCTGGGCAAGGGGGCGACCGTGGGCAGTGTGATCGCCATGCGCGACGCGGTGTCGCCGTCGGCGGTCGGCGTGGACATCGGGTGCGGGATGAGCGCGGTGCGCACGTCGTTGACCGCCACGGACCTGCCCGACGACCTGTCGCGGCTGCGGCGGCGGATCGAAGCGGCGGTGCCCGTCGGGTTCAGCATGCACGAGACGCCGGTCGATCCGCGGGGTGTCGACAGCGGATGGGACAGGTTCTGGGACGGGTTCTCCTCGCTGCACCCCGACGTGCAGAACCGGCGGGAGCGGGCGCTGGCACAGATGGGCAGCCTCGGCGGCGGCAACCACTTCATCGAGGTGTGCCTGGAGCAGGGCGGGCCGGACGCGGGGCGGGTGTGGCTGATGCTGCACTCGGGGTCGCGCAACATCGGCAAGGAGCTGGCCGAGCGGCACATCGAGATCGCCAAGAAGCTGCCGCACAACGCCGACCTGCCGGACCGGGAGCTGGCGGTGTTCGTCGCGGACACCCCGCAGATGCGGCACTACCGGCGGGACCTGTTCTGGGCCCAGGAGTACGCGCGCCGCAACCGGGCGGTGATGGTGTCGCTGGTGCAGAAGGCGCTGGCCGACACGGTGCCGGGCACGCGGTTCGACGAGCCGATCTCGTGCCACCACAACTACGTCAGCGAGGAGACCTACGACGGTGTCGACGTGCTGGTGACCCGCAAGGGCGCGATCCGCGCGGGCAGCGGGGAGCTGGGCATCATCCCGGGCAGCATGGGCACCGGGTCCTACATCGTGCGTGGGCTGGGCAACGCCGAGTCGTTCACCTCGGCCTCGCACGGGGCGGGGCGGCGGATGTCGCGGACCAAGGCGCGCAAGGCGTTCACCGAGCGGGACCTGGCCGCCCAGACCGAGGGCGTGGAGTGCCGCAAGGACGCCGGGGTCGTCGACGAGATCCCGGCCGCCTACAAGGACATCAACGCGGTGATCGAGGCCCAGTCCGATCTGGTGGAGGTGGTCGCCCACCTCAAGCAGGTGGTCTGCGTGAAGGGCTGACCGTGCGGCCAGCGCCACCACCGGATCCGGCAGGTGGTAGAGCATCCACAACGCCGCTGTACCGTCGGCGAACGCCAGCGCCCGCGCATCGCCAGCCGCGGCGCCCGCACCAGATGTCCCGCCCGGTCGACCACCACCGCCCGCACCCTGCTGCCGGCCAGCGTCCCGTCACCCCCGCCGATGTCGAGCACCCGCCGCAGCCCGGCCGCGGCGAACCGCCGCGCCACGATCCCGTGGACATCGCCGGTCACCCGAACCGGGCCGTCGCCCGCTGGTTCGCGGCGAACCGGCCCGGGCTGCGGCGCGTGTTCGGCGATGTCGAAGTGCTGCGGTGGGACGGGCCGCTGGTGCGGTTGCCCGACCGGGACGCGGTCGCGTTGTTCCTGCGTGGCCGCGGCCTGCCCGAGCAGGCGGCCCGCGCTGCGGCGGCGCGGTTCGCCACGCCGCTGGCGGTCACCAAGCGCGGGATGCTCGCCTGGGCGCGCCGGTGAGGGTCAGGCCGACAGCGGTGGCTGGTCCGGTTGGGGCTCGGTGGTGTCGACCTGGGCGCGCAGGTCGTCCAGGGACAGGCCGACGGCCTCGGCGATGGCGGCGACGGTGAAGAACGCCGGGGTGGGGATCCGGCCCTTCTCGATCTTGCGCAGGGTCTCCACCGACAGGCCCGAGCGGCCGGCGACCTCGACCATGCTGCGCGGGCCGCGGGCCTCGCGCAGGATCCGGCCGAGCTGTTCGCCTCGTTCCCGCTCGTGCTGGCTCAACGGAACACGCACCATGCTCGTGATACTAATACCGGTATAAGTATTCGGAACGTCGGGAGCGACCGTGATCGAACTCAAGACCGCCGCCGAACTCGACGCCATACGCCAGGCCGGGCGCGTCGTGGCCGCCGCGCTGGCCGCCACGCGCGAGCACGCCGCGGTCGGCACCAGCCTTCGCGAGCTCGACGACCTCGCGCGGACGGTCATCGGCGAGGCGGGCGCGGAGCCGCTGTTCCTCGGCTACCGCCCGAACTGGGCGCCGACCCCGTTTCCCGGCGTGGTCTGCGCGTCGGTCAACGACGCCGTCGTGCACGGCATCCCCGGCCCCGGCCGCCTCGCCGACGGCGACCTCGTCAGCATCGACTGCGGCGCCCGCGTCGACGGCTGGTGCGCCGACGCCGCGATCACCTTCACCGTCGGCACCGCCCGCCCCGGCGACCTCGACCTGATCCGCACCACCCAGCAGGCCCTCGATGACGGCATCGCCGCCGCGCGCCCAGGCGGCAGGCTCGGTGACATCTCCCACGCCATCGGGCTGGTGGGCCGCAGCGCCGGCTACGGCATGCCCGCCTCCTTGGGCGGTCACGGCATCGGGCGCGAGATGCACGAAGCGCCGTTCGTGCCCAACGAAGGCCGTGCCGGACGCGGCACCCCGCTGCGGCCGGGCATGGTCCTGGCTCTCGAACCGATGCTGCTCGCCGGAGGCGACGCGGTCGCCGACGCCGACGACGGCTGGACCGTGCGCACCGCCGACGGCGGCCGGGCCGCGCACGTCGAACACACCGTGGCCATCACCGGCAACGGGCCGGTCGTGCTCACCCGGCCGTGATTGCTCCGTTTCGCGCAATCCCCGGCAACCGAGTGCCGACAGTCATTTGCGACATTCCGCCACGGTCACTATTCCGCCGCGGAAATCCACGTTGTTTTCGACACATGTCGGCGGCGGCCGATCATCAGGACAATCGGAACCAGAAGACGCACCGACGCGTTCTCGGCCGCACGTGAGGAACCATGAAAAAGCACTTCGCATTCGTCTGCATCCCCGCCACCGGGCACATCAATCCGACCCTGCCGCTCGTCGAGGAACTGCTGCGGCGCGGACACCGGGTCACCTACGCCAGCCGCGCCAAGGACCTGGGCGATCTCGCCGACAGCGGCGCCGAAATCCTCGACCTGCCTTTCGACGACATTCCGGTGCCGCCCGCCAGCGGCTCGATGTCGACCGAGGCGATCCGCACGATGTTCGAGTTCATGCTCGACAGCACCCGCCGCGCCCTGCCGATTCTGACCGAGCATTTCCGCCGCGAGACACCCGACGCCGTCTGCTATGACTTCATGTCGCTGATGGGCCGGATCGCGGCCGAACACCTCGACCTCCCGCAGGTCGCGCTGCACCCGAGCTTCGCCTCCAACGACGAGTTCTCGCTGCAGGCCCAGGCCGCGCCCGCCGATATCGACATGTCCGTGTTCGCCGGCTTCAACGAGCAATTCGCGGAGCTGGCCGCCGAATACGGATCCACCACCACACCCGAGGTGGTCAACGGTGTCGCGGCCGACCTGAACCTGTCGTTCGTGTCGCGCTCCTTCCAGCTCGCGGGCGAGACCTTCGACGACCGGTTCCGGTTCCTCGGCCCGCTGCTGGGCCGCCGCGCCGAGCAGACCTGGCAGCCCCGCGACCCCGGCAAGCCGCTGCTGTTCATCTCGCTGGGCACCGCGTTCAACCACCGCGCGGACTTCTACCGGATGTGCCTGCGGGCCTTCGCCGACAGCCCCTGGCACGTGGCGATGTCCATCGGCCGCCACGTCGACGTCGCCGACCTCGGCCCGATCCCGGCGAACTTCGACGTGCGCGAGTCCTTCCCGCAGCCTGCCGTGCTGCGCCGGGCCGACGCGTTCCTGTCGCACACCGGCATGAACTCCACGATGGAAGCGCTCTACTTCGGGGTGCCCGTGGTGGCCGTGCCGCAGATGCCCGAACAGGCCCTCAATGCGGGCCGCCTCGAGGAACTCGGGCTGGGCCGCAAGCTGGTCACCGAGGAGGTCACCGCCGAGCTGCTGCGCAGCGCCGTCGACGAGGTCGCCCACGACGAGGGCATCCGCGCCCGCCTGGCCGACATGAAGGCCGAACTGCGCCGCTGCGGCGGGGCACCCGCCGGCGCCGACGCCCTGGAGAACTACCTCGCCTGACCACACCCGTGGTGCGCGGGCCCGGATCACCCGCACACCACGGGAAAAGGGCCAGGACTCCCGGGAGCCGTGGCGCTGGCCGATCCCGGTCCGAATCCCACCCCGCAACGAGGACATGCCCTGACCTCCTGCCCTGCGATCGTGCGTCCGCACCCGACGACGACCGGAAGGGACCGGAGACCATGACCACACCACCCTCGCCCGAGCACGCCGACCTGCTCGCCCAGCTCGCCGACGCGCGCGCCGCCCTGACCGGCAGCGTCCGCGGGCTCACCGACGAGCAGGCCGGCCTGCGCCCCACGGTCAGCGCGCTGTGCCTGGGCGGGCTGATCAAACACGTCGCGTCCATGGAGGACACCTGGCTGCGGTTCGTCGCCGAAGGCCCCTCGGCGATGCTCTACGACCTGCCCGACGGCGTCACCTGGGCCGACCTCGGAGCAGGCACCGCCCGCGAGATCCCGCAGTGGGCGCAGGACTACCAAAACGACTTCCTGATGCGGCCCGGAGACACCCTGGCCCCGATCCTGGAGCGCTACGAGCGCATCGCGGTCCGCAGCGAAGAGATCATCACCGCCGTGCCCGACCTGTCGGCCACCCAGCCGCTGCCCGAAGCGCCCTGGAACGAGCCCGGAGCGGTCTACAGCGCGCGGCGGGTGCTGGCGCACGTCATCGCCGAAACCGCGCAGCACGCCGGGCACGCCGACATCCTGCGCGAGACGCTCGACGCGGAAAGGACCAGCCCCGCCCGATGACCGTTCTGGACACCCGGACGCTCAACCGCGCGACGCTGGCCCGGCAACTGCTGCTCGACCGCGCCGACATGCCCGCCCTCGACGCCGTCGCGCACCTGTGCGGCCTGCAGGCGCAGGAACCCCAGGAACCGTTCGTCGCTCTGTGGTCGCGGCTGCGCGGATTCACCCCGGCCGCGCTGTCGGACCTGCTGACCGGGCGGCACGTCGTGCGCACCCACCTGATGCGCCGCACCGTCCACCTCGTCACCGCCGACGACGCCGTGGCCTGGCGCGCCCGCCACGACCCCATGCTGCGCCAGCGCGTGCTCGGCACCTACCGCCAGGAGCTAGCCGGAACCGACCTCGACGCGCTCGCCGCCGCGGGCCGGGAGGTGATGGCCGACGGCCAACCGCGCTCGATGAGCGAACTCGCGCGGACTCTCGCCGACCGGTGGCCCGAACCCGGGCCGCGGGCGCTGGGGGAGATGCTGGTCGCCGCGCTCATCCCGATGGCGCAGCTGCCGCCGCGCGGCCTGTGGCGCACCAAAGCGGGCGTGCGCAACCTCCCGCTCGCCGCGTGGCTGGGCCGCGACATCGACCCGCCCGCCCCCGACGGCGGCGACCCCGTCGGCCAGGCGCTGGTGCGCCGCTACCTGGCCGCCTTCGGCCCCGCCGCCTCGGCCGACCTGCGCGCCTGGTGCGGGCTGGCCGGACTGCCCGCCGCGGTCGCCGCCCTGCGCGGCGAACTGGTCTCCTTCCGCGACGAACGCGGCCGGGAACTGCTCGACCTGCCCGTCGCACCACGCCCCGAGCCGGACACGCCCGCGCCGGTGCGGTTCCTGCCCGCGTTCGACAACGCGCTGCTCGGCTACCACGACCGCAGCCGGATCGTCGACGACGACCACCGCGGCCTGTCGGTCGCCGGAGCCCGGGTCGTGCTGGTCGACGGCCGGGTCTCGGCGACCTGGACCGTCGAGGACGGCACGGTGATCGTCACCCCGCTGCGCCGCATGTCTCGCGCCGAGCGCGCCGAGGTCGGCGAGCAGGGCGGGCAGGTGGCGTCGTTTCTGTCCGATCAGGACAGCGACCGCGTGCGGATCGGGCCGGGGTGACCGGAAAATCGGTGGAGGTCCCGGCCGCCTGCGCCGTAGCCTTCCCGGCGTGATGCAGCAGTTCTTCTTCCGCCTCAGCTGACTCGCCCCCGAGTCCCGGCGCCGCGCCCCGCGCTCGGCGCCTGTCGAGTCATACCTGAAGGAGAACCCATGCTGCTGCTCGTCTCCGGCGCGTCCGGCGTCGGCAAGACCACCGCGCGCCTGCACGCGCGCCACCTGTTCGAGCGCCGTCAGCTCGACAGCACCTACGAGACCGCCGAGCTGTTCACGCTCGGCCCGATCCCGGCCGTGCCGACCATCGCCTGGCGCCAGCAACAGGTCGAAACCGCGGTGCGGCGCGCGATCGCCCTCGAAGCCGAAGGCAGGCACCTGCTGTTCGCCGGCGACCCGGTGCCGGTCGGTGAGGCGCTGGCCGCGCCGAGCGCCGACCGGATCGACATCGCCGCGTGCCTGCTCGACGCCGACGAGGAAACCCACCTCGCCCGGCTCGCGCGGCGAGCGGAACCCGAGGAGCTGATCCCGCTCCACCGGGGATTCGCGGCCTGGCTGCGGGCGCACGCCACCGACCCCGGGCACGTCCCGGAGGCGGTCACCACCGATTCCTGGGAGGAGATGCGCTGGGAGCGGTGGGTCGGCCGCACGCCAGGGCCGGAGTGGGCGATGACGGTCCTCGACACCTCGCGGCTCACCCCCGAGCAGGCGGGGGCCGCGGTCGCCGACTGGTGCCGGCGCGCGGTCGCCGGGGAGGCCCCGGTCTTCCGCGCCGGCTGGTTCAAGTGACGAAACAGTACCCATAATCAATCGATAGGGAAGTTTGAGGAGTGATAGGTTCCGTTGTGTCCCTGATCGAGCAGCGATGAGGAAGCGGGCACATGCGCGGGATCTATCGATCCGAGACCGGAGCCAGGCTGCTGCGCGAGCAATACCAGCACGCGCTGCAGCACTGGCCGGTCGACAACCAGCACCACCGCATCCCGACCCCCGAAGGCGAGACGTTCGTCGTCACCTCCGGCCCGGCGACAGCGCCACCCCTGGTCCTGCTGCACGGCTCCGGCGCCAACACCACCCAGTGGAGCGACCGGATCAGCAGCCTGGCCGAGCACTTCCGCGTCCACGCCGTCGACCTCATCGGCGAACCCGGCCTCAGCGCACCGGCCCGGCCGCCGCTGGCCTCCGACCGGCACGCCCGGTGGCTCGACGCCGTCCTGGACGCCCTCGGCATCCAGCAGACCCCGATCATGGGAATCTCCCTCGGCGGCTGGATCGCCCTGGACTACGCCACCCGCCGCCCCGGCCGGGTGCGGCGCCTCGCGCTGACCTGCCCCCTCGGGATCGGCAGGCAGAAAACCGGCTTCCTGCTCACCACCGCACTGCTCGGCCTGCTCGGCGAACGGGGCAGACGCCGCTCGGTGACCACCACGCTCGGCCCCGGCCTGTCGGCCCTGCCCCCGGAACTCGCCGGACCGGTCGTCGACCAGGTGCGGCTGGTCAGCCGCAACTACCGGTACCGGATGGAAAAACTGCCCGTCTTCGACGACACCGCCCTGCGGCGGCTGACCATGCCCCTGCACGTGCTGCTCGGCGAACGCGACGTCATGGTCGACTCCCGCCACGCCCGGCAGCGGCTCCGCACCACCGCACCGCACGCGACCGTGCAGGTGCTGCCCGGCGTCGGTCACTTCATCCCACCGCAGGAAGCCGCCGAGCTCGCGTTCCTCACCAACCCCTGAATTGGCCCAGCCGAAACACCCGGAATCGGATCTGGAACGAGGCCGCTGCGCGCTCGTACCGTGCGGTGGTGCTCCTCCTGCGAACCCGGTGGTCACCCGGCCCGGACGCCGGCACCGACCAGCCCGTGCTGGTGACCATCACCGACTACACCAGCAACACCCACCGCGACCTGCCCGGCATCGTGCGCGCCGGCCTGCGGCTGCGCCGCGCCTGGCCCGCCCTCGACGGCGCCGTCGGCGTGTGGCTGTGGACGATCCCCCGGCAGCGGCGCGCCGGATCAGTGGCCGTGTGGACCGGCACCGAGGCGCTGCGACGGTTCGTCGGCCTGCCCGACCACGTCGCGATCATGCGCCACTACCACCCTCGCGGCCGGACCCGCTCGACCCGCTGGGAACACGCCACCGCCGACCCCGCCGGGATCTGGAGCGACGCCCACCGCCAGCTGCGGCAGGCATGAAAAAGCGGGGCGGGCGCCCACCGGCACCCGCCCCGCGCACGCCGCGGACTACCGCGACGCGACCAGCTCGTCGAACGACGGGAACTTCTCCGCCGTGTCGGTGTTGAGGAACTCGCCCACCCAGCCGTCGTCGTCGTGGAAGAACCGGATCGCCACGAAGTCCGGCTCCACGCCCATGTCGAACCAGTGCGTGGTGTTGGCGGGCACGCTCAGCAGATCCCCCGCCTCGCACAGCATCGCGTACACCCGGTCGCCGATGTGCAGGTAGAACACCCCGGCACCCCGCGCGAAGAACCGGTCCTCGTCATCGTCGTGGGTGTGCTCGGACAGGAACTTCTCCCGCGCCGCCTTGGCCTTGGCCGGCCACTCCGGGTCCGCCGACGGCGCCATCACCGCCGCGTCCACCTTGATGTAGCCCTCGCGGTCGATGACCTCGTCGACCTCGGCCCGGTAGGCCGCCAGCACCTCCTCCGACGACGGCCGCTCGGGCAGCTCCCGCAGCTCCCACCGCGAGAACCGCACCCCGAACTGCTTGAGCACGTCGGTGATCTCCCGCGGATCCTCCGTCTTGAGCTCCACAGTGGACGGATCCGAGTCCGGCCACACCGTCAGCAACGACATCCGATCGCCTCCTACGTCAGTCGGTTTCCAGCGCGAACCGCAACAACCACTCCAGGCATTCGGTGCGGTGCCGGGCCTGCCGCAGGTCCTCACCCCACACGTACACCCCGTGCCGGGCCACGATCAACGCCGGCGTCGCCGGATCGAAACCCGCCTCGAACGCCGCGCCCAGCACCGACATGTCCTGGCTGTTGGGCACCACCGGCACGGTCATCACGTCACCGTGCGCACCGCGCCCCAGCCCCTTGAGCATCTCCAGATCACGCAGCACCACCCCGTCCGGCCACCGCTGCGCGGCCAGCACCGGAGCCATCATGTGCACGTGCACCACCGCGCCCGCACCCGAGACCTCGGCGATGCGGGCGTGCAGACCGGCCTCCGCCGACGGGCGCGACGCCGGATTCGGCTGGTCGGGCACCGCGGCCCCCGCCGCGTCCACCACGACCACGTCGTCGGCGCCCAGCTCGCCCTTGTCCACGCCGCTGACCGTCACCGCCAGCCGCAGCGGATCCCGGCCCAGCGTCATCGACAGGTTCCCCGACGTGCCGCGCATCCAGCCCAGTCCCGCGAACCGCGCCGACTCCGCGGCCAGCGCCGCCCCGGCCTCGCGCAACCCCACCGCGCTCACGCCACCACCTCGATGTCGATCTCGTCGAAACCGCCCACCACCGGATGCGCCCCGAAATCGGCGTCGGCGAACGGTTCCCCCGCACGCGCCAGACCCACCGCGCGCCAGCCCGCCGCCACCGCGGCGTCCAGCTCGGCGGGCACGTCCGACAGGAACACCACCTGCTCCGGCCGCGGACCACCCAGCCCCGCCGCGATCGCCTCGTAGGAGGCCCGCTCCCGCTTCGGGCCCGCGTTGACCGTGTCGAAGTGCGCCGCGAACAACGGCCGCAGATCACCCGAGGTCGTGTTCGAAAACGACGCCACCTGACCGGCCACCGACCCCGACGAGAACACCGCCAGCCCCAGGCCCCGGTCCTTCCACGCCCGCAGGTTCGGCACCACATCGCCGAAGTAGTCGGTGACCAGCTCGCCGCGCGCGTAGCCGTCCTGCCAGATCAACCCCTGCAACGCCTTCAACGGCGCGGCCTTGCGGTCGGCGTCCATCCAGCCGTGCAGCACCGCCACGACCTCCGCCGTCCCGGCGTCGGGCGCCAGCCCCGCCTCGGCGCGGACCTCGGCCACCGCGTCCCGCACCACCGGATCATCCGGGTGCGCCTCGATCCACGGGCCCAGCCGGGGCCGCGCGTAGTCGTAGAGCACCACGTGCACCTGGCTCGTCGGCGTCAACGTGCCCTCGATGTCGACCACGACCCACCGGGCCGCCACGGACGCGCTCACCCCTGCTCCTTCCAGTACTCGCCGACCCGCTCGGGCGCGAACACCCCGCGGTCGGTCGCGATCGAGGTGACGAAACGCGGGGGAGTGACGTCGAACGCCGGATACAGGCCCTTGACCCGCTCGGTGGCCGTGCGGGTACCCAGCGCGTGCAGCACCTCGTCGCCGTCGCGGTACTCGATCGGCACGTCCGAGCCCGTCGGCGAGCCCCGGTCCGGCGCGTGGCACAGCGCGTGGAACGGCACCCCGAACGCCTGCGCGGCCACCGCCAGCTGCAACGTGCCCACCTTGTTGATCACGTGCCCGTCGAGGGTGACCCGGTCGCTGGCGGTCACCAGCGCGTCCACCCGGCCCTCGCTGAACAGCGACGCCCCCATGCCGTCGGTGACCAGCGTGGTGTCCACGCCCATCTCGGCCAGCGTCTCCGCGGTCAGCCGCGCCCCCTGCAGGTACGGGCGGGTCTCGGTGCAGAAGAACACCGGCCGCTTTCCCCGCGCCAGCGCCGCCTGCACCATCCCCACCAGGTACAGATCACCCCAACAATGCGTCAGAACCCGGGCCTCGTCGGGCAGCAGCGCCGCGGCGGCCTCGCCCAGCTCGCGGCTGCGCCGCCGGTAGTCCTCGTCCCCGGCGCGGGCGCCTGCCAGCGCCGCTTCCACCAGATCGCCCCCGGGATCGGCGTCCAGCGCCGCCAGCACCCAGCCGACCGCCTTGCGCGGCTGGTCGTTGGTCGGCCGCGTCGCCACGAACCGCCTGCCCGCCTCGCCCATCCGCTCCCGCGCGGACGGGCCCCCGGCGATCTCCCGCGCCGCCAGCACCATCCCCCACAGCGTCGCGAAGTACGGGCCGGAGGACTGGGTCACCATGTCCTCGATCGCCCTGGCGACCTCCTCGGCGGTGCGGGCGTGCACCCACGTCCGCTCGAACGGGAACACCCGGCGGTCGAGGATGTGCACCCCGTCGTCGGCCAGCCGCACGCTGTCGGCCAGCACCGGGAGACCGGTGTCCTGGGGGCTCAACGTCATCGATGTCCTCAGTGGAACTCGGGAACAGCCAACCCGCCCAGACTAGGCGATCCCGGCCCGCGGCCTCGAAGTCGATCCAGATCCCGGGACACCCGCCGCTGCTACCGTTGAAGATCATCACGTCCGGAAAGGCTGCCCGTGCCCCGACCCCTCGAACTGCCCAGCCACGGCCTCACCGACCAGATCATCACCGTGCGCGAACTGGCCGACCGCGACGCCGACGCCTTCGCCGCGGGCAGCGCCGACGACGCCGTGCGCCGCTTCGCGCACCTCCCGCTGGAGCACTACACGCCCGGCACCGTGCGAGAGCAGATCCGCGGCGTCATCGCCGACGGGCTGCGCAGCGGGCAACTGGCGGTCCTGGCCATCGCCGACGCCACCGACGACCGGTTCCTCGGCTCGATCACCCTGTTCGGCATCACCGGCGACACCGCCGAGATCGGGTTCTGGCTCACCCCGGACGCACGCGGCACCGGCGCCACCAACCGCGCGATCGCGCTCGTCGCCGCCTGGGCGCACGAACACGGCATCCGCGAACTCGGCGCCCGCGCCGACATCGACAACCACGCCTCCCAGCGCGTGCTGGAACGCAACGGCTTCCGCACCGACGGCGAACCCGTCACCGGCACCGCGCCCTCCGGGCACACGATCACCGGGCTGCACTACCGGCGCACCACCCGCTGACCCGGACCACGCCCGGGTCAGCGGGCGCGGATCAGCGGCGCTTCTTCGGCGGATCCTTGCGCAGCAGGTCCGGCCCGATGATCTTGCGGACCACCCGGCGCACCAGGCTGCGCTTCTTGACCGGCACCGCGGGCTTGGCCGCCTGCGCGGGCGGCGAAGCCGGAACGGGCGCGGGCCGGGGGACGGGAGCGGGGATAGGGTCGGTCACCAGCGCCGCCGCACCGGACGGCGTCGGTGGTTCGGGGCTGAGCCGCTTGGCGAACTCCGGCTGCTCACCCCTGATCGCCGGGATGTAGGGCTGGGTCACCTCGACCCGGTCCGGCGGGGGAACCCGCCCGGGCGAGGCCGGACCCACCGGGGCCATCGCCTCGTCCAGGGGCAGTTCCCCGACGATGCGGGTGGTCACCGGCCCGGCGTCCGGTCGCGCTTGTTCCTGCTGCGCTTCCATCGGGACCATCGGCTGGAACCAAGGTCGTGCAAGGTCGTCTTGAAGTGTCATCCGTATCGACTCTGAGGAAGCAAACGGCCAGTGTCGCCGGAGGTCACCCTTCCGGCGCGTCAGACCTTACCGGTAACGGACCGGTAAAGCACCACCCCTGTCCCAGCCCGATCCTGAGATCATCCGGGCCACACCCACCCGGCGACCACGACACCGCTGGTGAGCGGGCACACCGGCCGGCGGCGGCAAAACCCGGTATCGGTGGTCACACCCGGCCGCATAGCCTCGCCCGGTGCGAGACCTGACCCTGCTGCCCAAAGCGCACCTGCACGTCCACCTCGAAAGCACCGTCAGCGCCTCGACGCTGCGCGAGATCGGCGACGCCAACGGCGTCACGGTGCCCGCCGAGACCACCGGTTTCGCCGGCTTCCGGCAGTTCGCCGACCACAACGCGCTGGTCCGCGACTGCCTGCGCAGGCCGGAGGACTTCGCCCGCGTCGCGCGCGAGTTCTGCCACGCCGAAGCCGCCCACGGCACCCGCTACGCCGAGGTCACCTTCACCGCCGCCGCCCACGGCGAACGGCTCGGCCACCCCGAGATGCCGCTGGAAGCCGTGCTCGACGGCCTGGCCCGCGGCCAGGCCGAGACCGGGCTCGAATGCCGGGTGCTGCTCGACCACTCCCGCCGCCGGTCGGTCGAACGAGCCTGGTCGACGCTGCGGCTGGCCACCCGCTACGAGCAGGTGATCGCGATCGGCATGGCAGGGGAGGAGTCCTACCCGCTCGCACCGTTCGCCGACGTCGTCGACGCCGCCCACGACGCGGGCGTGCACCTGGTCCACCACGCGGGCGAGGCCCGCGGCGCCGAGAGCATCCGCGAAGCGATCACCACCGGCCGCACCCGCCGCCTCGGCCACGGCATCCGCGTCCTCGACGACCCCGGCCTCGTCGCCGAGGTCCGCGACCTCGGCCTGCCCCTGGAGGTCTGCCCGTCGTCGAACATCGCCCTCGGCTTCACCGCCTCGGCCGCCGAGCATCCGCTGCCGCGGCTGCGCGACGCCGGACTGCGCGTCACCGTCAACACCGACGTGCCCGCCGTCATCGACACCACCCTGACCCGCGAGTACGAACTCGTGCGCGACACCTTCGGCTACACCGACCACGACCTGGCCGACCTCGCGCGCACCGCGATCGACGCGTCGTTCGCCCCGGAGGACACCAAGCGGCGCCTGCACCGCGAGACCGACGAGTGGCTCGCCGCGGGACCCTGAGACGCGGGGCTACCAGTGCGCGGGCCTGGCCAGCGCCGGCGGAACCGTGGTCGCCGCGTCGCCCCGAGCGGCGTTGAGCTGAGCCTGGGTCAGGAACAAGCAGTCGGTCAGATCCGCCCCGCGCAGATCGGCGTCGCGGAAGTCCGCGCCGATCACATCCGCCGAACGCAGATCAGCACCCCGCAGATCGGCCGCGATCAGATACGCCCCGCGCAGGTTCGCGCCCCGCAGATCAGCATTGCGCAGCCGGGCACCCATGAGATCAGCACCCCGGCGGTTCTTGCCCCGTCCGCCGAACCCGGCCCGCACCAGCTCGCTGGTGCGCAGCAGCAGGACGTTGACCTCGGCGCGCTGCGCGGCGACGTCCAGCGCGACCAGTTCCTCGGCGCTGGTGCGGGTCAGGCGGTCGACCTCGGCGCGCGCCTGCCGCAGCTGCTCGTGCACGGGCTCGGCCCGCGGCAGGGTCAGCGCCTCACCGAGGTAGGCCAGCAGCTCGTGCAGCTGGCGCATCACGCCGAACACCTCGAACATCCGCCGCGCCGTGCCCGGGTGCTGCCGCCAGTCCCGGCCGCCGAAGGTGACCTGCGAGACCTTCTGCCCCGCGCCGAAGCACTCGAAGACCGTGCAGCCGGCGAACCCGTTGTCCCGCAACCGGGAATGGATCCCGCACCGGAAGTCGGCCAGCAGGTTGCGGCACGGCGTGCCCGCGTCCTTGTCGACCGGGAAGTCCGCCGAGGCGGTGAAGGGCAGTGCCACGCAGCACAGCCCGAAACAGCTGCCGCAGTCGGAACGCAGTTCGGCGTCGGAGGTCGGGGACAACGGTGCGGATCTCCCGGGTTTGAGGGTGCAACCACCCCATCGTCCCCGCTCCGGCGCGGTGCGGCGATGCCGGGGTGTTGGATGGTCAGGTGGGGCGATTCGACACCGGCGGAGCTGTCGGTGCGCCGACGTCATCGGAAGCCGGGCACTGCGCACCATCAACCTCCTCGGCACGATCGTGCACGAAGCCGGGCACGCCGCGACGAGCCTAGTCGCGGGCGGCGGGGTGCACCGCATGGGGCCTGTGGGTCGGCGCCGGTCTGCTCTGGCCGTGATCGGCCGCGTCGAGCGCGACGGCGGCTGCGACAGCCATCCGGCCTCACCTGGATTCAAGCCGCCCCAACGGGCCGACGCCCTCCGACAACGCCGTCCAGCTCGCCCCCTCGACGCCGAGCGCGTGGCGGAGGTAGGCCCAGGTGACCCGCTGGACCAGGGCGACCCGCTCCGGGCTGTCGTCGGTGGTTTCCCGAGCCTCGTAGCCGGGGATGCCGCCCAGCGAGTGCTCAGCGCCGAACACGGTGAGCAGGCTCTTGCCGCCAGGACTCAGGAAGTACGGGTCCGCCGTCCAATCCGGACCCCGGACGGTCAGCGGCAGGTCATCCCGATCTCCGGCGACCACCAGCGCCGGCGTGGTCATGTCCGCGAAATCCGGGTTCATGAAGGGGAAGTTCTCGGCGGCGAACGGCGTCAGGTCCGCTCCGCCACGCCCGGCCGTGGCCAGCAGCACGCCCGCTTTCACCCGCGGGTCGGACAGGTCCTCGGCCACCCCGGTCCGCGGATCGCGGACCCGCAAACCCAGCAGGGTTCCCGCGGTCTGCCCGCCGAAGGAGTGCCCTGCCGCCGCGATGCGGCTGCGGTCCACGCGCCCGGCGAGGCCGGGAACGGCGTCTTCCAGTAGAGGGAGCTGGTCGAGGACGCGCTTGACGTCCTCGTTGCGGAAGCGCCAGATCCGCGGTGTGCGGGGATCGTCCTGGCCGATGCCCAGCGTCCGGGAGTCGAGGTGGGTCGGCTGGATCACCACGAAGCCGTGCGCGGCCCAGAAGTCGGTCAACGGCCCGTAGCCGTCCAGCGACGAGCCGAAGCCGTGCGAGAACACGACAACCGGCAGCTCACTGCCGGTCGCGGGCGCCGACACGCGCACGCGCAGGTCGTCCCCGCGGCCCGGCGCCGGTAAGACCACCGGCTTCACCGAGACGACGGGGGAGGATGCAGCGGTCATGGAACTTCCTTCGTGGCTGGGTCGCTGATCTGCCACCATGAGGAAACGGGACAGTGTCCCGTTTGAAGATACGGGACACTGTCCCGGTTATCCAGGACAGTGGGAGGAAGAGCGTGGTGAGCGACAGCGATCGGGGCACGGCCCGGCCCAGGCGGGCCGACGCGCGGCGCAACGCGGAGACCCTGCTCGACGCGGCCGCCGCGGTCTTCGTCGCATCCGGCGTCAACGCGCCGATGCGCGACATCGCGGCCGAAGCCGGGGTCGGCACGGCCACGATCTACCGGCACTTCCCGACACGAGCGGATCTGATCATCGCCGTCTACCAGCACCAGGTCGAATCCCTCGCCGAAGCCGGCACCGACCTGCTGGCGACCAGCCCGACCCCCTACGCCGCGCTCGGCGAATGGATCGGCCGCTTCGTCGATTTCGTGATCACCAAGCAGGGGCTCGCCACCGTGCTCCAGTCCGACGACCCCTGCTACGACCCCCTGCACTCCTACTTCCTCGACCGCCTCGTACCCGTGTGCACGCGACTGCTCGACGCCGCAGCCGAGGCGGGCGAGATCCACGCAGGCCAGGACGCCTACGAGCTGATGCGCGGCGTCGGTGGCCTGTGCGCGGGCGCGGGCGACAACCCCCGCTACGACGCGCGCCGGCTGGTCGGCCTGCTCATCGCGGGACTGCGCCGGCCGCGGTGACCGTCAGCCGTCGAGCGCGGCCTGCAGGTCCGCGCGGGTGGCATCGTCGAGCGCGGCATGCCACACAGCGTGGCGGAGGTGTTCGCGCAGGGCGTCGAGCTGCTGCTGGACAGCGGAGGCCGTGGTGGTCCGGGTGGCCAGTTCCTGTTTGAGGGAGCCGAGTTCGTCGTGCAGGGGACGCATAGGTGCGGGTGGCTTCGGTGAGCTGGCCGTTGATTTCGGCGACGCGCTTGTCGGCGTCGCGCTGGGCGGCTTCGCGTTCGGCCACGGCCTGATCGCGGTCCTGAGTGGATTGAGCGGCCAGCTGCTGCGCGGCCTCGCCGACGGGACCGGCGCCGGCAAGTACGTCGCGCGCGTGGCCGACTAACGCCGGCCCTCATGACCGCCTCCAGGTTCGACCGCCTGGGCCGACTGATCGGCGTTCGTGATCACAGCGATTGCGCGTTGCCGCTTGTTGGTGCCCTCGTGCCGACGTGTCATGGAAACGACGACGGCAACAAAGGAAAGGACACGAACGTGCGTGGTGTGGTGAACACTCCCACTCCGGACATGCCGGACCCGGTCGAGATCCAGCAGGTGCCGTACCCGGAGCCCGCGGACGACCAGGTACTGCTCCAAGTCGGAGCCTTCTCGGTGAACCGCGGCGAGCTGGCCTTGATCGCCAATCGCCGGCCCGGATGGCGGCCCGGGCAAGACGTGGCCGGCGTCGTACTGCGGGAAGCCGCCGACGGGTCCGGCCCGCCGGTCGGCACGCGCGTCGTCGGCATGGTGGACCAGGCCGGATGGGCCGAGCAGGTCGCGCTGAGTACCTCACGCCTGACCGCCCTGCCGGATGAGGTCTCCATCGAGCAAGCAGCGGCACTGCCGATGGCAGGGCTCACCGCATTGCGCACGCTGCGCTTGGGCGGCGACCTGCTGGGACGCCGGGTCCTGATCACCGGTGCCAACGGCGGGGTCGGGCGGTTCCACATCGAGCTCGCCGCGGCCGCGGGCGCGCGCGTCACCGCCGTGACCACCCGACTCGACAAGGCCGACGAGCTGACCGCACTCGGCGCCGACTCCGTAGTGGGCACGGTGGGCGACGCCGAGGACACCTTTCACCTCGTGCAGGAATCGGTCGGCGGCTCCTCACTCGTCGACGCCATCGCCAAGATCGCCCCACGCGGGACTGTCGTCGTCCTCGGCAACAGCTCGAACGAGCCCGCGCCGATCAGCGTGTACGACTTCATCGGGCACGAAGGCGCCCGGCTGCAGAACTACATGTCGTACCAGGCAGGCCAGGCCGATGACGCCGACCTGCGGATCCTCGTCGAACTGGTCGCCAGTGGCAGGCTCAACCCGACACTCGGTCACGTGGCCGACTGGACGGAGCTGAACTCCGCACTCATCGCGCTGCGGGAACGCAAAATCGAGGGCGGAAAGGTCGTCCTCACCGTCCCGCACACCGCGTGAATCACTAGGACATCTCGACGACCTCGCGGCACGACTCGATCAACAACTCGACCTCGGAACTCGGCGCCGGCCCGGTCACCAGTGCGGTCACGACCGGAACCGGTGGGTCGACCAGGGGTATGAGCCTGACTTTCGCACTGGCCGGCCGAACGTATTCGCTGTCGGCCACCACCGTCCACGCCGGGACACCCTGACCAAGTTCGGCCAGGGTGTCCTGGAGTGTGGTGAACGCGGCGCCCATGACCGGATCGAAACCCGCCGCGTTGCAAGCAGCCACGACCAAGTCGACGAACGACGGATTCCGCTCATGTGGCACCAGCCGAAGCGGAAGGTCGGCGAGCTGGCCGAGCCGCAGCGCGTCGTGATCCCCGAGCGGGTGCGTGCAGGGCAAGGCGACCATGAGGTCGTCCTGCCACAGTGGAGCCACACGCAAACCGGGCAGGGTTCGCACCGCGCGGGCGAACGCGGCATCCAGGCGGCCGGAACGGACGTCGTTCAACCTGTTCACCACGGGAAGCCGCGCCAGCTGCGCACGCAGTACCGGGCTCTTCGACGTCAGCCGCTCAAGGACGGCGTCAAGTCGGCGGCCCAACCCGGACGCCGTACCCAGGCGGAGCATGACCGGGTCGTCCTCAACACCGCGTGCTGCCGCAACAACCCCGTCAGCCGCGTCCAGCACCCGCCTGGCCGCCGGCAGTACCCGTGTGCCCGCATCAGTGAGTTGCACCTGTCGGCGAGACCTGTCGAACAGCTGGACACCGAGCTGCCGTTCGAGCCGCTGGATCTGCTGGGTGACCGCGGACTGGACGATGTGCAGCCGCTCCGCGGCCCTCCCGAAGTGAAGCTCCTCCGCGACGACGACGAAGTACTGAAGTTGCCGCAGGTCCATGGCCGCCCCGTTCACCGCGTCGACTTTGCCCCAGCCGCTCGGGGACCCATCCTAAACTTCAGGCTTGCTCGCCCAGGTCCCGGCGAACACGTCATCGTCAGAGGCTTCGGGGCCGAGACCCGCGCGCAGGCGCCAGGGGTGCAGGGCGGTTCGCCGATTTGGTCTGTGAGGGCGACGGGGCCGAGGACTTCTTCGATGTTGGCCAGGCAGTTGTACAGGGTTTGCCGGCGGATGCCTAATGCGGCCTCGGGGAACATCGGACAGCGGTTGGCGCTGAGATTGATCATGGTCCGATCGGCGCGAGTGTGCTGACGCGGTTTCTCGTACTCGCGGCGGGCCTTGCGCTGGGCCGGGACAGCAGGGACGCCCTGGCCGCCGTCGAGCGATTGTCCCTTGGTCGAGCGCGGCCCGCTCTGCGGGCTCCAGGTCGGCGGCACGGAGGAAGTCGGCGACCTTGCCCGGCATGTCGAGGGTGACCGGTAGTTCTGGGGCGGGGGCGTCCGGGTCGGCGGACTTGTGCTCGGGCAGGACGTCGGCGACAGCCGTGCGGATGGCGCCGCGGCTGAACTCGCTTGTAGACGAGGTTCGCCACCGGGAGTGCCCTTTCACGCGGAGGATTGGACGTCAAAACCTGTCAGCAATCACCATCGGATCTGATTGGATTCGGGCCCTACCGATCCCGGAAATCCACGGGTCCATTGGACGTCCGGCCGCCCTGTCTTTAAACGATCGTTTGCCGACAGGAGGGCGACGTGTCCGGGTGTTGTAGTCGGGACAGACTGCTGTCTGCCATCGGTGAACACCACCCCGAGCGGGCGCAACGGTCATTACCGTCCAGTCGCATGACGACGGTCACAACCCGTACGGTCGAATACCCGGCCGACAACCTGACGATGATCGGATACCTCGCGCTCCCGGCCGGTACCGAGCGCCGACCCGCAGTCCTGATCGGACCCGAGGGGGTGGGGCTCAGCGATGTCGAACGCCGCCGGGCCGAGGCTCTGGCCGAGCTGGGGTACGTGGCGCTGGCTTTCGACCTCCACGGTGGACGCTATTTGGAAGACCCAGAGGAAATGTTGGCCCGTTGCATGCCGCTGCTCGCCGACCCCGACCGGATGCGAGGAATCGGTCACGCCGCGCTCGACGTGTTGCGTGCCGAACCACGGGCCGACCCCGACCGGACCGCCGCCGTCGGCTACGGCACTGGGGGTGCAGTCGCACTGGAACTCGGTCGCGATGGTGTCGGTCTGCGCGCGATTGGGACAGTCAACGCACTCACCACGGGCCGACCGGGCGAGGCGGCACGCATTCGCTGCCCGGTATGGGCCGGGGTCGGGTCGGAAGACCCGATCATGCCGCCCGCCCAACGGGACGCGTTCACCGCAGAGATGGAGGCTGCGGGCGTCGACTGGCGCCTCGTGGTTTACGGGGGAGCCCTTCACGCCTTCCACCATCCACCGGTCGACCACACGGTACGTCCCGGCGTCGGCTACCACCCACGGCACGCACAGCGAGCCTGGCGTGACGTCGTCGCTCTGCTCGCCGAGTGCCTGCCCGTCACGGATTGATCCGATCGGCTCCTGATGCTCACTTCTGCCCGCCGTCGTCTTCGTCCAGCTCCGACGCCTCTGGGTCGCGCAGCGGGCGCAGGGCGCCGGCGGCCGGGGCTGTAGCGGCCGAGCAGGTTCAGGTTGCGGTGCTTGAGCGGGGAGAGCCGGGCGATGTCCTCGTCCCGGATCTCGTGGCCCTCGGCCTTCAGCTGGGCGACGGCGGCGTCGATGTAGCGGGTCGTCCAGAGCACGATGGCGTTGAGGACCAGGCCGAGCGCGCCAAGCTGGTCCTCCATCCCGTCCCGGTACGCCTGGTGGATGGTGCCGCGCTTGCCGTGGCACACGTCACGGGCGAGCTTGTGGCGGGACTCCTGCACGGTGAGCTGGCGGTTCATCTGCCGGCGGTAGGTGTCGTCCACCGGGTCGACCACGCGCAGCAGGTCGTAGGCGCGGACCTGGTTGGTGACCAGGGAACCGGCGACCTTCAACATGTCCGGCCAGTGCGTGATCAGCTTGTTCAGGTGGACCCGGTTGCGGGCCAGGTCCTCCACCACGCCGTATGTGCCCGTCTCGACGCCGGGCATCGTGGCCCACCAGAACCGCTGGTCGTCCAGGTCGCGGAACCGCGGACTGAAGTTGTAGCCGAGGATCTTGAACAGACCGAACACCATGTCGGAGTACGAGGCGTTGTCGGTCGCCACCATCTCCGGCTTCCTCCCGCCGTCCAGGTTCAGCAGGGCGTCCAGGATGTGCAGCGAGTCGCGCGGGGTGCCGGGCACGACCATCTGCCCGATGCCCGCGACCTGGTCGTTGACCGCGTTGAGCCAGGTGATGCCCCGCTTGAAGCCGAAGTACTTCGGCGACGGTGCCGCGTTCATGGTCCGGACGGGGACGACGAACCGCAACCCGTCCACGGAGGCGAGCAGCCCGTCGCCCCAGAACTGCACGATCGGGATCTCGGCCTGGGCCGCGATCAGCGCGGCGTTCGCCGCGGCGATGGTGTCGGCCCGCAGGTAGTACTGATCGACGTGCACGAGCCGGGCCCGGGTCAACGCCTCGTAGCCGGGGTTGACCGCTGGGGCCAGACCGATGTTCCCCGAGGCCGTAATGTCCTGGCCGTTTCGGCCTTGCTCAAGGCGTGCTGGAACTTCGACAGCAGCCGGTAGGCACCGAGGTCATTGGCGAGCAGCACCTGTCCGCGGATGCCGAGCCGGCGGGCGATGGTCACCGACTCTTGGGCCTGGCCGATCGTCTGCGGTAGCGCCTCCAGCTCCCGGACCGGCGCTCCGGCAGCGGCGACCAAGGCTTGCCCCGCGCTTCGGCCATGGTGCTGGGACAGCCGCTGGTACATCTGCTGGACGCGATCCCGCATTTCCCACTCCTACTCGGAGGCGCGCAGCAGCACGACAACATCGTCGCCGAGCTCTCCGGCGGAAGCAGCTGCCGAAGATTTCCCGCCCGGCTTGTACGGCGGCCTGCGCCAACCGGTGGCCTTGCCTGTCCCGTTCGCGCCGGCGATGGCGACGGCAGCGATCGGAACGCCCTGCTTGGCTCGGAATTCGGCCAGCTCACAACGAATCCGGACTTCCTCCACCGAGGGCAGCCGGTTGTTGACGATATCGCCGAGGAGCGCGCTGGCCTTGACCAGCCGATCCGGCGGGTTCCCGGTGCGCGACAGTTCGAGGGCCACGCTGGTTGCCTTCCCCGGTCCACAGTTGCAGGAGCGTGTGGTCTTGGCGGACGGCCTGCTCGCTATTTCGGTGCTTGGAAGCCGCCGGTCGTGTGCTCGAGCAGTTCGGCCAGCCGCAGCGGGGTGCGGTCCTCGAACATCGGGCCGATGATCTGCACTCCGACCGGCAGGCCCTCGGGGGACCGGCCCGCGGGTATGGCGGTGGCGGGCAGCCCGGGCATGGTGGCCAGGCCGGCCCAGACGAGCTGGTCGAAGTACGGGTACTCGACGCCGTCGATGTCGATGCGCCGTTCCAACGGATTGGGGTTGTGGTCGTGCGGGAACGCGGGCGTCGGCGTGATCGGGCACACCACGGCGTCGAACTCGGCGAACAGCTGCCGCCAGCCGTGGCGGTGGAGTTCGCGACGGGTGTTCGCCTCGATCCAGTCGCGGTGGCTGAACACCATGGCGCGCAGCCGCACAGCGTCAAGACTCTGGTCGCCCGCACTCAGTCCGGCGGCGCGGGTCCGCAGCTGCTCGTGCGATTCGATGGGAAAACGCGCAACGGAGCCCGAAATCAGCAACTGCATGTAGAGCCTCGCGGCTTCGGTCAGATCGGGCAGCAGCGGACTGTGCCGTTCGACGCGGGCACCGCCGTCGACGAGCGCGGCGGCCACCCGGTTCACGCCCGCCCGCACGGCGGACCCGGTCGGAATGAGCGGATGCTCATCGAGGACCAAGACCCGGAAGTCGCCGAGCCGCTCATGGCGCGCGGGCGGCAGCGTCAACTCGTGCGCTATGCCGAGCGTCAGCGGGTCCGGTCCGGCCATGACGTCGAGCAGGAGCGTGAGGTCGCGGGCGGTGCGCGCCATCGGACCGACGACGGCGAGGTCGAGGTCGACCGGCAATGCCGGCTCGGACGGGGGGACCATGCCGCGGGTTGCCGCCAGCCCGAGTGTCGGCTTGTGCGCGTAGATGCCGCAGAAATGCGCGGGGGTGCGCAGCGAACCGGCGAGGTCGGAGCCGATGGACAGCGCACCGAACCCGCACGCCAGGGCCGCCGCCGACCCGCCGGAGGAACCGCCCGAGGTGCGACCGTGATCCCACGGGTTGTTGGTGGTGCCGTAAATCTCGTTGAAGCTCTGGATGTCTTGCAGCCCCAAGGGCACATTGGTCTTAGCGAGCACCACCGCGCCCGCGGCCTTGAGTCGCGACACCTGTACCGCGTCCTCAGCCGGCACATAGTTCCGGTGCGGCGGCATGCCCCAGGTCGTGGGCAGCCCGGCCATGTTGTACGACTCTTTGACCGTCACCGGAATGCCGAGCAGCGGCCGATCCTCACCACGCGCGCGTGCCTGGTCGGCACGGTGTGCGGCGGCCCGCGCACGGTCGAAGTCCGGCACGCAGATCGCGTTGATCACCTCGTCATCGCGCTCAATACGGGCGATCGCCTCGTCGGTCAATTCCACCGAGGTCACCTCACCGGCACGCAACGCGACCGCGAGCTCTTCGGCCGACCGAAAATTCCACTCCATGAATCCGAAGCTATCGGCCTGCCGCAGAGGCCATGAAATCCCGTTTCGCGCAACAGGGAAGCCGAACGGGCCACCTTCACCGGCGAAGTCGCGCACTCGTTCTGCCATCGAAGACGGCCCACCGCAGGTCACAGCACCCACAGTGAGCCAACTCCACCCGCACAGGCCATGAAATACCGCGTCGCGCAACAGGACGGATGTCTCAATCCTTGCCCGCCGACCATTGACGTTCCCGATCGCCCAGTGGAGCCTGCCCAAAACATCGTTTGCCGACGAGCAATTGTCGTCATGTTCCTCAACGTCCGCTCATGCCGCTGGGTGGCCGTTCGCGAGTGCGGCTACGCGGCCCTCACATCGAGATTCAGGAGTTTGTCCATGTCAAGCAGGAACCTGTCGGTGTTGGCGTAGCCGGGCGACAAAGTCCTGCCCTGACGGTGCCGCCAGCGAGCAACACCGCGCCTGACACGCCAGTTATCCAGTCAGGGCGAGGGTTTCGGCGAGATCCTTGGCTTCGGCGAACCGTCCCTGATCGGCGAGGGCAATCAGGATCCTGCACTGGGATGTCCCGGGGCAGCAAGCGCGGTGATCTATCTCATAGAAGGCCACCGCGTGCGCGTTACGGGGGTCCGCATCACCGGGAATGCGCATGGACGAGCGCGGCGCTCGACGCGGTCACCGCAGTCTTCACAGGCCATCCATCGGCGTTCGTGCGCACGTCCGCCGCTCGCTCGCGCAGCTGGTCGGCTTCGGCGCGCTCATCGACGCGGCGCGCCTGGCGATCGAGGAACTCGGCAAAGTTGTGCTGATCGGCCCGGTGCCAGGCGATCTGGTCGCGGTGCAAGTCCGCCAGCGGCCGGGTGCCGATCTTACGGGGATAAGCCTTGGCGAGGCGCCATACCAGTCGGGCGCAGGCCAGGGCGTCCCCGGCCGAGTCGTGCGCTTCGTCCAGCCGGACCCGGTAGTGGGTGCACAGATCACCGAGGGTGCGTTTGCCCTTGCGGTAGCGGTCCAGGTGTTTGTCGATGCACCGCGGATCCACCACCGAGCCAACCATTTCCAGGTCGCGCTGGTGGTGGCGGCGTAGCTCGGCGTGCAGCAGCGACAGGTCGAACGGGGCATTGAAGACGCACAACGGTGTCGATTCGCTCCAGTCCGCCGTGAGCACGTCGGCGACCTCGGCCACCACGACGGCGGCATCGCGTCCGTGCTGGCGGGCATAGTCGGTACTTACGCCGTGGATCTCGGTGGCCTCGGCGGGGATGTCCACTCCCGGATTGGCCAGCCATGTCCGGACATCCGGGGACTTGCCAGGAACGATCGAGATCACCGTGGCCGTGACGATCCGGTCAGTGGCCGTGTCGGTGCCGGTGGATTCGAAATCGAGGGCCAGCAGCGGCCCGTCAGCCCATGACTCCACGAAGTCGGTCATGGGCGCACAGTATCGAGATCATCCGACACCGCCCTCAGGGATGTTGTCTCGCCGTGTGGAGGGTGCGACGGGGTCGTGGCGATGCAGTGCGGCGTGCAGGCTGGCGCGCAGCGCGTCGTCGTCGTGTTGGAGGACCTCGGTGAGGTCGGCACGGAGTTGCTCGTTGCGAGCGCGCTCGTCGTGTGCCGCGGCCCGGAGCGTGGCGAGTTCCTCGGTCAGGGCACGGACCTTGTCGTGGAGCGGGCCGAGATTGTCGGCGTAGGCACGGGTGGCTTCGGCCAGTCGTTCGGTGAGCTCGGTGCTGCGGCGCTCGGCGGCGGTCTGTGCGGCCTGCAGACGCTGGGTGAAGTCATCGCTCTGCGAGCGCAAGCGCTGATCGTAGTCCTCGCTGAGCGTGCGGCGCAGGTCCCGCTGCGCCTGTTCATGGTCGCGCCGCAGCGCATCGATGCGGTCGAGCGTGGAGGCGCGTTCTTCTGCCAGGGTGTTTTGCAGCTCGGTGATGCGCTGGTGGCTCTGGGCAGCCTGGTCGAGTGCGGCCTGCCGATCGGCGTGCGCGCGGGTGGCCTCGCCCCGGGCGGCGTCGCGATCGGTGATTGCTCGGTCGCGCTCGACGATCGCCTCGGAGGCGCGGGACTCGGCGGCGGCGTGCTCGGCCTGGGCTGCCCCGGCGTGTTCCCGGGCCTCCGCGGCCGCGGCCACGGCCTCGTCGCGTTCGGCTACGGCCGTGCGCGCGGCTTCCTCCGCGGCTGCGCGTTTCGCGTCGGCGGTCTCGCGGGCGGCCAGCGCCCGGGCGAGTTCGGCGGCGGCGAGCTTCTCGAGCCCGGCGATTTCCTCGTGCACCGGGCTCAGCACGGCCTTCAGATCGGCCAGGCGGAGGCGCAGCCCGTCGAGATCCACCTTGGTCATCGGCTGGTCCGGTCCGTAGACCTGCATCCAGATCTCGCGGTGCTCGTCCAGCATCGCGCAGGTGATCGTTTTCGTGCCCCACTTGCCGTAGCGGTCCGTGTTCGCGGGGCAATACGGCGTGGGACGTCCACCCTTGGGTGGCGCAGGCGGCAGCGGCGCGCCGCAGTAGGCGCACGCCGCCTCCCCGCCGTCTGCCAAGGCTCGCAAGGTGCGCTCACGCCGCTCCGCGCGACTGCCCTGCCGGGGCGGCGGCTCCGGCCTTCCCTCGGCGTCCCGTTCGTCCTCCGACGGTCCCGCGGCGGTCCACTCCGGCGCCATGCACCCTCCCAGCTCTTCTGCCTGCACAAACGTCGTCATCAAGATCAGAGGTTACGAATCATAACATGAGTTCTAGGTTTTGAACCTAGAACTCAGCGAGTCGAGCGCCCGACCCGAGTCATATGAATAAGGAGGATTATCGATATGATCTAGCGGAACAGGCCGAGACGGCTCCCCAAACCCCGTGACAGGGCGCCGAAAACTGGGGACCGCCCCCCAAAACGGATGAAACGGACAGGAGGGTGCTGGTGACCCACGAGGTGGCCCTGGCGGGCCAGCCCGACAAGACCACCCGGGAACGCTTCGCGGAGTTCCTGCGCATCTACACGTCGCTGAACACCCGCATCGCCTACGCCACCGATCTGGGCATCCCGCTGGACTGGGTCCCCGGCTACGCCCCACCAGACCCGCGGCGCAGGCGGGGCCGGACCAGGCGCACCGAACCCACCGGCCTGGAATGGCTGACCTGGTGCCTGCGCAACGGCTTCGCCTCCTTCGCCGACATCCGCGTCGAGCACGTCGAACGCTGGCTCGACGAACTGGCCCGGGCCGGCTACCGCGACGCCACCCGCGCCCGGATGCTCTCGGCCGTCTCGGCGTTCTACCGCAAGTACCTCATGCGCGAAGGGCTCGCCGAGCACAACCCGGCCGCCCTGGTCGACCGCTCAGCCCAGCACCTCAACCGCGCCACGGGCACGCCCTCCCAGACCGCGATGTGGTCCTTCCAAGCCTGCCGCGCGCTCCTGCTGGCCGCCTACCTGCTCGCCGAGCACCGCCGCGACGGCCACCGCGACCGCGCCATGGTCGAAGTCCTGATCGGCACCGGAATCCGCGCCGAAGAACTCGTCGGCGTCAACCTCGCCGACTACCACCGGCCCACCCCCGGCGGCCCCGCCGCGCTGCGCGTGCACGGCAAAGGCGCCAAGGACCGCCGGGTCGCCCTGGCCGCACCCGTCGCCGACGCCGTCGATGCCTACCTCGCCCAGCGGGTCCCCGCCTCCGCGCCCGCCCTGCCAGGCCACAGCGGGCGCCCCGGCAGCGAACCGCTGTTCGTCACCAGCACCAGCACCCGCGTGCACGTCACCCACGTCCGGGCCGTGCTCCGGCGGCTGTGCGGTATCTTCGCGCCCGCTCCCGGCGCCCGCCCGCCCCGCGCCCGCTGGCTCGCCGACCTGCTCACCGGACCCGACGCCGCGTTCATCGCCACCCACCTCGCCCCGCTGCGCGAGACGATCCACCCGCACTCGGCCCGCCACTCCTACGCCACCCACGCCATCGAGCGCGGCGCCGACCCCCGCCAGGTCCAGCGCGACCTCGGGCACGCGGCACTGGCCACCACCGAGGGCTACCTGCACGACGCCGACAACCTCGCCAACTCCGCCGCCCACGAACTGTCCCCGGCCCTGCACCGGGGCTGGCTCGCGACCGATTAGCCCCAGCACCCGCCGAAAGATCGATACTCTGGGTGTCGGCCTGTCGACGCTGGGGGAGCGATGTGGGGACAACAGCCGCAACAGCTTCAGCAACCCGAAAGCGGTGGGAGAGTAGCGCTGCGCGTGCTCGCGGTGGTGTTCTTTCCCTGGTCAACCGCCAGATTCCTGCTCAAACCCGCGATCGGGCCGCAGCCCCGGGACCGGCTGCTGGACCGGATCGGGTTCTGGCGGGCGGTCATCGGACTGGCCGCCGTCGCCGTGGCGAGCACCCCCTATCTGTCCGTCCGGGCCGTCCTGGGAAACGCCCAGGAGAAAGCGCTGCTCACCGCGCAGTACGCCATGATCGGCCTGCCCCTGGCCTTCTTCGTCCTGCTCGCCGCGACCCGCTCGGCCTACCGCCACGAATTCGTCGGCAGGACACCGCGGCTGGTGCGCCGCGTCGCAACCGTAATCGCCTGCTACGGCGTGCTGTTCGGGTACGCCTTCGCCGTCATGGGCTTTTTCAGCCTGTTCAACGGTGAGCTCAGGGGAGTCCAAGCGCTGCTGGCGCTGGCCTCCCTGCCCGGTCTGATCCTCACCGGCCTGTGGTGCGCCGTGTTCTTCGCGTGCACGATCTACTGGGCCGCGCGGACCAGCTTCTGGCTCGGCGAGATGCATCCGCTGCTGGCGCCGGTCGGATCGGTCGTGCTGGTGCTGGTGGTCACCGCCAGGGAAACGTACCTGCGGGAGACCAACGGCCTGCCGTCTCCGCTGTGGCTGAGCCTGAACATCTGCGGGTTGATCTCCACGCTCGCGCTGGCGTTCTGGGAATACCGGCACCTGCGCGCCTCCGGATACCGGTTCCGGGAGGGCCCGAACCCGACCTACCGGCCACCGGTTGCAACGTCACGGTGACGAAACAGATCCGGTCAGGAACGGCAGAACCAGGGGGAGCACGTCGGCCGATCTGCTCCAGCCGTTCTGATGATCGGCGCCGGGAAGCGAGAAGAACGGCGTGCCGGTGCGGTCGGCGAAGGTCCGCATCGGCTCGTGCCACGGATCGGCCGTGCCCGCGTACATCAGCATCGGCACACCGGCGCTCGCCAGATCGGCGTGCACACCCGGCTCGTGCAGGAACGCCTCGAAGTTCGCGCGCAGAGCGGCCGGATCCGCCGCCTCGATCACGGCGGCGAACACCGGATCGGCGCGGGCCGCCTGCTCCATGAGCGGATAGGGGTCGGTGTCAGCGGGGAGCCCGAAATGTTCGAGCACCATGTCGACCGCGGTGCGGAACCCGCCGATCGGATCGAACCCGCCGGCGACCAGCCGGGCGAGCCGTTCCGGAGCGTGCACGGCCACGGCGTAGCCGGTCAGCGCGCCCAGCGAGTAGCCCCAGTACGCCGCGCGGTCCGCGCCGACATCGTCGAGCACGGCGACGACCGACTCCGCGCGCCGGGGCAGCGCGTAGGCCGCCGGGTCGTGCGGGGCGCAGCTGGCTCCCAGGCCCAGCGGATCGATGGTGATCACCGTCCACGAGCCGGTCAGCGACCCGGTGTAACCGGCCCGGGACCAGTGGTCACCGACCTGGTACATGCCGGGATGCAGGACCAGGGGAGGGCCGTCCCCGGCGACCTCGTAAGCGATCTCGAACCCGTCGCGGCGTGCGATCGGCACCCAGTCCTCCTCGTGTCGGTGATCAAAGAGTACCGACACGAAAGCCGGAATCCCCGCCGTTCCAGCCAATTCAGCAGAAGAAACCACTGTGGACAGACATGCGCAGGCCGTCCCGCCCGGTGCTGCGACACACCACACCGGACCCCCAACTTGCATGGTCATTCATGGCAATGCATACTTCTCCTATGTCCAAGGTTCTCACCTCCCTGCCCACCGGCGAGCGCGTCGGCATCGCCTTCTCCGGCGGCCTCGACACCTCGGTCGCGGTCGCCTGGATGCGCGACAAGGGCGCCGTCCCGTGCACCTACACCGCCGACATCGGCCAGTACGACGAGCCCGACATCGCCTCGGTGCCCGGTCGCGCGTCGACCTACGGTGCCGAGATCGCGCGCCTGGTCGACTGCCGCGCCGCGCTGGTCGAGGAGGGCCTGGCCGCGCTGACCTGCGGCGCGTTCCACATCCGCTCGGCGGGGCGGCCCTACTTCAACACCACCCCGCTCGGCCGCGCCGTGACCGGGACGCTGCTGGTGCGGGCCATGCTCGAGGACGACGTGCAGATCTGGGGCGACGGCTCGACGTTCAAGGGCAACGACATCGAGCGGTTCTACCGCTACGGCCTGCTGGCCAACCCGCACCTGCGGATCTACAAGCCGTGGCTGGACTCCGACTTCGTCTCCGAGCTCGGCGGGCGCAAGGAGATGTCGGAGTGGCTGCTCGCCCACGGGCTGCCGTACCGGGACAGCACCGAGAAGGCGTACTCCACCGACGCCAACATCTGGGGCGCCACCCACGAGGCCAAGACGCTGGAGCACCTCGACACCGGCATCGAGACCGTGGAACCGATCATGGGCGTGCGGTTCTGGGACCCCGAGGTCGACATCGCCGCCGAGGACGTCACGATCGGCTTCGACCAGGGCCGCCCGGTCACCATCAACGGCGAGGAGTTCGCCACCCCGGTCGAGCTGGTGCTGGCGGCCAACGCGATCGGCGGACGCCACGGCATGGGCATGTCCGACCAGATCGAGAACCGGGTCATCGAGGCCAAGAGCCGCGGCATCTACGAGGCCCCCGGCATGGCGCTGCTGCACGCGGCCTACGAGCGGCTGGTCAACGCCATCCACAACGAGGACACCCTGGCCGCCTACCACAACGAGGGCCGGCGCCTGGGCAGGCTGATGTACGAGGGCCGCTGGCTGGACCCGCAGGCGCTGATGCTGCGCGAGTCGCTGCAGCGCTGGGTCGGCACCGCGATCACCGGCGAGGTCACGCTGCGGCTGCGGCGCGGTGAGGACTACTCGATCATGGACACCACCGGTCCGGCGTTCAGCTACCACCCGGACAAGCTGTCGATGGAGCGCACCGAGGACTCGGCGTTCGGCCCGGTGGACCGGATCGGCCAGCTCACCATGCGCAACCTCGACATCGCCGACTCGCGCGCGAAGCTGGAGCAGTACGCGGGCCTGGGCATGGTCGGCACCGGCCACCCCGCGCTGATCGGCGCCGCCCAGGCCGCCTCGACCGGGCTGATCGGCGCGATGCCGCAGGGCGGCGCCGACGTCATCGCCTCCCGCGGCCAGGACTCCGGCCCGGACGCCACCCTCGACCGCGTCGCGATCGAGTCCGGCACCGACTGACCCCGCCGGGCCGTCGCGGCGTCCTGCCCGGGCGCCGCGACGGCCCTACGCGGCCCTGGCGAGTTCGGCGGAGTAGTCCGGCACGGTCATCGTGGTGACCTTCTGGCCCTCCCGGAGCATCCAGTTCAGGAAGAAGTCCTTGCTCAGCAAGGAGTTGCGCACGCGCAGCCCGAGCGCGGTGGCGGGAGCGAGGAACTTGCCCGTCCGGTCGCCGCCCTTCTGGCATCCCTGCGCGTAGTCGCGCAGCGTGGCCTCGTACCGCGCGAAACCGGTGCGGTAGTCGTCGCCCGCCCTGGCCAGCTCCCCGGCCAGCACGTAGGCGGCGACCACCGCTGTTCCCGTGCCCATGCCGCCGATGGTCGCCCCGCAGGCCGCGTCGCCGACGAGGCCGATCCGGCCGGTCGACCAGCAGGGCACGTCGACCCGGCTGATCGAGTCGAAGTACAGCTCCGGCGCCTCCGGCAGCGATCGCAGCAGTCGCGGAACCTCCCATCCCAGACCGGAGAACGCCGTCTCCACCAGTTTCTTCTGCTGGCCGAGGTCGTGGCGGTCGTAGTCCAGGCGGGGAGCGGCGAACACGACGAACGCGCCCGCCCGGTCCGGATCGCGGTGGTCGACGCCGACCGAGGCGAACCGCCCCGGAGCGTTGAACCCGACCGAACCCTCGGCCACCCGCAGGTCGTTGGGCATCGCCCACGTCGCGGCGTAGTAGCCGAGGTGGCCGACGTAGTCCCGCTCGGGGCCGAAGGCCAGCCGCCGCACCTGGGAGTGCAGGCCGTCCGCGCCGATCACCAGGTCGAACTCGCGCGCGGGCGCGTGCCGGAACCCGACCCGCACGCCCGAGGCGGTCTCGTCGAGGCTGGTGATCGAGTCGCCGAAGACGTACTCGGTGGTGGGCAGGCTGTGCTCGTGGAGCACGCGCACCAGATCACCCCGCGGCACCTCCACGTCGCCACCGGCGAACTCCGCGGGCAGGTGCAGCAGGACCCGCCCGCTCTCGTCGACGAAGCGGATCGGGCTCCCGCCCGTGCGCAGCTGGCGAAGCCGGGGGAGCACTCCCATCCGTGAGAGCACCGACAGGTGCGTGTCGCCGCGGAAGTCGACCGCCTGCCCGCCGTCGCGCAGCGCGGGCGCCCGCTCGACGACGGTGGGGCGGAATCCGTAGCGGCCCAGCCAGTAGGCCAGCGCAGGCCCGGCGACGCTCGCGCCGGAGATCAGGACGGTTCGGGTCATGGCTCCCCCAGAAACTGCTTCCGCAGGACACGGTAATTACTGTGTACGATAGACACAGTTCGATGACGGCGGCAAGGACGGGTACGGATGAACGACGAGCACACCGCGACCGCGCGGCTGCTGTGGGAGCCGCGAACCACCGCCGCACGCGGTCCCAAGCCCACGCTCGACCTGGAACGCATCGCCCGAGCCGGCATCGGCGTCGCCGACTCGGAGGGCCTGGCCGCGGTGTCGATGCAGCGGGTCGCCGCCCAGCTCGGCGTCACCAAGATGGCGCTGTACCGCTACGTGCCGGGCAAAGCAGAACTCGTCGCCGTCATGGTCGAGACCGCGATCAGCGACCCTCCGGAACCGGTGGAACAGGACTGGCGGGGCCGGCTCGACGCGTGGGCCCGCGCGCTGGCCGAGGTCTTCGACGGCCATCCGTGGCTGCTCGACGCCACCATCGGCCCCCGCGTCATGGGGCCGGTCGAACTGGGCTGGCTGGAACGCGCTGTCGCCGCCCTCGACGGCACCGGGCTCACCGGCCCGGAGCGGATGGACGCCGCCGTGCTGCTGACCGGCCACGTGCGCTCCCTGGCCCAGCAGGCCCGCGCTTCCGGTCCCGGCGCGGAAGCGCAGCTCGGCGCACTGCTCGCGGAGCTGATGCGGACCCACGGCAGCCGTTTCCCCGCCCTCACCGCCGCGCTCGCCGACTCCGGCGGGAGAGATCAGGCGTGGGAGTTCGGCCTGCGACGGATCCTCGACGGGCTGGCCGTGCTCATCGACGATCGAGCCTAGGCCGGCGCCTTCTCCTGGCCGTCAGTGTCGTCGTCGGTGTCGTCTGAGGGTGCGGCGATCGCCAGCCGGGCCACCACGGCGTCGGCGACCTCCTCGGCCTGCTCCTGCGGTAGCCCGCGGTGCAGGGCCGCGTCCAGCACCCGCTGCCGCACCTCGCCGAGCTGCTCGGGGGTCAGCTCCGGAACCTCCGGAGCCGCGCCGCGCTTCCTGCCGAACAGCTTGCGCAGCGCGTTCTTCGTCCCGGTGGCGGCGCTGTCGACGGCGGTCTCGGTGACCTGCTTGACCACCTGGTCCAGCACCAGCCAGACCACCGGGGTCACCATGACCGCGAGCTCACCGAGGCCGAAGCCCAGCGGATCCCGCTGCCGGTCCCGGCGGCCCAGTCGCCGCACGACCGTGTCGTCGTCGAACCGGGACAGCCCGTCCACGACCGGCAGCTCCTCGTCCGCGACCTGCTCGACCACGTCCCGCACCACATCGCGCACCCGTCTCGATCGCGTCGCGGCGGCGCGCTGCTCGGGCGAACCCATGACTCCCCCAGGTGGTCGGTGCTGTCGGCCTGCTGGTGCCAGCCTGGCCTGCGCCCGCCGACGTGACGAGGTCCGAACGGCTGAAACCGGCCGGGCTGCTAGCGTCCGGTCATGATCAGCGGTGTGCGCGCGGCGTTCGACCGGTTCAACGCCGCGCACCCCTGGGATCACAACCGGCACTACCACCGGTGGATCCTGCGGCAGCTCCCCGCGCGGTTCGGCCGCGCGCTCGACGTCGGCTGCGGCAGCGGTGAGCTGGCGCGTGCGCTGGCCGAGCGTGCCGACAGCGTCGACGCGATCGACCAGGACCCGGAAATCCTGCGGCACGCGGGCGACATCCCCCGGCACAACATCCGGTTCCGGCAGCAGGACGCGCGCGAGCTGCCACCGGGCGGCGACTACGACGTGATCACCTGCGTCGCCACCCTGCACCACCTGCCCTTCGCCGAGACGCTGCGGACGCTGCGCGCGAATCTCGCCCCGGGCGGCAGGCTGGTCGTTCTCGGCGTCTACCAGCCGCAGACGATCGGGGACTGGACGCTGGCCCTGATGGCTGTCCCGGCGAACCTCGCGGTGGGATGGGCGAAATCGCCGCGCGGCGGGAAGCGTCCGGTCGCGATGACCGCGGTGACCCGTCCCGCCTCGATGCCGCTGGCCGAGATCCGGCGGGTGGCCGCCCGCGAACTGCCCGGCGCGCGGATCCGCAGGCACCTGTTCTGGCGCTATTCCCTGGTTTTCGGCAGGTAGTCGTGGTGCAGGCCGTCGACCGAGAAGATCAGGTCGGTGCGGCCCCGGTACATCGCGAGGATGCGGGCGAAGTGGTCGCTCATCGCCGCGTCGAAGTCCGCCCCGCCCTCCAGCAGCCACCGCGCCCCGGAGACGATCTCGTCGAGGTCGCCGGTGATCCGCTCCGCGGACATGCTGGGGGAGCGCGGCCCGTCGTCGGGCACCGGCTCGGGATCGTTGCCGAGCATCACGTAGCACGGGAACCGGTCGATGTCGGGCAGCACGGAGTAGAACGGCACCCCGGGGTTGAAGTAGTACTCGGCCCACTTGTTGCCCGCCAGCACCAGCCACGGTGTGCCCACGGCCATGGCCGCGAACGCGAACCCCGAGTGCGGCGAGAACAGCAGGTCGCAGCGCTGCACCGCGGCGAGCTGCTCGGCGAGCGGCACGTCGACCGCCCACAGCGCCGTCGGCACCGCCGCGGCCAGGGCGTCGAACTCCGCGCGGGAGAACCCGGTGCTCGTGCGGCCGTCGTCGGCGAGCTTGCCGACGAAGCAGAACCGCGCCCGCGGGTACTGGTCGAGCAGCGCGGCGAGCATCCTGCGCCAGGACTCCAGCGACGGGTACATCCACCGCTGGTCGCTGCCCGCGGGCAGCACGGCGATCGTCGGCCCCTCGCCGTCGGGCACGGCCTCGGCCGCCCACTCCCGCGCGGGCGCGGGCAGTCGCAGCTCCAGCCGGCTGCGCGGCCGGTACGAGGGCTGCGGGCTGCCGACCTGGTGGTGCCCGCGCCGCGCGCGGAAGTGCTCGGCCGACAGCCGGTAGTACTCGGCCAGGCCGGGGAAGATGTCGTGCTGCCACTGCTGGTGGCCGCGGGGGTCGTCGACCACCCAGTCCCAGTCGCGGGGCAGGTGGTCGAGCGCGCCCGGCGGCACCTGCCCGAACACGTCGAAGTCCACTGTGTACACCTCGTCGACGAACGGGCTCCAGTGCGCGAGGTCGACCGCGGTGTTGGCCTTGAGCACCACGCCGATCCGCCGCGCGGGATCGGCCGCCCGGTAGCCGAGGCAGTGCTGCACCGCCTCGACGGCGTGACCGACTGGGTGGCAGTAGACGAAGTTGACCAGGACCGACTCCGGGGCGTGCGCGCTCATCACCTCGCACCTTATGAGCGCGCGCCACTGGTTTTCCCGCTTCAGGGAAGGGCGTCGAGCGCGGCCAGGATGTCGGCGGGTTCGGCGCGCCGGGAGTAGTCGGTGTCGACGAAGGCCCAAGCGACGGTGCCGGTGCGGTCGATGACGTAGGTGGCGGGCAGCGGCAGGGTGCGGGCGTGCCCGGCGTTGACGCGCTGGAGGTCGAAGCCCAGCCGCTCGTAGACCGCGGCCAGTTCCTCGGAGAGGTCGAACGCGATGCCGAAGCGCTTGGCCACTTCGGACCCGATGTCGCTGAGCACCGGGAACGCCAGCTCGTGCTTGTCGGTCAGCGACAGCGACTCGTCGGCGATCTGCGGTGAGACGGCGACCAGTTGCGCGCCGCGGGCGCGCAGCGCGTCGAGGTGCTGTTGCAGGGCCCGCAGGGCGATGTTGCAGAACGGGCACCAGGCTCCGCGGTAGAAGGTCAGCACCACCGGGCCTTCGGCCAGCAGTTCTTCGAGTGCGACCGGCGTGCCGGTGGCGGAGGGCAGGGTGAACTCCGGCGCTCGCGCCCCGGCACCCAGGGCCTGCTCGGCCAAGCCGGAGGCGGCGAGGTCGGCGGCGTTGCGGTTCATGGTCGCCCGGACGTCCTCCGGCAGCCGCCGTTGGCCCTCGGCATGCATGGCTCGCAGTTCGTCGCGCAGGGTCATCCGGTGCCTCCCGAAAATCTTGGAACGATCATTTCAAGATTCCCGTACCGGGTGGCGGCCGTCAAGGACTATCTTGGAACCGCCGTTCCAGGACATTGCGAGACGACCATGCCCGACATCAAGCACTTCGATCCCGACACCGCGCTCGAACGCGTCGAGGAGCTGTTCTGGCAGCACGGCGCGGCCACCACCTCGATCCAGGCCGTCGCCACCGCGACCGGGCTCAACCGGTCCAGCCTCTACGCCACCTTCGGCGGCAAGCGGGAGCTCTACCTGGCCGCGCTGCGCCGCTACCGCCGCCTGCGCGCCGAACCCGCACTGCGCCTGCTCGCCGAGGACGAGCGGGGACTGCCCGCCATCGAGGAGTTCTTCACCCAGCTCGTCGGCGTCCGCTGCACCGGCGCCTACGCGGGCTGGGGCTGCATGATCGTCAACGCCCACACCGGAACCGACCGCCAGGACCCCGATGTGCAGGCGGTGCTTGAAGAACACCACCGACAGCTGCGCGATTCGATGCACGCCGCACTGGAAACCGCGCGCCGCCGAGGACAGCTCGCCGACGCCACCGACACTGCCACCACCGCCGACGTGCTCGCGCTCCTGGCCTATGGCGTCAACCTCCGCTCCCGCGCCGGAGCAGACGCCACGACACTGCGCGGCACGGTCACCGCTGCCCTCGACGCGCTGCGACCGCAGGGCTAGCCGGGGCTTGAGGGACATGTAGAGGAATCCCCACCTCAGCCGGGGATTCCTCGGTGAGCGTTGCACAGTGCGCCGCGGCGGCTTAGTCAGCGGTGTGCTTGTGGTGCTGCTGGCCTGCCTCGCTGGCGCTGTCGGCGATCCTCTGCAGCGCGGCGATGTGCCGGGTCAGCGCAGCGCGCCCGGTTTCGCTGAGGTTGAGCCAGGTGCGCGGCCGTTTGCCGACGTAGCCCTTCTCCACCTCGACGTATCCGAGCCGGTCCAGCGCACTGACCTGTTTGGACAGTGCCGAGTCGGACAGGCCGACGGAATCCCGGACGTAGCTGAACTCCGCCCAGCGTGTCGCCGCCAGCAGCGACACGATCGACAGCCGCGTCGGGTCCAGCAGTGCGGTGTCCAGCTGGCCGTGCTCATGCATGCGTGCGCCTCCGCATTCGGGCGCGCAGCGGTTCCCATCCGAAGATCAGCACGGCCAGCAGTGCCATACCGATCGTCGTGGGAAACTGCACATGTGCGGCACGCAGGACCGCCGCCAGCAGGAGTGCCAGTACCGCCGCCACGGCCAGTCGGCCCACGCGCGCGCCCATGGAGACCTCCGTGGCAGGCATGCGTTGGTTCCTCCTTGACCAGAAAAACTTGCTTCCCCGTCATGTTGTTGCCTACTGGGAAAGTACAGGAGCACTTTCCTGTCGGACAAGTACATTCCGCAGGCGGAACCGACGGCTGCCCTTGAACTGGCCGACGCGAGATACACCGGCGGAATTCCGTTGGCGGAAGACGCAAATCCGGGTCGCCGCACTTGACACACCTCGGGTGTCGCGCGTCTCCTCGTCTGCACACGGGCGTTCCAAAGGGCTGATCCCCATGCCACAAGTCGTTTTCAGCGTCGACCAGTCGAAGTCCATGCGCGACCAGGCGGTCCCCGGGCACAACCGCTGGCACCCCGACATCCCGCTGGCCGCGATGGTCCTGCCGGGTCAGGAGTTCCGCGTCGAGTGCCGCGAGTGGACCGACGGGCAGCTCGGCAACAACGACTCGGCCAACGACGTGCGCGACGTCGACCTGGACTTGACCCACATGCTCTCCGGCCCGATCGGCGTGCAGGGCGCCGAACCCGGGGACCTGCTGGTCGTCGACATCCTCGACCTCGGGCCGGTGCCGCAGGAGACCGGCGGCGCCCCCGGCCAGGGCTGGGGCTACACAGGTGTGTTCGCCAAGGTCAACGGCGGCGGGTTCCTGACCGACCACTTCCCGGACGCCTACAAGGCGATCTGGGACTTCCACGGCCAGCAGGCCACCTCCCGCCACCTGCCCGGCATCCGCTACACCGGCATCACCCACCCCGGGCTGATCGGCACCGCCCCGTCGGCCGAGCTGCTGTCCCGGTGGAACCGGCGGGAGCAGGCGCTGATCGACACCGACCCGCACCGGGTCCCGCCGCTGGCGCTGCCGCCGACCCCGCCCGGTGCGCTCGCCGGGCAGGCCACCGGTGACGACGCCCGCAGGATCGCCGCCGAAGGCGCCCGCACCGTGCCCGCCCGGGAGAACGGCGGCAACCAGGACATCAAGAACTTCACCCGCGGATCACGCGTGTACTTCCCGGTGTTCGTGCCCGACGCCAAGCTGTCCATGGGCGACCTGCACTTCAGCCAGGGCGACGGCGAGATCACCTTCTGCGGCGCGATCGAGATGGGCGGCTACCTCGACCTGCACGTGGACCTGATCAAGGACGGCATGGCCAAGTACGGGGTGAGCACCAACCCGGTGTTCATGCCCGGCAACGTCGAGCCCCGGTACTCGGAGTTCCTGTCGTTCTCCGGCGTGTCGGTCGACCACGACACCGACACCAACCACTACCTGGACGCGACCGTGGCCTACCGCCGCGCCTGCCTCAACGCGATCGAGTACCTCAAGCAGTGGGGCTACACCGGCGAACAGGCGTACCTGCTCATCGGATCCGCGCCCGTGGAGGGCCGGATCAGCGGCGTCGTGGACATCCCCAACGCCTGCTGCACCCTCTACATCCCGACCGCGATCTTCGACTTCGACATCCGGCCCACCGCCGCGGGCCCGGTCCGGCAGGACCGCGGGCAGTGCGCCGTCACGTCGTGACGGGCGTTCACCGCCTCGTCAGAGCCCTGCCCACCTTCTTGACCAGGGTGGCGTGGCCGCGGTAAGCGTCGAGCTCGGTTCCCAAGCGCCCGATCGGTCGGTTCCTACAGCAGGCTCAGCTGGGTGGCCTTGGGCCGCCTCGGCGCGGAGTGCCGGACGTGTTCGGCGACGTCGGCGCCCAGGCCGGACAGGAACGGTGACGGCGTGCGGTCCTGCTCCCGGCCGTGCCGGGTGCGGCGGGCGGCGCGGGTGAGGAACAGGTGGTCCTGCGCGCGGGTCATGCCGACGAAGAACAGCCTGCGTTCCTCGGCGATGTCGTCGTCGGAGGCGGTCGTGCCGGGCCAGCGCAGCGGGAGCAGCCCGTCTTCGCAGCCGACGAGGAACACCACCGGGAACTCCAGGCCCTTGGCGGCGTGCAGCGTCAGCAGCGACACCGCGTCCGCCCTGGGGTCGAGGGTGTCGACTTCGGCGCCGAGCAGGATCTCCCGCCGGAAGCGGTCGAGGTCGTCGCCGCAGCGGTGCGCCAGCGGTGCCAGCACCTCGACCGCGCCGTTGATCCGCTCCTCCTCCGCGGTGGGCATCGTGGCCAGCACCGCGTCGGCGGCCCAGCGCACCCGCTGCGCCACGGTTCCGGAACGTTGCGAGGTGAGCGCGAGTTCGCGCATGAGGTCGTCGACGCCCGGGCGCGCCGAGAGCGGATCGTGCGAGCGCTTCTGCACCGGGAACCCGCAGCGGGTGAGCTCGTCGAGCACCGCGTGGGACTGCGAGTCGGTGCGGTAGAGCACGGCGATGTCGGCGAACCCGATGCCGCCGTGCCCGTCGCCGTCGACCCGTCCGGAATCCAGCGAGTGGAACGACGCGCCGCCGAGCAGCTGGTCGATGCTGCGCGCGACGAACGCCGCCTCGGCGCGCTCGTCGGCGGCCTCGTGCACCGCGATCCGGTGCGCGGCGCGGTCACCGGCCGCCAGCAGCGCGCGGTCGGCGACCAGCGTGCTGGGGCGGATGGCGGTGACCGCGCCGTCGAGGATGTGCTTGCCGCTGCGGTAGTTGCGGGTCAGCGCCACCACCGGGGCCTGCGGCCAGTCCTGCTGGAACCGCAGGAAGAACCCGACGTCGGCGCCGCGGAAGGAGTAGATCGCCTGGTCCGGGTCGCCGATCGCGGTCAGGTTGGCGTCCTCGGGGGCGAGCTGGCGCAGCAGCCGGTACTGGGTGTCGTCGACGTCCTGGTACTCGTCGACGGTGACCCACCGGTAGCGGCGGCGGCAGGCGGCGCGCAGCTCGTCGTCGGACTCCAGCAGTTCCACGGCGAGCACCACCAGGTCGTCGAAGTCGACGAGGTTGCGTTCCCGCAGCGCGGCGGTGTAGTCGGCCAGCGCCGGGGCGTGTTCGCCGGTGCGGCGGGCGTGGGACAGCTCGGTGCGCAGCTTGCGCGCCGAGCGTTCGTCCCCGGCGATGCCGGTGAGGATCTCGTGCTGGCAGGCGGCGTCGGCGAGCCCGAAGTCGGCGGCCAGTCCCGCTTTGCCGTGGTGGTCGCGCAGCAGTTGCAGGCCGAAGGAGTGGAACGTCGCGACCGTGGCGCCGGCCGCGGCCGTTCCGGCCAGGGCGTGCAGGCGTTCGGTCATCTCCTCGGCGGCGCGGCGGGTGAAGGTGATCGCCAGGCATTCCTCGGCGGGCACGCCGCGTTCGAGGATCAGGTGCGCGATGCGGTGGGTGACCGTGCGGGTCTTGCCGGTGCCGGGTCCGGCGACGATGAGCAGCGGCCCGCTTTCCACGGCCGCGGCCCGGCGCTGGTCCGGGTCGAGCCCGTCGAGCACCCCGCTGGTCCCGGCGGGCGCGGGCTCGGCCGGGGTCGCCGGTTGCGGGCGGGCCTGCGGCACCGGCTCCCGCACCGGCTCGGGCGCGGGCGGGGTGAACAGCGCGTCGTCGAACAGGGCGGAGGTGTGCCCGGTGCGCAGGCTTTGGACTTCGCCGGGCTGGAACAGGCGGATCGTGCCGTATTCGCCGTCGTAACCGGATTCCCGGATGACCTCGCCTCGGCGCAGCCGGTCGATCGCCTCGGCCAGCGGTGCCGAACTGCGGCGCAGGTCGTCGACCGGGACGTCTTCGAGGATCGACAGCTCCGGCCCGTGCGCGGCGGTGAGCCGGTCGATCTCGCCGAGGACCCGCTTGCTCTTGGGGCCCACACCCATGAGCTCGCCGACGATCTCCGGCAGCGGGATCAGGTTCCGGTAGCCGGCCGCGCCCTCCGGTCGCACGCCCGCGGGCCGGTCGGCGAGTTCGTGCACGCGGTGCAGGACGCCGACCGTCAGCGGCTTGCCGCAGGACGGGCACCGGCCGTCGTGGGCGCGGGTGGTGCCGGGGTCCATGCGCACCTCGCACTTGCGGTGCCCGTCGAGGTGGTACTTGCCCTCCTCGGGGAAGAACTCCACCGTCCCGCCGAACCCGTTGCCGGTCTCCAGCGCGCGTTTGACCGCGAAGTAGTCCAGGTCGGTGTCGAAGACGCTGGCCTCCCGGCCGAGCATCGGCGGGGAGTGCGCGTCGGAGTGGCTGACCAGGGTGTAGCGGTCCAGCATGGACACCCGCCAGTTCATCTCCGGATCGCTGGAGAGCCCGGTCTCCAGCGCGAAGATGTGCCCGGCGAGGTCGCGGTAGCAGTCGTCGATGCGGTTGAACCCGGCCTTGGAGCCCAGCACCGCGAACCACGGGGTCCAGATGTGGGCGGGCACCAGGTAGGCGCCGTCACCGCTTTCCAGCGTGATCTCCAGCAGGTCGCGGGAGTCCAGCCCCAGGATCGGCCTGCCGTCGGAACCGAGGTTGCCGATGCGGCCCAGCCGCCGGTTGAACTCCTCGGCCGCGGCGAAGTCGGGCATGTAGCAGAGGTGGTGGACCTTGCGCGTGAAGTCGCCGTACTTGTAGATCGTGGAGATCTCGACCGACAGCATGAACCGCACCTCGCCGGCGCAGGTGGGCGGCATGCCGCGGGAGAACTCCCGGTCGTGGTCGGGCTTCAACCGGAACAGCCCGGGCTCGGCCGGTTCGAGCACGTCCCGCAGGTGCGCGAACCACGCGGGGTGGGTGAAGTCGCCCGTGCCCACCAGGCTGATCCCCTTGCGGCGCGCCCACCACGTCAGGTGCTCGATGTCGCAGTCCTTGCTGCACGCGCGGGAGTACTTCGAGTGGATGTGCAGATCGGCGTAATAGCGCACCCGGCGATCTTGCCAGCACCACCGATCCGGCTCGATCGGGCCCGTCTCCGCCGGGCGGGCCCGACCGGGCTCTCACGCGCCGCCTGCCACCCCGATGAGGTTGCCCTCGGGGTCGGTGAACTGTCCGATCACCAGGTCACCGCCGGGTGCGTGCACGGGCCCCATCCGGCGCTTGCCGCCGAGGCTTTCGGCTTTGCGCAGCGCGGCCTCCACGCTGTCGACGTCGACGTAGACCAGCACTCGGCGCTGGTAACCCGCACCGCCGCCGACTCCGCCGTTGATCCCGCCGGTCGTGTTCCCATCGACGAAGCCGTAGTCGCCGGGTGCGGAGACGGCTTCGGTGGCCGCGTCTCCGACGCCGTACTCCCAGCCGAACAGCGCGCCGTAGTAGTCGCGCAGCGCGGCGGGGTCGGTGCCGATGATTTCGAAGTGCACCACTGGATCGGGCATGGTCGCCTCCTCGTCCGGCGTCCCTGGTGGACGCTTCACCCGGGACGTCGGAGCCGGGTGCGTCATCTCGACATCGGGACGTCGTGCCACAGCCGCAGTGTCGGGGGCTCGTCGTCGAGCACCGGGCTGCGCGGCACGGTCCACCACTTCACCGGCCTCGCATCGGAGGACCACGCGGGCCAGCCGGGATCACCGGTGGCCGCGAAGTCGGCCCACGCGCGCAGCATCGCCGCCGACAGCTGCCGGTCCTGCGCGTCCGGCGCGCCGCCGAGCAGGAAATGCGTTTCTGGCACGTCGATCGTGCCGAAGCAGAACGGCACGTCCGCGCAGTGCCAGGCGCGGGGACGTGCGAAACGCGCCAGGTGCGCGCGGCCACCGGCGGCGGTGTGGTGGCGGGCCAGCGCGGTGGTGTGGGCGCTGAAGATCCGGTCGCCGAACAGCCGCAGGTACAGCTCGCGCACCGGCATCCCGGGCAGCAGGCGCCGGTATCCGGTCACGATCCGGTCGGGGATGTCCAGCGCCCGTGCGAACGCGGTCAGCTGCCGGCCGGTGTCGACCGGGGTGAGCCCGCCGACCGCGTCGAACAGCCCGTATTCGTCGGTGGTGTGGCAAACCAGCAGATCCACGCGGGCGTCGATGTGCGGCTCGCCGGTGATCGGTCCGAACAGCACCGGGTCGTAGCCGAGCCGGCCCGGTGCACGACCTCGGCACGCGGCGGTGACGCGGTCGGCGGCGTCGAGAAGCTGCTCGGGTGCGGCGGTGTCGATGGGGACCGGCAGTTCCGCCTGGATCGCCGTGGAGATCTCGGCGGCGGCCTCGGCGGTGAGGTAGGCGTCGGGAACGCTGTGCAGGATCGCGCGGTCGGCCAGTCCGGGTTCCCGGAGCAGGCAGGCGATCGATCCCGCTCCGGAGGACTGCCCGGCGGCGGTGACCGATCCCGGGTCGCCGCCGAAGCCCGCGATGTTGGCCCGCACCCACCGCAGAACCGCTGTCTGGTCGAGCAGCCCCCGGTTGTCGGGACAGCCCGGCAACCGGCCGAATCCCTCGAAACCGAGCCGGAAGTTGCAGCTGACGACCACGAGCCCCGCGCGGGCGAGCGCGCTGCCGTCGAAGTCGGGCTGCGCGGACGAGCCGAAGGCGTAGGCACCGCCGTGGATCCAGACCAGGACCGGCCGCGGCCCGGCCGGTGGTGCCGTCCACACGTTGAGGGTGAGCACGTCCTCATCGCCCGGCGACCACTCCGGGGTTCCGGGCAGCTTCGCCGACTGCGGCGCGACCGGTCCGAACTCCGCGCACTCCCGCACACCCCGCCACGGCTCGGGCGCTTCCGGCGGGAGGAAGCGCCGCGGGCCGAAAGGGGGCGCGGCGTAGGGGATTCCGAGGAAGGCCACGACACCTGCCGCGGTCTGCCTGCCGCGCACGAGGCCGCTGCCAGTCCGGACGATCACGGATGGAGGATGGCCGGGGAATCCGGCCGCGGCAACCGGATTTCCGCTGCGCCGGAAGCGAACACGCGCCGGTGACCGCCGTGGACCGCCTACGGTCGGGCAGGTGACCGGACAACACGACCAGGACGTCGCGCTGGTCCTGGACTGCTACGCGGCGTGGGAACGCGGCGACATCGACGCGGCTGTGGCCAAGCTGCACCCGCAGGTCGAGTGGGTGGAACCCGAGGAGTTTCCCGACGGGGGTCCGCGCCAGGGGCGGGAGTCGGTGGCCGACTACCTGCGCGCCTCACGGGAGAGGTGGTCGGAGCTGACCTCCGAGCGCACCGTCCGCCGTCGGGGCGGGGACGTGGTCGTCGTGCACCGCGTCTCCGGGACCTTGCTCGACGGCACTCCGCAGGAGGCCAGGGCGGTCGACGTGTTCACCGTCCGCGACGGCCAGGTGGTGCGGATGATCGCCTACGCCGACCTGGACGCCGTGCCCTAGCGCGGCGCGGAGCTCGCCCAGCAGTATCCGCGCCGCCGGGCTGGTCGGACCGTTCGCGGGCCAGGTCAGACCGATCCGCCCCCGCATCCGCGGATCGGTGATCTCCAGCGTCCGCAGCCCGGCCACCGTGTCGCCGGGCGCCGCCGGCACCACCGCCACGCCGAGGCCGCGTGCGGCGAGCTGGGCCAGCAGCGGTGGAGCGGCGGCTTCGAACGCGATCCGCGGTTGGATTCCGGCGTCCGCGCAGGCCCTTTCGAGCACGCCGCGCAGCCCGGTGCCGCGGGGCAGGCTGATCAGCGGGCGGTCCCGCAGGTCGGCCAGCGCCACGCTGGTGCGGCCTGGCGTGAGCAGCGGGTCGCCGGGGGCGACCGCGGCCACCAGCGGTTCGTCGACGACGATCTGCGTCGACGTGCCCGGCGGCGGTTGGGCGCCGGACAGCCCGACCACGGCGATGTCGAGCTCGCCGCGGCGCAGCGCGGCCAGCATCCGCTCCGAGGTGTCCTCGGTGAGCGCGATCTCGACCTGCGGGTGCTGGTCGTGGAAGTCGGCGAGCGTGGCGGCGACGTCGAACTCGCGGGCGGCCGCGGCGCCGGATACGAGTCCGATCCGGACCTGTCCCCGCAGGAGTCCGGTGAACTCGTCCACCGTGGCCCGCACCGCGTCCGCGGCGGCGAGGGCTGCCCGCGCGTGTTCGAGCACCGCGGCGCCGACCTCGGTCGTGGTCACCGAACGCCCGGCCCGGTGCAGCAGCGGCTGCCCGAGTTCCCGTTCCAGCTGGCGGATCTGCGCGCTCAGGCCCGGCTGGGCCAGGTGCAGGCGGGCGGCAGCGCGGGTGAAACCGCCTTCGTCCACCACCGCGACGAAGTACCGCAGCTGCCGAAGTTCCATAAGCGATGATTCTAGTTCCGGGAACGACCGGCTCTTGGACTTATCGGACAGTCGTGGGAATCATCGGGGCAGCAACGACGAACGGAGAGCAGCACCGATGGACATCCGGTCGGCGATCGCAGCCGAACGCACCGAACTGGCGGCCCTGCTGGACGACCTCGCGCCCGAGCAGTGGGAGGCGCCGAGCCTGTGCACGGGCTGGCGGGTCCGGGAGGTCGCGGCGCACATGAGCTTCGGGTTCCGCTACTCGCTGCCCCGGATCGCCGCGGAACTGCTCAAGGCGCGCGGCAACCTGAACCGGATGACCGACCGCTGTGCCCGCGCGGACGCCACCGCCTTCTCGACCGCGGAGCTGGCGACCGCCCTCCGCGACAACGCCCGCCACCCGTGGAAGCCGCCGGTCGGCGGGATCGAGGCGGCGCTGGGCCACGACGTGGTTCACGGCCTGGACATCACGGTCGCGCTCGGCCACGACCGCCGGGTTCCCGAAGACCGGCTGCGCGTGCTGCTCGACGGCGTCACGCCCAAGTCGCTGCGGTTCTTCGGCGCCGACCTCGACGGCGTCCAGCTCCGCGCCGACGACCTCGGCTGGTCGTTCGGAGCCGGAACCCCGCTGACCGGCAGCGGCCAGGACCTGCTGCTGGTCGCCTTCGGCCGCAAGCTGCCGCCCGGCAGGCTCCGCGGCCAGGCCGCCGACCGGTTCGCCGCCGAACTCGGCTAGCCGGTCAGCGCAGGGCCGCGTCGGCCAGCTGGAACAGCGTGCTCAGCCGGGTGCGGCTGACGTTGGGCGCGGGCATCTGTCGCACGACCTTGCGGATCGCCGGTGTGGCCTGCTCGATCGCCCACCGGATCTCGTCCTCTGCGGCGCTGGTGTCACCCTCGGCGGCGATCTCCCGCGCCTGCGCCGCGTACACCGCCGGGCCCAGGACGTGCTTGACCTGTTCCGGGCTGTCGAGGTCCAGGTGCGTGTACGCGGAGGAGGCTGCCAGGCACGCGGCGCGGGCCGCGGAGGTCGCGGCCGGGTCGTCCACCTCGCGGGCGGCGGCCAGCGCGGCCAGTGCCACCACGCGCAGCTGCTTGTTCCGCGGGCCGCCGTTGCCGAAGGTCCGGATGCATTCGATCGCTTCCCTCGGCCGGGTGTCCGACGGTGCTTGCGCTTCGAAGAGGGGCAGGACCCGCTCAGCGCAGTCTGCGGCCCACAGTCCTACCGGGCGGAGGAGATCGACGTCCGAGGCGGAATCAGGGTTGGTCTGCGGCGGCATCCTGCCACCGTACTCTCAGGCACCCTGTCCCGAATCGACGTGCCGGCGGTACTGCACGCCCCACTCCTGCAACTGCGCGGCGATCGGCCGCAGGCTCTGGCCGATCGCGGTCACCGAGTACTCGACCTTCGGCGGCACCTCCGGGTGGACGGTGCGGTGCACCAGGCCGTCGGCTTCCAGTTCGCGCAGCTGGCGGGTCAGCATCCGCTGCGTGATGCCGGGCAGCGCGCGGCCCAGCTCCCCGAAGCGGCGGGTGCCGTCGAAGAGGTGGTTGAGGATCGCCAGCTTCCACTTGCCGCCGACGACCGCCATCGCCGCCTCGATGGTGCAGTAGTCGTGCATGTCCGCCACGTGCTGCCGCATTCCCGTTCCCTCCCCGAGCGGTCCTGGGAACCGAGCGTACCGGCGGGGTGGTTCAGGGTTTGCCCGCGCGCAGCGAGTACATCAGCGGCACCCGGGGGCTGCCTTCGGGGTAGCGGTAGGCGATGCCGTCGCGTTCCAGCACCTGGAACCGCGGCCAGAGGGTGTGGTCGTGCTCGTGCAGGAACTCGATGCGCAGGCCCGCGTTGATGAGCGCGGTGACCACTTCGCCCAGTCCGTGGGCGAACTGGATCGACCGCGTGTGCTCGACGTGGGCCTGCGGATCGGCGTAGCTGCCCTCGCTGTCCTCGTCGATCTGGGGTCCTTCGGCGAAGTAGTCGTAGGTGACCGTGCGGCCGTCGGCGTAGTCGAGGGTGTCGGTGAAGGGGTGGAACTCGGCGAGGTACAGGAAACCGCCCTGGCGCAGCAGGGTCGCGACGATCTCGGCCCAGCGGTCGATGTCGGGCAGCCAGCACAGCGCGCCGAGTCCGGTGTAGACGATGTCGTAGGTCTCGCCGAGCGCGGTGACCGCGTCGTAGACGTCGGCGGCGACGAACCGGGCCTGGATCCCCGCCTGCCCGGCCACTTCGCGGGCGGCTTCGACCGCCTTGCCGGAGAAGTCCAGCCCGGTCACCGTCGCGCCCAGCCTGGCCCAGGACAGGGTGTCGAGTCCGAAGTGGCACTGCAGGTGCACCAGGCCGCGGCCGGTGACCTCGCCGACCTCGGCCAGCTCGAACTCGCGCAGGGCCAGCTTCCCGGCCCGGAACCCGGCCAGGTCGTAGAAGTCGCTGGAGACGTGGATGGGAACCCGCTCGTCCCACATCGGCCGGTTGACCGCGAGGTAGTCAGGAGTCGTCACGGCGGCGACAGTAGTGATCGGTTCCCGCGGCGGCGAATCCTTTTCCGCACCTCGCCGACCAGCTCGGTATACATCCTGGAACCACCGGTCGGAAAAGACCGTACTTGTCGGCGCGAGAGTCGCGGCGGAAGCTGTTCGCAGCCGATTTCACCGACACACCAAGGAGAAACCGATGTCGGTCCACCCTGCCCTGAACCCGGTGCGCCTGGCCGGGACGACCATCGCCAACCGGGCGGTGGTGGCTCCCATGTCGAGGGTCAGCACCGGCGGGGACGGCGTCGCGACGGCGGAGATGGCCGACTACTACGCCGAATTCGCGCGCGGCGGATTCGGCCTGGTCATCACCGAAGGCACCTACACCGACTCCGCGCACAGCCAGGCCTACCCGGACCAGCCCGGGATCGTCACCGCCGAGCAGGTCGCGGCGTGGCGGAGGGTGACCGATGCCGTGCACGCCTGCGGGTCGCCGATCGTGCTCCAGCTGATGCACGCCGGAGCGCTGTCGCAAACCCTCGACCGCACCATCGCGCCGTCCGCGGTCGCGCCCAAGGGGCAGAAGATGCCCGCCTACGGCGGACGGGGACCGTTCCCGCTGCCCGCGGCGGCCACCGCCGCGCAGCTGCGCGAGCTCGTCGACGGCTTCGCCGCCTCGGCGGTGCGCGCCCGCGACGCGGGCTTCGACGGGGTCGAGCTCCATGGCGCCAACGGCTACCTGCTCGACCAGTTCCTGACCACCTACACCAACCACCGCGACGACGAGTACGGCGGTGACGTCACCGGCCGCACACGGCTTCCGGTGGAGGTGCTGCGCGCGGTGCGGGCGGCCACCGGGCCCGGGTTCACCGTCGGGATCCGGTTGTCGCAGACCAAGGTCAACGACCTGGCCTACCGGTGGAGCGGGGTGGCCGAGGCGAGCGGGATCCTGCGCGCCTTCGGAGAAGCCGACTACCTGCACCTGGCCAGCGAGGGCCGGGACTGGCTGGAGACCGCGGTGCTCGACGGCGGCGTCACGGTCACCGCGCTGGCCCGGCAGGTCACCGGGCGGCCGGTGATCGCCAACGGCGGGATGCACGACCCGGCACGTGCCGAGTCGGTGCTCACCGGCGGGCACGCCGACCTGGTCGCGCTCGCCAGGGGTGCGCTGGCCAACCCCGACTGGCCGCGGCGGCTCGCCGAGCACCGGCCGCCTGCCGAGTTCGATCCGGCGACGCTCAAGCCCGACGTCACGCTTCCGGCGCGGCGGCCGGCGGCGTAGCCGCGGTTTCGAGGAAGGCGTCGCGGGCCGGGCAGGTCGTGTGGTGCGGCCAGAGCGCGTGCAGCGGCGCGAACACCGGCGGGTGCAGTTCGAGCACCCGCACCTGGCCGCCCGCGGCGGGCCCGGGGGAGGCGGTGACGAAGGCGACCTGGTCGGTGCCGAGCACGGCGGTCACTGGCGGGGTGCCCTGGATCGGGTTGCGGTGGACGCGGGGTTCGAACCCGGCCCGCCTGCAGTGGTCGATCAGCAGGTCGGTGTAGCCGGAACGCCCCGGATGTCCCCAGACCACGATGAGTTCCCCGGCCAGCTCGCCGAGCTCGACCCGGTCGCGGCCGGCGAGGTGGTGGTCGGCGGACACGGCGAGGTGGAGCCGCTGTTCGGACAGGGTGCTGCGGGTCAGGCCGTGCGCGGGGGCCATCGCCCGGCACAGGCCGAGGTCGAGCTCACCGGCCAGCAGCTGGTCGGTGAGCTCGTGCGGGTAGCGCTGGTTGACCTGCGGGGCGAGGTCGGGGTGGGTGCGGTGCACCTGGCGCAGCAGCGCGGTGATCTCGTCGCCGGTGACCGCCGGGGTGTGGCCGATGCGCAGGACCTCGGTCTCGCCGCGGCCGATCCGGCGGGCGCGCTGGACCGCGGAGCGGGCCAGGCCGTGCAGCACCCGGGCGTCGGCGATCAGCGCCTGCCCGGCGGGCCGGGCGGTGACGGCGTTGCCGCCGCGGTCGAGCAGTTCGACGCCGACCTCCCGTTCCAGCGCGCGCACCGAGGTCGACAGCGCCTGCTGGGACAGGTGCAGCCGGGCCGCGGCGCGGGTGAAGCTGCCTTCCTCGGCGACCGCGACGAGGTGTTCGAGCTTGTGCAGGTCGACGGCCACGTCACGCCCTGACCGCGGCGTGCCTGCGGATGCTGACCACGAGGTTGGCGGTCAGCGTCGCGGCCAGGACCAGTCCCATGGCCAGCACCGCGCCGCCGAGCCCGAGCACCGGTGGGCTCCACGTCAGCGCCAGCACCACGACCGCGCCGGCGGCCACCAGCAGGGGGTGCCCGACGGTGCCCGCGCCGGTCATCAGGTGCAGCGCGGCCAGCACGCCGAGCACGATCACCACCGGGATCGCCACGGTCAGAGCGGCGGCGTGCTCCGACAGGTGTGCGTGGTGCCCGGCGGTGTCCACCGCGGCCTCCAGGCCCGCGCCGAGCGCGGCGATGGCGGCGAAGACCACGTAGTGGCCGTATCCCCACGACAGCGCGACGCGCAGGGTGGGCAGCCGGGCGGCGGGGCCGGTGAAGTAGATCCACCACAGCCCGAACACCAGCGCCAGCCCGCCCACGGCGATGAGCAGCAGCGAACTCGACAGGCCCCGTTCGGCCAGCGACGACTGCACGGCCGTGAACGTGGCGAGGATGACCTCGCCGAGCACGATGATCGTGAACAGCCCGTAGCGCTCGACGATGTGCTCGGGATGCCAGTTCGTCCGGCGCCCGCGCGACTCCGCCCAGGCGGGCACCGCCAGCTCGGCGGCGACCAGGACGAGGAAGGTGATCCACGCCCAGGTCCCGGGTGCCCACAGCCGCGCGATCCAGCCGAGCTGGACGACGGCGATCCCGGCCGCGTAGCGCAGCGCGGCGGCCCGGCCTTCGGGGTGTTCGGCCGCGGCCCGCAGCCACTGGGCGATCATCGCCACGCGCATGATCACGTAGCCGATCACCACGACGGTGAAGTCGTAACGCTGGAACGCCGGCGCCACGCCCGCGGCCAGCACCAGCACGCCGCCCATCTGCAGCAGGGTCAGCAACCGGTAGGGCACGTCGTCGGTGTCGTAGGCCGAGGCGAACCAGGTGAAGTTCATCCAGGCCCACCAGATCGCGAAGAACACCGCCGCGTAGCCGGCGAGCCCGGCGGCCCAGTGGCCCTCGGCGAGCGCGTGGTGCAGCTGGACGGCGGCCTGGGCGACCGCGACCACGAAGCACAGGTCGAAGAACAGTTCCAGCGGCGTCGACGCCCGGTGCGCCTCCTGCGGATCGCGTCCGCGCATCACCTGCCACCACGCGCTGATCCGGTGGCCCGCGACCGGCTGTTCGGCATTCACCCGTTCCCACACCCCTCAGTTGTCCCGCGCGGTTTGTACGCGGTGCGGGCGCCGGTCCGCAAGCCGGGCGCCCGCACCGCGGCCCCCGCCCTCATCGGGTGGTGTAGCCCCCGTTGGGGAACATCGTCTGCCCGGTGAACCACCGGCCGTCGGTGGCCAGGAACTCGATGATCGGGGCGATGTCCTCGATCCGGGTGAGCTGGTTGCCCATGGCCTGCGACTTGTGGAACTCCACGCGCTCCGGGGTTTCCTGCGGGTAGAAGAACGGCGTGTCCATGGGGCCCGGGGCGACGGTGTTGACCGAGATGCCCCGGTCGGCGAACTCCTTGGCCGCGGCGCGGGTGAAGTGCTCCAGCGGTGCCTTGCCGCCGGCGTAGGTGGAGTAGCCGTCGGTGAACGCCGCCAGCAGCGAGGTGCCCAGGCTGATGATCCTGCCGTGGTCGTTGAGCCGCCTGCCCGCTTCCTGGATGAAGAAGTACGCGGCCTTGGCGTTGACCGCGAACATCCGGTCGAACTCGTCCTCGGTGGTCTCCAGGATCGGTTTGCGCAGCACCATCCCGGTGGTGTTGACCGCGATGTCGGCCCCGCCGTAGGTGTCGACCGCGGTGTCGAACAGCCGCCGCACGTCGGCGACCCGGGTCAGGTCGCCCTGCACGGCGACCGCCTGCGAACCGGCGTCCCGCACCGCGTCGACGACCTTGTCGGCGTCGTCGGCCGAGGAGTCGCTGTGGTAGTGCACGACGACCTTCGCCCCGGCCCCGGCGAATCTGGTCGACAGCAGTCCGCCGAGGTTCTTGGCGCCCCCGCCGATCACCACGACCTTGCCGCGCAGCCCGTGCTCCGTCACGATCACCACTCCTTCTTCCGCGTCGATGCTGGTGAGCGACCTGAACCGGACCCTAGGCGGCGGTTGCCGCCCGGGGGAAACACGCGGTTGCGGTGGCGGCACAACCGCGCTGGATACCCGCAGGCGGGGGCGGCCGGGTCAGTGCACGACGGCGACCGCTTCGACCTCCACCAGCTGGTCGTCGTAGCCGAGGACGGCCACGCCGAGCAGGGTGCTGGGGGCGTCGTGGTCGCCGAAGTGCTCGCGCACGACCTCCCAGGCCGCGACCAGGTCGTCCTGGCGGGTGGAGGCCACGTAGACGGTGCTCTTGACGACGTCGCTGAGTCCGGCTCCGGCCTCGCCCAGCGCGGTGCGCAGGTTGGCCATGACCTGCCGCGCCTGGCCCGCGTAGTCGCCGACGGCGACGGTGTTGCCCTCGGCGTCGAGCGGGCACGCTCCGGCGGTGAACACCGTGCGCGCGCCGGGTTCGATGGTGGCGGCGTAGGCGTATTCGGCGGCGTCGGACAACTGCGAGCTTCGGACCAATCGGACATATGGGTTCATGATCACGACAGTACCGGCGTCTGCGCGCCGGTTCGAGGAAGGCACCGGCGGCGCAGGAAACCGCCTGCCAGCCTGCCGACACCGCGCGAGAGCAGCTCGTCGAGCGAGTCGGCGAACGCGTCGATGTGCTCGGGCTGGACGGTCAGCGGTGGTTCCAGGCGCACGACGTTGCGGTTGTAGTCGGTGAACCCGACCAGCACGCCGTGTTCGGACAGCAGCTGGGAGCCGGTCAGCATCGCCACGCTGCCGCGCAGCGGCCGGTCCAGCACCCCGGCCAGGAGTCCGGTGATGCCCGGAAAGCTGGCACTGATGTCGGTGAACTCCACCGCGGCCATCAGCCCGCTGCCGCGCACCTCGCGGATGAGCTGCGGGTGCCGGTCGCGCAGCCCGCGCAGCCGCGCGAGCAGGTAGTCGCCCTGCTCGGCGGCGTTGGCCAGGAGGTTCTCGTCGTGCAGGACGTGCAGGGTTTCGATCGCGGTGCAGCAGGCCTCGCCCATGCCGCTGAACGTCGAGGGCCCGTGGACCAGCGCGCCGCGGGTGCCGCCGTAGGCGCGGTCGTGGAGGTCCCTGCGGGCCAGGACGGCCGAGATCGCGGTCTTGCCGCCGCCCAGGGCCTTGGCGAGCGTGACGATGTCGGGGGTGACCCCGGCGTGCTCGAAGGCGAAGAAGCGGCCGGTCCGGCCGACGCCGCACTGCACTTCGTCGGCGATCCACAGCACCCCGTACCGGTCGCACAGTTCCCGCACGCGCTGGAGGTAGCCGGGCGGCGGCAGCACGATGCCGGCGCCGCCCTGCACGGTTTCCAGGATCAGCACGCCGATGCCGCGGTCGCGGCGCAGCAGTTCCTCCAGGGCCTCGGCGTCGCCGAAGGGCACCGCGCGGCGGCGCGGGAGCACCTCGAACCGTCCCCTGTAGAACCTCGAGTCGGTGACCGACAGGGCGCCGATCGTCTTGCCGTGGAAGGACTTCCGCGCGTAGGCGACCCCGGCGCGGCGCGGGCCCTGGGCGCGTTCGGCGAGTTTGATCGCGGCCTCGACGGCCTCCGAGCCGGTGCAGTAGAGCATGACCCGGTCCAGGTCCTCGGGTGCCAGCATCGCGAGGTTCCTGGAGAGCGCGGCGACGTACTGGGACGGCAGGGTCAGGCCGAGCTCGTGGCGCTGCTGGTCCTGGAAGCCGCGGCGGACGGCCAGCAGCCGGGGGTGGTTGTGGCCGAGCGCCATGGCGCCGAAGCCGCCGAAGAAGTCCAGGATCCGGCGGCCCGACCGGTCGACGTAGTGCACGTCCTCGGCGTGGTCGACGGTGATCCGGTCCAGGCCGAGCAGTCCGAACGCGGCCCACTGGCCGGGGCTGACGTGCTGGCGGTAGAGCCGGCCGATCGCGTCGCGCCCGAGCCGCACGGCGTCGTCGACGCTGAGCAGTCCCGGGCGCGACGGGGCCAGGTGTTCGGTGGACATGACGGCCTCCCCAGTGCGTGCGCCGATCTTGACGAGTACACGCACTGCGGCCCCGCTGGCGTTGCCCCCCACACACGACTCGCGGGCGTGTCGTCCTGCCCGGGTACCCCGTCAGCCCGCCCGGTTAACGTTCGTTCATGCTTTTCGTCGACGACGCCACCGAGCACGACCTGCCGCTGCTGACCGCGATGGTCCGGGCCAGCTCGGCCTACCGGGGCGAGTACCGGCCGATGGTGGCCGACGCGTCGATCACCGCGGGCGACCTGGCCGTTCACCTGGTCCGGGTGGCCCGCGACGGTGACCGGCCGCTGGGGTTCTACCTGCTGATGACCCCGGGACGAGGTACTGACGGCGAAGGCGAGCTCGACTACCTGTTCGTCGACAACGACCAGCAGGGCCGCGGCCTGGGCCGGTTGCTCGTCGCCGACCTGCGGGAGCGGGCGGCCGAGCGGGGGCTGCGGCGGCTGCACATCGTGTCGCACCCGCCGTCGGAGCCGTTCTACCTGTCGCTCGGCGCGCGCCGGGTCGGTGAGGTCGGCCCGTACGGGGCGATCACCTGGGCGCGCCCGCACCTCGTGCTCGACGTGTGAGGCGTGGTCAGACCGGTTCCAGCACGACGTCCCCGCCCGGTGACCGGGCGGGGAACGCGTCGCGGTTTCAGAGGGTGTCGAGCAGCGGCATCAGCTGTTCCTCCTCGTAGTCGAGGTGGCGTTCCAGTTCTCCGGTGAGCCGGTCGACCTCGGCCCGCAGCTGCCGCGGATCGGCGTTGTCGCCTGCCAGGACGTTCCGCAGGTCGTCCAGCAGGGCCGCGATCGTGCCGTGCTCGGCGTGCAGGCGGTCCATGGTCGGGGCCAGTTCCGGATACCTCTCGGCCAGGGCGGGGAAGACCGCGGTGTCCTCGGCGTGGTGGTGGAAGTGCAGTCCCTGGCACATGGTCAGGCAGTTCACGCGCAGCTGGGCGCCCAGGCGGGGGCCGGATCCGGCGATTTCGGTGCGGATGATGGACAGTTCGCGCCGGAACGCGTCGTGGACGAGTTTGAGCGCCGCGCTGGGCGAGGAGGCGTCCGGCGGCCCGGCGGAGATCCGCTCCAGGGCGATCACGGGGATGGTGCGGGTGGTTTTGGCCTGGTACTCGGCCCATCCGGGGTCGGCTTCGACCGCGCGGGCGAACATCCGGTTGCGTTCGTCGCCGTCCAGGACGGTGGCGCGGGCTTCGTAGGTGAACACGCCGTCCTCGACGGTGGCCCGGGGGTGGGCGAGCAGGTTGTGGAACCAGGCGGGGTGCTTGGGCGCGCCTCCGGCCGAGGCGATGACCAGGACCCGGTCGCCGTCGGGAAGGTAGCCGACGGGCGTGGTGTGCGCGCGGCCGGTGCGGGCTCCGGTGGTGGTCAGCAGGAGCAGGCGGGCTCCCTCGAACCAGCCTCCGACGCGGCCGTTGTTGGCGCGGAACTCCTCGATGATCTGGTGGTTGAAATCGTGCGGCATTCTTCTCCAGGTTTCAGGGGTCGACCCGCTTTTCGCGGGCAGCACGAATTCACCGCCGATGGCGGTCGGTGAAAAAGGCATGGTGGTGAACCGGCCGGGGAATTCGGTTCCGGGGCCGGGACATGCGGAAATCAGCGGCGAACACCGCTGGGGAAAAGAAAGAAGGGCGCGCGGAAGCGGCGCGCGAAACAAGGGGAAGGAGGCCCGCGGGCCCGCCCGGCGCTCACGCCAAGGCCGGGAACCTCACTCGCTCGTGGCACATGGCCGACCCGGCAGTCACGGCCGCAACACTAATCGCACCGGCGTGGCGGGACAACGTGTTTCGCGGAATTCAGCGCAGGATTTCCACCAGCAGCACCCAGGCGTTGAGCATGGCGCCGAGGAATCCCGTGATCACACCGAGCAGCACCAGGGAGCGCCCGGACGCCGAAGTCCGCCCACCGCTCGGTGCCCATCCGCCGATGGTGCCAGCGACCGGCCCGGTCAGCGCCGCAGGCAGGTGTCCACTGTGGAAAGACGCGGCGGGAACACGCCGGGCGCTGGCTCGCCGCACCACCGGCCGGGCAGGATGACCCGACGTGAGAAGACGAATTTCATTCATTTCTCTGGTGGTGCTGGTGGGCGGGCTGGCCGCGCCGCAGGCCGTCGCCGATCCCGCCGACGGGCCCCGGATCGCCTCCTACAACGTGTTCATGCTGCCGCGCTCGCTGTACCCGAACTGGGGCCAGCAGCAGCGGGCCGACCTGATCGACTCCGAGGGCGTGCTGGCCGGTCAGGACGTCGTGGTCGTGCAGGAAGCCTTCGACAACGACGCCTCGCAGCGCCTGCTGTCCAACCTCGGCGACCAGTACCCGCACCAGACGCCGGTGCTGGGCCGCTCGCGGGACGGCTGGGACGCCACGCTCGGCTCCTATTCGGACACCCGGCCCGAGGACGGCGGGGTGGCGGTGCTCAGCCGCTGGCCGGTGGCCGAGCGGGTGCAGTACGTCTTCCCGCCGGGATGCGGCGCCGACGCGTCGTCGAACAAGGGCTTCGCCTACGCCCGCGTCGACTCGCCGGACGGTCCGCTGCACGTGATCGGCACCCACCTGCAGGCCGACGACAGCGCCTGCGGCGACCGCGCCCCGCAGGTGCGGGCCTCGCAGCTGGCCGAGATCGCGGCGTTCGTGCGGGACCGGGCGATTCCCGCCGCGGAGCCGGTGGTCGTGGCCGGGGACCTCAACGTCGACGCCTCCGCCGGGGAGTTCGACTCGGCGTTGCAGACGCTGGGGGCCGAGCGGCCGGAGGCCACCGGGCACCCGTTCTCCTACGACGCGGCGACCAACTCGGTGGCGGCCCACCAGGCTCCGGGCTGGCCGGGCCAGCTGCTCGACCACGTGCTGCCGCTGGCCGGGCACGGTCGGCAGCAGTGGGTCAACGAGACCCGCGCGGTGCACTCGCCGGAGTGGACGGTGGAGTCGTGGGGGCAGACCTACACGTTCACCGACTTCTCCGACCACTACCCGGTTTTCGCGCACCCCGCATAGGAAACGCCCCATCCGCCTAGGAAAGCACCGCGGGGCCGCACCTCGGCGCGAGGTGCGGCCCCGCGGGCGGTGCGTCAGAGCAGGCCCAGGCCGCGGACCGCTTCGCGCTCCTCGCTGAGCTCGGCGACCGAGGCGTCGATGCGCGCCCGGGAGAACTCGTCGATGTCGAGGCCCTGCACGATCTCGAACCTGCCGTCGCGGGCGACGACCGGGAACGAGGAGATCAGGCCCTCCGGCACGCCGTAGGAGCCGTCGGAGACCACACCGGCCGAGGTCCAGTCGCCCTCCGGGGTGCCGTTGACCCAGGTGTGGACGTGGTCGATGGCGGCGTTGGCGGCCGAGGCGGCCGAGGACGCGCCGCGGGCCTCGATGATCGCCGCGCCGCGCTTGGCCACGGTGGGGATGAACTCGTCGGCCAGCCAGGACTGCTCGACCTGCTCGGCGGCGATCTTGCCGCCGACCTCGGCGTGGAACAGGTCCGGGTACTGGGTGGCGGAGTGGTTGCCCCAGATCGTCAGCTTCTTGATGTCGGTGACCGACACGCCCAGCTTCTGCGCGAGCTGGGTCAGCGCCCGGTTGTGGTCCAGGCGGGTCATCGCGGTGAAGCGCTCGGCGGGCACGTCCGGGGCGTGCGCCTGGGCGATCAGCGCGTTGGTGTTGGCGGGGTTGCCGACGACCAGCACGCGGATGTCGTCGGCGGCACCGGCGTTGATCGCCTCGCCCTGCGGCTTGAAGATGCCGCCGTTGGCCTCCAGGAGGTCGCCGCGCTCCATGCCCTTGGTCCGGGGGCGCGCGCCGACGAGCAGCGCGACGTTGGTGCCGTCGAAGGCCTTGCGGGCGTCGTCGGTGACCTCGACGCTGTGCAGCAGCGGGAAGGCGCAGTCGTCGAGCTCCATCGCGGTGCCCTCGGCCGCCTTGACCGCCTGCGGGATTTCCAGCAGCCGGAGCTTGACCGGGGTGTCGGGCCCGATGAGCTGGCCGGAGGCGATCCGGAACAGCAGGGCGTAGCCGATCTGACCGGCCGCGCCGGTGACGGTCACGGTGACGGGAGCTTGGGTCATCTGAATTTACTTCCTGCTCGCCGGGTGGTTGCCGAGGCGATGCTATCGGCCGTGGCGGGGCTGCCGCGCGAGGCCGCAGAGGATCACAGTGGACCCGCTGCCGGACCGATTCAGCATCGAGGCCCGGGTCACTCGGTGGTGGCGAGTTCCCGCCCGCGCCGACGCCGGGCCGGGTCCTCGGGCAGGCTGGTGATCATGACTTCCGTTCGCCTGGGTGGCCGTGACGAGGTGCCCGCGCTGCTGGCGATGTTCGACGAGGCGGTCGCGTGGCTGGCCGACCGGGGCAGCCAGGACCAGTGGGGCGCGCTGCCCTGGTCGCAGGACCCGGCGCGGGTCGACGGGGTGCGGGGTTTGCTCGACGCCGGTGATCTGTGGATCGCCGAGGTCGACGGCGCCGTGGCCGGGGCGACCGTGCTGGGCGAACGTCCACCGGAGCACGTTCCCGCGGCCGGTGAGCCCGAGCTCTACGTGCGCCTGCTGCTGACCTCGCGCCGGCTGGCGGGCCGGGGCATCGGTGCGGCGCTGCTGGAGCAGGCCCGCGCGCAGGCGCGCAGGCTGGGGGTCGCGCTGCTGCGGGTGGACTGCTGGGGCGGTGGCGACCGGAAGCTGGTCGACTACTACGTGCGGGCGGGGTTCACGCCGACCGAGACCTTCGAGCACAGGGGGTGGCCGGGCCAGGTGCTGGAGCAGCGGCTCGTCTGACCAAGATCACCGGTATTCCGGTGGATGTCGGATTTCTGCTAGACCGGTCCGCGCCCGCGGTGGATGCTGCGGGGGTGCATGAAGACGTTCAACGGTGCGTGCGGGCGGTGCGCTCCCGGGACTCCCGGTTCGACGGGTGGTTCTTCACCGCGGTGGTCACCACCGGGATCTACTGCAGGCCGAGCTGCCCGGTGGTGCCGCCGAAGGCCGAGAACATGCGGTTCTACCCGAGCGCGGCGGCGGCGCAGCTGGCCGGGTTCCGGGCGTGCAAGCGGTGCCGTCCCGACGCCAGTCCCGGTTCGCCGGAGTGGAACCACCGGGCGGATCTGGTGGCGCGGGCGATGCGGCTGATCGCCGACGGGGTCGTCGACCGCGACGGGGTGCCGGGTCTGGCGGCGCGGCTGGGCTACAGCGAGCGGCAGATCGAGCGCCAGCTGCTGGCCGAGGTCGGGGCGGGTCCGCTGGCGCTGGCACGGGCGCAGCGCGCGCAGACCGCGCGGCTGCTGGTGGAGACGACGGCGTTGCCGATGGCGGAGGTGGCGCTGGCGGCGGGCTTTCGCAGCATCCGCGCGTTCAACGACACGGTGCGCGAGGTGTTCGGGCTGGCGCCGACGGAGCTGCGGCGGCGGGCAGGCACGTGTCCGGCGACCTCGGGTGCGCTGTCGCTGCGGTTGCCGTTCCGCGCTCCGCTGTGCCCGGACAACGTGTTCGGGCATCTGGTCGCCACGGCGGTGCCCGGGGTCGAGGAGTGGCGCGGCGGCGCGTACCGGCGGACGTTGCGGCTGCCGCACGGGCACGGGGTCGTGGCGCTGCGGCCGATGCCCGATCACGTGGCGTGCCGGTTGTCGCTGACCGATCTGCGGGATCTGCCGATCGCGATCAACCGGTGCCGCCGGTTGCTGGACCTCGACGCCGATCCGGTGGCGGTCGACGACCTGCTGCGGGAGGACCCGCTGCTGACCGAGCTGGTGGACAAGAACCCCGGGCGCCGGGTGCCGCGCACGGTCGACTCGGCCGAGTTCGCGGTGCGCACGGTGCTGGGCCAGCAGGTGTCGACGGCGGCGGCGCGGACGCTGGCCGCGCGGCTGGTCACCGCGCACGGGGAGCCGGTGGACGACGACGAGGGCGGGCTGACCCACCTGTTCCCGTCGCCTTCGGCGCTGGCGGCGCTGGATCCGGAGCGGCTGGCCTTCCCGCGGGCGCGGCGGCGGGCGCTGCTGGCGCTGGTGGAGGCGCTGGCCGCCGGGGAGATCGACCTGGAGGTCTCCGGGGACTGGCGGCAGGCGCGGGCGCGGTTGGCGGCGCTGCCGGGTATCGGGCCGTGGAGCGTGGAGTCGATCGCGATGCGGGCGCTGGGTGATCCGGACGCGTTCGTGGTCAGCGATCTGGGGGTGCGGCTGGCCGCGCGGGAGCTGGGGCTGCCGCGGACCCCGGCGGCGCTGACGGCGCGCGCCGCGGCGTGGCGGCCGTGGCGGGCCTACGCGGTGCAGTACCTGTGGGCCACCGGGGACCACGCCATCAACACACTTCCTGCTGCGTGAAAGGAAAAACCGGGATGCGTGCGCATACCGTCGTGGAAAGTCCGGTCGGGCCGCTGACGCTGGTGGCCACCGACGGGGTGCTGTCGGGGATCTACATGGACCAGCAGCGGCACCGGCCGCCGCAGGAGACCTTCGGCGAGCCCGACGACGCGCCGTTCGAGGCGTGCGCGCGGCAGCTGGAGGAGTACTTCTCCGGGCGGCTGCGCGACTTCGACCTGCCGCTGCACTTCGCGGGCACGCCGTTCCAGCGGACGGTGTGGGCGGCGCTGTGCGAGATCCCCTACGGGCAGACGGTGTCCTACGGCGAGCTGGCCGAGCGGATCGGCAGGCCGACGGCGTCGCGGGCGGTGGGGCTGGCCAACGGCAGGAACCCGATCGGCATCGTGGTGCCGTGCCACCGCGTGGTCGGTTCCGGTGGCGCGCTCACCGGCTACGGCGGCGGGCTGGAGCGCAAGCGGCAGCTGCTGGACTTCGAGCGCAGGTCGGCCCACGGTGACGACGGGCTGCCGCTGGCCTGGTAGGCGGTCAGCGGCGGCGGATCTTGATCTCGTCCATGTCGGTCGCCCTGATGTCGAGGTCGCGGTGCCCGCAGCCGAAGGGGGCGAGCGCGGCGGCCAGCAGCGCCTCGGCGCGGGCGCGCAGGTCCCCGGTGCCCGCGTCGCGGGGCAGGGTGATCTCGCAGCGCAGGGTGAACCCGGTCAGGCGCCGGTCGTAGGTGAGGTTGCCGTCGGCGCTGAAGCGGGCGTTGAACACGTCGGTGCTGTCGTGGGCGTCGGCGGCGTCGAGCAGCGCGGTGCGGGCGGTGTCGTCGAGCGCGTCGAACCTGCCGCGCACGATCACGCGGTGGGTGTGGTCGGTCATGGCTTCCTCCATTTCAGATACACAACTGTATCTGGAATGGGAAGCGAATTCGCCGGAAGAGGACCTGTGCGGGTCGGCGAGCCGGGCTGCGTGCCTGAGCTGGGATGGAGTGGCGCCCAGGTCAAGCGGTGACGCCGTCTTTCAACCGAATGCGCCGAAGACCATACGAACGACTGTCGTTCCAAGCAGATGACCCGACTTTCGTCACCGCCAATGCAGCCATGGTCGCTAGTGCGAGTTCCGTGAACAAGCTGAACTGGAAGGCGTCATCGGATGCCCTCCCAGTTGGTCATGGCGGTGGGAGGGCGGTAAACCAAGGGGGATCAGTAGTGAGGAATCAACGACTGCTCAGCACGACCGGCTTCGGCACGTGTCAGAAACTCAGCCCGGCGGTCGATGCGAAGTACGACCTCCAGGATGGCCAGAAGTACAGGTTTCACATCTGCTTGAAGTCGCACGACGGACGCTACGAACACTGCGACGAGGCGACCTGGGTGGCCTGACCGGTTGAGGATGGTCACACCTCTGTCCGAAGTGGTCACCACATCCGTTTGCCGCCGCCTGCGAGCAGGTTCTGGCCGGTGAGCCAGCGGCCCTGGTGGGAGGCCAGGAACACCGCGATGTCGGCGATGTCGTCGGGGTGGCCGATGCGGCCGAGCGGGCTGAACCGGGCGAACTCGGCGTCCATGTCCTGGTCGATCCAGCCGGTCTGGACCGGGCCGGGGGCGATGGTGTTGACGGTGATGCCCGCGGGACCGAGTTCGAGGGCCGCTGAGCGGCTGAGGCTTTCCAGCGCGTGCTTGGTGGCCCAGTAGGAGATCTGGGCGGCGGCTCCGGGTGCGGCGTCGGTGCTGATGTTGATCACCCGTCCCCAGTCGGCGCCGCGGTGCAGGTGGCGGCGGTGGAACTCGGCCATCAGCAGCGCGGGGGCGCGGGTGTTGACCGCGTGGTGGGCGTCGAGCCCGGCGACGTCGAGGCCGCCCGCGGCCGGGTCGAAGGTGTCGGGCACGCAGTGCGCGGCGTTGTTGACCAGGATTTCGACCGGGCTGAACAGCTCTTCGGCCCGGTCGAACAGCTCCGGTGCCGCGCCGGGGTCGGCCAGGTCGACGGCCAGGAACTCGACGTCGGCTCCGTCGGCGCGCAGGGCGTCGCGCACCGCGCTGCCGTCGGCGGCCTTGGCTTCGGCGTAGGTGCGGGCGGCGCCGGTGTCGTCGTGGCGGGGGCCGGGTTCCGGGAGGGCGGCCAGCAGCACGCGGACTCCTTGGCGGGCCAGGGCGGTCGCGATCGCCGCGCCGATGCCCAGCGGGCTGTTGGCGCCGGTGACGATCGCGGTGCGCCCGTGCAGGCCGGTGTCGATCACAGCTGGGGTGGGGTCAGTCATCGAGCAGTCCTTCCCGCCGGGCGAGGGCGGCGAGGTCGGCGGGCTGGCCGCCCATGATCGTGCGCACGTGGGCGGTGATGGTCTCGATCGGCCAGTTCCACCACGCGATGCGCTGGAGCAGTGCGACGTCGGCGTCGTAGAAGCGCCGCCGGATGACGCGGGCCGGGTTGCCGCCGGCGATGCCGTAGGCGGGGACGTCGGAGGTGACCACCGCCGAGGTGGCGATGACCGCGCCGTCACCGACGCGCACGCCGGGCATGATCGTGACGTCGCGGCCGAACCAGACGTCGTTGCCGATGACGGTGTCGCCCTTGGCGGGCAGGGCGGCGGCGATGTCGAGGGTCGCCTCGGTCCAGTCGCCGCCGAACATGGTGAACGGGTAGGTCGAGCAGCCGATCATGGGGTGGTTGGCGGCGGGCATGACGAACCGCGCGCCGGTGGCGATGGCGCAGAACCGGCCGATGCGCAGCTTGGCGGGCCCGTAGTTGTAGAGGACGTTGTCGGTCTCGAAGTTCTCCGGCCCGTCGTAGTAGGTGTAGTCACCGACCTCGACGAACGGTGAGGTGACCACCGCGGACAGGAAGGTGACGCCGGTCAGCTCCGGCCGGGTGCTGGGGTGTGGCGCGGCCGGGTCGGGTACGTGGGGCATGGGACTCCTCGAAGGTCGTTGTCGCTGCACGATCGCACCACGGCGGTGGCGGGCGCCGACGGGTGCTCATCACTCGTTCCGGTGGTCAGGCGGCGATGTGTCCGCTGTCGAGGGCGAGCGCGGGCCCGTCCCAGCGGCGGCGCAGCCAGCGGTCGTGGCTGGCCACGACGACGGCGCCGGGTGCGGTGCGCAGCGCGTCCTCCAGCTCTCCCGCCAGGGTCAGCGAGAGGTGGTTGGTGGGTTCGTCGAGCAGCAGCACGTGCGGCGGGTCGGCGATGAGCGCGGCCAGCGCGAGCCGCCGTCGCTGGCCGACCGACAGCGCGCCGACCGGGCGGTCCAGGTCGCGCGGTGCGATCAGGCCGAGCTCGCCGAGCGCGGGCACGCGCGGGCGTCCCGCGGTGGCGGCTTCGTAGACGCGGCGCGGGGTGCGGGCGGGGTCGGGGAAGACCACGTCCTGTTCCAGCAGTCCCACCCGCAGTCCGCGGCGGCGCTGCACGGTGCCGCTGTCGGGTGGGAGGTGGCCGGCCAGCAGCCGCAGCAGGGTGGACTTGCCCGCGCCGTTGGGGCCGGTGACCAGGATGCGGCCGTCGCCTGCCAGGTCGAGCTCGTCGATGTGCAGGCGGTGGTCGATGCTGGCCGCGCGCACCTGCACGACGACGTCGCCGGTGGTGGTGCCGCTGGTGAGCTCGGCGGCGAACCGCAGCGGCTGGGGTGGTTTGCGGACCTGGTCGCGGGTGAGTTCGTCGAGCCGTTGCTGGGCGTTGCGCACGCGCCGGGAGATCTGCTTGTCCACCCGCGCGCCCTTGTAGTCGTAGGCGAGCTTGCTGGTGTTGCCGCGCGGGGCGTGGTGGCTGACGTTGCGCGCGGTGACGTCCACGGAGTGGCGCAGCCGGGCCAGTTCGGCCTGTTCCTCGGCGTAGCGCTGTTCCCAGCGGGCGCGTTCGGCGCGCTTGGCGTCGAGGTAGTCGCTGAAGGTCCCGCCGTAGCGGGTGATGCCGTCGGCGGTGGGGTCGAGGTCGACGATGTCGGTGCAGACGGCGTCGAGGAACACGCGGTCGTGGCTGGCCAGCACGACCACGCCGGGCAGTTTGCTCAGGTGCTGCTGGAGGAACAGCAGCGCGGGTTCGTCGAGGTGGTTGGTGGGTTCGTCGAGCAGCAGCGCGCGGGGTTGGCGCAGCAGCAGCGCGGCGATGGCCAGCCGGGCGCGTTGCCCGCCGGACAGGGTGCGGGCGCGGCGGTGCCGGTCGAGGCCGCCGAGTCCGAGCCCGTCCAGGACCAGCCGGGCGCGGTGGTCGGCGTCCCACAGGTCGTGGATCTGGGCCCACTCCAGCAGTTCGGCGTAGTCGGCCTGGACGGTGGTGTCGTCGGGGTCGCGGGTCATGGCCTCGGTGAGCTCGGCGAGCCGGGATTCGGCGGCGCGCAGTTCGGCCAGGGCGTGGTCGACGATCTCGTCGAGGGTGTCGTCGAGGTCGAACGGCGGTTCCTGGTGCAGGAAGCCGAGGTCGTCGGGGCGGGTGACCTCGCCGGTGTCGGGCTGCTCGTGGCCGGCCAGCAGCCGCAGCAGCGTGGACTTGCCCGCGCCGTTCTCGCCGACCAGGCCGATGCGGCGGCCGGGGGCGGCGGTCAGCGACACGCCGTCGAGGACGCGGCGCTCGCCGTAGGACTTGACCAGGTCACGGGCCAGCAGGGGAAATGACATGCGGAGCTCACTCACCGGGAAGATCGAGAGGGTGCCCGCCGGGCATGGGTCGACGCGAACGGGTTCGCGGACGCCGCGGACGCGGGCGGTGGGTGAGGTCAGTTCTTCATGATGCCGGGAGTATAGCCACACCCCCGGTCGGGGCGTCCACCGGTTTTCCGCGCGGACTAGGCTTGCCGACCATGTCGGACGGCGAGGACGGCGTTGACCGGATCCAGCGGGCGTGGCAGCGGGAGCGCCCGGGGATGCCGGTGGAGTCGATCGGGGTGATCACCCGGATCTGGCGGATCGCCAAGCTGCTCGACGACGAGCGGCGCCGTTCCGACGCGCGCATCGGGCTGGACGCGCCGACGCGGGATCTGCTGAGCACGTTGCGGCGTTCGGGCGCGCCCTACCGGTTGTCCGCGGGTGAGATCGCGCGGCAGTGCCTGGTCAGCGCGGGGGCGATCTCGCAGCGGCTGGCGCGGGCCGAGGAGCGCGGGCTGGTGCGCCGCATCAAGGGCGGTGCCGACGGGCGGTCGGTGCAGGTGGAGTTGACCGAGCAGGGCCACGCGCTGATCGAGGAGCGGGTGGATGACCTGCTGCGGCACGAGGAGACGTTGCTGTCCTCGCTGGACGCGCGGCAGCGGGCGCAGCTGACGGAGTTGCTGCGGGTGCTGCTGCGGGATCTGACGAGCCGGTTCGGCGCCGACGACCGTCCATGATGGACGCCGGCGCCGGACCGGGCCGCCTCAGCGGCCGAGGTGGGCGCCGCCGTTGAGGTGGATGACCTGGCCGGTGAGGTGTCCGGCCTGGTCGGAGGCGAGGAACGCGGCGAGCGCGGCGGCGTCGGCCGGGGTGCCCGCGCGCTTGTTGCGGGTGGCGGCCACGAGCTGGGCGCGGCGTTCGTCGGAGAGCTTGCCGCGGAAGAACTCGGTGTCGCCGATGAGGCCGGGGGCGATCACGTTGGCGGTGATGCCCCGCGGTCCGAGCTCGGTGGCGAGGCCGGCGTTCCAGGCGTCGACGGCGGCTTTGGCCGCGCCGTAGGAGCCGCCGCCCTGGCTGCCCGCGATGGATCCGATGGTGATGACGCGGGCGCCGTCGGACAGCCGCGGGGTGGCCGCGGTGGTGACCAGCACGGCGGAGAGCAGGTTGGCGCGCAGGTTGGCTTCCCAGGCGCGGGCGAGGTCGGCGAGCCCGGCGGGTTCGGGTCCGTCGAGGTCGGTGTTGCCGCCTGCGTTGTTGACCAGGACGTCGATCCGGTCGGGCAGGTGTTCGGTGGCGGCTTCGACGGCGGCCGGGTCGGTGGCGTCGAAGGGCAGGGCGCGGGCGCCGAGGGTCTCGGCAGCGCGGTGCAGGACGTCGGTGCGGCGGCCGGTGATGGTCACGGCTTCGCCCGCGGCGGCGAAGTGCTCGGCGATGGCGTATCCGATGCCGGTGCCCGCACCGGTGACGACGATCTGTCGCACGTAAAACTCCTTTAGCTTCTAAACTACATTGGTACGGTAACCCAGCCCGGACGGGAGCGACAAGCCGGTTTCCGCGGGCAGAATGCGGGCGTGCAACCAGCTGATCTTGAACCCGAGGGACCGGTCGGATCCGCGCTGCGGCACCGGCGCACGGTGCGGTCGTTCTCGGCCGCGCCCGTACCGCGAGCGCTGGTGATGCGGCTGTTGTGGGCCGCGCAGGGCGAGTTGGACGGCGGGCGCCGCACGACCCCGTCGGCGGGTGGTCGCCACCCGCTGGCGGCCGGACTGATAGCGTCCACTGTGGACGGTGTCGGGCCCGGCGTGTACCGGTATCGCGATCACGCGCTGGAGACCGTGGTGCCGGGGGATCACCGGCGCGCGCTCGCCGCGGCGGGCATCGGTGCGCAGCCGTGGCTGGCCGACGCGGCGGCGGTGATCGTGCTCAGCGGCGATGTCGAGGGCATGCGCCGGCATTTCGCCGATCAGCCGCCCGGCGACCGGGGTGTCCGGTACGCGTGGGTGGAGGCCGGTGCGGCGGCGCAGAACGTGTACTTGCAGGCCGGTGAGTGCGGTCTGGGCGTGGTGCTCGTCGGGGGTTTCGCCGATGAGGTGGTGCGCGGGTTCGTGCCCGCCGGGCACGAGCCGCTGGTGTTGGTGGCGGTGGGAAATCCGGTTGCGCCGCTGGAGGATGCTGGCGGGCGGTGACGATCTGGGAGGTGGCCGGTGGGGGCGACGTCGGTGGTGTCGTCGGGTCGGACGTCGGTGTCGTACGTGGGTGTCGGCCCGCGCAGGGCGCGGGTGGTGGAGGTGACCGGTCCGGATCCGGCGGGCCTGGTGTGGTCGCGGTTGCCGGGCTGGGAGGTGATCGCGCCGGTCGAGCTGGGCGAGCAGCTGCTGCGGCGCGGCGGCCGGGGGTTGCGGCGGGCGCACGCGATGCGGCGGGATCTGGTGGCGCAGCCGCCCGCGGCGGAGTGGGCGGATCCGGTGGTGGCGCCCGGTTTCCGGGTGGTGGCCTGCGATCGTCCGCCCGGTGAGCTGGTGGAGGCGTGGCGGGAGGCGTTCCCGCCCGGGCATCCGGACGCGTATCCGGGCGGGGACGAGGACGTGGTCACCGACCTGATCGGGCCGCTGCTGTCGGGGCGGGTGCTTGGTCCGCTGCTGCCGTGCAGCGGTCTGGTGGTCGACTCCGGCGAGCGGGTGGTGGCCGCCGCGGTGGTCAACGACCGCGACGGGGTGCCGTGGGTCGGCGACGTGTTCCGGCGGCCCGGTTCGGCCTGCGCCGGGCTGGGGTCGGTGTTGCTGCGCCGGGCGCTGGCCAAGGCCGCGGCGGACGGTTGGGCGGCGATGGGGCTGGCGGTGACCGTCGGCAATCCGGCGGTGCGGGTCTACGAGCGGCTCGGGTTCGAGGTGACCGGTACGTGGTTGACCGTGGCGGTGCCTTGATCCGCGTCGGCAGCGGCTCTGGCGGCTGTTCCCGCAAGCTGGGCGTGGACACCCGGACCGCGGTGCTGGAGCGGGGGTTGGTCCGCACCCGGTGACCCGCCGTGCCGGGAAGCGGCGGGCCGCAGAGGGAATCAGGCGGAGTAGGAATCAGGGAGTGGGGTCGACCCGCTTGAGCGGTGCGCGGCGCACGACGTCGCGGCCGACCTCGGTGGCCTGGCGGACCAGCGCGGGCCCGTCCCAGTCGGTGGGCCAGCCCCGCCACAACCGCAGGCGGCCGTCGACGACCACGGCGGTGATCTGGTCGCGGCCTGCCAGCCGCACCAGTTCCCACGGCAGGTCCCAGGACGGGGTCAACTCGGGCACGGCGAGGTCGACGAGCAGGAAGTCCGCGGCCTGCCCGGCCGCGACGGCCCCGGTGATCCCGCCAAGGCCCAGCGCGTCGGCGCCGCGGGTGGTCGCGTGGTCGAGCCAGAGCTGTCCCGCCCCGCACGCGGAGTCGCCGGTGTGCAGGCCGAAGGCCAGTCGTTGCGCGGTCTCGGCGGCGTCGGCCAGCCGGAACCCGTCGCCGCGGGTGCCGTCGGTGCCGGTGCCGAAGCGGATGCCCATCGCGGCCCACATGGCGGCGTGGGCGACGGCGTTGCCCTTCCACGCGCTGGCCACCGGGTTGTAGCTGAGCGCGGTGCCGGTGCCGGCGACCAGCCGCATCTCGTCGGGGGTGAGCAGGGTGGCGTGGGCGCACAGGGTCCGCGGGCCGAGCGCGCCGAGGTGTCCGAGGTGCTGCATCGGGCGCCTGCCGACGCTTTTCAGGGACCGTTCGACGGCGGCGAGGTGTTCGTTGACGTGGATCTGGAACACCGCGCCGGCTTCCTCGCAGAGGGCGGCGGTGCGGGCGAGCACGTCGTCGGTGGCGTCCTCGGGCACCGGGATCGCCAGCGACGGATGCACGAGCGGGGTGTGCTCGAAGCGGGCGAGGTGTTCGGGACCGCCGGTGCCGTCGGAGCAGACTTTGCCCAGCACGCAGCGAATTCCGGCGTCCCGGGTCGCGGCGGCCAGCACGCCGGTGTCGACCGGGGCGCGGGTGCCGGCGTCGGCGACGGTGGTGAAGCCGCCGCGCAGCGCTTCCAGCGCGGCGAGCTTGGCCGCGACGTAGGCGGAGTGCTCGTCGAGGGTGTGTTCCAGCGGTTCCCAGATCTGCTTGAAGATCTCCGAGGGCTGGCCGAACGCCTGGGCTTTGCCGAAGCTCTGGGTGAGGTGGTGGTGGGCGTCGACGAAGCCGGGCATGAGCAGGTGTCCGGGCAGCCGCAGCGGGGTTTTTCCGGGGTGGGCGGCGGTGATCCGCTCGGTGGGGCCGATGTCGGCGAACCTGCCGCCCGCGACGAGCACGGCGTGATCGGCTGCGATGCCGTCGGGCAGCAGCACCGCGTCGGGGACCAGCAGCAGCTCGTCGCCGGACAGGTCCCGGGGTCCCAGCGGGGGTCGCGGGTCCGCCGAGGCGGCCGGGGCGAGTCCCGCGGCGCCGGCGAGTCCGGCCCCGGCGAGGAATCCCCGCCGGGGGATGCCGTCGTGGTGGGTCATCGGTTTCCTCCTTCTGTCAGCCGTGCAGGGCGAGGTAGGGGGCCAGCGCCAGCAGGGAGACGATCAGGGCGCAGGTCAGGCGGCGGGCGGGCACGGCGCGGGCGAGCTTCCAGCCCAGCACCACCCCGCACAGCTCGGGCACCCCGACCAGCAGCGCCAGCCGCCAGTCGACGGCTCCCCGCACCAGGTATCCGGCGGTGCCGACGGTGGAGATCACCACCGACTGCACCTGAGCGGCGGCCAGCGCGGGCAGCACCCCGGTGCCGATGAGCACCAGCAGGGGAACGGCGAGCATCGGCCCGCCGACGCCGAACACGCCACCGGCCGCCGCGACGCCGAACCCGATTCCCGCCAGCAGGACGGTGGGGTGGTGGTGCGCGGCTGGTCCGGCGCGGCGGTCGCGGTACCAGACCAGCACGGCGATCACGGTGACGAACACCGCGAGCAGCACGCCGAACGCCCGCCCGGAGACCGCGGAGTTGACCAGCACGCCGACCGGGGTGCCCAGGACGGCGGTGGCGGCCAGGATCACCGCGGTCCGCCGGGTCGCGGCCTCCCGCAGCTGTCCGGAGTGGACGTAGACGGCGGTGCCGAGCAGCCCGGTGGCGATGTGGGTGGCGATCGCGGTGCCCGCCACCTCGGCGGGCGGCAGCGCGGTGAACGCGAACAGGCCGATGGTGGCCAGCACCCCGCCGGGGCCGACGGCGGTGATGCCGATCCCGGCCGCCAGCCCCGACAACGCCAGCAACACCGCTGTGAGCACGCGAAACCTCCTTGCCGGACAACGGGAAACGAGCGGGCGTCAGCGGGAGCGGTGCAGATCGCCGTGCAGGGTGAGCCGGTCGCCGCGGATGCGGATCATCTCCAGGTCCACCGGCCGCCCGCAGGCCAGCCGGGTCAGCCGCTCCACCGCGAACACCGCGGCGCCCTCGTCGATCTCCAGGACCTCGGCGGTGCGGGCGTCGGCGTTGACCGCCTGGATCGCCAGCTCCGCGGCGCCCAGGCGGGAGCCGCTGGTCTGCTCGATCAGCGCGAACACGTCGTGGTGGCGCAGGTCCTCGGCCAGCAGCGGGGTGCCGATGTCGGCGGCGAGGTAGGTCATGTCCAGCGACAGCGGCCGGTCGCCGAGCAGCCGCAGCCGTTCCAGGTACACCACAGGGGTGTACGGATCGATGCCCAGCCGGGCGGCCACCGCGGCGGGCGGGCGCATCGGGGCGGCGACGCGGACGTCGTTGACGACGGTGCCCTGCTCGTGCAGCGTTTCGGCCAGCCCGCTGAGCCGGTGCAGGCCGTGCCCGTACTTGCGGGCCACGACCTGGGTGCCGACCCCGCGGCGGCGCACGATCAGCCCTTCGGCGCGCAGCACGTCCAGCGCGTCGCGCACGGCGTTGCGGGTCGTGGCGAACTCGGCGACCAGGACCCGCTCGTCGGGCAGCATCCCGGAGCCGAAGGCGCCGTCGGCGATCTGCTGGCGCAGCACGTCGGCGACCTGGCGGGCCCGGTCCGACCTCGGCCGCCAGGTGCCCTCCGGCCGCGACGATCGGTTCTCGGGCACGCGTCCTCCTGGCTGACCGGGTTCGGGTCCGGCGAACGGTACCGGACCACCTGTTACGCCGGAGTTACGCCACCCGATTTGACCTGCGAAAACGCATCACCTGCGGGTTTGGCGGCAGGCCTGGGGAGTTCCGCCAGGGGCGGCGGGTCAGCGGCGGGCTTCGACGATGTGGGCGGGCCGCCACCAGTAGTCGTGCAGGACCCGCCCGGAGACGTCGGTGAAGCCCGCCGCGCGCAGTTCGCGCTGCCAGCCGTCGATGGCCAGTTCGTAGTTGGTCCGCGGGCCGGGGCCGAAGACACCCAGCACGACCGGGAGCACGAAGCCCAGGCCGACGAGGTCGCGGTCGCCGGTGTATTCGCGCAGTCCGCGTTCGACGCGGCGCACGAACTCGAAGAACCAGTCCGGTTCCCAGGGCGAGGGCACTTCCGGCACGTCGAACTCGACGAGCACGAACGTCGAGCTGTGCCGGGCGATCCAGGACAGGACCGTCGCGCGGTCGCCGGGCGGCAGGCTCTGCATCGCGTAGGTCGACTGCACCAGGTCCCAGTGCTCGCCTTCCCCGTGCTCGTCGTGGTCCGCGGCGAAGTCCTGGATCGTGGACTGCCACGCGCGGTGCTCGATGCCGCGGTCGTGGAGCTCCTGGCGGGTGCGGGTGAGCAGTTCGGCGCTGGGTTCGACGACGTCGACGGCCGGCCCGCCCGCGCCCAGCGCGGGCAGCAGGGCGAGCCCGTCACCGACGCCGATGTCGAGCACCCGGCGCGGCCGGTGCCGCCGGTAGGCGTCGCGCAGCGCCGCCGAGGTCTGCTCGTAGAGCCCGATGTTGCCGCCGCCGCGGATGAACGCCCGGAACGCCGCCGGGGAGTCGTAGACGCGGTTGCCGTTGTCGTCGGCGGTGTGGCGGACCAGCAGCCGCGCGAACTCGCTGCCCGGATCGAACCGCACGGCGCGGGTCGCGCAGTGGTGCGCGGTGGAGCGGTCCCGCATCGCGTGCGCCCGGATTCCCAGGTGCAGAGCCGATTCCAGGCCGGTGACGTGGCCGGTCAGCTCCGCCGGTGCGGTGCCTTGCGCGTAGGCGCGGGCCAAGGCCGCCACGGCTTGCCGGTCCGACATGTTCCTCCTCGGTCAGTCCCGTCCGTCCAGGTACGCCTGTCCGCGGGCCGAGAGCCGGTAGCCGACGGGCAGGCTTTCGGTCAGGCCCAGTTCCTTGAGCTTCCAGACGTCGGATTTGAACCGCGCCACCGGGCGCCGCTGGGCCTGCGCCAGTTCCGCGGCCCGCACGCCGGGGTGGTCGCGCAGCAGTTCCAGCAGCTGCCGGGTCCAGGGGCCGCGGACCGGGGAGGTGTCCATCCGCGCCAGCCGCCGGTCCAGCTCGGCCCGGTCCCGGGCGGTCAGCTCGGCCTGCTCGCGCAGTTCGGCGCGCGGGTCGGGCCCGGCGTAGCCGATCTCGATCCGGAACACCCGTCCGGTGCCGTGCTTGTCCAGCGAGCTGCGCAGGCCGGCCGCCGAGCGGAATCCGGCCAGCCGCGCGTCCTCCTCGGTGATCCCGTCCGGATCGACCTCGCGCACCTCGCCGATCGCGACGACGCCCACCGCGGTCCGCATCCGCGACCCGGACCTGGCCTGCGGGCTGGCCCACCGGCGGAACGCCAGCGTGATCTCACCGGCGACCACGCCCCGCAACACCTGGCTGCTCAACAACATCCGTCCACGCTAGCCCGTCAGCGGCTCGCCCCGTGCGCACAGCGGGCACTGCTCCGGCGGCCACAGCTCGTGCGGCCAGGTCTCGACGGCCTCCAGCGGCACTCCGCGCCGCGCGGCCATCGCCTGCGCGCCCGAGCCCAGCGCCAGCAGCCCGCCGACGACGACCACCTCGACCTCGCAGCGCCGCAGATCGGCGACGGTCTTGTCCACAGCGGACCCGGCGTTGAGCACGTCGTCGACGACCGCGACGCGCTGGCCCGCCAAGTGAGCGTGCACCGCGTCCGGGACGCGGTAGGCGACCTGGTCGCCGTCGAGGTGGCGTTCGGCCGCGGTGAACAGCCCGTCGAGCCCGAGGGCGGCCTGCTGCGCGACGAACGCGCCTCCGGTCAGCGGCCCGCACACCGCGGTGACGGCGTGGCGGGCGAGCCGCCGGGTGAGGTCGTCGACGACCGGCCGCAGCCGGGCGGGGGAGATGAACAGGACGTCGAGGTCCAGCCACAGCTGCCCGTGATGCCCGGACTCGAACCGGAAGTGCCCGTGCCGGGCGGGCAGGAACCGGGCCAGCGCGCTGGAGATCATCTACCGACTCTGACCGCGACACCCGGCCGTGGCAACCGAATTCGGTGACCCGCTACGGTGTGGCGCGCCGCGCGTGAGAGGAGAACGCCGTGTCCGCCAGCCTGACGACCCCGCGACTGGAACTGACCAGGTGGACCGGCGACGACCTCCGGCTGCTCACCACCCTGGTCTCGGATCCGCTCGTCGTGCGCCACATCCGCGACCAGGAGCCGTGGTCGGCGGAGTTCACCCGTGAGCGCCACGACGCGGCGCTGGAGCACTGGTCCGCCCACGGCTTCGGCTGGCGGGCCATCCGGTGGCGGCACGACGGCACCGCGGTGGGCATGGTTTCGGTCAGCCACCGCCCGGTCGGCGAATCCGTCCTCGGGCGGCCCGCCGTCGAGCTCGGCTGGCTGCTGGCGCCGCCCGCGTGGGGCAAGGGCGTGGCGACCGAAGCCGTGCGCGCCGCGCGCGACCACGCGTTCGGCCACACCGACGTCGTCTACGCCCAGTACCAGACCGGCAACGACGTCTCGGGTCGGATCATGACCAAACTCGGCATGACCCACCACGCCGACCGCACCGACAGCGACGGCGTCCACACCCACCTGCACGTGCTCACCCGAACGGACTGGGCCGCGCTGCGCTGACCCGATCGTCGCAGCGCACGAGCGCGCGGAATGATCACGACACGCCAACGACCGCCCCGCGCGCGGTACCGCGGCCGACCCGGCTCGGGGGACAATCGGGGCATGCTGCAGGTCTGCCTGAACGGCGCCCGGTCCCCACGCGAACACCACCACCTGCCCGTGCGCCCCGAGCACCTCGCCAGCGCCGCCGCGGCCAGCGTCGCCGCCGGCGCCTCCGACATCCACCTGCACCCGAAAGCTCCCGGCGGGTCCGACACCCTCGACGCCCAGGTCGTCGCGGCCACGCTGCGCGCGGTGCGCGCCGCCGCGCCCGGGGTGCCGGTGGGCGTGACCACCGGAGCCTGGACCACGCCCGACCCGCAGGACCGCATCCGGCTGATCCGCTCCTGGACGGTGCTGCCCGACCACGCCTCGGTCAACTGGCACGAGCCCGGCGCCGAGGACCTCGCGCAGGCGCTGCTGGACCGGGGAGTCGCCGTGGAGGCCGGGATCCACTCCGGCACCGGCTCCGAACAGCAGTTCCTGGCTTCCCCGCTGCGCCACCACGTGCTGCGGGTGCTGGCCGAGGTCACCGACCTCACCAAGCGCGGCGCGGCCACCACGGCCGAGGCGCTGCTGCGCCGCCTGGACCCCGCACCGGCACCGGTGCTGCTGCACGGTGAGGGAGCGGGGGCGTGGCCGGTGCTGGCGCTGGCCGCCCGCCGGGACCTCGACACCCGAATCGGCCTGGAGGACACCCTGCTGCTGCCGGACGGGCAGATCGCCGCCGACAACGCCGAACTCGTCACCGCCGCCGTCGAACGGATCCGCACCCGGCAGACCTCGTGACGAAGGCCAGCACCCGCGAATTGGCCGTTTCCGCCGGAACCGCCCGCGGCTAGCGTCCGACGCCGAACCCGTCCCCGACGCCGAAGCAGGTCCGATGATCAGCACGCACGCCATGGCCGGTATCGCGCTGATCGCCCTGGGCATGGTCCTCACCCCCGGCCCGAACATGCTCTACCTGGTGTCGCGCTCGATCACCCAGGGACGCCGGGCCGGGCTGATCTCGCTGCTGGGGGTGGCGGCCGGGTTCCTGGTCTACCTCGCCGCGGCCACCGCCGGGCTGGTCACCGTGTTCACGGCCGTTCCCGCGCTCTACACCGCGATCAAGCTCGCCGGCGCCGGGTACCTGCTGTGGCTGGCCTGGCAGGCGGTGCGGCCGGGCGGCACGTCGGTGTTCGCGCCCCCGCGGGAGCTGCCCGCGGATCCGCCGCGGCGGCTGTTCGCGATGGGCCTGGTGACCAACCTGCTCAACCCGAAGATCGCGGTCCTCTACGTGTCGCTGCTGCCGCAGTTCATCGAGCCCGCGCTCGGTGACGTGGCGGTGCAGAGCCTGGTGCTGGGCGCGACCCAGATCGCGGTGGCGCTGACGGTCAACGGGCTGATCGTGCTCGGCGCCGGGGCGCTCGCCGCGCTGCTGGCGCGGCACCCGGCGTGGCTGCGGGTGCAGCGCTACCTGATGGGCACCGTGCTGGCCGGGATCGCGGTGCACTTGGCCGCCGACCGAGCCCGGCCCGCCTGATCAGCCGCGCAGGATGTGGCGCAGCGTCCCGGCGAGGTGGCCGGCCAGCGAACAGCTGTTCCTTGCCCTCGGCGAACGCGACGCGGTCATCGTCGGCCACGACTGGGGCGCCATGATCGCCTGGACCACCGCGCTCCTGCGCCCCGACCGCGTCCGCGGCGTCGCCGCGCTCAGCATCCCGTTCATCCCACGAGGGCAGCAGAGCCTGCTCACCGCGATGCGCACCCGCTTCGGCGACAACGACTACATGCAGTACTTCCAGCAGCCCGGCATCGCCGACGCCGAACTCGCCCGCGACACCACCGCCACCTTCCGCAGCGTCCTGCACTCCGGCTCCGGCCAGGCCCCCGAACCCTGGAACCCCGTCATCCCCGGTGACGCTCAGGCCCGCCGCACCGACGACCGCGGCGTGGGGGACAGGCCCCGAGCCAGATCACCCCGCAGCGTCAGCACCGCGTCCAGCGGGTAGTTCTGCCGCACCCGCCACGGACCCCGATCACCCTGCCGCGGGAACTCGTCGATCGACCGCCGCACGTAGCCCGACGCCAGATCCAGCAGCGGACGCGCCACCAGCTCCCGGTCCGGCTCCGGCACCACCGCCGCAAGCCCCCGACGCTCCATCAGGTTCAGCACCTTGCACACCAACCGCGACGTCAGATCGGCCCGCAACGTCCACGACGCGTTCGTATAACCGATGCACACCGCGAAGTTCGGCACGCCGGTCACCATCGCCCCACGCCACACGAACTGCTCCGGCCACTCCACCCGGCGGCCGTCCACCCGCGGCGCGATCCCACCGAACGCCAGCAACCGCAACCCGGTCGCGGTCACCACCACATCGGCCTCCAGCACCCGCCCCGACCGCAACCGGATGCCCTCGGGCACGAACGAGTCGACGTGATCGGTCACGACCTCGGCCCGGCCCTTCCGGATCGCCCGGTACAGATCCGCATCCGGCACCGCGCACAACCGCTGATCCCACGGGTCGTACGACGGCGTGAAGTGCTCCCGCACCGCCCGCGCATCCCGCAACGCACGCCTGCTCAACCTCGTCAGCAGCCGCCGCGCCGCCTTCGGCCACCGCCGGCAGAACTGGTAGAAACCCGCGGTGAACGCGATGTTCTTGGCCCGCACCACCCGATGCGCCAACCCGGCGGGCAGCACCGCCCGGACCCGGTCGGCGACCCGGTCCCGCCCCGGCACCGGACTGATCCAGGTGGGGGAGCGCTGCAACATCGTCACCCGCGCCGCGTCCTCGGCCATCGACGGCACCAACGTCACCGCCGTCGCGCCGCTGCCGATCACCACGACCCGCTTGCCCGCGTAGTCCAGCTCCTCCGGCCAGAACTGCGGATGCACCACCGTCCCCGCGAACGACTCCACCCCGGGGAACACCGGATCATGCCCCCGCTCGTAGTCGTAGTAACCCGCGCACGAATACAGGAAGTCGCACGTCAGGCGCCGCTGCTCGACGTTGCCCCGCTCATCGCGCACCGCCAGCACCAACGTCCACCGCGCCTCTGCTGATGACCAGTCCGCCGAGACCACCTTCGTCCGGTACCGGATCAACGCGTCGATCCCGTGCTCGGCCGCCGTCCGCCGGATGTAGCTCAGGATCGACGGCCCGTCCGCGATCGCCTTCGCTTCCCGCCAGGGCCGGAACGGATACCCCAGCGTGAACATGTCCGAATCCGACCGGACCCCCGGATACCGGAACAGATCCCACGTCCCGCCCATCGCGTCCCGCGCCTCCAGCAGCGCCAGCGACTTGCCCGGGCACTCCGTCCGCAACCGGTACGCCGCACCGACACCGGACAACCCGGCACCGACGATCACGACATCCAGGTGCTCGACCTCATCAGCGGTGGCCATGCCCCCAGTGTGCTCAGCCCGCCCACCGCGCTCTTGACTTCCCACGACAAGTATTTGACCCTGCACGACATGTCGGTGATCCGCTCCGCCGGGCTCCGCGGCTTCCGCGCCACCGTCGCCGAACTCGGCGGCAACGCCGAGGACTACGCCCGGGCCGCCGGCCTGCCCGTCGCCGCACTCGACACCGACGACCTCCTCGTCCCCGACGACGCGCTCGTCGCCGTCCTCGACATCGCGGCCACCGCACTGCGCCGACCCGACCTCGGCCTGCTCGTCGCCGCCCGCCAGGACCTCGGCCTGCTCGGCCCGCTCGCCCTGGCCATCCAGAACTCGCCCACCGTCGGCGACGCCCTCGACTGCACCTCCCGCTACCTGTTCGTCCACACCCGCTCCCTCGAACTCGTCCTGACCGACGACCCGCGCGGCGCCCACGGCATCGCCGCCCTGCGCTACGAACTCCCGCGCACCGCCCCCATCTCCGCCCAGGCCGTCGACCTCAGCCTCGGATTCCTCCACCGCGCCATCACCTTCCTGGTCTCCGGCCCCTACGGACTCCGCGGCGTCGAACTGCCCCACACCCCCCGAGCCCCGCTCAGCGCCTACGAGGACTTCTTCGGCGTCCCCGTCCGCACCGGCAGCACCGCCCCCATGCTCCGCCTGCCCCGCAGCCTCGCCACCACACCGCTGACCGGCACCGACGAACGGCTCCGCCAGCTCGCCCTGGCCTACCTCGACGAGCAGTCGGCGGGGGAGAGCACCCACCTGACCCCGCGAGTCCGCAGCGTCATCGCCCAGTCGCTGGGAACCACCCCGCCCGAGATCGGCGCCATCGCCCGCCTGATCAACATCCACCCGCGCACCCTCCAGCGCCGCCTCACCCGCGAAGGCACCACCTTCGCCGACATCCTCGACGACGTCCGCCGCCACGCCGCCCGCCGCTACCTCACCACCACCGAGATGCCCATGAGCCAGATCGCCGCGCTGCTCGGCCTGTCCGAGCAGTCCGCGCTCAGCCGCTGCTGCCGCCGCTGGTGGGGGAGCACACCCAGCGCCGTGCGCCGCACCACCTGACCGAAGAAATGATCACGCCACGCCCGCGGTGTCGTACGTCTGCGGAACCCACAACCATTCCTTCAGCCGGACCGCCTACTCCTATCGGCCGCGAACAACGGCCCGGCGATGATACAAAACAGTGAACGTCGGCACGACGCTTGCGACGCCTGATTCGCCGCCAGTAACGTTCAGATCGGGGCCCACATCCACTTCGTCTTTCTTCGGAGAGGAAGTGTTCGATGAACATCGCGGACAAAATCAAGGAAGTACTGGTATCCGATCTCTTCGTGGAAGTACCCGCCGAAGAAATGAGGGAGGACGAAAACCTGCGCGACATCTTCGGCCTGGACTCCCTGGGGTTCGTCGAATTGCGAGTCCAGTGCGAGAACATATTCGGCATCACCATCGACGACGACGACTTCTCCCCGGACAACTTCTCCTCGATCTCCTCGCTCGCCGGCCTCATCGAACGGCTGACCTCGGCCGACGCCGACCCCACCGCACCCTGACCAGCGCCCCCAGCAGACCCCATCCGCCGCACAGACGGGACACCGAGGTGGTCTTGACCGGAACGCACGAAACGTCCCCAACCGACCTGAACCTCCTCCTCTCCTCCCGGGAAATACATTTCGACCACTACGGCGGGCCGAAGCTGCCCTACGCCTGCACCGGCGCCCGCGGAATCGAAATGAACCTCGTCGGCACCGCCGAGGACAACCTCGGGCAGCCGCACACCGCGATCGACGCCAGCGGCGGCTACGGAACCGCCTGCCTCGGCGCCGGTCACCCCGAAATGGTGCGCGCACTGCGCCGCGCGGTCCAGGAAGTCGGCTACTCGACCGACGAAATGGCATCCCTGGAACGCGCCCGCCTCCTGCACACCCTGTTCGGCCCCGGCGGAATCTGGACCGACCGGTTTCCGACCGGCCAATACCGCGTCAGCGGACGCAATTCCGGCTCGGAGGGCATGGAACTGGCCGTCCGGCTGGTCCTCGAATCCCGCTTCGACCGCCGCAGGCTCCGGCACCACCCCGGCCGCGAACACCGCGACACCGTCCTCGCCTTCGAAGGCGCCTGGCACGGCTGGACCGACGGCCTCGTGCCGCTGCTCAACCGCAGGCACTACCAGGTCGGCCTGCCCGCCCGCGCCACGAGCGGCGACTACGACGTCCGCGTGCAGCACATCCCCTTCGGCGACCACGACGCCATCCAGGAGTACTTCGCCGACAACGCCGAACGCCTGCTCGCAGTCGTCATCGAACCGGTCCAAGGCGACGCGGGCATCCTGGTCCCGCCACCGGACTACCTGCGCGCGGTGTCCCGCCTGTGCGCCGACTCCGACGTGCTGCTCGTCGCCGACGAAGTCCTCACATTCGCCAAAACAGGCCAGTTCTTCGCGATGACCGACCAGCACGGCCCCATCCCCACCGACATCACCGTCATCGGCAAGAACCTCGGCATGGGTGTGGTCCCCGCCTCGATGGTCATCACCCGCGCCGACCTCGGCACCCGCAGCAGCGGCGCGGTCGCCACCTCCGACCTGCGACCCATCACCTGCGCCGTGCTCAACGACGGACTGACCCACCTGCGCACCACCGGAATCCTCGAACACACCGCCGCACTCGGCCAGCACCTGAACCAGACCCTGCACGACCAGCTCGTCACCCAATTCCCCGACATCTACCGGGAAAACCGCGGCCTCGGCGTCATCCACGGCCTCGAACTGCAAGAACGCGCCGCCCGCAAACTCCCCGAACTGCGGGAGAAAATCCTGCGCGCCGGCGTCTACGTCGAGTTCATGGCCGGAGCAGGCCGCCGCACCCGCGGACTGCGCTACCTCCACCCGACCATGCGAATCGCACCACCCGCGATCACCACCACCGCACAGGCCGACACCATCGTCGAACGCATCGCCACCGGCACCCGCGCCTTCCAGGAGTCGTGATGAACCCCGCGCTCCGGCACCGGGTCGAACACGTCGACACCGACGCCGCAGGCGTCATGCACTTCTCCCGCTACGCCTCGCTCGCCGAAACCGCGGTCCTGTCCTTCCTGCACCACAACGGAACCGGACTCGACCTGTTCCAGCGCCACGGCACCGAACTCGCCGTCACCGACCTGCACATCCGCTACCTCGCACCCGCGAGGTTCCGCGACGTCGTGCTCGCCACCACCACCCTCGAACGCGCCACCGCCGCGACCCTGCGAGCCCGCGCCGACCTCGCACGCGACACCGGCGAACCGCTGGCAGTCGCCAAGCTCGTGCTGTGCGCCGTGGACACCGGAACCGGGCGCGCGGTCGCCCTGCCCGCCCAAGCAGCGCGAAGCCTGAAAGGACTCACCGCAGATGACTGAGACCACCGACCGGCAGCTGGGCTTCTCCGAACTCAAACAACTCCTGCGCCATCGCCACCCGATGCTCTACATCGACCGCGTCACCGACTACGAACCCGGATCACACCTGACCAGCGTGCTGTCGGTCTCGGCCAACCTCGACAGCATCGCGGGCCACTTCCCGGACCGCGCGATCTTCCCCGGCAGCCACCTCATGCAGGCCTTCGCCCAGTCCGGCATCGTCTTCCACCAGCTCAGCACCAGCCCCCTCACCGAAGACGAGATCACCCTGATCGGCAGCGTCAAATCCCGCTTCACCGGCATCGTCGTCCCCGGAGACCGCGTCCTGTTCCACCTCCGCCAGGACCGCCTGCGGGACAACGTGTTCTTCTTCTCCGCCAACGCCACCGTCGACGACCGCCGCGTCGCGGCCTTCTCCGGCAACCTGGTCCGCACCACGATCAGCCAACTGGGCCGGCAACTGTGGTGACCGACCGGACCCCGAGGATCACCGGCATGGCCTGGTGCACCCCGCTGGGCTCCGACCTCGACAGCACCTGGCGCGACCTCTGCGCGGGACGCACCGCGTTCGACCACCACACCTCGCCCTTCCCACTGCGCAACGACCTCGCCGCCGCCATACCCGACGCAGCCCAAGACCTCCGGGAAAGACAACTCACCATCACCGCGAACACCCTGCGCGCCGCCTGCGCCGACGCCGGAATCGACCCGGCCGACCCCGCGATCACACCCATCCTGGGCACCAGCTACGCCCACCACCTCGACACACCCGGCACCACATCACTGCACCACTGGGCCCGGGAAAGCGCCCGCCGCGCAGGACACCGCAACGAACCGATCACCGTCACCACGGCCTGCTCCGCCGGAGCCGACAGCCTGCTCATCGGCGCCGAACTGATCCGCGCCGGCACCCACGACACCTGCGTCTGCGGCGGCGCGGACATCCTGACCACGGCAAAACGCCTCGGCCACTCCGCACTCGGCACGATGTCACCCACCACCCTCCGAGCCTTCGACGAACACCACGACGGCATGCTCCTCGGCGAAGGCGCCGCCTTCCTCGTCCTCGAATCAGCCCGCTCGGCACACCTGCGGCAAGCACGCACCCACGCCCTGCTCACCGGAGCCGGATCGGCCAACGACGCCGCCGGAATGACCGCACCCGACACCTCCGGCACCAGCATCCGGCTCGCCATCCACCGCAGCCTCACCGGCACCGGCCTGACCACCGCCGACATCGCCGTGATCAACGCCCACGCCACCGGAACCCCGCTCAACGACACCGTGGAGGAAGCAACCCTCGCCGCACTGTTCACCGAACACCCACCACCGGTGTTCGCCACCAAAGGCGCACTCGGCCACAGCCTCGGAGCAACCGGCGCCATCGAAGCCGTCTCCACCGTCCTCGCCCTGCGCGACCAGCTCGCCCCACCGATCGCCGCCACCACAACCCCCGCGACCGCCCTGCCACTCGTGCTCGGCAGACCGCACGCCTTCAACGGCACCGCCGGACTGAGCATCACCCTCGGCTTCGGCGGCTTCAACACCAGCCTGCTGTTCACCAGGAACGGCGACGCCTGATGCGAACCTCCGTACTCGGCCACAGCACCGTCCGCAGCACCAACCCCGCCGAATTCGCCGAGAACCGCCCATCCTTCTTCGCCGACCCCGTGGCATGGCAATTCGCCGCAGCCATCGGACAAGCACTCCAACCCCACCACGCCACCGTCCTTGCCAACCCCGACGACGTCGCCATCATCACCATGTCCGAGCACGCCACCCTGCTCACGATGCAAGCAGTGGCCACCACCGCCCAACGCGGACGCGTGTCCCCACTGCGCTTCGCAGGCTCCAACCCCGGAGCCACCACCGGCCTGCCCTGCATCCGCTGGGGACTACGAGGCCCCTCACTGGCCCTGTCGACCACCCCAGCAGCAGCCGCACCAACAGCACTCACCGTCGCCGACTCGTGGCTGACCCGCGGCCTCGCCCGCTTCCTCGTGCTCGCCGGCCACACGCTCGACGACACCGGCACGCACGAAGTCCAATGCGTCGTGGCCCGCCACCCGCTCACCACCCACGACATACACCCCCTCATCACCGGAAGGGGAGCGGCAGATGCCGGCTGACCGAGCCCTCACCGCAGCACGAGTGGCCGACCTCGCCGCCCGGACCACCGACGAAACCCCCAAACCGGCAGCCCCCGACCTCGACACCACGCTCGAGGACATCCACCGGCTCGGCCTGCTCCCCGGCACCCTCGTGATCGTCGCACTGCCCAACACCGCCACCACGATCCACATCCTGCTGGCCCTGCTGCTCACCGGCGCCGTCCCCATGCCGACATCCCCGGCAACACCGGCGAACCGGATCAACGCCCTCGCCCGGCGACTCGGCGCAGGCGCGCTCATCAGCACCAGACCCACCCACCACACCCACCAGGTGGCCACCGCCAAAGCAGCCCTGCTCAACACACCACAAACCCCCTACAGCCCAGGGGAGTTCGTCATCCTCACCTCCGGCACCTCCGGCCTGTTCAGCGCCTGCGTGCACCACCTCGGCTCACTCCTGCGCAACGCCACCAAACACGCCCAAGCCGTCGGACTGCGACCGGACGACACCATCCTGATCAACCTGCCCCTGTACTACTCCTACGCCGTCGTCGCACAAGTGCTCGCCGCCTACGTCACCGGCGCCCGCATCGTCGTCTCCGGACCCCCGTTCTCACCGCAGACCTACCACTCGGCACTGCACCGCCACGACATCACCTCGTCGTCCATCACCCCGACCATCGCCCGAGCACTCCTCGAACACGGCAACGCACCACCCACCCGACTCCGCATGCTCACCATCGGCGGCGACCACCTCGCCGCAACCGACGTCGGCAACCTCCTCGCACTGCACCGCAACGAGCTCTACCTCACCTACGGACTCACCGAAGCCGGACCACGCGTCTCCACCCTCGCCGCACACGCCGAACCAGCCCACCGCCACACCTCAGCCGGCCTGCCACTACCCGGAGTCGAAGTCCAACTCCGCGACCCGCAACCGGAAACCGGCGCAGGCGAACTCCTCATCCGCACCGACACCGCACTCATCCGCCGCACCGACGGCACCCCGCCACTGCTGCCGACCGGCCAGATCGCCACCGGCGACCTCTTCCGCCTCGACGACGACGGCTACCTCCACTTCCACGGCAGACGATCCGAACTCGTCGTCCTCCGCGGCGAGAAGATCTCGCTGTTCACCATCCGCCAAGCCGCGCACAGCATCCCCGGAGTCCTGCGCTGCACGCCCCACCTCACCACCGCTGACGACGGCTCCACCCAGCTGGACCTGGAACTGCACATCGACGACATCTCCCGCGCCGACCAGATCCGCACCGACCTCAACCGGTTCCTGCTGCCCAAAGAACGACCACGGCGCATCACCATCAACACTGACGCCGGATTCCGGAAATAACCCGTCTCAGGTCGACTCCACCGCAAGCAGACCCGCCATGCCCAGCAGGACACCACCCGTGGCGCGATCCAGCCTGCGGTGCGCCCGGTAGCTCAGGCGAACCGCCTTGATCACCGCACCAACCACGGCGAACACCCCGGCCGCCACCCCTTCCGCGATGAGGTAGAAGGCACCGAGCACCGCCAACTGCCCAGTCACCGCCCCGTGCTCGGGCACCACGAACTGCGGAACGAACGCGGTGAACACCAAAACCGCCTTCGGATTCGTGATCGCGACCAGGAACTCCTTGCGCGCCAACGAAAACACCGGCCCGGACGCCGGAACCTCCGCACCACCCGGCTCAGCACCCGGCCGGAAGCTCGCCCACAACGTCGTGACACCGAGATAAGCCAGATAAGCAACCCCGGCCCACTTGATGACCGTCAACGCCCACTCCGACGCCGACAGCAGCGGCCCCAACCCCGCCACCACCGCGAGCACCAGAACCGCGAACGCCACCAGCCGCCCGCCGACCCCGACCATCGAACCGCCGAAACCGTGCGACATCCCGTGGCGCAGCGCCAGCAGGTTGTTGGCCCCCGGAGTCAGAGCGACCAGCAGCGAAACCGCGAGAAACCCCAGCACGAACATCCTCATCGTCCTTCCAGCGCGGAACGGACCCCCCGAAAAGCAGTACAGGAACCGGCACCCACGCGCAGGTCAACCACCGAACGCGAGGGCAGAGCGCAGGTACACCTCGGTCGCGGTGACCATCTCCTCGACCGGCACCCACTCGTCGAGGCTGTGCGCCTGCGCCAGCGAACCAGGACCGAACAGCACGACCGGCGAACCGAAGTACGCCGCGTCCGAACTGCCCGGAAAACCCCGCGGCACGGTGTCGGCGAGACCACTGAGCTCAGCCGCGACGGCGACAACGCCACCCAGCGGATGCCCGGCGGGCAGCTCGTAGGGCTCAACGGTCCACCACGAATCCCCGAGCGACCACCGCGCGGAACCACCAGCACCCGCCAGCACGCCCACGAGCTCCTCCCGAGCACCCGCCGCGGTCTCCCCGGGAAGAAGCCGGCGGCTGAGCTGCACCGTGCACGACGAAGGCACGATGTTCGGCTTCACCCCGCCCTCGATGACGCCGACATTGGCCGTGGGCGGGCCCAGCAACGGATGCCCGCGCCGCTCCAGCAACCGCACGTACTCGCCGAACGAGCCCAGCAACGCGGCAGCACCGAGGATCGCGTTCGACCCGTGCTGCGGCACGCTGCTGTGGGTGGCCTCGCCCGTGACGGTCAGGTCGTAGGCGGCGAGCCCCTTGGTCGCGTGGCAGATCACCAGCTCGGTCGGCTCGCCGATGATCACACCGTCGGCCCGCAGTCCGAGCGCTTTCGCGCCCTCCTGGCGGTATTCCTCGTCACCGACGCCCGCGACCACCAGATCACCCGGAAGCTCGACCGCCTCGGCGGCCAGCACCTCGGCCGCCTCGACGTAGCAGGCCAGCGCCGCCTTCATGTCACAGGCACCACGCCCGTAAACCCTGCCGCCGCGCACGGCCCCGGCGAACGGCTCCGGATAGCCGGTGGTCTCCACGGTGTCCAGGTGGCCCGCCAGCATCAGCACCTGGCCACCACCACCGGCCAGCCGGGCGACCGCGTTGTACCGCCCGGGCGCGTACTCCACGACATCGCCGTCCCAGCCCAGCCGCCCCAACCGATCATCGAGGTAGCGCGCCACCAGCAGCTCACCCTGACCGTCACCGAGCTCGCCGCCGAACGGGTTGACGCTGGGCAGGCTGATGAGTTCGCTCAGGGTCGCAGTGAGCCGCTCCCGGTCGATCCGCGCGGCGCACCGGTCCGCCACTGCGCGCAGGCCATCGCTCGGTTCCACGGAACCCCCAGCGGGATCGGGAGAAACCCCAACACCGCGAGCGTAGCGACCGGACGGTCATCCGGGGCCTTCCCAACGGAGGCTGCTGTTGGGCCGCAAGCCAGGGGAGAGGTCGGAGTTTCGGCGGGTACCGCTGCCTGGCGAACGGCCCCGGACAGCCGCTCGGCGACTCGCGACCGGCGATCCCGGTCCGGCGCCGGAGAGCCACCGGCTCGGCCGATCCGGGCATGAGCAGATCCGCGTCAGGTACCGGAAAGGCGGCATTCGGGGGCTCGGCTCGATCAGAGCGCGCAGGGGACCGCTCTCAGGCGCCTCCGAACCTACTACTTAACATAATGTCAATTATCGGCATTTGAGCGACCGGGGAAGATCCGCCGGGAAGTGGCCAGGCGCCGTGTTCCGGCGGCGCCGGCCGAAGTCGCGTCCGGCGGGCGCGCGGCGGGCATCCGACGGCGAACGACGCTCGGCTGCTGCGGAGCGCGGACCGCGCGGACGACGACGGGGCGCGGCTCGTGGCTCATGGCTCAGTGCGCGGCGCCCGGGGCGGCATTCGACTGCCCGGCCGGGAAATCCCCGGAGGGTCACTGTATTAACGTCACAGTGACGATTCCGGGTAGGCGGTCCCGGACGTCGAGTCTCAGCGCCGGAGAAGGCTGACAACCAGCCAATGCCGACCCGTCGAAGTTGATCTCGATGCCGGTCGTCCCGTCCAGCGGCGGCACAGCAACCGGCGTCGGTCATCGAAGCGAGACGGCGCGAAGCCGAACGAAACGAGAAGCTGCGGGCGCAGCCGGAGAACGCGCCAGCGGAAGTCGTGTCCCCCGCGGCAGGTGCGGGCTATCCTCTGCTGAGGTCTTTCTCTATTTGGTGGATAATGAAGATTATCCACCAAATAGAGAAACAGGCGCACCAGCTGCCGAACGTCCACTGTTGGCGGTCCCGGCTCCGAAACTTCCCTGCCAGCACGGAGTTTCGCTCGCTGCCGGTGACGCGCCGGACGCACGGGAACTGAGGGAAAGCCCGTCCGACCGCCGCTCCCCTGGCTCGGAGGCGTCGGCCAGCCTCCGTTGCCGACTAGTCCCCCAGCTTCGGTGAGCGCAGCACCGCCACTGGGCACGGAGCCTTGTTCACCGCAGTGTGGCTCACCGATCCGAGCAGCGCGCGTCGCACGGGACCGCGGCCGTGGCTGCCCACGACGAGCAGTCCCGCGTTCCGGGCCTCGTCCAGCAGCGCGCTGGCGGGTTTCTCCGGGGTCAGCACCCTGCGCACGGCGACATCGGGATACCGCTCGCCCCATCCCGCCAGGGATTCGGCGAGCAGCTCGGCGGCTTCGGTGCGCGCGTTTTCGTGGACCTGGTCCCAGTCCGGGAGTCGTACGAACGGGTCCGGGAGGACATCGCTCCAGCCGTGCACGGCGACCAGGTCGGCGCCGTGGCGGGAGGCGAAGTCGTAGGCGAAGCCGATCGCCATGGCGCTGGTCGTGGAGCCGTCGACGCCGACTACGACCGGTGCCGAGTCCGGCTGCTCCCGGTCGCCCCGCACGACGACGACAGGAACGCCGGAGCGGTGCGTGAGCAGTTCGGCCGAGGTGGAGCCGACGAAGCCCAGGTCGTCTTCGATCCTCGGGCCGCCCAGCACGAGCAGCTCCGCGTCGGCCGCGCGTTCGCCGAGCACTTCGACCGGGTCTGCGAACACCAGCTCGCTGCGGACGTCGAGTGCGGGGGCGATTCCGGCGCACCAGTCGACCAGCTGTTCCAGTTCGCGTTCGAGGACTTCGCGCAGTGGCTGGCGGGGGTCCTCTCCCCCTGCCACGGCCTGCGGGCTCAACGGCCATCCGATCGCGTGGACGAGCAGCAGCGGGAGACGCCTGCTGGCGGCGTCCCTGGCCGCCCAGGCGGCGGCCCGGCGTGATCGGGTGGATCGGTCGAAGCCGACGACCACCGGTTTGCGTCCGGCCACTGCGCCTCCATCCTCGGATCGACGCGTCCATGGTCGCGCGGACCGGGGTGCGCGGCATGGCGGCCGGTGGTCATGCGGCGCGTTGCCGCCGGTCGCCCTATCTTGGCCGGATGGGCGCCGCTGCTCCTACTGGATCAGACTCGCGGGCTCTGCCCAGGGGCCTGGTGGTGCTGCTCGGCCTGGCGTCGGTGGTGATCGTGGTGGCCGGGTTGCGGTCGATCTCCTGGCTCGTGGCTCCGACGTTCCTGGCGTTGGTCATCGTCATCGCGACGAGTCCGGTGTCCGACTGGCTTGCGGGCAAGGGGTGTCCGCGCTGGCTGTCGACCCTGGTGCTGGTCGTGCTCGTGTACGCGGTGCTGATCACCTTCGCGGTGGTCGTGGTCCTTTCCGTGGGCAGGCTGGCGACGATCCTGCCGCAGTACGCGCATCGCGCGGAGGAGATGGTGGCGGAGCTGTCGCGCGCGCTGGCCGGGTTCGGCATCGGTCCGGACCAGGTCAGGGCCGCGGTGGGCAAGATTGACTTCGGGCGGTTGGCGGGGTTCATGGGTGCGTTGCTGTCGGGTGTGGCGACGATCGGTACGAACCTCGTGTTCCTGTTGGCGTTGCTGTTGTTCCTCAGCGTGGAAAGCAGTGGGCTCGGCACGCGGATGGCCGTGATCATCGGTGATCATCCGGAGACGGCGCGGGCGCTGACCGGGTTCGCGCGGGGCACGCGCAGCTACCTGGTGGTGTCGACGGTGTTCGGTGCGATCGTGGCCGTGCTGGACGCGGTCGCGTTGGCGCTGCTCGGGATTCCGCTTGCGGTGCTGTGGGGTTTGCTGGCGTTCGTGACCAACTACATCCCGAATGTCGGGTTCTTCATCGGGCTTGTGCCGCCGGTGGTGCTCGCGCTGTTGCAGGGCGGGTGGCAGTTGGCGCTGACCGTCGTCGTGATCTACCTCGTGCTGAACTTCCTGGTGCAGAGCGTGATCCAGCCTCGGTTCGTGGGTGATGCGGTCGGGTTGTCGACGACGGTGACGATGCTGTCGCTGGTGTTCTGGACCTGGGTGCTCGGGCCGCTGGGGGCGGTGTTGGCCATTCCGCTGACGCTGTTGGCCAAGGCGTTGCTGGTCGACAGCGATCCGCGCGCTCGGTGGGCCAACGCGTTCCTGGTCTCGAACCGGATCAGTCGTCAGGCGGTGTAGGCGCGGGGCTTTCGGCCTTTGGTGGTGGGCGGTGTCGCGGCGAGTGAGTCCGGCGATGGGGGCCGCGCGGTCGCTGTTCAGGCGGTCCAGGCCGGGTCGCGGCCGCTGAGGCCGAGGACGCGGTCGAGCAGTGGGCGGTCGGGTGGGACGGGCACGATGGGGCCGAAGAGTCCTTCGCGGCTGTCGAGCTGGTCGGGGGTCGACATCGCGGAGACGAACTCCATGCAGCCTTCCAGGGAGGGCGTGTCGATGTCGTAGGGCTGGCCGGTGGCGCGGGCGACGTCCCAGCCGTGCAGGACGAGTTCGTCGAGTGCGACGAGGCCGGCGACTTCGCCGGGCAGGTCGATGCCGCCTGCGCGGGTCGTGCCCTGCCAGGCTTGCGGTGCGCGCCAGGCTTCGGCGAGTGCGGCGAGCTGGGTGGGGATGCGGGTGCGCCAGTCCGGGGCGAGTCGCCGGGCGTCGGCCGTGGGCTGCTGGTCCCCTGTTTCCGCGTGGTCTTTGGTGGCCGCGGCGGTGAAGGCGCGGGTGAGGCCGTCGATGTGGTCGACGAGGTCGCCGAGGCGGTAGTTCTCGCAGGGTGTGGGTGCGGTGAGCTGGTCGTCGGTGACTCCTTCGAGGAGGGTGGTCATCCGCCGGGCTGCTGGTCCGAGGTCGAGCATGCCGTTCTCCGGTGGTGGGTCAGGGGTAGCGGAGTTGTTCGTGCCAGTCGGTGCCGCGGCCTTCGGGGGTGAGGTCGAGCAGGTTCCAGAGCGGTTCGATGGTGCCGAGGTGGCGCGGGTCCTGGTCGGGTTCGGGGTCGGTGTAGAGGAGTTCGGATCCCCAGAAGTGGCGGATGGTGGCGCCGTCGCGGTGGAAGACGTTGAGCATGGGCATGGGGTCGCCGTCGGGGGTTTGGCCGTGGTAGTCGCGGGTGTAGTTGTTGGCGGCGCCGGAGAGCAGGCGCAGGCGGCGCCAGCCGCGGTCGGCGGCGAAGGCGAGCAGGCGTGGGAGCGGTGCTCGGGCGACGACGGCGAAGTCGGCGCGTTGGGTGAGGTGTTCGATGGCGCCGTCGAGCTGGTCGAGCAGTGCGGTGCAGGACGGGCAGGGGCTTTGGCTCGCGGCGAGCTGGGCGGTGCGGCCTTCCCCTGGTCCTGGGCGGTCGTCGGCGGGGTGGCGGGGGAACATGAAGCTGTAGATCAGCAGGGTGTTGGTGGTGAACAGTTCGGACAGGCGGATGTCGACGGGTGTGCCGTCGGGTTGTGCGGCTTGGAAGAGGTAGTCCTGCGGGACGGGGCCGCCGGGTGGCAGGGTGCGGCGGGCGGCGGCGACGGCTTCGGTGGCGCGGCGCAGTTCGGCTTCCTGGTGCAGGAGTTTGTCGCGGGCGGTGCGGTATTGCTCGCTTTCGCCTGGGAACGTGATGTTCACGAGTGGCCCCCTCGTGTTGGTGCCGGTTCCAGCGTGCGCGTGGGCGGGGGTGTCGGCAACGGCGGGGTTCTGGTGGCGCGGGTGGGGCATAGTGAGGGCCATGGTTACCGTGACCAACGCTTCCGGCCGGCATCGCTACGAGATCAGCGTCGAGGGTGAGCTGGCGGGGTTCACCGAGTACGTCGACCGCGATGGGCAGCGGATCTTCTACCACACCGAGGTCGATCCGGGTTTCGCCGGACAGGGGCTGGGAGGTGTTCTGGTGGCTGAGGCGTTGGCGGGGACGCGGGCGGCGGGTATGCGGGTCGTGCCGGTGTGCCCGTTCGTGGCCAGGTACGTGGGGCGGCACCACGACTTCGACGATCTGCTGGATCCGGTGACGCCGGAGGTGCTGGCCGTGGTGGAGGCGGGGCGCTGATGGGCAGGCTGATCTACACCGCGATCATGTCGCTGGATGGCTACATCGCCGATGAGAGCGGTGATTTCAGCTGGGCGGTGCCCGATGATCAGGTGCATGCGCACGTCAACGCTCTGGAGCGCGGTGTTGGTGCGCATTTGTACGGGCGTCGCACGTACGAGTTGATGCGTGGTTGGGAGACCATGCACGTCGATGACGAGCAGCCGTCGCCTGGTCGTGATTTCGCGGAGTTGTGGCGGAGTTTGGACAAGGTCGTCTATTCGTCGACGCTGGAGTCGGTGTCGACGGCACGGACGCGGTTGGAGCGGGTGTTCGACCCGGAGGCGGTGCGGCGGTTCAAGGCGGGGGCCGGGTACGACATCAGCATTGGTGGGCCCGCGTTGGCTGTGCACGCGTTCCGCGCGGGGTTGGTGGACGAGGTGTGCCTCTACTTGCAGCCGGTTGTGGTGGGTGCGGGCAAGAAGGGGTTGCCGGAGGGTGTCCGGTTCGGGTTGGAGTTGGTGGACGAGGTGCGGTTCGACGGTGGTGCGGTGCACCTGCGCTACCGGGTTGCGGGTCAGGGCCGCCAGCGGTGGGCGTAGCCGGGCCGGTCGGAGTAGGGCAGGCCGAGCAGGGCACGGGTGGTGCAGCCGCGTTCGTCCTCTGGGGGGAAGGCGTCGCCGACCTGGTCGCAGGGGCCGGAGCCCTGTCCGCACCACTGGTGCACGCGCAGCAGGCGGGCTTTGAGTTCGCATTCCCGGAAGCCGCGGATGATGGTGATGAAACATCCGCGGCTGGTTCCGGATTCGGCGTCCTCGCGCACCCAGCGCAGCAGTTCCAGGTCGATGTCGATCTGCCGCCGCAGGAAGTCGGCGAACCGGTCCATGGATTCCCCTAGCCTGATGCCAGCTGTCGGGGTGGGGACCGGTGGCCGGGGGGTTCATGACGCGGTCGTGATCACGTTGTTGCCGGCGGGTGGGTCCATCCGAGGAGTTGTTTGGCCTTGGTGCAGTCGTAGAAGCCGGCGCGTCCGTCGAGGTCGCCTCGGATCGGGACGTCCGGGTAGTGGCGTGCGGCCAGTGTCCGGGAGTCGGTGTCGGTGATGGTGTCGGGGGCGACGATGTTGCAGACCTGGTGGCCGGTCCAGGGGGCGTGCAGGGCGAGCAGGCAGGCTTGGGTGACGGCGTCGAGGCGGACGTAGCCCCACAGGTGGTTGACCGTCATCGTCGGGTCGGTGCCGTGGGCGGCGGCGGTGGCTCGGTCGGGGGTGGCGCCGTGCAGGCGCAGGCTGGTGATCGTGAGGTCGGGGTGGCGTCGGGCGAAGGAGTCGGCCTGGGTTTCGGCGATCCACTTCGACAGGCTGTAGGGGTCTTCGTTGTAGGTGGGGTGGGTTTCGTCGACCGGGAAGTAGTCGTAGTGGGCGCGCCGGCTGAAGGCGCCGCCGACGGCGTTGATGCTGGAGGCCAGCACGATCCGGTCGATGCCGCATTCGGTGGCGGCTGACAGGGCGTTGTAGCTGCCGGTGACGTTGGTGTTGTGCACGAGGTGTCCGGGGTCGTGCCAGGGCGTGGGGATGCCCGCGAGGTGGATCAGGGCGTCGTTGCCGTGCACGGCGTCGCGCAGCCGGGGGTAGTCGCCGGTGTCGACCGGGTCGGGGCCGGTGCGGTCGATGGCGCGGACCTGGTGGCCCGCGTCGGCCAGGGCTCGGGTCAGGGCCCGGCCGATGGTGCCGCGTGCGCCGGTGACTGCGACTTTCACGTTCGCCTCCGTCTTGGTCGTGCGATTCCTGTGATCTAGCAACGTGTTGTTGGCGCTTTTTCGCCAAGATTTAACTCATCCGGGGGTTATGCGTGCACGCTCATGTTTCTAGGTTCGGCCCGATCGTGATCAACCACGTCCTTGGAGGGCTCACATGTCGTTGCACCGCTCCCCCGTCGCGCGCCGGTCGTTCCTGGTCGGTGGCCTCACCGTCACCGCCGTCGGCGCGCTCGGCCTGCCCGCCTCCGCCCGGCCCGCGGCACCGGAGATCGCCGGCACCGCGGACTGGGGCGCCCGCGAACCCAGCAGCGCCATCGACGTGCTCGACTCCAAGCCCACCAAGATCATCGTGCACCACACCGCCTCCGCCAACGTCGACGACACCTCCCAGGCGCAGGCGTTCGCGCTGTCGCGGTCCATCCAGGACCACCACATGGACGGCAACGGCTGGAAGGACACCGGGCAGAACTTCACCAACAGCCGCGGCGGCTGGATCACCGAGGGCCGCCACAAGAGCCTGTCGGTGTTGCAGGAGGGCGCCCAGCACGTGCTCGGGGCGCACGCCGGGGACCAGAACTCGGTCGCGCTGGGCATCGAGAACGAGGGCACCTACACCGACGTCGACGTGCCCGAGAAGCTGTGGACGTCGCTGGTGTCGCTGTGCTCGTACATGGTCTCCCAGTACGGGATCAGCGCCAGCGAGATCTACGGGCACCGGGACTTCATGTCCACCGAGTGCCCCGGCGAGGTGTTCTACGGCCGCTTACCGGAATTACGCGAGGCGGTCGGTGCCGCTGTCGGCCAGCGGGTCGTGCACCCGGTGACGTGGTTGCTGCTCAAGCCCGGTGCCGGTGGGCCCGCTGTGACCGCGACTCAGCACCTGTTGCGCGCGCAGGGCCTGTCGGTGCCCGTCGATGGTGCCTACGGTCCGCAGACGCAGGCCGCGACCGGGGAGTTCCTGCGCTCGCACCGGATCGAGGCGGCCACCTGCCACGCCACCCGCGTCGAGGAGCCCGGGTACTTCGGTGGCACGGCCTGGACCGCGCTGGCGCCGGTGCTGGCCGGTGACAGCCGGGGTGATGCGGTGCTGGCGTTGCAGGTGCTGCTGACCTCGCGTGGTCACTACGTGCCCGCCGACGCCCAGTACGCGGGGCGGTCGGCGGACGCGGTGCGCGAGTTCCAGTCCGCTCAGGGCCTGCAGCCCACCGGGGTGGCCGACCACGAGGTGTGGAAGCGGCTGCTGCGCTGACCCGGCTCGCGGGTCTTCCGGCCTGTTCGGGCAGGTCGGAAGACCCGTGCGCGCGGAGATCAGGAGCGCGCGGTGGCCGGTCGGGGGCTACCGTCTTGGTGCATGGGCGACCTCGACGAGCTGCGGCGGTTCTTCGACGACTACGGCAAGGCGCTGGCCGACGTCGACCTGGCCGGTATCGCGGGCTGCTACCGGGTGCCCGCGCTGGTGCTCTCCGACGCCGGGGCCGTGGCCTTCTCCGCCAACGACGAGGTCGAGGCGTTCTACGCCGATCGCGTCCAGCACTACCACGGTCGCGGGATCGTCGCGGCCAGGCCGTCGCTGCGCTCGCACACGACGTTGAGCAGGCAGCTGCTGACCGTGGATGTCACGTGGGCGTTCCTCGACGGCGAGGGTGTGACCCTGGACCAGGAGTCCTATCGGTACGTGTTGCGGATGACCGAGGACGAGGGGCCGCAGATCCAGGTCGTCATCGCTACCGCGCCCGCCTGAAGCGCAGTGTGACGATCTCGAACGGGCGCAGCCGCAGGTCGACGACGTCGGTGCCGCCTTCGGGCTGTTCCACTGGTCGTTCCAGCAGGTCGGTGCGGGTGACCGCCGCGACCGCGAAGCTGGCCGACACCCGTGCCCGGGCCCGTCCGCCGCGCGACTCGTAGAGGCGGACCACGACGTCGCCGGAGCGGTCGTCGGCGAGTTTGACCGACTCGACCACCACGGCTTCGTCGTCGACGGCGATCAGCGGCTGCACCTCACGGGAACCGCGAACCGTGCGTTCGGGCAGGTTGATCCGGTAGCCCTCGCGGACCGCGTCGCCGATGCCGGCGCCGACGACGAGGCTGTAGCGCAGGCGGTGCACGCCGTGGTCGGTGTCGGGGTCGGGGAATCGCGGGGCGCGCAGCAGTGAGAGCCGGACCGTGGTCGTGGTGCCGCCGTCGGGCCGGGTGTCGCGGGTGACGTCGTGGCCGTAGGTGGAGTCGTTGGTCAGCGCGTGCCCGTAGCCGGTTTCGCCGACGTGGATCCAGCGGTGCGCGCAGATCTCGAACTTCGCCGCGTCCCAGGAGGTGTTGGTGTGGGTGGGGCGGTGGACGTGGCCGAACTGGATCTCGGAGGCCGAGCGGTCGGCGTGCACGTCCAGCGGGAAGGCTGCTTTGAGCAGCTTCTCCGACTCGTGCCAGTCGATCTCGGTGTCGATGTCGACCCGCCGTGCGCCGGGGCCGAGGGTGATGCGCTGGACGATCGTGGACTCGCCGGTGCTGCGGCGGACCACGACCGCGTCCCCGTCGATGTCGACGGCGTCGGCGGTGGTGAGGTCTCGGACGTTGTGGCGGTAGAAGTCGTCGATGTCCCAGGCGTCCCAGGCGTTGGGGTGGTCGGCGTGCAGTTGCAGCAGGTTGCCCGGCCCGGCCAGCGCTTCGCGTTCGGCGGCGTGGTCGCGGACCGAGGTCAGCAGGCCCCGGGTGTCCACAGTGGCCTGCACGAGGCCGTTGTCGAGCACGGTGGTGCCGTCGGCCTGCCGCGCCACCGTGGTCGCCGGGGGTTCGGCGGCCGTGCCTGCGCCCATCGCGGGCACGCCGTCGCGGGTGTGCGGTGCGGCGTTGAACGTCACCGGTACTCCGCTGTCGGGGCCGGCCAGGGCGCGCTGGGCGTCGTCGATGACCTCGGCTAGTTCGGCGGCGACCTGCCGGTAGGTCTGTTCGGCTTCGCGGTGCACCCACGCGATCGACGAGCCCGGCAGGATGTCGTGGAACTGGTGCAGCAGCACCGTTTTCCACACCCGGTCCAGCGTGTCGTAGGGGTAGTCGCGGCCGGTGGCGACCGCGGCGGTGGCGCACCACAGCTCGGCTTCGCGCAGCAGGTGCTCGCTGCGCCGGTTGCCCTGCTTGGTGCGGGCCTGGGAGGTGTAGGTGCCGCGGTGGAACTCCAGATACAGCTCCCCTGACCACACTGCGGGCCCGCGGTGGTCGGCGTGGGCGGCTTCGAAGAACGCCGAGGGCGATTCCAGGCGCACCTTCGGCGAGCCTTCCAGGTCGGCGGTGCGGTAGGCGCGGGCCAGCATCTCGCGGGTCGGTCCCCCGCCGCCGTCGCCGTGGCCGAACGGCACCAGGGAGCGGGTGGCGAAGCCGTGCTCGGCGAAGTTGCGGGAGGCGTGGGCGAGTTCGGCGCCGGAGATCTCGGAGTTGTAGGTGTCCACCGGCGGGAAGTGGGTGAACACCCGGGTGCCGTCGATGCCTTCCCACCAGAACGTGTGGTGCGGGAAGGTGTTGGTCTGGCTCCAGGAGATCTTCTGGGTCAGGAACCATCGCGAGCCCGACGCGGTCACCAGCTGCGGCAGGGCCGCGCTGTAGCCGAACGAGTCCGGCAGCCACACCTCCGGGGTGTCCAGGCCGAACTCGTCGAGGTAGAACCGCTTGCCGTGCACGAACTGGCGGGCCATCGCCTCCGCGCCGGGCATGTTGGTGTCGGACTCGACCCACATTCCGCCGACCGGGACGAACTGTCCGGTGGCCACGTGGTGGCGGACCCGTTCGAACAGCGCGGGCTGGTGCTGTTTGATCCAGGCCAGCTGCTGGGCCTGCGACATCGCGAACCTGAAGTCGGGGTGGTCGTCCATCAGCGCGGTCACGTTGGCCACGGTGCGGGCGACCTTGCGGACGGTTTCGCGCAGCGGCCACAGCCAGGCCGAGTCGATGTGGGCGTGGCCGACGGCCGAGACGACGTGGGCGCTGGCGTGCGCGGGGCGCGCGAGCGCGTCGGCGAGCTCGGCGCGGGCGCCGGCGGCCGTGCCGGGCACGTCGTGCAGGTCGAGGCGGTCGAGCATGCGTTCCAGGGCGCGCAGGATCTCGTGGCGGCGCGGGGAGTCGGTGGGCAGTTCCCGCATCAGCTGGTCGAGGACTTCGGTGTCCTGCACCAGGTTCCACACCGTCTCGTCGAGCACCGCCACCTCGGCGCGTTCCAGCCGGTACAGCGGGGTGCTGCCGGCGGTCTCGCGGTCGCCCAGCCGGGTGGGCCGGAATCCGTCCGGTCCCAGGATCAGCGGGTTGGCGGCGGCTTCGACGTACCAGGTGCGGCGCTGCCCGGCGGCGTCGGGGCCGGCGGGGATGAACGCGTTGCGGGGGTTGAGGCCCTTGACCGGTGTGCCGTCGGGGGTGTGGACGAGACCTTCGCACTGGAATCCGGCCCGGTCGTCGTCGAACCCCAGGTCCAGCAGCACCTCCACCGGCAGGCCTGCCCACTCGGCCGGAACCTCGGCGGTGACGCGGAACCAGCTGGTCCCCCACGGCGGTCCCCATGCCTCGCCCACCGCGGCGGGCGCGTAGTCGGCGGCCAGCGCCTCGGCCACCGGCACCGGCTCGCCGGGGACGTGCCAGACGGCGACCTCGCACGGCGCGGTCCGCGTGTACTGGGCGGGCCGCAACCGCTCCGGCAGGACGCGGTCGAGCCGCTTCTCGACGTTGCTGCGGTCGTCGTGCATGCACACTCCCGGGGTCCGCGCGGGTGGAGTATTCGCACGCTGCCAGGCCCGGGCGCGGCGATCAACACCGAACCGCGCCGCGGTTGCCGACCCATGCACGGCCACGCATGCTGGGTTTTCCGGCGAACCCCCAGGGAGGTCCACGATGGGCACCTGCGAAGTCTGCGGCAACGACTACTGGATGACGTTCGAGATTCACACCGTCGGCGGCGCCGTGCACACCTTCGACTCGTTCGAGTGCGCCGCGCAGCGGCTGGCTCCGCAGTGCGAGCACTGCGGCTGCCGGATCCTCGGCCACGGGGTGGAGGCCAGCGGCCGGTTCTTCTGCTGCGCCCACTGCGCACGCCAGTCCGACATGGCGATGGCGGGTGAGTTGCGCGACACCGTCGGCGCACACCCCTGATCCGAGTCCGTTCGTTAGCCCATTTGGCGGGGTGCGCTGTCCTCCCTTGCGCCCCGCGCTTTCCTGCCTCCGGCGCACCGTTTCAGCGGTGCAACCACCCCGGACTTTTCGTTATCTGTTCGTTATTCACAGCTGAAATACCGCGACTACCTGTGGCGATGATGCGGGTGAGAGCCTTCAACACCGGAGGGGCCCGCGGTCTCAGGACCAAGAACCCTTAAGGCAGACGGTGGATCTCGACTGGACCAAATACGACGTAGTGGAGGGCGCCGAAATGGCAGGTCTGGTTCGTTGGCTGGGCAACATGGCACGTGAGATGGGACGGGCCCGCACCGTGATGCGGCACCCGAGCTCCACGACCGCCCAGCGCCGCGTTCAGGGCTGACACACCTCAGCCCCGGTTCCCAAGCGACAACCCGCTGAACGTGGTCAACCGTCGGGTCGCGATGCGCTGAACCGCATCGCCAACGCCGTGGTCCCACCAGGTACGACCGGAAGTGCCGTGACCGCTCGGTCACGGCACTTCCGCGTTTTCGCGGGCCTTATCCGCGCAGGGCCTGGCGGTGCCGTTCGGCGTTGCGGGTGTACTGCTCGGCGGAGATCCGCAGCCCCGCCTTCTCGTCGTCGGTGAGCTCCCGCCGGACCTTGCCCGGGGTGCCGGCCACCAGCGAGCCCGGCGGCACCTCCACCCCTTCCAGCAGCACGGTCCCGGCCGCCACCAGCGACTCCGACCCGACCGTGGCGCCGTTGAGCAGCACCGCGCCCATGCCGATCAGCACGTGGTCACCGATCGTGCAGCCGTGCAGCACCGCGCGGTGGCCGACGGTCACGCCCTGCCCGACCGTCGCCGGGAAACCGGGGTCGGCGTGCACGACGCAGCCGTCCTGGATGTTGCTTCCGGCGCCGATGGTGATCCACTCGGTGTCGCCGCGCAGCACCGTCGAGTACCAGACGCTGGACCCGGCGGCCAGCCGCACCCGGCCGATGAGGCTGGACCCGGGCGCCACCCACGCGGCGTCGTCGATCTGCGGGTCGAACCCGTCGAGGGACAGCTGGAACCTCTGGTCGGTCATCACTTCTCCTGGTTCGCGCGTTGCTGGCGCGGCCACCGGCCACTGTGGACTCGTGTGCCGGGCCACGCCGGTCGACGTCGGCCGACCCGGCAGCACCGTAACCGCACTGGTGCCTGCGCGTGGTACCCGTTGATCTCCCACGACGGGCTGGGCGCGGTCAGAGCGCTCAGCTTTCGCGGGCGGCGACCATCGCGATCGTGCTGCCGGGCATCGTGAAACCGCCGCCCAACGCGTCGAGAACGGCCCCGGCACCGTCAAGCACTTCGGCTTGCTTGTCCTCAGGCAGCCACGTGAGCATCCCGGTGGTCGACAGCTGATCCAGCCACGCGTCGCGCGTGTAGTGCTGCTCCCAGTCGAACCGCCACCGCTCGACAGCGCCGAAACCGCCCGCCTGCCGGATTCCGTCAGCGGCCTTGTCGAACACCTCCTCGTGCCGGTCTGCCTGCGGGGCGGAGAACGGCGAGCCGGGCACCGCCCGCCGGTAGACCTCGGCGAAGGCGCGAGCCACCTCGGGCGGCAGCCGGAACGCGTGGCCGAACACCGCCAGCCGGCCCTCGGGACGCAGCACCCGCGCCGCCTTGGCCGCTCCGGCGACCGGGTCGACCCAGTGCCAGGTCTGCGCGGCCACGACCAGGTCGAAGGTTCGGCCCGCCGGATCCCAGTCCTCGAACCTGGCCACCTCGACCTCGACACCGCTGCGCCGCGCGAACGCGGCCATCCGCTCGTCCGGGTCGACCCCGAGCACCGCGCACCCGGCGTCGCGCAGCTGCCGGGAGGCGATGCCGGTGCCGCAGCCGACGTCGAGGACCTCGCGCCCGGGTCCGGCGATCCGCGCGATGAGCTCGCCGGGATAGCGGGGCCGGGCCCGGTCGTAGCGCTCGGGATCGGTGCCGAAGGACTCGGCCACCTGTCGGTGGTGGTGCGGTTCGGGCGGACCCGACGCTAAAGTGGGCATGCGCCCACAGTAGTGGGCACATGCCCACTCGACAAGGAGGGACCGCGGATGCCGACCGGGGTGGCCCTGCGCGACGTGCGCGAGCAGCTGTTCGGCGCCGCCGAGCGCATCGTGCTCCACGACGGGCCCAACGCCCTGACCAGCCGGGCGGTCACGGCCGAAGCCGGCTGCGCCAAAGGGGTTCTGCACCGGCACTTCGCCGACTTCGACGCCTTCCTGGCCGAGTTCGTGCTCGACCGGATCGCCAGGCTGGCCCCCGAGGCCGAGGCGCTGCGCGAGGCCGCCGGGACCGGCACCCTCGCGGACAACCTCACCAGTGCGCTGACGTCGCTGTTCGAATCGGTCGCGGTGGCGATCGTCGCCCTGATCACCTCCCGGGACGGCCTGCGCGCCCGGCTGCGCGAGACCCTGCCCGCCGGTGTCCCGGTCCTGACCGAGGCCGCCGGCATGATCGCCGCCTACCTCACCGCGGAACGGGACCTCGGCCGGCTGGACGCCTGCGCCGACGTCGACGCGCTGGCCCCCGCACTCATCGGCGCGGCGCACCTGCTGTTCGCCGACCGCACCGCCGCCCCGCCCGAGCCCGAGGCCGTCCGCCGGATGGTCACCACCGTCCTGGCCGGGGCGGTGCGGGAACCGTGATCAGCCCACCGCGACGCTGACCTCGACGCCGACGCTGTCGCCGGACTCGTCGAGCAGGCCGATCTGGCGCAGCTGAGCCAGATCCAGGTCGGTGCCGCGCCGCTCGGCCTCGGCCAGCAGCGCCAGCACCGCCGGGTGGACCGCGCCGTCGACCGCGGGCACCGGGTCGTCGTGCCGCCAGCGCACCACCAGCTCCCGGCCCTCGGGCACGAGACCGGTCTGCACCGCCCAGCCCGGCAGCGTCCACCCGGTGGGCGGCGGGCCGGCCACCGGCCAGCAGCACAGCAGCTCCACCTCGCCGTCGGTCCGGGCCCGCAGCGACGACCAGAACCCGCCGACCGGGCGGTTCCCCTCGGCCTCCAGCGCCGACCACAACGCCGTGTAGGCGGAGTTGGCCCGCTCGGTGCCCGCTTCGTCGTCCTCGTCGTCGTCGACCGGCAGCACCACCGCCACCCAGTGCTGCTGGTGCGCCTGGCGTTCCTCGACGCGCCACCGCTGCTCGTCCCCGCTCAGCAGAGCCTCGGCCGCCTCCAGTGCGGCGTCCTGGCGCGCGCGTTCGGTGGCCAGGCGCTCGCGGTGCTCGGCCAGCACCGCCGCGGACTGGCCCTCCAGCGCGCGGCCCGCCTCGGCCAGCGGGACGTCGGCGGCGCGCAGCGCCTTGAGCCGCACCGCGGTGGTGAGCTGCCGGGCGGTGTAGCGGCGGTAGCGCGACCACGGGTCCACCGCGGCCGGGCGCAGCAGGCCCTGCTCGTCGTAGAGGCGCAGCGCCTTGAGGCTCAGACCGGTCAACTGGGCGAACTGTCCGATGTTCATCACCCGTCCAGTGTGGAGTCTTCCCCGGGGGCGGACTCCCAGCTACAGCGGATCGCCCAGCGGCCCGTACTGGTCCTCCAGCGCGGTGGCCCAGTAGGCGGCGAAGTCGGGCTGGGTGCCGTCGGTGTCGGTGAAGCCGTACTCGCGGTGCAGGCCCGCCGTCGACAGCGCCCGCCCGGACTTGGCCATGACGTGCGGGTCGGCGGCCAGCGCGGCCACCGCCCGGCCGAGGTAGGCGGGGGTTTCGGAGTGCGCGAAGTGCGGGTCCTGGGCGATCGCCTCGCGCCAGGTGTCCTCGGTGACGCCGAAGTGGTCGAGCACCGCCTCCGAGCGCAGGAACCCCGGGGTGATCGCGACCGCGGCCACGCCGTGCGGGCGCAGCTCGGCGGCCTGGGCCACGGCCAGGCGGATCACCTGCGACTTGGCCAGGTCGTAGAAGAAGCTGCCCCGGTAGCGGGCGGTGTTGCCGTCGGTGACCTCCACGACCAGTCCCCGGCCGCGGCGCACCAGCAGCGGCAGCGCGTGGCGGCTGGTGATCACGTGCGTCTCGACGGCCTGGCGCAGCAGCCGCAGCCCGGTGTCGAGGTCCTGCTCCCACAGCGGGTGTTCCCAGTCGGTGTGCGGGTCACCGCCCCACACCGAGTTGACCAGCACATCCAGCCGCCCGCCCTGCTCCCGGGCGATGCGGGCGAGCAGGTCGCGGACCTGGGCGGGGTCGCTGTGGTCGACCCGGACCGGGATGCCGGTGCCGCCCGCGGCGGTGACCCGCTCGGCGGTCTCGTCGATGGTTTCCGGCCGCTGCATCTCCGAGCGCCCGGCGCGGCTGCTGCGGCCGGTGACGTAGACGGTCGCGCCGACGGCGCCGAGTTCCACGGCGATGCCGCGGCCTCCGCCGCGGGTGCCGCCGGCGACCAGGGCGATGTGTCCGTGCAGGGGTGCGTTCATGACACCGATAGTAAATAACTGTTCATTTACTAATCAAGGTAGGCTGGCTGGCATGAGCCCCCGCCCGCTGGCCTTCACCGACGACCAACTGCTCGACGCCGCCGCGGCCGCCATCGCCGAGATCGGCCCGGCGCGGCTGACCCTCGCCGACGTCGCCGACCGCACCGGCGCCTCCCCCGCCACCCTGATCAAGCGGTTCGGTTCGAAGAAGGGCCTGCTGGCCGCCCTCAACACCCGCGCGGCCGGCACCGTCGGCGAGGCGTTCCGGCGCCGCGGCACGCCGCTGGCCCGGCTCGAAGCGGCCCTGACCGGCCTGGCAGGCGGCATCGACACCCACCAGCAGATGGCCCACCACGTGGCGTTCCTGCTCATGGACCTCACCGACCCCGAGCTGCACGACCACACCCGCGCCTTCGCCGCGGGCCTGCGCGCCGAGGTGCGCCGGGTGCTGCAGGAAGCCGCCGACAGCGGACAGCTGCACTGCCCCGACCTCGACGAACTGGCCGACGCCGTGGTGACCGCCTACCACGGCTCGCTGATCACCTGGGCCATCGAACCCGAAGGCACGCTCACCGACCGCCTGCGACGGCGGCTGCGGTTCACCCTCGCGCCGTTCCGCGCCTAGCGGGTCATCTCCGCCAGCGCCAGCACGGTCCGCCAGTTGCGGGCCGTGGCCGCGACCCCGAGCTGCTTTTCGATGTGGGCGTTGGTGAACCGGCTGCGCCCGACCCCGTCGGGGTAGTGCAGGAACAGCTCGCGCCCGGCGAGCCGGAACCGCTCCCGGCCCTGCCCCGGCACGCTCAGCCGCGCCTGCGGCCCGGGCGGCTCGGACAGGAACCCGACGTGCAGCCGGGTGAGGTCGGATTCCTCGTCCAGGAACGGGTTTCCCGCCACCACCCGGGCCAGCTCGCCGGCGGTGCGCAGCAGCACGGTCGTGCTCACCCCCAGATCCCGGGCGACCCGCTGCTCGACCGCCGCGGCCAGGCCCGCCACCGCGCTGTCCGCGCAGCCGAACACGACGTTGCCGCTGCGCAGGTAGGTGCGGACCTCCTCGCAGCCGAGCCCGGCGAACACCTGCCGCAGATCGGCCATCGCGATGTTGGTGCGACCGCCGACGTTGATCCCGCGCAGCAGCGCGATGTGGGTCGTCATGTCCGTCCGCCTCTCCTGGACCAGCGGCGGAAGTGTAGGCGCGCGAGCCGACACCGCGGTGATCGGGAGACCGTTCAGCGGGAGCACTCCGCTCCACCGCCGGCTCGGCAAGCCCTGACCGGGCCCGGTTCCTGGCGGCCGCGGACGGTCAGTGCCGTGCGTCGGCGAGGGCCTCGGCCGTGGTGTCGCGGCAGGTGAAGTGGTCGCGCAGGCCGGTCAGCTCCAGCAGCCTGCGCACCGGCCCGTCACCGGGCACCACGTACAGGTCGATGCCGCGGTGTTCGGCGCGGCGGTGGGCGTGGATGAGCAGCTCCAGGCCCGCGCTGCTGCTGTAGGTCACGCCGGAGACGTCGATGACCACCGCCCGCAGCGAGGCGGCGGTCAGCCGTTGCCGGACGAGTTCGGTCAGCCGGGGCACGCAGGCCAGGTCGATCTCCCCGCGCACCCCCACGACCACGACTCCGGGAGCGGGCCATTCCACCGACAGCCGCAGCGCGGGGGTTCCGCAGCTGTGCTGCAGCGGCGGGTCGCCTGCCGCGCGCGGGGCGGCGATGAGCCCGCCGGGCACCCAGGGCGCGACCTCCCGGCGAGGCGCACCGGATCTGAAGACGATCACACTACCTCCATCGTCGGTGGTGATTCCCTGTGCGGGCCGCGGGGGCCGGTCGCCACCCGGGATGCGGACCACCCGTGACCGCCACCGCGACGGGGGTCTCCACCGCTGCCTCCACCGTAGGAGCAGCGGAGCAGGCCAACAAAGCATCACCACTTTCGTGTGACCCTCACTCACGGTCGAGTGGCGATCAGCGGAATGACACCCCCTGCGATTACCGTGTCCACCTGTCGGGGGGACAGGCTGTGCCTGGCGCGGACGACCAGATCCCGCGAGGTGTTGCGGATCGTGATCTCCCCGGTGGTGACGGCCCGGGGCGCGTCGTCGAGGACCAGCACGTCGCCGACGCCCACCCGCTCGTAGTCGGCGGGGTCGTCGAACTCCAGCGGCACGATGCCGAAGTTGACCAGGTTCTGCCAGTGGATCCGGGCGAAGGACCTGGCCAGCACCATCCGCAGCCCGAGGTAGCGGGGCGCGATCGCGGCGTGCTCCCGCGAGGACCCCTGCCCGTAGTTGGCGCCGCCGACCACGGCGTGCCCGCCGGCGGCCTCGTGCGCCCGCCGCGGGTAGTCCTGGTCGATGCCGGTGAAGCTGAACTCGGCCAGCGCCGGGATGTTCGACCGCAGCGGCAGCGCCCGCGCCCCGGCCGGGGAGATCTCGTCGGTGGAGACGTCGTCACCGGCCTTGAGCAGCACCGGCAGCTCCAGCCGGTCCGGCAGCCGCGGGAACTCCGGCAGCGCCGAGACGTTCGGCCCCTTGACCAGCTCCACCTCCCGCGCCCGCTCCACCGGCAGCGGCGGCACCAGCATCGCGGTGTTGACCGACGCCCTCTCCGGCAGCACCGGCCGCGGCGGGTCCTGGCCCAGATCGCGCGGATCGGTGATCACCCCGGTCAGCGCCGAGGCCGCCGCGGTCTCCGGCGAGCACAGCCACACCGAGTCCTCCCGGGTGCCCGAACGGCCCGGGAAGTTGCGGGGGAACGTGCGCAGCGAGTTCTGCCCGACCGCCGGCGCCTGGCCCATGCCGATGCAGCCCATGCAGCCCGCCTGGTGGATCCGCGCACCCGCGGTCACCAGGTCCAGGGTCCCGCCGATCCGGGTCAGATCGGCCAGGATCTCCCGCGAGGTCGGGTTCACGTCGAAGCTGACCCGCGGATCGGTCTGGCGGCCCCGCACCATCGCCGCCGCGACAGCGAAGTCCCGCAGCCCCGGATTCGCCGAGGACCCGATCACCACCTGCCCGATCTCGGTGCCGGCGACCTCGCGCACCGGCACCACCGAGTCCGGCGCCGACGGCCGCGCGATCAGCGGCTCGACCTCCGAGAGGTCCAGGGTCTCGGTCACGTCGTAGGAAGCGCCGTCATCGGCGGTGAACACCTCGAAATCGTGCTCCCGCCGCTCGGCGCGCAGGAACTCGTAGACCGCGGAATCGGAAGGGAACACCGTCGTCGTGGCCCCCAGCTCGGCACCCATGTTCGCGATGACGTGCCGGTCCATCGCCGACAGGCCCGCCAGCCCCGGCCCGTGGTACTCGATGATCCGGTGCACCCCACCGGAAACCCCGTGGCGACGCAGCATTTCCAGGATCACGTCCTTGGCCGACACCCACGGCCGCAGCCGCCCCTCCAGCCGCACGCCCCAGATCTCGGGCATCCGGATCCGCAGCGGCTGCCCGGCGATGGCCAGCGCGACCTCCAGCCCGCCGACCCCGATCGCCAGCATCCCCAGGCACCCCGCCGCGCAGGTGTGGGAGTCCGAACCGACCATGCTGCGGCCCGGAATCCCGAACCGCTGCATGTGCGTCGGATGCGACACCCCGTTGCCGGGCTTGGAGAACCACAGCCCGTAGCGGCGGCACGCCGAACGCAGGAACTCGTGGTCCTCGGCGTTCTTCTCGTCGGTCTGCAGCAGGTTGTGGTCGACGTACTGCACGCTGACCTCGGTGCGGGCCCGGTCCAGCCCGAGCGCTTCCAGCTCCTGCATCACCAGGGTGCCGGTGGCGTCCTGGGTCAGCGTCTGGTCGACGGCCAGCGCGATCTCGGTGCCGGGCACCAGATCGCCGTCGACCAGGTGCGAACCGATGAGCTTGTGGGCCAGCGAGCGCTGCATCGGCGCGGCCTCCCTCCGGCGCGGATCACGGCCACCACCCCGCGTACCCGGCACCGCAACCACCGAAACGATCTCCCGCTCGAACACGTTTCGGCGGGTGTGTCGATCCACGGCGTTCCCCGTTCGACCTAGGGGTGAGAGGCTCCGAGAGCGGGCCAGACGACCAGGGAGACAACCGTGAAGTACATGCTGATCATGCGCGCCACCGACGAGGGCCTCGCGAAGATGGCCGACGCCGACTTCGACGAGATGCTCGAAATCGTCGGCAGGTACAACGAGGAGATGATCCGGGCGGGCGTGCTCGTCGCGGCGGAAGGACTCGACGACGCCGCCGAGGGCGTGGTCGTCGACTACTCCTCGGAGCCGCCGGTGGTCACCGACGGACCGTACGGCGAGACCAAGGAGCTGTTCGGCGGGTTCTACATCCTCAACGTGGCGTCGAAGGAGGAGGCCGTCGAGTGGGCCAAGCGGTCGCCGATGACCGGGCCGGGCTTCAAGACCGAGATCCGCCGGGTCGCCACGATCGACGAGTTCCCGCAGGACAACGAGTGGATCCGCAAGGAGCGGGCGTGGCGCGAAGCCAACGGCCAGCTCTGAGGGGACCGACGGGCGATGACCGGTCGCACCGGCCGTGAGGCCGTCGCCGCCGTCTGGCGGATCGAGTCCGCGCGGATCGTCGGCGCGCTCGCGCGCTACACCGGCGACTTCGCGCTGGCCGAGGACCTCGCCCAGGAGGCGCTGGCCGAAGCACTCGTGACCTGGCCCCGGGACGGCGTCCCCCGCCACCCCGCGGGATGGCTGCTCACCGTCGGCCGCCGCCGCGCGATCGACGCGTTCCGCCGCCGCCACGCCCTCGACGAACGCTACGCCGCCCTCGCCCACGACCTCGGCGAGGGCGGCGCCTTCGCGGGCAGCGCGCCCGCCGACCCGGCCCGGGACGCCGAGGACGTGCTGTGGGATCCGGACCAGATCGACGACGACGTGCTCGCGCTGATGTTCACCTCCTGCCACCCCGTGCTGTCCCGCGAAGCACGGGTGGCGCTGACCCTGCGCGTGGTCGGCGGCCTGACCAGCGACGAGATCGCCAAAGCGTTCCTCGTGCCCACCGCGACCGTGCAGGCCCGGATCACTCGCGCGAAGAAAACCCTCGCGGCCGCCCGGGTGCCGTTCGCGGTGCCCCCGGCCGAGGAGCGGACCGAACGGCTCGGCTCGGTGCTCAACGTGATCTACCTGATCTTCACCGAAGGGTCCTCGGCCAGCTCCGGTGAACACCTCATCCGATTCGACCTCGCAGGCGAGGCGCAGCGCCTGGCCCGGGTGCTGACCCGGCTGGTGCCCGACCAGCCCGAGACCCACGGCCTGCTGGCGCTGCTGGAGCTGACCGCGGCGCGCTTTCCCGCCCGCACCGGGCCCGACGGCGAGCCGGTGCTGCTGGAACACCAGGACCGCCGCCGCTGGGACCGCGCCGCCATCCGCCGGGGACGAGCCGCCCTCGCCCGCGCCGAACGCACCGGCCGGGGCCTGGGCGCCTACGGCTTGCAGGCGGCGATCGCCGAATGCCATGCCGTCGCCGCATCAGTCGACGCGACAAACTGGGAACGCGTCGTCCTGCTCTACGAGGCCCTCGGCAGGCTCGTGCCGTCACCGGTGGTCGACCTCAACCGGGCGGTGGCGGTCTCCATGTCCCGGGGACCGGCTGCGGCGCTGCCGATCGTCGACGAGCTCATGGCCGCCGGGTCGCTGCCGAACTCGCACCTGCTGCCCAGCGTCCGCGGGGAACTGCTCACCCGCCTGGGACGCACCGGCGAAGCGCGCACCGAACTGGAACGCGCCGCGCGGCTGTGCGGGAACGCACGCGAGCGGGCGGTGCTGGAGCGCAAGCTCGCCGACCTCGGCTGACGAGCTACCGGCCCGCGCGGGCGTAGACGAACACCTGCGGCTCCACCTGGTACGGCCGGTCGGTCTCGCACTCGACCCGCACGTCCCGCAGCTCCTCGACGGTGAACCCGGCCGCCTCAACGACCTCGCCGAACTCCTGCGGCGACCACGCCGACACCCGGATCTCGGTGCCCAGGAACGTGATCGGCTCGGCGTCGAAGTCGCCCTGCACCATCGCCACCGCCAGCAGCCCCGGCCCGCGCAGCCGCCCCCGCACCGCGGCCAGCACCTCGGCGACCTCGGCGCGGGTCAGCATCAGCAGCGAGAAGAACGCCGTCACCGCGTCGAAATCCCCGAGCCCCGGATCCAGCGAGCGCATGTCGCCACGCTCCACCCGCGCCGAGGGCACCCGCCGTGCGGTCAGCTCCAGCATCCGCGGCGACTCGTCGACACCGACGACCTCCACGCCGGCGGCGGCGAACTGCTCGGCCGTCGGAAACCCCGTACCGCAGCCCAGATCCAGCACCCGGGCACCGGCGGGCAGCCGGTCGATCACCCACTGCCCCGCCCGCAGCTGCTCGCTCAGCTCCTCGCGCTCCTTGACGTAGCGCTCACCGATCGCATCGAAGGCCACCATGGGCCCCAGCCTGGCAGAAACCGGGCCCGATCACGACCACACCGCGGCCGGGGCCGCGTGCCGCCCGCCCGAGGTGTGCTCCCGCGCGACCTCCAGCGCCAGCTCCCCGTCGACGGCGTCGACCAGCACCCGGTGCCCCGAACCCAGCGACCCGTCGAGCACCAGCGCGGCCAGCCGGTTGTCCAGCTCCCGCTGGATCACCCGCCGCAGCGGCCGCGCCCCGAACTCCGGCTCGTGGCCGCGTTCGGCCAGCCACGCCACCGCGGACTCGGTGACCTCCAGCCGGATCCCCTTGGCCAGCAACTGGTCGTAGGTGCGCTCCAGCAGCAGGCTCGCGATCTCCCGCAGTTCGGCAGGCCCCAGCGCGCGGAACACCGTCACCTCGTCGATGCGGTTGATGAACTCCGGGCGGAAGAACGCCCGCAGCTCCTCCAGCAGCACCAGCGCCGACTCCTGCGGGCCGAGCGTGCCGTCGAGGATGCGCTGCGCCCCGATGTTGGAGGTCATGATCACCACGACGTTGCGGAAGTCCACGCCGCGGCCCTGCGCGTCGGTCAGCCTGCCGTCGTCGAGCAGCTGCAGCAGGGTGTTGAACACGTCCGGATGCGCCTTTTCGACCTCGTCGAGCAGCAGCACCGAATACGGCTGGCGGCGCACCCGGTCGGTCAGCTGCCCGGCCTCCCCGTAGCCGACGTAGCCCGGCGGCGCGCCGATGAGCCGCGAGACCGTGTGCTTTTCCTGGAACTCGCCCATGTCGAACCGGATCAGCCGCTGCGCGTCCCCGAACAGCGCCCGCGCCAGGGCGCGCGCCAGCTCGGTCTTGCCGACCCCGGTCGGCCCGAGGAACAGGAAGCTGCCGATCGGCCGCTCCGGATCGGACAGGCCCGCCCGCGCCCGCCGGACCGCCTCGGCCACCGACCGCACCGCGGCCTCCTGCCCGATGACCCGGTCGCCCAGCTGCTTCTCCAGCCCCAGCAGGCGCTGCTTGTCGGCGGCGGTCAGATCCGAGACCGGGATGCCGGTGCGCCGCGACACCACGTCGGCGACGTCGTCACGGCCCACCGCGGGCTCGGGGGCGCCCCCGGCCGGGGTGTCGCGGGGCGAACCGCCGCGCAGCAGCCGCACCCGCGAGCACGCCTGGTCGAGCAGGTCGACCGCCTTGTCCGGCAGGAACCGGTCGGCGATGTAGCGCTGCGAGAGCCCGGCCGCCGCGGTCAGCGCGTCGTCGGCGATCACCACCCCGTGGTGGCGCTGGTAGCGCTCCCGCAGCCCCTTGAGCACCAGGACGGTGTCCTCGACCGACGGTTCGGGCACCAGGATCGGCTGGAACCGGCGTTCCAGCGCCGGGTCCTTCTCGACGTGCTTGCGGTACTCCTCGACCGTGGTCGCGCCGATCACCCGCACCTCGCCGCGGGCCAGCGCGGGCTTGAGCATCGTGCCCGCGTCCATGGTGCCCTCGCCGGCACCGGCGCCGACGATGCTGTGGATCTCGTCGATGAACACCAGCAGTTCGTCGCGGTGCTGGCGGATCTCGTTCATCACGTCGCGGAACCGCTGCTCGAACTCGCCCCGGTACTTCGCCCCGGCCACCATCCCGGCCAGGTCCAGCGACACCAGCCGCTTGCCCGCCAGCGACCACGGCACCGCACCCTCGACGATCCGCTGCGCCAGGCCCTCCACGATCGCGGTCTTGCCGACCCCGGGATCGCCGATGAACACCGGGTTGTTCTTGGTGCGCCGCCCCAGCACCTCGACGGCCTGGTCGACCTCCTCGGAGCGCCCGACGACCGGGTCCAGCCCGCCGGAGCGGGCCAGTTCGGTCATGTCCAGGCCGAACTCGTCGAGCTTGGGCGTGGTGCTCAGCACCGATCCCCGCCCGGCCGGGCGGCCGCGTTCGCTGCGCTCGATCGCGCGGGCCAGCGCCCGGCCCGCCACCGAGTCCGCGTCGGTGGCCAGCCCCAGCAGCACGTGCCGCGCACCGACGGCGTCGGCGCCTTCGCTCAGCGCCTGCTGGTGCGCGCCCAGCAACGCGCGCCGCGCCGAGGAGGACAGCACCGGTTTGCCCCGCGCCTGCCCGCCCAGCGCGTCGTAGGTGCCCGCCACTGTGCGCACCGCCGAGGCCAGTTCCTCGACCCGCACACCGGAGTCGGCCAGCATCTCGGCGGTCGGCCGCACCTGGGTCACCGCCCACAGCAGGTGGGCGCTGTCCAGTTCCCGGCTGCCCCAGTCCACAGTGGCCCGGATCGCCTTCGAGACCACCTCGTGCGCCTGGGTGTCGAGCAGGTTGCCCAGCTCCAGACCGCCCGGCACGGGTGGCGCGGCAGGCTGCCCGCCGCCGGCGTGCACCTCGAACAACTCACTGAGCAGCGAATCGAAGGCGGCAGAGGAATCTCCGACACTGCCGCGACTCACGGCTCACCTCCACACTCGTTTCCGCCTGCCGGTGACCGTCGCGGCGGTGCCGAAGCGCTGTGCGCCCGGGTGGTCGACCGCGCCGGCGAGGCACCATTCGATCATCGCCGCCGCGATGTCGTTCCCAACATACTGAGAGGCCCGCGGCGCGCTGGAGGCGAGGCGGCGGTCAGGGGGTGTCCTGGCGGGCTTTCTCGATCGCCTCGGCGAGCCGGGTGAGTTCCTTGCTGACGTGGGCCAGCCGGTCGGCCACCACGCTGGCGTGCCCGGACAGCGGTCCGGCGTGCCCGGCGGCCCGCAGCCACTCGGTGACCCCGCCCATCCCCTCGGCCATGCCGTCGGCCACGACGGAGAACCCGCGGGCGACCTGCTCGACCTCGGCGACCGAGTGCGCCACCGCCGGATCCACCAGCCGGGCGCCGAGCTGCGCGGAGGCTTCGCCGAGCTGGGCGGCGATCTCGGCGGAGTAGCCCGTCTCGACCTCGCCGGACTCGGCACTCCGTCTGGCCCCGCGCCGGGGCGGCGTGTGCCGTCCGTTGTGGGCGCGTTGCTTGTCGGAATGTCCAGCGGCAGTCATAACCAACCAGCCAACCCGAGTCCTGTTCCGGTAGCCACCCTGACGCGCCCATCGCCGCCCAACCGGTGTCGAAAAACACCCGGTTATCACACCTGGGGCATCCTTGCTTGGCGAGCAGGCTAGCTCTTTCGGGGCCGGTAGTGGAGGTTTTCCCGCTCCGGGATTGGTTTCGGTTCACGCTGAAACCACAGACGCGAAAAAGATCCGTGTTGGACGGCTGGGATCTCCGCAGGTCAAGCCGCGTCCTCAGCGCCGGCACCACAGCTGAGGTGCTCTTCGGCGGCGGCGCGAGCGTTCGCCCGCACACCGCCCGAGCCTGCCCGCGACGGGCTCGGGTAGCGTGGCGGCGTCCGGAACGGCCGAGGAGGTGAGACCCGTTTTCGCTTGTGCGGTCCGGGTGCTTGCCATCGGCCTCCGCGCGGGATCGACTCCGCGGCGGTGACTGCGGCAGCGCCCCTCGGCAGTTCCCGAAAGGCGCGTGAGATGTCGGTTTCCCCTCCTTCTGCTCTGGTGTCCAGGCTTCGTGCGGCGGGCTGCGTGTTCGCCGAGGACGAGGCGCGGTTGCTGCTGGCGACCGCGCGCACCCCTGGCGAACTCGACGCGATGGCCGCCCGCCGGGTGGCAGGGCTCCCGCTGGAACACGTGCTGGGCTGGGCCGAGTTCTGCGGACTGCGCGTCGCGCTGGAACCGGGGGTGTTCGTTCCCCGCCGCCGCACCGAGTTCCTCGTGTCGCAGGCCGCCAAGCTGGTGGCGCCGGGGTCGGTGGTCGTCGACCTGTGCTGCGGCTCGGGCGCTTTGGGCGCGGCGCTGGCGGCCACTGTGGACGGTGTCGAGGTGCACGCCGCCGACATCGATCCGGCCGCGGTGCGCTGCGCGCGCCGCAACCTCGGCCGGGACCGGGTCTACGAGGGCGATCTGTTCGACGCGCTGCCTGCCGGGCTGCGGGGCCGGATCGACGTGCTGCTCGCCAACACCCCGTACGTGCCGACGGAGTCGGTGGGGTTGATGCCGCCGGAGGCCCGCGAGCACGAACCGCGGGTGGCGCTCGACGGCGGCGCGGACGGGCTGGACGTGCAGCGGCGGGTCGCCGCCGACGCGCGGCGGTGGCTGGCGCCGGGCGGATCGGTGCTCGTGGAGGTCAGCGACGGCCAAGCCGCGCACAGCGTCGCGGTGTTCGCCGGGCACGGGCTGGAGCCGCGGGTGGTGCGGCACGAGGAGGCGACCGTCGTGATCGCGACGCGCGGCTGATTCTCAGCCGGGGCGCTTCCAGCTGCGCAGGAGCAGCTCGGCGGCGTCGACCACGACCTCGTCGCTGATCCGGTCGGGATGCAGCAGCCGTTGGATGAGCAGTCCGTCTTCCAGCGCGTGCAGGATCAGCGCGAGGAAGTCGGCGTCGGCCGGGGCGTCATCGCCGAGTTCGTGGCGCACGCCGCCGGCGATGGCCTCGCGCGCGATCGTCTCCCGCTCGGCGACCTCGGGCCGGATCTCGGGGTTGCGCAGCGCGTAAAGCAGCAGTTCCAGGCGCAGCGTCAGCCAGCCGGTGAGGTGTTCGGCGCGGTCGCGGTGCCAGGCCCGCAGCGGTTCCAGCACGTCCTGCTCGTCGGTCGCATCCCGCTGGAGCGCGGCGACCTCCTCGCGTTCGCGCAGGGTGCGGTGCTTGAGCAGTTCGGCGACGAGGGCCTGCTTGTCGGTGAAGTTGCCGTAGAAGGCACCGCGGCTGTATCCGGCGTGCTCGGCGATCTGCTCCACGGAGGTGCCGTTGACGCCGCGTTCGGCGAACAGCTCACCGGCGGCGTCGAGCAGGCGTTGCCGGGTCCGGGCGCGGCTTTCCTGCCGGCTGAGGCGGTTCGGCGGCATGACCCCAATATACATTAGCGAATTCAGATACAGATCCGTATCTTGCGGTGGCATGTGGAAAATGCGGGCCACCGAGGTGGCCTCCGCCGTCCGTTCGGGACGGATCAGCGCGGCCGAGGTCGTCGAGGCGCACCTGGAGCGCATCGCCGCGGTCAACCCGGCCGTCAACGCCGTGACCGCCCTGCTGGCCGGCAGCGCCCGGTCCGCGGCGGCCGATCTCGACCGGCGCCGCGCCGCGGGCGAGGAGCCGGGACCGCTGGCCGGGGTCGCGTTCACGGTCAAGGAGAACATCGACATCGCCGGAGTCCCCACCACCCACGGCGTGCCGCGGTTCCGCGACAACGTCGCCGACGCCGACGCGCCCCCGGTCGCCCGGCTGCGCGCGGCGGGCGCGATCCCCATCGGGCACACCAACATGCCGGACCTGACCATCGGCGGGTCCACCCGCAGCCAGCTGTTCGGCGAGACGGTCAACCCGTGGGGCACGATCCGCGATCCCGGCGCCACCAGCGGCGGCGACGGCGCCGCGGTCGCGGCGGGCATGGCCGCGATCGGCCTGGGCAACGACTCGGGCGGTTCGGTGCGGGGACCGGCGCTGTGCTGCGGGGTCACCGCGCTCAACCCGAGCTACGGGCGGTTCCCGATGGAGCACCGGGTCGGCGGCCGCGATCCGGCGCTGGCCTCGCAGCTGTTCCCCAAGGACGGGCCGATCGCCCGCAGCGTGGGCGACCTGCGGGCCGCGTTCGAGGTGTTGGCCGGAACGGATTCGCGTGATCCGCGCGCGGTCCCGGCCCCGCTGGACGGTCCCGCCCCGACCGGCCCGGTGCGGGTGGCGGTGACGGCCGATCCGGGCGGTCTCGGCGTCGACCCCCGCGTGCGGGCCGAGATCGAGCGGGCCGCCGGGGTGCTCTCGGATGCCGGGTACGCGGTGGAGGAACGCGACGTGCCCGCGCTGCCGGAGGCGCTGCACTGCTACGGCAAGCTGATCACCACCGAGTTCGGGTTGTCGTGGCCGCGGATCCGCCCGCTGCTGACCGACGACAGCGCCCGGCACATGGAGCTGAGCCTGCGCCGACAGCCCCCGGTGAGCCTGCCGGACTACGTCCGGGCCACCGCCGACCGGCACCGGATCACCAGCGACTGGCTGCGCTTCCTGGCCCACTACCCGCTGGTGCTGGGCCCGGTGTCCACCGAACCGCCCGGAGACGTCGACGGCCAACCCGATGAGGAGCAGTTCCTCCGCTTCGCGCTGGCGGCCCGGTTGTGCACGGTGACCTCGTTCGTCGGCGTCCCCGCGGTCGCGGTGCCCACCGGCGTGTCCGGCGGGGTGCCGATGGGGGTGCAGGTCATCGGCCGCCCGTTCCGCGAGGACCTGTGCCTGACCGCGGCCGGGGCGATCGAGGCCGCGCTGGGCACGTTGACCCCCGTGGGCTGATCACGACCCGACTTCGGCCAGGACGTCGAAGATCTCCTCGTCGCTGGTCGCGCGGAAGTTGCGGTACCACTGCCCCACCGCGGCGAACCCGACCGGTTGCAGCACGCAGACCACGACGTCGGCTTCCCGGCGCAGCGCGGCGACCGCGTCGGGTGCGCCGACGGGCACGGCCAGCACGATGCTGCGCGGGGACGCCTCGCGCAGCATCCGCACCGCCGCGCGGGCGGTGGCGCCGGTGGCCAGGCCGTCGTCGACGAGCACCGCGTCGCGTCCGGCCAGCGGCACGTCCTCACCGCGGCGGAACAGCTGCTCGCGGCGGCGGGCCTCGGCGCGTTCGCGGGCGCAGTCGGGTTCGAGGACCTGCTCGTCGACGTGGAAGGCCCGCAGCAGCCGCGGGTCGTAGCTGACGGGCCCGTCGGCGGTGACGGCGCCGAGGGCGAGTTCGGGCTGGCCGGGGGCGCCGATCTTGCGGGCCACCGCGACCCGCAGCGGCGCGCCGAGGGCGAGGGCGACCTCGGCTGCCACCGGCACCCCTCCCCTGGCCAGCCCGAACACCACGGGGTCGGTGAGGTCCAGGCCGGTGAGCTGCCGGGCCAGCAGGCGCCCGGCGTGCCTGCGGTCGTCGAATCCTTCCCTGGCCCGCTCGGGAAATCCGGTGCGCGACATCGTCGGCCTCCCTCCGCCGCGAAGGCGCGTGCGGGTGGCTCCCACTGGAGGTGATGCCCGCTGGGCCGGGTCGGTCAAACCCCGTTGTGGGCGGCGATGCGCAGGGTGCGCAGCCGGTTGAGGGCGGCGGCCAGTTCGAACCGGCGGGGCACCGCGAAGTCGCCGACGTAGTGGTCGTCGACGGCGGCCGGGCCGCGCCGGTCGACGCGGGCGGCGTAGGCGTCGAGGACCTCGGCCAGGCTGCGGGTGCCGTCGATCAGGCCCTCGCGCACGCAGGTCACCAGCGCCAGGCCGATGCCGGTGACCTGGGCGGCGTCGACGATCTGCTCGACGGCCCGCAGGTCCACTGTGGATTCGCCGAGGGTGAGGGCGTCGACGCCGCGGGCGCGGACGCGGGGCCGGTCGGTCTCCAGCGAGCGGGGGTCGGGCACGCGGTGGCGCACCGGCGGGAACTCGTCTGCCTCGGCGTGCCTGCCGGTGGGCCGGGCGGCCAGTTCCCGGGCGCGGCCGGTGACGTCGCGGGCGTGGTAGGCGTCCATCATCAGGACCCGGTCGGCGACGTCGATGTAGTCGCCGGAGCCGCCCATGACCAGCACGGTGGACACGCCGCGCTGGCGGTGCAGGGGCCGGACGAGGTCGACGAACGGGGTCAGCGGCTCGGCTTCCTTGGCCACCAGCGCCTGCATGCGCGCGTCGCGGATCATCAGGTTGGTCGCGGCGGTGTCCTCGTCGACCAGCAGCGCGCGGGCGCCCGCTTCGACGGCCTCGGCGATGGCGGCGGCCTGCGAGGTCGAGCCGGAGGCGTTGTCGGTGGAGAAGTCGCGGGTGTCGGCGCCGGTGGGCAGGTGGGAGACGAACGGGCTGACGTCGACCCGGTGCACCCGCCTGCCGTCCTCGGCGCGGATCTTGACGGTGTCGTCGCGGCAGACCACCAGTTCCCGCCCGTCGCCGGGCACGTGGTCGTAGATGCCGTCTTCCAGCGCCCGCAGCAGGGTGGACTTGCCGTGGAAACCGCCGCCGGCGATCAACGTGATCCCCTCCGGCACGCCCATTCCGGTGATCGTCCCACGATTGGGCAGTTCGATTTCGACGCGCAGTGATTCCGGGGAGTCGAACGGGACCGCGGTGGCCAGCGGCCGGTCGTCGACACCGCTGCGGCGCGGCAGGATCGCCCCGTCGGCGACGAAGGCGACCAGACCGCGGGGGTCCAGCGCGCGGCGCAGCGCGTCGGTGTCCTCGACGGAGTCGACGAACTCCTGGGCGCGCCGCTGGTCGGCGGTGGCGTAGCGCAGCGCGGCCTCGACGGCCTCGGGCAGGTCGTCGCACAGCGCGCGGGCGGCGGCGTGGCCGTCGATGGTGCGGCCCCGGCCGGGCAGGTCGATGCCCAGCCGCAGCACGACCGCACCGCCGGCGATCTGGCAGGCGCTGCGGTCGAGCACCTCCTGACCGCCGGCGTCGACGCGCAACCGGCTGTCGCGCAGCTGCCGGTGCACCGCGCGCAGCAGGAACCCGGCCAGGCCGCGGGCGCGCACCGGGTTGCGCCACAGCTGCTCGGGGAATCCCGCCACCCGCGGCTCCACCCGCACCTGGCAGCGGCTGGCCGGGGCGAAGGGGTCGGGCTGGACCCGCTGGACCTCCAGCTCGAAGGAGTCGAACGACCACGATCCGCGCAGCGACTTGTAGCGTCCGTAGCTGCTGCCGTGCATGGACCGCAGTTCGTCGCGCAGCCCTCGTTCGTCCCGTCGTCCCCCGGCCGGGCGAGGCCGGTCACCGCGGCGTGGTCCTGGTCGCTGTGCCATGCCCCGAGACCTACCCGACCCGGCGGCGATTCTCCAATCGGACATTCCCGGCGTGTGCCACAGTGGACGGACACGAGTCGCATGTGGACGGCGGGAAGCCCCGCGACGGGTTATTCTCCGCTGAGCGGAAGATTTCTCACTTTTACCTGTGCCGGTGGCCGTGCGCGCCCCGCCGACAGTGAGGAGGCCCCTGTGATGGCCGTTGTCCGAAGCTCCCGGTTCCCGCGACGGGGAATCATTCTCGCGGCGATCATCGTCGCGGTGACCGCGGCCGGAGCGCCTGCCGCGTCCGGTACCGCGCCCCGGCTGGATCCCGATGATCCGGCAGGCGCGTGGGCGGGCTACAGCATCGGTGCTCCCGCGCAGCGCAGCGCGCCGGTGCCCGCGGGAGGTGTGGCGGGCATGGACGTCAGCGGGCACCAGGGAGTGGTCGACTGGCCGCGGGCGTGGGCCGACGGCGCCCGGTTCGCCTACGTCAAAGCCACCGAGGGCACCGGGTTCCGCAACGACCACTTCGCCGCCCAGTACGAGGGCGCGCACGCGGTGGGCATGGTGCGGGGCGCCTACCACTTCGGGCTGCCCGACCGCTCCTCCGGCGCCCAGCAGGCGAACTTCTTCGTCGACCACGGCGGCGGCTGGTCGCCCGGGCTGCTGCCGGGCGCGCTCGACATCGAGCACAACCCCTACGGCGAGATCTGCTACGGCCTGCCGCCGGAGCGGATGTCGGCCTGGATCGCCGAGTTCAGCGACACCTACTTCGCGCGCACCGGCCGCCACCCCGCGATCTACACGACCACGGCGTGGTGGAACCGGTGCACGGGGGCCAATCCCACGTTCGGCGCGCGCAACCCGCTGTGGCTGGCCCGCTACGCGCCCGCGCCCGGGGAACTGCCCGCGGGCTGGGACTTCCAGACGATCTGGCAGTTCTCCAACCACGGGGTGCTGCCCGGGGACCAGAACACGTTCAACGGCGACCACCGCCAGCTGGCCAGCTTCGTGTCCTGACCCCGCACACGACGAAGGGGGACGCCGGCCGGGCGTCCCCCTTCACCACGTGCGCTACTTGTCGAGGATGTCGGGCGGGATCGGCTGGTCCTTGGCCAGGGCGTCGAACATCGCCGCGGCGCGTTCCTTGTCCCAGATGATCACCGACTGGCCGTTGGAGTCCTGCCCGAAGCGGCCGAACGGCACGGAGGTGGTCACGCCGTTGGGGCCGCTGAGATCACCCATGGCCAGGCCGAGCGAGGCCAGGTGCCAGAGGTGGTCGCCGGTGTTGACGGTGAACGTCTTCGACGCGCCCGAGGCCAGCGGGACCAGGCGGAACGGGTTGAACAGGGTGGCCGGGCCGGTGGCCTTGTCCACCAGCGCCCCCATCACCTTGCGCTGGTTGGCCGCCCGGCCGAGGTCGCCGTCGGCCAGCGCGTAGCGGGAGCGGACGAAGCCCAGCGCGTTCGGGCCGTCGAGCTCCTGGCAGCCCGCGGGCAGGTTGATGTGGGCCTTCGGGTCGTCGATCGGCTGGTCCAGGCACACGTCCACGCCGCCGACGGCGTCGACGAGGTCGGCGAACCCGCCGAAGCCGATCTCGGCGTAGTGGTCGATGTGCACGCCGCTGACCTCTTCGATGGTCTGGGTCAGCAGCGGCGCGCCGCCGTAGGAGAACGCGGCGTTGAGCTTGTCCCGGCCGTGCCCGGGGATCGGCACGTAGGAGTCGCGCGGCAGGCTGATCATGGAGACCTGGCCGCCGCTGTCGGGGACGTGGATGAGCATCATGCTGTCGGTGCGCTGCCCGGCGGCCTCACCGGTGCCCAGCTGCTCGCGCTGGGCGTCGTCGAGTCCCTCGCGGCTGTCGGAGCCCACCAGCAGCCAGTTCGTGCCGGGCGTGTCCTGGGAGGCGCGGCCCGGGTAGTCCAGCGCCTCGACCCGCTGCAGCGTGGAGTCGAAGTAGAACACCAGCCCGGCCAGCAGCAGCACGAGCACGAGCAGGGTGACCCCGACGCGGCGGCCCCACCGCTTCTTCTTGCGCTGGGGCGGGCGCGGGGGCAGTTCATCGCGCGGCGGCCCGGCGGGACCACGCCGCGGCGGCGGTCCGGGTGGCCTGGGAGCGGCCGACCGCTCACGACCGCTGCCGTAGTAGTCGTAGGCGCCGCCACTCTGCGGCCTCCGGCCCTTCGGCGGTGGGCCCGCCGACCAATCACTCATGACCTTCACACCTGCGGCAGTCGACTCACCGGCCCGCGCCGGGGCGGGCCGGTCTTTGGCGTGCAGCATTCCAGACGGCTGACTCGAAGGCACACACCGCTACCGAACAGTGATCAGTCATCACCCGTTCCGCGCGTACGGGTTGCACGGTCCGGTGGTGGCCGTTACACGCGGCGCGGCCACCACCGGTGTGGTGGTTCAGCCGGCGGCGACGGCGGCCTGCACGGCCTCCGCCCACAGCCGCACGCCCTCGTCGACCTGGGCGGAGTCGACCACCAGCGGCGGGATCATCCGCACGACGTTGCCGTGCGGGCCGCAGGTCAGCAGCAGCAGGCCGCGTTCGGCCGCGGCGGCGTGCGCGCGGGTGGCGGTGGCGGTGTCCGGGCGCCCGTCGGGGGTGGTGAACTCGTTGCCGATCATCAGGCCCAGGCCCCGCACGTCACCGATGACCGGGTGGTCGGCGGCGACCTTGCGCAGCCCCTCCTGCAGGCGCGCGCCCTGCTCGGCGGCGTTGGCCACGAGACCCTCGTCACGGACCACGTCCAGGGTCGCCAGCGCCGCGGCGGCGGCCACCGCGTTGCCGCCGTAGGTGCCGCCCTGCGAGCCCGGCCACGCCTGGCCCATCAGCTCGGCAGGCGCCGCGATCGCCGACAGCGGGAACCCGCTGGCCAGGCCCTTGGCGGTGATCAGGATGTCGGGTCGGATGCCGGCGTGGTCGTGGCCCCAGAACCTGCCGGTGCGCCCGACACCGGTCTGCACCTCGTCGACGATGAGCAGGATGCCGTGCTTGTCGGCGCGTTCGCGCAGCCCGGCGAGGAACTCCGGCGGCGCCGGGATGTAGCCGCCCTCGCCCAGGACCGGTTCGACGATGATCGCGGCGGTGTCGCGGGGCGAGCTGGTGGTGGCCAGCAGCTGGTCGAACTCGGCCAGGGCGAAGCGGGTCGCCTCGGCCTGGCTCCAGCCGTGCCGGTAGGCCTCGGGGAACGGTGTGAACACCACGCCCGGCATCAGCGGCCCGATGCCGGCGCGGACCTTGACCCCGGAGGTGGTCAGCGCCGCCGCGCCCATGGTGCGGCCGTGGAAGCCGCCCTGGAAGGCCACGATGTTCTGGCGGCCGGTGACGTGGCGGGCCAGCCGCACCGAGGCCTCGACGGCCTCGCTGCCGGAGTTGACGTAGAACAGCCGGTCCAGCCCCTCGGGCAGCACCTCGCCGAGGCGTTCGGTCAGGTCCAGCAGGGGCCGGTGCATGACGGTCGTGTACTGGCCGTGGATGAGGGTACCCACCTGTCGCTGGGCGGCTTCCACCACGCGCGGGTGGCAGTGGCCGGTGCTGGTGACCCCGATGCCTGCGGTGAAGTCGAGGTAGCGGCGGCCGTCCTCGTCGTAGAGGTGGACGCCTTCCCCTCGTGCGGCCAGCACGGGCGTCGCCTGCTTCAGCACCGGCGAGAGCTCAGCCATGATCGACTCCAAACGAATGGGGCGGAAAAGATCCAGTCTGACTGTAGGATTGTTGACAATCCCGTGTGACATGCAACCATCACCCAGCGTCGGTGTCCACCGTCGAGACAGAAGGGTCCGCCACTGCCATGACTCGCACCGTCGAAGCCCACCCCCGCGAGAACGCCGTCGTCGAAGCCGCACCCAAGCAGCTGCTGATCGGCGGCCAGTGGCGCCCGGCCAGCGGGGGCGGCACCTACGAGGTCGAGGACCCCTCGACCGGCCGGGCGCTGTGCTCGGTCGCCGACGCCTCCCCCGACGACGGCCTGGCCGCGCTGGCCGCGGCCAGCGCCGCGCAGAAGGAGTGGGGCGCGCACCCGCCGCGCGAGCGCGGGGAGATCCTGCGCCGCGCCTACGAGAAGATCATGCAGCGCCACGAGGACCTGTCGCTGCTGATGACCCTGGAGATGGGCAAACCGCTCACCGAGTCCCGCGCCGAGGTCACCTACGCCGCCGAGTTCTTCCGCTGGTTCGCCGAGGAGGCGGTGCGCATCGGCGGCGACTACGCGGTCGCCCCCAACGGCAAGGGCCGGTTCCTGGTGATGCGCCAGCCGGTGGGGCCCGCGCTGCTGATCACCCCGTGGAACTTCCCGATGGCCATGGGCACCCGCAAGATCGGCCCGGCCATCGCCGCGGGCTGCACCTCGGTGATCAAGCCCGCCCACCAGACGCCGCTGTCGATGCTGGCGCTGGCCGAGATCCTGATCGAGTCCGGCCTGCCCGACGGGGTGCTCAACGTGGTGACCTCGCAGCGCGCGGGCAGGCTGATGGAGCCGATGATCCGCGACGGCCGCGCCCGCAAGCTGTCGTTCACCGGATCCACCGCGGTCGGCCGCAAGCTCATCGAGCAGTCCGCCGAGCAGGTCCTCAACGTGTCCCTGGAGCTGGGCGGCAACGCCCCGTTCATCGTCTTCGACGACGCCGACCTCGACGCCGCCGTGGACGGGGCGATGCTGGCCAAGATGCGCAACATCGGCGAGGCGTGCACGGCGGCCAACCGCTTCTACGTCCACGCCGAGGTCGCCGACGAGTTCGGCCGCAGGCTGGCCGAGCGGATGGGCGGCCTGCGCATCGGCCGCGGCGTCACCGACGAGGTCGAGGTGGGCCCGCTGATCGACTCCGCCCAGCTGGGCAAGGTCACCGAGCTGGTCGCCGACGCCGTCGGCCAGGGCGCCGAGGTCGTCGTCGGCGGCTCCCGCGAGGACGGCGACGGCTACTTCTACCGGCCCACGGTGCTGACCGGGGTGCCGGCCACGGCGCGGATGAACTCCGAGGAGATCTTCGGCCCGGTCGCCCCGATCACCACCTTCACCGACGAGCAGCAGGTCGTCGACCTGGCCAACGACACCGAGTACGGCCTGGTCAGCTACCTGTTCACCCGCGACATGCAGCGGGCGCTGCGGGTGTCCGAGGCGCTGGAGGCCGGCATGATCGGCCTCAACCAGGGCATCGTGAGCAACCCGGCCGCCCCGTTCGGCGGCGTCAAGCACTCCGGGCTGGGCCGCGAGGGCGGCAAGGTCGGCATCGACGAGTTCCTGGAAACCAAGTACGTCGCCGTCGGCGGCCTGTGACAGCCGGGTTCGGCCCTCGGTCCGCTGCGGACCGAGGGCCGAACCGCGTGCGGCGCCGTCAGTGGGCCATCGAGCCGTTGAGACGTTCCAGCGCGTCGTTCATGTGCGCGCGCAGCCGTTCGAGCAGCACCTGCTCGTCACCGTCCTCGATCGCGTCGACGATGCCGCGGTGCTCGTCGAGCAGCGCCTGCGCGTCGGTGTGGTACTTGTCCTGCAACGCCGTCAGGCACATCCGCTTCTCCACCAGCAGCGTCTGGGCCATCCGCTGCAACCGCGGACTGCCCGACACCCGCACCAGGGTCTCGTGGAACTCCTGGTCGGCGTCGGCGAGCTCGATCGGGTCGCTCTTGGACACCGCGGCCACCATCCGGCTCTGCGCCGCGGTCAGCTCGGCCACCGCCTCCACCCTGTGGTGGCGCACGATCTGCTCGCAGGCCGCGCGCTCGACCGCCAGCCGCGCCAGGTAGATGTCGCGGACGTCGTCGGCGTCCAGCGAGGTGACGAACAGGCCGCGGTGCGGCTCGCTGCGCAGCAGCCCTTCGGCGACCAGCCGCTGCATGGCCTCCCGCAGCGGTCCCCGGCTCACGCCGAGGCGGGAGGCCAGCTCGGCCTCGCCCATCTGGCTGCCCGGCGCCAGCGAGCCGTACATGATCGCCGACCGCAGCTGGTCGGCCACGATCGCCGCGGTCGACTTGCGCTGCACCGGCTCTAACTCACCGGGCTGGTTCTGCTCGTCGAGTCCGAGCACGACACACCATCTCCTCAGTCCGGGGAACCACGGCGTTCCCCTCCTGCCTGCGTTCCGGCGGTGGCCGCGGCCTGCCGGAACAGCGTTCCCAATCCTTCGTGGACCGCGCGGTCCCCGGCCAGCCGCAGCCCTTCCCACGCGCTGACCTGGTTGGCCGTGAGCACCGGCTTGCCCAGCCTGGTCTCCAGCTCGTCGAGCCAGGCCACGCTGTGCAGGGCGGTGTCGGGCAGCAGCAGCGCCTCGGCGCGGTCGTCGTCGTTGGCCGCCGCGAACTCCAGCACCTCCTCGCGGCCGAGCGTGCCGACCTCCGCGGCGGTGATGATGCCGCGGCTGGACAGCCGCACGACCTCGATGCCCGCGGCGGCCAGGAACGCCACGAACGCCTCGGCCACGTCGGCCGGGTAGGTCGCGGCGACCGCCACCCGCCGCAGCCCGAGCCGGGACGCGGCGTGGACGAACGCGAACGAGGTGCTGGAGGTGGGCAGCCCGGTCACGGCCTGCAACGTCTCGACCTGGTCGCGGGCGCCCTGCCAGCCGAACACGAAGCTGCCGCTGGTGCAGGCCCAGATCACCGACTGCACCCCGTGCTCGAGCAGCTGCCGGGCACCGTCGGCCAGCAGGTCGGGCGAGCCGATGTCCAGCAGCGCGTCGACGCGGTGGGCGTCCTCGCGCATCAGCGTGTGCACCAGCGGCAGCCTGCGGCCACCGCCCAGCAGCCCTTCGAGGGTGGGGTAGTCGTCTTCGGCGCTGTATCCGGGGTAGAGAATTCCTGCGGTGTGCGACACCGGGGGCTCCATCCTTGTAGTCACCGGGCACGGACAACGGCACCGTGGGCGCGCCGGGCGCGGGCCGGGAAGGCACCGCGCGACCGGTCGATTGTTGACAATGTTACCGCACGGCGGTTGACGTCCCATTTTCCGGAAAGGTGTTCGTGACTCGATCGTCACGCGGCCGGTGCGTCGACCGCCCGCACCAGCCACTGCTCGGGAGCGACGGCCTGCAGGTCCATCGCCCGCAGCGCCGCCCAGATCGTGACCTGGTTGGCCGTGAGCACCGGCTTGCCCAGCTCGGCCTCCAGCGGCCCGATGATGTCGTAGGTGGGCAGGTTGGTGCAGCTGATGAACATCGCCTCGGCCTCGGGGCGGTCCGCCGAGCGCACGATGTCGATCACCTGCCGGTAGCCGACCTTCCAGATCTGCTCCTGCAACCCCAGCCCGACGCTGGTGACCACCTCGACGCCGTGGTCGTCGAGGAACCCGTGCAGCCGCTCGGTCACCGCCGCCACGTACGGCGTGGCCACCGCGACCCGGCCCGCCCCCAGCACCTCCAGGGCCTGCACCAGCGCGCCCGCGGTGGTCACCGCCGCGGGCGCACCGGCATCGGTCATCACCTCGACCAGGGCCCGCTCCCCGGTGGCGCCGTTGACGAAGCTGCCCGAGGTGCAGGCGTAGGCCACCACCTCCGGCTCGGGCACCAGCAGGTCGCGGGTGGCGCTGTGCACCGCGGCCTCGTCGCTGACCAGGTTGGCCATCTCCACGGTCACCGGCACCGGCACGAACGGGGTCCGCGTCAGGTACAGCGACACGTTGGCCGGCACCCAGCGCCACAGCTCGCGGTCCAGCGCGAGGTCGAACGGGACGATCAGCCCGACGCCGCGCTGCGGCTCCGGACCCAACACCGCCCCGAGGAAGTCAGGCGGCACCGGTGCCTCCTCGTCAACCCGCGTGGCGGTCGTAGACGAGGCGTTCCCCGACGCTGCCCGAACGCCACACGTCGTTGCACGCCTCGGCCATCCGGTCCAGGCCGTCGACGATCGTGGCGTAGACGTTGCCGGGCACCCAGCCGACGTCACCGTTGAGCAGCAGGTTGTTGCGGCCGTAGAAGATCGCCAGATCGATCACCCCCGGCAGCTCGTGGATGTTCTTCTCCTCCTTGAACTCGCGGTCGAGCATGCCGCCGTGGAAGGAGAAGTACACGACGTCGCCGGGGATCGGGGTGACGGTGGGGTTCTCCTGGCCGGGTTCCTCGGCCGCGAACCGCGGCACCATCGTGTAGATCTCGTTGCGCGCGTACTTGGCGTGGTGCACCGGGCCGGCCTGCGGAAGCGCCTGCCACACCGCCTCGCAGGTCAGCGGCGCGTCCTTGTCCAGCAATTCGGCCACACAGGACACGCCGCGCTTCTCCAGCGTGATCGACAGGTACCTGGGCATCGTGGATTCCGTTTCACGAGAGGGGCGTTCGTCAAACTGCGTTGATCGGCGGGACTCGACTCGCCACGGTTCCCGCCGACGCCGGTGCGGTCGGAATCGACCACGTCAGCCGAGAGTACCCGCGGATTGTTGACAATCCTACGAGTGGTTTCTAGCGTGTCAATGCCTGGCGCCGACGCTTGTCCGGACATCTGTGTTAAGGCGAAACCGCCCACGTTACGTCGCACCGAAGGCAGATCATGACCGCACAGCCCACCGTCGTCGTCCTCACCGACGGCACCCACCCCTCCTCCACGGCCGAGATCGAGCGGATCGCCCGGGTCCGCTACGCCACCGAGGACGACCTCGCCGACGCCCTGCCCGGCGCCGACGTGCTGTTCGTGTGGGCCTTCCGCTCCGACGCGCTGGCCGCGGCCTGGCCCGCCGCCGACTCCCTGCGCTGGGTCCACACCGCCAGCGCGGGCGTCGACCGGCTGCTGTTCCCGCAACTGCTGGACTCCCCGGTGGAGCTGACCAACTCCCGCGGCGTGTTCGACCGCCCCATGGCCGAATACGTCCTGGCCACCGTGCTCACCTTCGCCAAGGACCTGCACACCACCCTGCGCCACCAGGACCAGCGGCACTGGCAGCACCGCGAAACCGAGCGCATCCAGCACCGCACCGCCCTGGTCGTGGGCACCGGCCCCATCGGCCGCGCCATCGCCGCCCTGCTCACCGCGGCCGGGCTGCGCGTCAGCGGCATCGGCCGCGTCGCCCGCGACGACGACCCCGACTTCGGCACCGTGCACGCCTCCGACGAGATCGCCGACCACGTCGGTGACGCCGACTTCGTCGTGCTGGCCGCCCCGCTGACCGAGCAGACCAAAAACCTCGTCGACGCGCGAGTCCTGGCCCGCTGCAAACCCACCGCGCGGCTGATCAACGTCGGCCGCGGCGAACTGCTCGTCCAGGACGACCTGGTCACCGCCCTGCGCGCCGGGCACCTCGCCGGTGCGGCGCTGGACGTGTTCGAGACCGAACCGCTGCCGCCGTCCTCACCGCTGTGGGACATGCCCAACGTGCTGATCTCCCCGCACATGTCCGGGGACACCGTCGGCTGGACCGACGAACTCGTCGAGCTGTTCCTGCACAACCTCAGCGACTACGCCCACGGCGAGCCGCTGCGCAACGTCGTGGACAAACAACGGGGCTACGTCAGCGGAACGGAGCGCAACTAGATGGTCAACACCACCCGCACGGCAGCCGACCTCACCGCCACCGGCATGCTCGCCGCCTTCGCCACCGGCGAGCTGTCACCGGTCGAAGCCACCGAGGCCGTGCTGCGGCGCATCGAGGACGCCGACCCGAAGGTCAACGCCTACTGCCTGGTCGACGCCGACCGCGCGCTCGACGCGGCCCGCGCCTCCGAACAGCGCTGGCAGCGCGGCGAACCCGAAGGCGAGCTCGACGGTGTCCCGGCCTCGGTCAAGGACATCTTCCTCACCCGCCACTGGCCCACCCTGCGCGGCTCCCGCACGATCGACCCGCACCAGCAGTGGACCGTCGACGGCCCCACCGTGGCGCGCCTGCGCGAGCACAACGCCGTGCTCGTCGGCAAGACCACCACACCGGAACTGGCGTGGAAGGGCGTCACCGACAACCCGCTGACCGGCATCACCCGCAACCCGTGGAACCCCGAGCTCACCCCCGGCGGCTCCAGCGGCGGCGCCGCCGCGGCGGTCGCCCTGGGGATGGCGCCGCTGGCCATCGGCACCGACGGCGGCGGATCGGTGCGGATTCCGGCTGCCTTCTGCGGAATCGTCACCATCAAGCCGACCTACGGGCGCATCCCGCACTACCCCGCCAGCCCCTACGGCACCCTCGCCCACGCCGGGCCGATGACCACGACCGTCACCGAGACCGCGCTGATGATGGACGTGCTCTCCCAGCCCGACAGCCGCGACTGGTCGGCGCTGGAACCGCCCACCGCGTCGTTCCGCACCGGCCTCGACGACGGTATCCGGGGACTGCGCATCGCCTACAGCCCCGACCTCGGCTTCGCCACCGTCGACCCGCGGATCGCCGCCGCCACCGCCGAGGCCGCGCAGGTCTTCGCCGAACTCGGAGCCGAGGTCGAGACCACCGACCTGACGATCACCGACCCGGTCGAGGACTTCCACGTCCTGTGGTTCTCCGGCGCCGCCAAGTCCGTCGAACACCTCACCGCCGACCAGCGCGCCCTGCTCGACCCCGGACTCCACGACATCGTCCAGCAGGGCCTGACCTACTCGGCGCAGGACTACCTGGAAGCCACCAACACCCGCATGCTGCTCGGCCAGCGCATGGGCGCCTTCCACGAGACCTACGACCTGCTGCTGACCCCGACCGTGCCGATCCCGCCGTTCGAAGCGGGCCACGAAGTCCCGCCCGGCTCGGCCCACCAGCGCTGGACCGGCTGGACGCCGCTGACCTACCCGTTCAACATGACCCAGCAGCCCGCCGCCAGCGTCCCCTGCGGGTTCACCGCCGACGGGCTGCCGATCGGCCTGCAGATCATCGGCCCCCGCCACTCCGACGCCCGCGTCCTGCGCGCCGCCCGCGCCCTCGAACAGGCCCGCCCCTGGCCCCGGCCCAGCCTGTAGGCGTCCACAGTGGACGTCACACCAGGAGCATCCCGGCGAAAGCCACCCCGGTCACCAGCACCGTCGACAACGCCCCGAGCACGAAAGCCCGAGGCCCGGTCCGGACCAACGCACGCACCCGCACAGCACTGCCCAGAGCGAACAACGCCGCGGCCAGCAACACCGTCGTCACCTGCCGCGCCCCGTCCAGCACCGGCGCCGGCAGCACGCCCGCACTCCGCACCACCACCGCGGCCAGGAAACCGACCACGAACAACGGCAACACCGGCGGCCGCTTCCCCACCGCCACCTCGCGCCGCCGCAGCACGCTCACGACCGCGACCATCGGCGCGAGCAACACCACCCGCGACAGCTTGACCACCACCGCGACCGCGACCGCCGCCGCACCCATCGGCGACGCCGCGGCGACCACCTGCGCCACCTCGTGCACGCTGCCCCCGGCGATCCGCCCGAAGTCAACCTCCGACAACCCCAGCTCACCGCCGAGCACCGGAAGCAGCAGCATCGACGCGCTCCCGAACACCGTCACCAGCGCCACCCCGGTGGCCACGTCCTCGTCCTCGCGGTCAATCACGCTCTCCACCGCCGCGATCGCCGACGCACCACAGATCGAAAACCCCGCGGCCACCAGCACCGACAACCCCCGCGACACCCCCAGCCAACGCCCCAGCACCACCGTGCCCGCAAACGTCACCACCACGATCAGCACGACCACCACCACGGTGCCCACCCCCAGATCCAGCACCTGGCCCACCGCCAGCTGCAAACCCAGCAGCATCACCCCCAACCGCAACGACCGCCGCATCACCCACGCCAGCCCGGGACGCACCGAACCCGGCAGCACCGGCACGTTGCCGACCACCACCCCCAGCACCACCGCCAACGTCAGCGCGCTCACCGCGGGCACCAAGCCCGCGACCACCAACGACACCGCCGTACCAGCGACCGCCACCCACAACCCAGGCCACAGCGACGCCGCCGCCCGCCGATCCACTGTCCTGACCACGAGCCCAGCGTCGCCACCACACCCGCCACCCGGTAGCCGTCAACCGCGCAGGACGTCATAACCCCGCTGCATGCCCACAGCGCCACTTTCCCCGACCAACAGCACCACGGGGCCTATCCTCGACGCATGACCGCCCCCGACTCCGAATCCCTGCGCCTGCTCGTCCTCGTCGGCGAACTCGGCAGCATCGGAGCCGCCGCCGTCGAAATGCACGTCAGCCAGCCCTCGGCCAGCAAACGCCTCACCAGCCTCGAACGCCGCCTCGGACTCGAACTCGTCGAACGCACCCGCCAGGGCTGCACCCTCACCCCCGCCGGCGTCATCGTCACCGACTGGGCCCGCCAGGTCCTCGCCCACGTCGACGGCCTCATGAACGGCGTCCGCGCCCTGCGCGCCCAGCAGCAGTCCCACCTGCGCGTGGCCGCCAGCATGACCATCGCCGAATACCTCGCCCCCGGCTGGATCAGCCAACTGCGCCGCGCCTTCCCCGACACCCACCTCGAACTCGACGTCACCAACTCGGCCACCGTCACCGAAGCGGTCCGCCACGGCCACGCCGACCTCGGCTTCATCGAAACCCCCGGCACCCCCGAAGGCGTCTCCGCCCGCCACGTCACCCGCGACCGCATGGTCCTGGTCGTCCCGCCCGACCACCCCTGGGCCCGGCTCCGCCGCCCCCTGACCCCCGCCGAACTCGCTGCCACCCCGCTGATCGTCCGCGAACACGGCTCCGGCACCCGCGAAACCCTCTACCGCGCCCTGGCCGAAGCCGGCACCGACGCCGTCGCGCCCCTGCTGGAACTGCACTCCACCACCGCCGTGCGCAACTCCGTGGTCGCCGGCGCCGGACCCTCCGTGCTCAGCCTCCTCGCCGTCGGCACCGACCTCGCCGAACACCGCGTCGCGCAGGTCGAGGTCACCGGACTCGACCTGCGCCGCCCCCTGCACGCCGTCTGGCGCCCCGGCCTCCAGCTCACCGGCTCCGCCGCCGCGCTGCTGGCCATCGCCACCCGCAGCCCGCAGTGATCAGCCGCCGAACACCTCGGCCAGCCGCCCCTCCAACACCTCCGCCGCGCCCTCCGGCGACTCGTAACCGACCAGCACGTGCGCGGCCAATCCGTCCACCAGCGCCATCAGCGCCCGCGCCTCCCGGTCCGCGTCGAGATCACCCCGCGCCCGCCCCACCTCGGCCGCGACGAACCCCACGAACTCCGGGTACTGCTCCCGCAACCGCGTCGCCAACCCCGGCTCCACCGCCGCCCGCGTGAAGAACGCGAACCCGACGTGCGCCTCCAGATGCCGCGCCGCATCCAGCGGCAGCAGCTCCAGCAGCATCGCCCGCACCCGCCGCACCGGCGCGCAGTCACCCGGCAGCTCCGCCAACCGGGCACCGATGCGCTCGGCGACCCGCTCGCCGATGGTCTCCAGCGCGAAGCTCAGCATCTGGTCCTTGGTCCTGAAGTAGTGCTGGACCATGCCCACCGACACCCCGGCCTCGGTGGCGACGTGGCGCATGCTCACCGCGTCCATCCCCCGCTGCCGCGCCACCCGCCACAGGGCTTCGGCGATGAGCTTCCTGCGGGCTTGGTGATCGACCTGGCGCGGCACCCCGCCAGCGTATCAATACGACCGTATTGCAATCGCGGTCGACGCACTGTAACAATACGAACGTATCGTAAAAAGAGGAGCAACCATGACCACCACCGACCACCAACGCCGCCACTGGGACCGCATGAGCCACGTCCTCAACATCACCAACCGGCTCTTCCCCCACGACCGGCTCGCCCGCACCGCCACCCGCGCCCTGCGACTCCAACCCGGACAGACCGTCCTCGACATCGGCTGCGGAACCGGCCCCAACTTCCCCGCGCTCCACGACGCCCTCGGCCCCGCAGGAAAGATCATCGCCATCGACCACAGCCCCGGCATGCTCGCCAAAGCACACCAACGCATCCAACGCCACGGCTGGACCAACATCGAACTCCACCAAGCCGACATCAGCCGCGAAAACCTCGGCACCGCCCGAGCCGACGCCGCCATCGCCGCCTACGCCTTCAGCGCCATGCCCGACATCCCCGCCGCCACCCGCAACGTCCACACCGCACTCACCCCCGGCGGCGCACTGTTCACCTACGACATCCGCCAGCCCGACAACGCCGGCGCACCACTACGCCTCACCTACCGGTTGTTCACCCGAACCGCCGGCGGCGACGTCCTCACCGCACTGCACGACACCTTCGACACCGTCACCCACATCCACCGCGACGGCACCGAAACCCCACCACCGGACAACCCCTGGCACCTCATGGCACTCGCCCGCCGTCATTCCTCCACATAGGACATGACGTGCTTGATCCGGCTGTACTCCTCCAACCCGTAACGGCCGAAATCCCGCGCCGACGCCGAATGCTTGAACCCGCTGTGCGGCATCTCCGCGGTGAACGGATGATGCGTGTTGATCCACACCGTCCCCGCCTGCAACCGGCGCGACAACCGCATCGCCCGCGAATGGTCCCGCGTCCACACGCTCGCCACCAGCCCGTACCGCACCCCGTTGGCCAACGCCACCGCCTCGTCCTCCCCCTCGAAGCGCTGCACCGTCACCACCGGCCCCAAAAGCTCGTTCTGCACAAGCTCGTCGTCCTGCTCCACCCCCACGACCACCGTCGCCTCGTAGAAGAACCCCCGCTCACCCCGCCGAGAACCACCGGCCACCACCCGCGCGTGCTCCGGCACCCGCTCCACATGCGACTGCACCAACTCCAGATGACCCGCGCTGTTCAACGGCCCGAACGACGCGTCCAGATCCTGCGGCGGCCCCGGCCGCATCACCGCCGCGTACTCCACCAACGCCGCCACCAGCTCGTCGTAGACCTCCGGCGCCACCAGAACCCGGCTCGCCGCCGTGCAACTCTGCCCCGCATTGCCGAACGCCGCCTCCGCGATCCCCCGCGCCGCCAACGCCACATCCGCGTCCCCGAACACCACCGCAGGAGCCTTCCCGCCCAACTGCAGGTGCACCCGCTTCAGATCCGCCGCCGCAGACCCCGCGACCTCCATCCCCGACCGCACCGTCCCCGTGATCGAGAACATCCCCGGCACCTCGTGCGCCACCATCGCCCGACCGCTGTCCCGATCACCGCAGATCAGGTTCAACACCCCCGGCGGCAACACCTCAGCAGCGATGTCGGCCACCAACGCCGTGCTCAACGGCGTCGTCTCCGCCGGCTTGAGCACCACCGTGTTCCCCGCCGCCAACGCGGGCGCGAACTTCGCCACCGCCAACAACAACGGATGCGTCCACGACGTCACCTGCGCGCACACCCCGATCGGCTCCCGCCGCGCGAACGACGTCCGGAACGGCTGGTACTCCGCCGCCGCCGTCGTGTCCAGCACCCGCGCCGCCGCCGCGCAGAACCGCAGCACGTCCACCGCCATCGGCAACTCGTCGTTGCGCACCACCGACCACGGCTTGCCGGTGTTGCGGCACTCCGCCGCCACCAGCTCCTCCGACCGCTCCTCCATCACCTCGGCGATCCGCAGCAACAACTGCTGCCTGCGCCGCGGCGTCGTCTGCGACCACGACTCGAACGCCGAAGCCGCCACCCCCATCACCGCGTCCACGTCCATCCACCGCGTCAGCGGGCAGAACCCGAACTCCTCCCCCGTGCTGGGATCCACCAACGGCAGGGTCTCACCCGCCAAGGTGCCCACGTGCTCCCCACCGACAACGTTGTGCAGTTCCAGCGCCGTGGTCACAAAACCTCCATCGCCACCCGACTCCGCGTCGCCACCCGACCCTAACGGCCACCGGCACGACCGGAAGGCGGCTCGCCGCTAGCGCTCCCGCCGCAACGCCTGCGCGAAGGTCCCCACCACGAGCAACAGCAACACCGGAGCGAACGCCCACCGGTACGCGACGTCGGCGGGCTGCGCAGCCACCATCTGCAACACCACCCCGACCAGCAACTGGATCAGCACCGCGGCCGAGAAACCACCCATGTTCACCACGCCCGACGCCGCACCCGACCGGTGCGTCGCGTTCGCCGACCGCGCACCGTCGAACGCCAGCATCGCGCTGCCGCCACCGACCCCGATGACCACCAGCGCCACCACCAGCAACGGCATCGGCAACACCGACGGCCACAGCACCAGCAACGCCCACACCGCCACGACCGCCACCGACAGCCACCACGTGAACGCCTCACGCCTGCGCTGCCGCCCCGAGACGTACTGCCCGGCGAACCACGAACCACCCAGGAAACCCAGCACGCACAGCATCAGCAACGTCCCGACCTCGGCCTTGCCGTGCCCCTGCGCCTCGGTCAGCCACGGCGAACCCCACAACGTCGTGATCGCCACGAACTGCGCCATCAACACGAAATGCACCCAGAACGAGTGCTTGGTCCCCCGCTGCGCGACCACCGTCCGCAACGTGTCCCAGATCCGCTCGGCGGGAACCTCGACCATCCCGACCGCCTCCGCCGGGCGGTCCCGGATCACCAGCCACGCCAACACCGCCAGCGCAGCCGTGATCGCCGCCGCCCCCAGGAACGTCGGCACCCAGCCCAGCCCGTGCAGCGACAACCCCAGCGGCAGCGTCGAGAACACCTGGCCCAGACCGCCCGCGAGACCGGTCAGCGCCGCCACCTTGCCGAACCGGTGGGCCGGGAACCACTGCGCCGCCAGCCGCAGCGCGTTGGTGAACAGGAACGCGTCGCCGAACCCGATCAGCATCCGGCCCGCGATCCCGCCGACCACCGAAGCGCTCACGGCGAACACCGCCGAGCCGATCGCCAGCGACAGCACCCCGCCGGTGATCACCCGCCGCGGCCCGAGCCGGTCGGCCAGCAGTCCCGACGGCACCTGCAACGCCAGGTACACGCCCAGCTGCAACGCCGAGAACAGGGCCAGCACCGCCGGACCGGTCCCGAACCGCTGCAACGCCTCCGGCGCCACCACGCCCAGGCTCGCCCGGTGGAACAACGCGGCGAAGTAGCAGAGCGCGGCCACGCCCCACACCAACCACGCCGTCCGCAACGACCGCTGATCTCCGGGCGCCGTCTCGGGCGCCGCCGTCCCCTGCACGCGAACCTCCAAGTGAATGCTCGTATGCAGCTTAGATACAAGCTGGGCGCCAGTACGATGGCCGCGTGTCGAGCGCAACACCCCGCGAACCCGTGTCCCCCGCCACAGCAGCCCCCGAGGCCCCGGCCGCCGACCGGGCCTACCGCCACGTCAAATCCGGGCTGCTCGACGGCACCTACGCCGACGGCCACCTGCTGTCGGAAGGCGAGATCGCGGGCACGCTCAACATGTCCCGCACCCCGGTCCGGGAGGCGTTCCTGCGGCTGCAGACCGAGGGCTTCCTCAAGCTCTACCCCAAGCGCGGCGCCCTGGTCGTGCCGGTCACCCCGACCGAGGCGCGCGCCCTGCTGGAGGCCCGGCTCGCGCTGGAGAGCTTCGCGATCGACAAGCTCGCCGCGCTCGGCCCCGAGACGATGGCCGAGATCGGCGGCGAACTCGCCCGCCACCCCGCCTGCGACGCCACCGACCTCACCGACGCCGAACTGCACGAAGCCGACCGCGCCTTCCACGCGCACCTGGTCGCCGCCGCGGGCAACCCCGTGGTGGAAGACCTCTACAACGCGCTGCGCGACCGCCAGATGCGCATCACCGCGACCGCCCGCACCCACACCCGCCGGGCCCGGATCACCAAGCAGCACGCCGGACTCGCCGAAGCCGTCCGCGACGGCGACCCTGCGCTGGCCAAGGACCGGCTCCGCGGCCACCTGCTCGAAACCGTGCAGGCCCTGGACGTCTCCGGCGGCCCCCTCCTCGAAGGCTGAGCCTCCTTGTAGCGCGGAGGCTTCCCTTCTCTTGCATGGTTCGTCTTTCGCTCCCGTGGAGCATTAATTTCGATCAACACTGAAGCGATCGCGCTTATTGATCTTTCGCTGGCCGGTCGTGGCGGAGGACCCACGCTCCGACGAGCGCCCCCGCGGGCACCGCCGCGGGAAGCCCCGACCGGTAGACGGCGGCCAGCACGCTGCCCAGCACGGCGACGCCGAGCGCGATGCCCAGCTGCTGGTGCGTGTCGTTGAGCGCTGACCCCATCCCCGCCCGCTCAGCAAGAACAGCACCGAGGACCGTGCTCGTCGTCGCGGGACCGGCGAACCCGGTACCGCCACCCGCCAGGACCAGCCCGGCCGCGACCAAGACGAACAGCGCACTGCCCGTCCCGAGCGTCAGCAGCGCGGCAGCGACGCTGCCACCCGCGAACTGCCGGTCCCGGTACAGGGCGAACTCGACCACCGGGACCACTGCGCGCACCTGCCGCCAACCGAACGCGCCGAGCAGAACAACCGCGAGCACGCCGCTGGCAGCCGAAAACCCGATGACAGCCGTGACCAGTGCGGTCATCCCGGCGGTCACCAGCACCGCGCTGACCGGATCGACCGGCCGCCCGGGGTCGCGCGACTCGGGCACCAGCCGCGCGATGAACAACATCGCGACCGCCACCACGGGCACGTTGATCAGGAAGACCCCGGCCCAGCTCCACACCGCCACCAGCAGCCCGCCCAACACCGGCCCGGCCGCCATCGCCACCGAGGCCGCGGCCGCCCACGCGCCGAACGCCCGGGGACGCTCGTGTTCCGGGAAGACCTGCACAAGCACGGCCAAGGTCGCCGGCATGACGAGCGCCGCGCCGGCTCCCATGAGCGCACGCATCGCGATCAGCCACCACACCGACCACGCCAGCGCCGCAGCCGCCGACGCCACCCCGAGCACGGCCAGCCCCGCGAGCATGGCCCGGCGGCGCCCGTACCGGTCCGAGGCCGCTCCGGCGGCGATGAGCAACCCGGCGAAGACGACCACGTAAGCGGCGATGACCGCCTGCTGCGCGGTGGTCGAGGCGTCGAACGACCGCGCGATCGACGGCATCGCCACGTTGAGCACCGTGTTGTCCACGACGATCACCAGCAGTGCCGCGCAGATCGCCACGAGGATCGTCCACCGGCGCGGGTGCCGTCTGGCTGCGCGAGCCCCGCGCCACCCGGCAGGCTCCCGCCCTCACCCGGGACCGGATCGTCGCGGCCGCGATCGACGTCCTCGACCGCAGCGGCGAGTCGGGGCTGAGCATGCGCCGCCCGGCCGAAAGCCTCGACGTGAACGCGACCAGCCTGTACTGGCACGTGTCCAACCGGGACGACCTGCTCGACCTCGCCCTGGACGCGGTGTTCGGCGAGATCCCGCTCCCCCGGACCCGCTCGTCGTGGCGCGAGGACCTCACGGCGTTCATGCGCGGCCTGCGCGCCGCGCTGCTGGCGCACCCGTGGTCGGCCGTGCTGGCGGGCAGCCGGCCGCTGATCGGCCCCAACGCCCTGGCCAGGTCCGAGTTCGTCTACACCGCCCTGACCTCGGCCGGGCTCCGCGGCGCCGACCTCGCCGACCACCTGTCGACCCTGCACACCGACTGGGACGACCACTTCGACCGCTCGATCCGGTTCCTGCTCGACGGCCTCGCCGTCCAGCGCCAGTGCATATCCCTTGACAGGCATATACTCGTGAAGGAATATAAAGCCGTGGACGCGTTCGCCGTGCTCGCCGATCCGACCCGGCGCCGGATCCTCGACCAGCTCCGGGAGTCCGACCGCACCGTGGGCGAGCTCGTGACCGCCCTCGCGGTCAGCCAGCCGACGATGTCCAAGCACCTCAAGGTGTTGCGGGAGGCCGGTTTCCTGTCCTGCCAGGTCTCCGCGCAGCACCGCATCTACCGGATCGAGCCGTCGGCGTTCCGGACGCTCGACGCCTGGCTCGCGCCCTACCGCGAGCTGTGGACCAGGCACCTCGACGCGCTCGAACGCCATCTCGACGCCAAGGAGCAGTGATGAACCGCGAATCCTTCCGCCCCGGCCCGCTGTCGGAGGTCCACTACGAAGCCGCGGACGCGGGCTGGACGGTCGTGTTCGTCCGGGACCTCGGGCATCCGCCGGAGAAGGTCTGGGACGCGCTCACCGACCCGGAGCAACTGGCCGAGTGGTCCCCGTTCGTCCCCGACCGGGACCTGGGCGGCGTCGGCGACGCGACGCTGACGATGATCGACGGCGAAACCCGGGAGGACGTCTCCTCGCAGGTGCTGCGGGCCGAACGCCCGGTCCTGCTGGAGTACTCCTGGGACACCGACGTCCTGCGCTGGGAACTGGAGGCGACCGGCACCGGAACCCGGCTCACGCTGCGGCACACCCTCCGCGACCGGAGCTGGATCCCGATGGTCACCGCGGGCTGGCACCTGTGCCTCGACGTCGCCGAGCACCTGCTCGACGGCGACCCGGTCGGGCCGATCCGCGGCGGCGAGGCGAAGAACTTCGGCTGGGCAGAGCTCAGGACCGCCTACGCCGCGAAGCTGGACCTGCCCGACGCCTGACAAGCACAACGGCGGGGCTCGGCCGTGCGAACCCCGCCGTTGGTGCCGGTCGGTCAGCGCTGCTCGGGCTCCTGCCGCTGCCCGCCAGACAGCGGCGGCTGCTCCAGAGCGCCGGGAGCCCCGAGCTCCCGCGCGCTCGGCATGGTGCCGCCGATGCTGGCCGGACTCGGCACCTCCTTGCGTGCGACCGCCTCCGCGGCGCGCACCGCCTCGGCGACCTCCGGGCTGGTGGAGACGTCGAACCAGGACTTCACCGACTCCTCGTCCTCCTCCGGACGGGTCGACGGCGGCTCCTCCTGCGGCGGCTCGTAGCGGAACACCCCGTCCTCGCCGGGCGCCCCGAGCATCCGCGCGAAGCCCTCCAGCGACTTGCCGAAGTCGCTGGGCACGACCCACACCTTGTTCGCGTCGCCCTGCGCCATCTGCGGCAGGGTCTGCAGGTACTGGTAGGCCAGCAGCTCCGGCGTCGGCTTGCCCTGCTTGACCGCGGCGAAGACCTTCTCGATCGCCTTGGCCTGGCCCTGCGCCTGCAGGTAGCGGCTGGCCCGGTCACCCTGCGCCCGCAGGATGCTGGACTGCCGGTCGGCCTCGGCAGCCAGGATCGCGGCCTGCTTGGAACCCTCGGCCGCCAGGATCTGCGACTGCTTCTGGCCCTCGGCGGTCTTGATCGCCGCCTCCCGCTGGCCCTCCGCGTTGAGGATCATCGCGCGCTTCTCCCGGTCCGCGCGCATCTGCTTCTCCATCGAGTCCTGGATGGACGGCGGCGGGTCGATCGCCTTGAGCTCCACCCGCGCGACCCGGATGCCCCAGCGCCCGGTCTCCTGGTCCAGCACCCCGCGCAGCTGGGTGTTGATCTGGTCGCGGGAGGTCAGCGTCTCCTCCAGGCTCATGCCACCGACGACGTTGCGCAGCGTCGTGGTGGTCAGCTGCTCCACGCCGACGATGTAGTTGGAGATCTCGTACACCGCCGACCGCGAGTCGGTGACCTGGAAGTACACCACCGTGTCGATGGAGACCGTGAGGTTGTCCTGGGTGATCACCGGCTGCGGCGGGAACGAGACGACCTGCTCGCGCAGGTCTATCCGGGCCCGCACCCGGTCCAGGAACGGCATCAGGAAGTTCAGCCCCGGCGCGGCCACGGTGCGGAACCGCCCCAGCCGCTCGATCACCGCGGCCTGCGCCTGCGGCACCACCAGCACCGACTTCACCGCGACCACGATCACCAGCAGTGCGACCACCGCCAGCACGATCAGCCCGGTCGGGTCCACATCAGCCTCCTTGTCCTCGTGCGGGTCAGGGTTCGGCCCACACGACGGCGGTGGCCCCGGAGATCTCCATGACCGTCACCGTCTGCCCGCTGTGCATCACTTGGGTTTCGTCGAACGCCCGCGCGGTCCACAGGTCGCCCCGGATCCGCACCTGTCCACCGTGGGCATCCACAGTGGATTCCACCACGGCCTTCTGCCCCACCAGGGCGTCGACGTTGGTCTTCAGTTCGCGCTCGACCCGCATCCGGCGCTTGAGCGCGGGCCGGGCCAGGACGATGAGGCCCAGCGACAGCGCGGCGAACACCACCGCGTCCAGCCCCAGCGGAACCCCCATCGCCGAGGCACCAGCGGCGGCCAGCGCACCGGCGCCGAGCATCACCAGCACGAAGTCCCCGGACAGGACCTCCGCCGCGATCAGGACCACCCCGGCGATCAGCCACAACAACGCGGGAACCATGCCTCCATGGTGGCAGACCGCCCGCTGCGGGGTGGTGGGAAAGCGCCGACGTGACCGAGGCGTGACTCGTCCCGGGAAACCGCGTTGCCGCCCGTCCTAGCCTTCTCCCATGGCACCGAACGTGCGCACCACCGCCCGGCTGCGGCTCCGGCCCGTCAGCACCGGCGACCTGACCGCGTTCACCGAACTGGAGTCGGCGCTGCGGGCGCGCGAGGAGCCGCCGCGCGACCCGCCGGACCCGGCTCGCAGCGCCCGCCTGCTCGCCGACTTCGTCCGGAACTGGGACCAGGCCGGGCTGGGTTACTGGACGGTCCTGTTCGAGGACCGGATCGCCGGATTCGGCGGCGTCCAGCCGAAGCGCTGGCGCGGGCGCGACTGCTGGAACCTCTTCTACAAGCTCGACCCCGGCTGCTGGGGGCGCGGTCTGGCCACCGAGATGGCGCGCGAGGCGATCGCCGCGGCCGCCGCCGTCCGTCCGGACTGGCCGGTGCTGGTGGAAACGCGGCCCTGGAACGCGCCCGCGATCCGGCTCGCCGAGCGGGTCGGGCTGACCCGGATCCCGCCGCAGGACGGCGAGGAGTGGACCGCGCTGCTGCTGGAGCGCTAGTCCACCGTGACGAAGTCGATCAGCCGCTCCACCGCGGAGATCAGCGGGGTCTCCACGTCGCGGAACGACGAGACCGCCGAGAGCACCCGGCGCCACCCGTCGGCGGGTTCGCCCCAGCCGAGGCGGCGGCACACACCGTCCTTCCAGGACTCCCCGCGCGGCACCTCCGGCCAGCCGGGGATGCCCAGCGCCGCCGGTTTCACCGCCTCCCACACGTCCACGTAGGGGTGGCCGGTGATCATCACGTGCGGGTCGGTGATGCCCTCGACGAGCCTGGACTCCTTGCTGCCCGGCACCAGGTGGTCGACCAGCACGCCCACCCTGCGGCCGGGTTCCGGGCCGAACCCGGCGAGCAGCCCCGGCAGGTCGTCCACGCCGTGCAGCGGTTCGACGACCACGCCCTCGACCCGCAGGTCGTGACCCCACACCCGTTCGACGAGCTCGGCGTCGTGCACGCCCTCCACCCAGATCCGGCTGCCCCGCGCTTCCCGCGCCCGCAGCCCTTCGACGCGGACCGAGCCGGAGGCCGACCGGGCCGGGCGGGCCGGTGCCTTCGGCGCGGGCGCGACGAGCGTCGCGGGACGGCCCTCGAACAGGAAGGCGGCGGGCCGCATCGGGAACAGCCGCTGCTTGCCGTGCCGGTCCTCCAGCACCACGTTGCCCTTCTCCAGCCGGACCACCGCACCGCAGAACCCGCTGGCGGGGTCCTCGACCACCAGGCCGGGCTCGGCAGGGACCTCGGGCACCTTCTTGCGGCGGGGACCGGAGAGGACGTCTTTGCCGTAGTTGACCGAACGCACGATCCGGCACGGTAATGCGAAACCCGATCGGGTTGGTGGCGGCGCGCCGCCCGGCGTAGATCACATTCGCCGCACCCCGGACCTGCTGACCGGCGCAGGATCCGTACCCTTGAGTGCCGTGCCTTGCCCCAGCGCGACGATGGTCGTATGGACGTCCGCGTGGCTCCACGGCGCCGCGGCCTCCGATGACGTGCTCGATGCCCTCCACCCCTGGGCCGAGTCGCAGGAGGTGCGCGCAGCCGACGAGGAGCTCGCCACCAGACTTGATCTCCCCGGCCCGGACCAGCCACCCGCAGGCCCGGCGCTGCTGCTTGCCGCCCTGCGCAAGGCGGGTGCGGCCAACGGCGAACTCGTCCTGCCCGTCCCCGGCGACGTCCGGGGCCTCGGCGGTGCCGGCGACTTCGCCCGGCTCGCCCTGCGAACCGGGGAAGCAGCGGTGCTGCGCGACGCGGGCCTGGGGCTGGTACCCCAGCGCGTCGCGGAGGGCGTGCTGCGCTGGACCGTCTTCGAGGTCGGCGATCTGCCGCCCGCCGAGCACATGCCGATCGGCGAAGCCGAGCACGGCATGTCGTCGGCCATGCGCGAGGCCGCGAGCACGCTGATCGACCTGGACATCGCCAAGCACCGCCCGGGCGTGCGCGAGGAGATCGCCAGCACCGTCTCGTCCCGGCCGCAGCCGCCGTGGCCGCAGGACGTCCCGCAGCGCCCGCTGCGGATCCTGCAGCGCGCCTCGGAGGTCGAGGCGATCCTGTGGGTGGCCACCGACGACGCGCCCGGCGGCGCGCTGTCGGCGTCGGCCTCCCGCGCCCGCACCGAGGCGCTGCGCCCGCTGTTCGACTCGGTGCGCGCCGCCCGCCGGGCGTCGGTCGCCGAGATGGTGCGGGTGATCGCGGACCGCGCGGGCAAGCACTGACCCGCGGTGTTGCGGCCCGCCCGCGGGCGGGCCGCAACACGGTCAGCAGCAGCCGGGCGCGCAGGGCTCGCCGTTGGCGCTGCACCCGGCGGCGGCCAGCAGCGACAGCTTGCGCGGCGCCTGCCCCGAGACGTGCTCGGCGATCAGCTCGGTGATCATCTTCGGGAACCGCGGGTCGGTGCCTGCGGTGTCGGCCCGCGCGAAGCCCATGCCGAGTTCGGCTGCCTTGTCCCTGGCCTCGTTGTCGAGGTCCCAGATGACCTCCAGGTGATCGGAGACGAATCCGATCGGCGCCACCACGACCGCGCGGGTGCCCTTGTCGTGCAGCTCCTCGACGTGGTCGACCACGTCCGGCTCCAGCCACGGGACCTGCGGCGGGCCGGACCGGGACTGCCAGACCACGTCGTGGGTGTCCAGCCCGGCCTCCTCGGCCACCAGCCGGGACGCCTCGGCGACCTGCCGCGAGTACCACTGCGGCCTGCCGTCGGCGCCCTCCATGTCGTCGGCGCGCAGCGGGACCGAGTGCGCGGTGAACACCAGCCGCGCCTCGTCGCGGACTTCCGGGCCCAGCTCGGCGAAAGCGCGCCGCACCGCGTCGGCGTTGGCCGCCACGAACAGCGGGTGGTCGTAGAACTGGCGCAGCTTGACCAGTTCCGGCGCCCGCTCCCCCACCGCGGCGCGGGCGCGCGCGATGTCCTCGTGGTACTGCTTGCAGCCCGAGTAACCGCCCCACGCCGAGGTCGCGAACACCAGGGCGCGCCGCACGCCGTCGTCGGCCATCCTCGCGACGGTGTCCTCGACCATCGGGTGCCAGTTGCGGTTGCCGAAGTAGACCGGCAGCTCCAGGCCTGCGGCGGCCAGCTCGGACTCCAGGGCGCTGATCAGGTCCCGGTTGAGGCGGTTGATCGGCGAGACCCCGCCGAAGTGGTGGTAGTGCTCGGCGACCTCGTCGAGCCTTTCCGGCGGCACTCCCCTGCCTCTGGTGACGTTCTCCAGGAACGGCCGGACGTCTTCCGGGCCTTCCGGTCCTCCGAATGACAGGAACAGCAGCGCATCGAAACTCACCGGACCATGATGGCCCCGCGTGCGCGCGGGCGCGCACGCGGGGCCATCACAGCGGGTCACACGCCGAGTGCGTGCACCCCGCCGTCGACCATGATCATCGAGCCGGTGGTCTTGGGCAGCCAGTCCGACAGCACCGCGCAGATCGACTTGGCCACCGGTTCCGGGTCGTTGACGTCCCAGCCCAGCGGCGCGCGGTCGCCCCAGCTCTCCTCCAGGTCGCTGAAACCGGGGATCGACTTGGCCGCCATCGTGCGGACCGGGCCCGCCGAGACCAGGTTGACCCGGATGCCCTTCGGGCCCAGCTCCCGCGACAGGTAGCGGGAGGTCGACTCCAGGGCGGCCTTGGCCACGCCCATCCAGTCGTAGGCGGGCCAGGCGACGCGGGCGTCGAAGTCCATGCCGACGATGGAGGAGCCCGCTGACAGCAGCGGCAGGGTGGCGGTGCTCAGCGACTTCAGCGAGTACGCCGAGACCTCCAGCGCGGTGGAGACGTCCTCCCACGGCGCGGCCAGGAAGTCCGCACCCAGGCAGCTGGGCGGGGCGAAGCCGATCGAGTGCAGCACGCCGTCGAGGCCGTCGACGTGCTCGCGCACCTTGTCGGCCAGCCCGTCCAGGTGCTCACCGTTGGTGACGTCGAGCTCGATCACCGGCGCGGGCTTGGGCAGCCGCGAGGCGATCCGCTGCACCAGGCTCATCCGGCCGAACCCGGTCAGCACGACCTCGGCCCCCTGCTCCTGGGCGACCCTGGCCGCGTGGAACGCGATCGACGCGTCGGTGATCACACCGGTGATCAGCAGCCGCTTACCTTCGAGCAATCCGCTCACGAACATCCTCCGCTGTGCTTCGTCGAAAACTCGCCGGTCCCACCGGTGCGCGGGCGGGCCGGGACCGGCGCCTGCCGGGTGGTCAGTGGCCCATGCCGAGGCCGCCGTCGACCGGGATCACCGCGCCGGTGACGTAGGCGGCGGAGTCGGAGGCCAGCCACTGCACGGCGCCCGCGACCTCGTCGGCGGAGGCGAACCGGGCCAGCGGGATCTGGCCGAAGATCTCGTCGCGGCGCTCCTCGGAGAGCTGGTCGGTCATGTCGGTGGAGACGAATCCGGGGGCCACCACGTTGGCGGTGATGCCGCGCGAGCCCAGCTCGCGGGCGATCGAGCGGGACAGGCCGACCAGGCCCGCCTTGCTGGCCGCGTAGTTGGCCTGCCCGGCGCCGCCGGAGAGGCCAACGACCGAGGAGATGAAGATCATCCGGCCCCGGCGCAGCCGCAGCATGCTGCTGGCGGCCCGCTTGGCGACCCGGTACGAGCCTGCCAGGTTCGCGTCGATGACCCGGTCGAACTGCTCCTCGCCCATCCGCAGCAGCAGCCCGTCGTCGGTGATGCCCGCGTTGGCCACCAGCACCTCGACCCTGCCGTGGGCGGCCTCGACCTCGTCGAACGCCGCGGCCACCTGGTCACCGTCGGTGACGTCGCAGCGCACCCCCAGCAGGCCCTCCGGTGCGCCCGATCCGCGGTGGGTGACCGCGACGTTGTCCCCGGCCGCCTGGAACGCCTTCGCGATGGCCAACCCGATGCCGCGGTTCCCGCCGGTCACCAGTACGGACCGTGCCACTGTCGATCTACCTCCACCTGAAGCCTGTGCGCGGATCCCCACGGGATCCGCCTGATCCAGCCGCGACATTATCCGCTCGGTGTCCGGGCACCCTCATCGCATCCATACAGAAATCGGGCCGCCGTGTCGTGGTTCACCTACAGCGGTGATCACCGGCACACTGCGCGTGAGCCGTACGCCGACCCGCGGGAGCGCCGATGACCACCACGCACGTCCCCGACTTCGCCTCCGACCTGCGCGCGGTGCTGCGCGGGCGGGCGCGGTTCGATCCCGGGACCCGCGCCCTGTACTCCACCGACGCCTCCAACTACCGGCGCGTGCCGCTGGGCGTGGTGTACCCGAGGGACGAAGAGGACGTCGCCGCGACGGTCGCGCTGGCCCGCGCGCACCGGGTGCCGATCACCGGGCGCGGAGCGGGCACGAGCATCGCGGGCAACGCCGTCGGCGACGGTCTGGTGCTCGATTTCTCCCGGCACATGAACAAGATTCTCGAAGTCGACCCGGACCGCGGGCTGGCCCGCGTGCAGCCGGGGGTGGTGCTGGACTCGTTGCGCACGGCTGCCGCGCCGCACGGGCTGACCTTCGGCCCCGACCCGTCGACGCACAGCCGCTGCACGCTGGGCGGCATGATCGGCAACAACTCCTGCGGGACGCACTCGGTGGCCTGGGGCAAGACCGTCGACAACGTGCGGTCGCTGGACGTGCTGCTCAGCGACGGAACCCGGCTGGAGGTGGGCGCGACCTCGGACCGGGAGCTCGACGCGCTGTGCGCGAGGGGCGACCGCACCGGGCGCCTCTACCAGGAGCTGCGCGCGCTGCGGGACGACGTGGGCGATCTGGTCCGGAGCTCGTTCCCGGATCTCAAGCGCCGCGTGTCCGGTTACAACCTCGACCAGCTGTTGCCCGAGCACGATTTCCACGTCGCGCGGGCCCTGGTCGGCACCGAGGGCAGTTGCGCGACGGTGCTTGGGGCCACTGTGGAGCTCGTCGGGACGCCGGGTGCCCGGGCGATGGCGGTGCTTGGTTTCGCGGACAGCTACGCGGCGGCCGACGAGGTGACCGAGCTGCGCGGGCTGGACGCGCTGGCCATCGAGGGGCTCAGCTCCGAGCTGGTGGAGGTCGTCGGGCAGCGCAACCCGGGTTCGCCGTCGCTGCGGCTGCTGCCCGGCGGGCGGAGCTGGCTGCTGGTGGAGGTCGGTGGCGCGGACCGGGAGGAGGCCGAGGCAGCCGCCCAGCGTGTAGTGCGCGCGATGGGCGACCGGGCCGAGAGCGTCGTGCACACCGATCCGCGGCGGATGGCCGCGCTGTGGAAGATCCGCGAGGAGGGATCGGGGTACTCGACGCGGATGGCCGACGGCTCCGAGCGCTGGTCGGGCTGGGAGGACGCGGCCGTGCCGCCGGAACGGCTCGGCGTGTACCTGCGGGAGTTCGACAAGCTGCTGGAGCGCTTCGGGCGCCGGGGCGTGACCTACGGGCACTACGGCGACGGCTGCATCCACGTGCGCATCGACTTCGACCTCGCCAGCACCCGGGGTGCGGCGGGCTACCGGTCGTTCATGGAGGTCGCGGCGGACCTGGTCGTCTCGCACGGCGGTTCGGTGTCGGGCGAGCACGGTGACGGGCAGGCCCGCTCGGAACTGCTCTCGCGGATGTACCCGGCGGAGATCATCCGGGGGTTCGAGCGGTTCAAGTCCGCCTTCGACCCCGACGACCTGCTCAACCCGGGCCAGATCGTGCGGCCCCGGCCGCTGGACGCCGACCTGCGGGTGCTGATCGCTCCCCCGCGCCTCCCCAGCCGCACGACGCTGGCCCTGCACGCCGACGGCGGCGACCTGGCCTCGGCGACCCGCCGCTGCGTGGGCATGGGCAAGTGCCTGAACACCACAGGTGGGGTGATGTGCCCGAGCTACCGCGCGACGAAGGAGGAGCAGCACTCCACCCGTGGTAGGGCGCACCTGCTGTTCGAGATGCTGGCGGGCAAGGTGATCAGCCGGGGCTGGCGGTCGCCGGAGGTCCGGGAGGCGCTGGACCTGTGCCTTTCGTGCAAGGGCTGCAAGACCGACTGCCCCGTGGGCGTGGACATGGCGACCTACAAGGCCGAGTTCCTGCACCACCACTACCGCGGCCGGATGCGCCCGGCGTCGCACTACTCGATGGGCTTCCTGCCGCTGTGGCTGGCGATGGGCCAGCGCGCGCCGCGCCTAGCCAACCGCGTGCTCGGCGGTCCGCTGGCACCGCTGCTCAAGCGGGTCGGGGGAATCGCGCCCCAGCGCGGGATTCCGCGCCTGGCCGAGCAGAACCTGCGCGCGTGGTGGGCCGAGCGCGCGCCGCGCGCGGGAACGCCCTCGGTGGTGCTGTTCCCGGACACCTTCACCAACCACTTCGACCCGCACGTCGGCCGTGACGCGGTCGCGGTGATGGAAGCGCTCGGGCACGTCGTGGCCCTTCCGGAGCGCCAGGTCTGCTGCGGTCTCACGTGGGCCTCCACCGGGCAGCTCGGCATCGCCCGGCGCATGGTCCGGCGCACCGCGCGCGTTCTGCGCCCGCAGGTGCGGTCGGGCGCGCCGGTGGTCGGCCTGGAGCCGAGCTGCACCGCGTTCCTGCGCAACGACGCGCTGGAACTCGCGCCGGACGATTCCGACGTCGCCGCGCTGGGCGCGGCGACGCGGACCTTCGCCGAGTGGGTCGAGCCCACTCGTGACGAGTGGGCGCGGGAGCCGGACGGCGGCCCGGAAGCGCTGGTGCAGGTGCACTGCCACCAGTACGCCGAGCTCGGGTTCGACGCGGACCGGTCCACGTTGGACGCCACCGGAACCCGCGCGCGGGTGCTGGATTCGGGGTGCTGCGGTCTGGCGGGCAACTTCGGGTTCGAGCGCGGCCACTACGAGGTGTCGATGGCGTGCGCCGAGCACGCGCTGCTCCCGGCGGTCCGATCGGCAGCGGCGGGCACCGAGGTCGTGGCCGACGGGTTCAGCTGCCGGACCCAGCTGCGCCAGGCCACCGGGACCGAGCCGGTGCACCTGGCGACCCTGGTCGCGCGGGCGCTGGAGTCGCGCTGACCCTGCTCTGTTCCGGTGAAGCTTTCATGATCACGGGCGCGGTGGCGATCTCCTCGGCACGGTGGAACCACCATGCTGCGCACTCGAAAGCTTCTCCTCGTGGCCGCGGCGGCGGTCGTGCTGCTGGCCGGCGCGGCCGCCGCCGCGTGGTGGGTTCCGCTGACCTGGCAGGCCAGGGTCGACCGGCCGGTGGGCGAGCTCATGGCCGCAGGCGATCCGCCAGCTCCCGGCCCCTGGACGGCCGGTTACACCGAACCGGAGCCGGGTGAGGCGACCCGGTCCTGGAAGGCTCCGGGCGGGGTCGAGGTCGACGAGACGATCCGGCGCCATTCCTCCCCGGTGTGGGCCTCCTTGGCCTACGACCGCTCCGATCCGTCGGTCGAGCGCGCCGAGTACTTCGACCTGATCGTCGAGCGCACTCCGCCCCGGCCGCTGCCGGAGGCCGACGCCGCGCGGTACTTCTGCGGGCAGGTCCACGGCAGGCCGGGCACGTGCGACAGCTGGTGGGTCCAGCTGCGCTACGGCCAGTACGTCGTCGACATCCAGACCGTCGACGTGCCGTCGGCGGAGTCAGCCGAGGTGCCGCCGTGGCTCGCCGAGTTCGTGCGCGCCGCCGACGAGGCCCTGACCAGCCGGACCTGAGCCGCCGGTGACAGGCGCGCTCCGGGACAGATGAGCGGCAGGCGCCGCAGCGGCCGAGATACCAGTCCGCGTCCCGGTGGCGCGATCATGGTGTCCAGTTCAGCACCGGCTCCATCGACCGGATCAGCGCAGACCCGGGAGCCAGGCGCATGGCGGTGTTGCGCGCCGCCACCGCCACCGGGGACGTCCAGTGCGCGACCACGCCCACCCGCCGCGACCGCCGGACGATCATCTGCGCCCGGGGCCTGCGAGCCCGGTCGTATGCGCCCAGGTCGCCGGCGGCGCCGAGCACCACCGCGTCCTCCAGCGCCTGGCACCCGCCCTGGCCCAGGTTCGGCGTCATGGCGTGCGCGGCGTCGCCGAGCAGCGCCACCCTGCCCGACACGAAGCTGGGCAGGTCGGGCAGTTCGTAGCTGTCGTGGCCCAGCAGCACGTCGTCGGCGACGGAGTCCAGCAGCGCCGGGATCGGGTCGTGCCAGTCGGCGAACCGCCGCCGCAACGCGTGGATGTCACCGCTCGCGCCTTCCGGTCCCCTGACCACCGCGTAGCAGTAGACCCGCCCGTCGGGTAGCGGCGCGTAGCCGAACCTGTCGCCCTTGCCCCAGGTTTCGACCGAGCGGACCTGGCGCGGCGGGGCGATCATCCGCCAGGTGCGGTAACCGGCGTAGCGGGGCGCCGGGGCGTGCGGGAACACCGTGCGGCGCGTGATGCTGCGGATGCCGTCGGCGCCGACCACGAGATCCGCCGACGAGACGCCGCCGGCATGCACGACGGTGCCGTCGGTATGCACCTCGCGGACCTCGATCCCCGCGTGCAGCGCGTCCTCAGGGACCGCCGAACGCAGGACGTCGAGCAGGTCGGCGCGGTGCAGCATCGCCCACTGGCCGTGCCTGCGCTCCAGCTCGGCGGTGTCCGAACGGGACAGCCAGCGCCCGTCGACGTCCTGGATCCCGGCCTGGCCTTCCGGCATCGCCCGCTGCCGGACCTCGTCGCCGCCGGCGTTCCCGACCCGGCCGACCGGGCGCGGGACTTCGTCGCGTTCCTGGACGGCCTGATGTTCGACGCGATCACCCGCCCCGGCGAACGCGAACTGGACGAGGACCACCTGCGCGCCACGGTCCGCGCCCTGCTGGAGGCGACCGTCAGCACCTCAGCTCGGGAACCCGGCCGATCGCGAACCCGCCCGGCGTGACCCCGCGGAACTCCGCGGCCATGTGCGGCTGTTCGTAGTACCCGCCGGCCCACGCCCTCGACGCGCCGACCGACCCGCGCGGACTGGCACGCCCGGGCGAAACCGCACACGGCTCTGTCCCCGGTGCGCGGCGCGCCGATCAGAACCCGGGCTCCACCGACTCCCCGACCGCCGTGTGCAGCACCCCCGGCAACGCTGCGACTTCGGAGACCAGCGAGGTCACCGGCTCCTTCCCGCTGACCCGGATCGCCACGACGGCCACCCGCTGGCCCTGGTCGTCGCTGTCCTCGCGCTCCACCTCCAGGTCCAGCACCGCCCAGCCCCGGCTCGTGCACAGCGTCAGCACGCTGCGCAGCACGCCGTACCCGTCGAGGTAACCGATCCGCAGGACCTGCGGTTCCCGCAACGACTTCCGCATCAGCCGCAGCAACCGCGGGTAGCCCAGCACCACCAGGAAGTGCACCGCGGTCGTCGCCGCGGCCAGCACCACCAGCCCGCCCCCGCAGGCCATCCCGACCGCGGCCACCACCCAGACCGTGGCCGCCGTGGTCAGCCCGCGCACCGCGTCCCGCCGCACGAAGATCAGGCCACCACCGATGAACCCGATCCCCGACACGATCTGCGCCGCCACCCGCGACGGGTCCAGCGCCACCCGGTCGAACGCGAGCATGTCCCCGAACGCGTACTTCGACACCAGCATGAACAGCGCCGCGCCCACCCCGACCAGCGTGTGCGTCCGCAGGCCCGCGCTCTTGGCCCGGACCTCGCGCTCCAGGCCGATCAGGCTCGACAGCACCAGAGCGGTCCCGAGCTCGATGAGCAGCGGAACCTCGCGCAGACCCACCACCACCGCGTCGTCGGACATTCCAGGAAGGTAACTCCGACCACGCCCGCACGGCAGCACGGTGAGGATGGCCGAAGACCAGCGACAAGGAGGTCACCATGTCCGTGGAGCACGTCCTCGCCGTCGTCCCGGTGTCCGACATCGACGCCGCCGACGCCTGGTACGAGCGCCTGTTCGGCCGGCCCGCCGACAACAACCCGATGCCCGGCCTGGTCGAGTGGCAGGTCACCGGCACCGGCTGGGTCCAGGTCTTCCACGACCCGGACCGGGCGGGCGGCACGATGCTCAACTTCGCGGTGGACGACCTCGACGCCCACGTCGCCGACCTCGCCGGACGCGGCCTCGAACCGGGCGAGGTTCAGCAGGCGAACAAGGGCGTCCGGTTGTCGACCACCAGCGACCCGGACGGCAACCGGATCACCTTCGTCGGCGGTTTCCGCGTGCGGTACTGAGCGGTTCAGCGGGGGCGGCGCGCCAGGTACACCAGCGCGGGCGGCACGTTGCGCCACACCGTCCGGCTGATCACCGTCTCGTCGAAGGTCGCCAGCAGGTCCCGGTACTGCCGCCGCGCGGGCGGCGCCCACCGTGTCCAGGTGTAGGCGAACTGCGTGAACGCGCCGTCCTCGGTCAGCGAGTCCGCGATCAGCCGCACCAGCGGCACCCCGTCGACCGGCGCGTGCGCCGCCCACGGCAGCCCGCTGACCACCACGTCGGCCCGCAGACCCCGCTCCGCCAGCAGCGCGGGCAGCTCCCTGGCGTTCGCGCACACGGTCTCGACCCGCGGGAACCGCTCCCGCAACGTCTCGGCCCAGCGCGGGTTGAGCTCCAGCGCGAGGTGCCTGCCCCGCCCGCCGAGCCGCCGCTGGATCGCCTCGGTGAACGACCCCGTGCCCGGCCCCAGCTCGACCACCACCGGCTCACCCCGGCCGGGGACCGGCGCCACCATCTGGGCCGCCAGGAACCGCGAGCTCGGGCCGACCGCGGCCGTCGTCGTCGGAGACTTCACGAACTCCCGCAGGAACTCCACGGTGCTCGCAGAACCGCGCACGGTCGACCACTCCCGGATGTCAGGGCAGACGGCGCCCCAGGAACAGCCCTGCCCCGGAGGCCACGATCGCGGCGAGCGTACCCAGCACCAGCCAGGGCTTGGACGCATCTGTGTGCTTGATCTCGTAGCCGATCTGCTCGCCCAGCGTCGCGTAGACCTCCCGCAGCTGCTCGGCGCTGGCGGCCTTGTGGAACTCGCCGCCGGACAGCCGCGCGATCTCCTGCATCGCCTCGTCGTCGACCTCGACCAGCTCCTGCTCGCCCTCGATCTCGATGGTGCCGTGCCTGGTGCCGAACGAGATCGTCGAGATCGGGATGTTGGCCTTCTTCGCCTCCTGCGCCTTGGTGTAGGCGCCGCGCGGCGCGTCCAGCTCGCGCGGGATCGTCTGCCCGCCGTCGGCCATCAGCACGATCCGGGCAGGCGGCGCGCCCGAGGGGCCGCCGACCATCTTGCCGAACGAGTCGATCGCCGACATCGACGCGTTGATGCCGTCCCCGGTCGCGGTCGCCTCGGACAGCTTCAGGTTGTCGATCGCCTGCTTGACGCTGGTCCGGTCGGTCGTGGGCATCACCAGCACGGTCGCGGTCCCGGCGAACGAGACCAGCCCGAGGTTGATGCCCGGGGTGAGCTGGTCGGCGAACTCCTTGGCCGCCACCTTGGCCGCCTCCAGCCGGTTCGGCTCGACGTCGGTGGCCTTCATCGACAGCGACACGTCGACGGTGAGCATCACCGTCGCCCGGTTGCGCGGGATCCGCTGCTCGGCGGTCGGCCCGGACAGCGCCACCGTCAGCAGGATCAGCGCGACCCCGAGCAGCGCCGCGGGCACGTGCTTGGACCAGCCCTGGCTGCGCCGCGCGACCCGGTCCAGCACCTCCAGGTTGCTGAACCGCACCGCGTCCCGGCTCCGCCGCCGCTGCGCCCAGACGTAACCGGCGACCAGCGCGAGGACGACCAGCAGCAGGCCGAACCACAGCGGTGCGGTGAAACCCGTCAAACTCAACATCACGCCGTTCCCCCGGACCAGCCTCGCTTGCGCGCCACGACGAACCGCACCACGTCGGCGATCCAGTCCGAGTCAGTTCGCAGCACCAGGTGCGCGCACCCCGCGCGCCGCAGCGCCGCCGCGACCTCGTCGCGGTGGCCCGCCGCGGCGGCGGAGAACTCCTTGCGCAGCACCGGTGTCGTCTGCACCTCTCGTTGCTTGCCCGTCTCCGGGTCCGCCAGCAGCACCGTGCCGACGTCGGGGAGTTCCACGTCGCGCGGATCGACGACCTCGATCGCCAGCAGCGAGTGGCGGGCCCCCAGCCCGCGGAGGGCGCGCTGCCAGTCCATCGCGCCCAGGAAGTCCGAGATCACCACGGCCAGCCCGCGCCTGCGCGGCGGGCGCCGCAGCGACTCCAGCACGCGCGCCAGGTCACCGCGGGTCCCCTCCTCGGCTCGCGGGGCCTCCGCGACCCGCTTCAGCAGCGCCCGCGCGTGGGCGGGTCCGCTTCGCGCGGGCAGCCGCAGCACGTCGTGGCCGTTGTCGACCACGGCGCCGATCCGGTTGCCGCCGCCGCTGGTCAGGTGCGTGACCGCCGCGAGCCCGGCGATCGCCATCTCCCGCTTGACGCACGGGCCCGACCCGAAGTCGAGGCTCGGCGACAGGTCCATCGCCACCCACGTCTCCAGCTCGCGGTCGGCGACGGTCTGGCGGATGTGCGGCTCGCTGGTGCGGGCCGTGACCGCCCAGTCCATCCGGCGGACGTCGTCGCCGGGCTGGTAGATCCGGGCCTCCCCCGGCTCGGAACCGGGGCCGGGGACCAGGCCGAGGTGGTTGCCCTGCAACAGGCCGTCGAGCCTGCCCCGCACGGTCAGCTCCAGCGACTTCAGCGCCGCCTGCAACCGGCCGCTGTCCAGCGCGGGCGGTGCCCAGGACGGTCGGGGTGCTGCCGAGGACACGGCTGCCTCATTCCTCACTGGTGCTGGGTCGGCCCGAGCGGCGGCTGGCCATAGCCCGCCGGCTGGGCGGGAGCGTGCGGGGCGGCCTGCGGTCGCGCCGAGACCTGCGGCAGCGGAACCGTCTGCAGGACGCGGTTGACGATGTGGTCCACCGGCACGCCGTCGGCCAGCGCGTCGTAGGACAGCACCAGCCGGTGCCGCAGCACGTCCGGGACCACGTCGACCACGTCCTGCGGCAGCACGTAGTCGCGCCCGCGCACCAGCGCCAGCGCGCGGGCGGCCGCGACGATGCCCAGGCTCGCCCGGGGCGAGGCGCCGTAGGAGACCCAGCCCGCGATGTCGGAGAGCCCGTGGTCGTTCGGCAGCCGGGTCGCCAGCACCAGCCGGACGACGTAGTCGACCAGCGCGTGGTGCACGAAGACCTTCGAGGCGACGCCCTGCAGCCGGGTCAGCTCGTCGGGGTCCAGCACCGGGTTGGGCTCCGGCGAGGCCACGCCCATCCGGTAGACGATCTCCCGCTCCTCCTCGGCCGAGGGGTACTCGACCTCGAGCTTGAACAGGAACCGGTCGCGCTGGGCCTCCGGCAGCGGGTAGACGCCCTCGTTCTCGATCGGGTTCTGGGTGGCCAGCACCAGGAACGGGCTGGGCATCGGGAAGCTCTCGCCGCCGATGGAGACGTGCCGCTCGGCCATCACCTCCAGCAGCGCGGACTGCACCTTGGCCGGGGCCCGGTTGATCTCGTCGGCGAGCACGAAGTTGGCCAGCACCGGGCCGAGCTCGACGTCGAACCGCTCGCTGCCCTGCCGGTAGATCCGGGTGCCGAGGATGTCGGCGGGCACCAGGTCGGGGGTGAACTGCAGGCGCGAGAAGGAGCCCCCGACGACCTTGGCGAAGGTCTCCACGGCCAGCGTCTTGGCCACGCCGGGCACGCCTTCGAGCAGGATGTGGCCCTTGGCCAGCAGCCCGGTCAGAACGCGCTCGACGAGCCGGTCCTGGCCGACGATCACCCGCTTGACCTCGAAGACGGTGCGCTCCAGCAGCTGGGCGTCCCGCGCGGGGGTGGTCACCTGCCCCGCGGTCCCGCCTTCACCATTCCCGGCCTCGGTCACTTCCGCCGCCTCCTGTTCTCGCCCGCGACATCCGCCCGAGCACGTTCGTCCGGCCGGTCCCGGCCGCCCAAGATCCTGACACGCCCACGCGGCACGAACGCGCGGGGGCGAAACAGCCCGCGTCCACCCAATCGCACCACCGGTGTGACCGCTGTGAAGAAGGCGCGGTTCCTGCTCGGGGCGGTGTTCCGTGGCTTGACGGCGAACGTTGATTTCATTCGACACTGAAGTGATAGGGACTGCAAACGCCGAATCGGCGGACGCGGGCAAGAGGTTCCTGGCTGCGACGATGGCCGACCGCGGCTCATTCAGCCCGAGCACGGTCCAGCGCGACGATGGGAATCCGTCGTCGCCAGAGCATCAAGGTCAACCCGAGAACTGGCCCCGCGAGCGGCGGAGGTCGTCCGGGGTGTCCACATCGGACGCCTCGGCGCCGACCGCGGGCAGCTGCACCGGCGCGAGCGCGCCCAGCACCCCGCGCACCGAGCGGTCGCGCACGTCAGCGGGCATCGCCGCGCGCAGCGCCTGCCCCCGCCACACCCCCACCAGCCACTGCGGCACGCCGTCCGCATCGACCAGCACCGCCCCCTGCGCCGGGCCGACCGCGGCGAGCAGGCGCGACACCGTGCCCGGTGTCAGATGCGGATGGTCGGCGGCCAGCACCGCGACCAGCTCGACGTCGGCGGACAGCGCCGCCAGACCCGCGCTCAGGCCCGCCAGCGGACCGCCGCCCGGAGGGTCTTCGCGGGTCCACGCGACCCGGTGCGCGACCTCCCGGCGGGGACCGACGACCACGACCGGATCGGCTCCGGCCACCGCGTCCAGGGTCCGTTCCAGCAGCGAGCGGTCGCCCACCGGCAGCCGCAGCTTGTCCACCCCGCCGAGCCTGCGGGCCGCTCCCCCTGCCAGCACCACGGCGGCGAACGCGATCGTCATGCCCTCGATGCTTCCAGCTCACCGGGCCAACAGGTCACCGGGAGCCACCACGACTTGGCGTTCGGGATGCGAACGCCGATCGTCACGGTGGGAGGCGACGGGGGCTGAACCGAGTAGAGGTGTCCCGCGTTCAGAGCAGGCGCACGGCGTACGGCGCGAGTCCGCTGTAGCGGACCGGCGCGATGCGCACCTGCGCGCCGGAGTACGGCGCCTCGATCATCCGGCCGCCGCCCAGGTACAGGGCGACGTGGTGGGTGCGTCCGGAGTCCTGCCAGAACAGCATGTCGCCGCGCCGCATCGCCGAGACCGGGACCTGGTGGCCCGCCAGGTACTGGTAGCCGCTGTAGTGGTCGAGCTCGATCCCGGCGCCGGCGAACGCGTAGAGCATCAGGCCCGAGCAGTCGAAGCCGACCTTGCGGAAGTCGCCGTGGGAGTCGGCGACACCGCCGTCGCGGATGCCCCGGCTCGGGCCGGACGACGTTCCGCCGCCCCACGCGTAGGTGACGCCGAGCTGCGACATCGCCCGCTGGATCACGGTTTCCACCGCGTCGCCTGCCGGGACGGCATCGTCCGGCGCCGGCTCCGGGGGACGCGGCGGCTCCTCCGCGGCCGGGAACTGCGCTCGGACCGCGGCGAGCTGCGCCTCCACCTCCGACTTGTCGGCCTCCAGCGGACGGATCTGCGCCAGCTGGTCGGCCTGCGCCGCGATCGCGGCGTTCTCGGCCGCCTCGGCGGCGCTGCGGGCGTCGTCGGCGGCGGCGCGGTCCGCCTGCGCGCGCTGCTCGGCCGCCCGCGCGAGCGAGTCCTTGTTGACCTTCTCCACGCGGGCGCGCTCCAGGTCGTCGAGCACGTCCAGCTCGGTCCGGCCGACCACGTCGAGCAGTTCGGCGCGGGCCAGCAGCTCGTCCGGGCCGCGGACCCCGGCCAGCGCGGTCAGCGAGCCGAGCCTGCTGCCCTGCCGGTAGCTGCGCGCCGCGAAGTCGTCGAGCCTGCGGCGCTGCTCCTCGATCTGCCGCCCGGCCGCGTCGACCTCCGCGCCCGCGCTCGCCGCCGTCTGCTCGGCGGCACGCACCTCGCGCTCGGCGCGCTGGAGGTCGACGCGGGCCTTGTTGGCGTCCTCCATCTTCAGCTCGACCTGGGCGCTGAGGTCGACCAGCCGGGCTTCGGCGGCGGCGAGCCTGCTGGTCAGCGCACCGACGCGGTCGGCGGTCCCGGGGTCGGGCGGCTCCGGCGCGGCCAGTCCCGCCCCCGGCACCGCCAGGGCGACGGCGGCCACCGCCGCCAACGCCGAAGCTCCCCTCCTGCCGAACCCGCGTGCGAACGCCACGGCCGCCACCTCCTCCTGCACCTGCGGGCTACCCCGGAAAGCCGCAATCCGAATGCGCCTTATGGAGTCTCACCGACGGTGAAGGGCTCAGCCACTTTTGTCACATGCGCGGTCTGCCGCCCCAGGCACAACACACCGGCGCGTACGCCGTTCGGACCGCTCAGCCCCAGGTGCTGGGGTCTCCCCAGGTCCGCAGCGGGCGCTCGGCCCCGGTGGGCTCGACGGCCATCAGCTCGGGCAGGACCTCGACCAGCGGTTCGCGCAGGACGGCCGCGGCCAGGTCGTCGTAAGGGGTGGGCTCGGCGTTGCAGATCACCAGCTCCGCACCCGCCTTGACGGCCAGCTCCGCGAAACCGGCCGCCGGGTAGACGGTCAGCGAGGTGCCCGCGACGAGGAACAGGTCGCAGTCGAGCGACGCCCGCCTGCACGCGCGCACCACGTCGGGGTCCAGCGGCTGGCCGAACGACACCGTCGTCGACTTCAGGATCCCGCCGCAGGCGCGGCACGGCGGGTCCGCCTCCCCCGCCGCGACCCGCTCCAGCGCGGCGCGCGTCGAGCCGGTGCTGCCGCAGTCCATGCAGACCGTGCCGAACATCGACCCGTGCAGCTCCAGCACCTTGTCCCTGGCCAGCCCGGCGCGCTGGTGCAGCTCGTCGATGTTCTGGGTCAGCAGCATGCCGAGCCTGCCGGAGGCGGCCAGGTCCACGAAAGCCCGGTGCGCGGCGTTGGGCTCGGCCGTCCACGCCGGGTTGTCCATCCGGCGCTGCCACGACTCTCGCCGGACCTCGGGATCGTTTAGGTAGCTGTCGATGTCGCTGAGCCGCTGAGCGCGCGGGTCACGCGTCCACACACCGTTCGGCCCGCGGAAGTCCGGGATGCCGGAGGCGGTGGAGACCCCGGCGCCGGTCAGGGCGGTGATCCGCCTCGCCGCCCCGAACAGCTCCCGCGCGCGCCGCCGGTCCTCGCCACCTCGTCCAGTCACCGCTCCACCGTCCCACACCGCGAAATTAGGCCGCCGGAGTGAGCTGCGTCGCACGTCTCACACACGCCCGAGGCGATCTTGTGAAGGCTACTTTTCTTCTCGGTAACGCGGACCGCGAGTCGAAGAAACACCGCGTTCCTAACGTCTGCGAGCACGACGAAGAGGAGCCGACTTTGACGACCACATCGACGCTCAGGACCGGATCCGGCCGCTGGATCGGCGGCTGGAACCCCGAGGACGAGCAGTTCTGGGAGCGCGAGGGCAAGCACGTCGCGCGGCGCAACCTCTACCTGTCGATCTTCACCGAGCACCTCGGATTCTCCGTGTGGAGCATCTGGTCGGTCATGGTGCTGTTCATGTCGCCCGCCATCGGCCTGGGCTTCACCGCGGGCGAGAAGTTCCTGCTGGTGTGCACCCCGACCCTGGTGGGCGCGCTGCTGCGGCTGCCCTACAGCTACGCGGTGACCCGCTACGGCGGGCGCAACTGGACCGTGTTCTCCACCTCGATCCTGCTGATACCCACGCTGCTGACCTGCTGGTTCGTCCAGCAGCCCGGCACCCCGCTGTGGGTGTTCCTGGTGCTGGGCGCGCTGACCGGGGTCGGCGGCGGCAACTTCGCGTCGTCGATGACCAACATCACCACGTTCTACCCGCAGCGGTTACAGGGCTGGGCGCTGGGCCTCAACGCCGGTGGCGGCAACCTCGGCGTGCCGGTGGTGCAGCTGATCGGGCTCGGCGTGATCGCGTTCGTCGGCAACACCAGCCCCGCCTACGTCGCCGGGGTCTACCTGCCGCTGATCGTGATCGGCGCGCTGCTGGCCGCCTGGAAGATGGACAACGTAGACGCCGTGCGCTCCGAGCCGGGCGCGCTGCGGGACTCCGCCCGCGAGCCGCACACCTGGTGGATCTCGCTGCTCTACATCGGCACCTTCGGCTCGTTCATCGGCTACGGCTTCGCCTTCGGCCTGGTCCTGCAGAGCCAGTTCGACTTCACCGCGCTCCAGGCCGCGTCCTACACCTTCCTCGGCCCGCTGCTGGGTTCGCTGTCGCGTCCGTTCGGCGGGCGGATGTCGGACCGCTGGGGCGGTGCCGTGGTGACCCTGTGGACCTTCGTCGGCCTGGCGTTGGGCACCGCGCTGCTGCTGGTGGCCTCCGCGCAGAACTCCTTCCCGTTGTTCCTGGGCGCGTTCACCGCGCTGTTCCTGCTCGCCGGGATCGGCAACGGGTCGGTCTACAAGATGATCCCGGCCGTGTTCGCCAAGAAGGCCGAGGACGACGTGACCTCCGGCGGTGATGTCACCGCGGCCTTCGCCCAGGCCCGGCGGATGTCCGGTGCGGTGATCGGGATCGCCGGCGCCGTCGGCGCGAGCGGCGGCGTCGGGATCAACCTCGCCTTCCGCGCCTCCTACGGCAGCGAGGCCGCCAGCGGTGACGCCGCGTTCGTCACCTTCCTCGCCTTCTACGCGGTCTGCGTGCTGGTCACGTGGGCGGTGTACCTGCGGCGGGGACGTTCGACACCGGAGGCCGCCGATGCCTGAACCGAAAACCGTCGCCACGCACTGCCCGTACTGCGCGCTCCAGTGCGGCACCCGACTCAGCCGCGAGCGGGCCGGGGTGACCGTTCGGCCGTCCGACTTCCCGGTCAACAAGGGCGGGCTGTGCCAGAAGGGCTGGACCGCCCCGACGCTCCTGGACACCCCCGACCGGCTGCGCCACCCGCTGGTGCGCGACGCGGGCGGGCGGCTGGTCCCGGTGGACTGGGACACCGCGCTCGACAAGGTCGCCGGTGAGCTGCGCCGGATCCAGGCCGCGCACGGCCGGGACTCGGTGGCCGTGTTCGGCGGCGGCGGGCTGACCAACGAGAAGGCGTACCTGCTCGGCAAGTTCGCGCGGGTCGCGCTCGGCACCAGCCAGATCGACTACAACGGCCGGTTCTGCATGTCCTCGGCCGCCGCCGCGGGCAACGCCGCGTTCGGGCTGGACCGGGGACTTCCGTTCCCGGTCACCGACCTCGGCGCGGCGGACGTGGTCCTGCTCGCCGGGGCCAACCCGGCCGAGACCATGCCGCCGCTGATGCAGCACCTCGCCCACCCCGAGCTGATCGTGATCGACCCGCGCCGCAGCGCCACCGCCGAACGCGCGGCGCTGCACCTGCAGCCCGCGCCCGGCACCGACCTGGCGCTGGCGCTCGGGCTGCTGCACATCGCCGTCGTCGACGGCTGGACCGACACCGACTACATCCGCGGGCGCACCACCGGTTTCGACGCCGCGTGGCAGCTGGCGCTGAGCTGGTGGCCGGAGCGGGTCGAGCGGGTCACCGGGGTGGCGGTCAGCGCGCAGCGCACCGCGGTGCGGATGCTGGCCGAGGCGGAGCGGGCGCACGTGCTGACCGGTCGCGGTGCCGAGCAGCACAGCAAGGGTTCCGACACCGTGGCCGGGTTCATCAACCTCGCGCTCGCGCTCGGGCTGCCCGGCAGGGAGGGCAGCGGGTACGGCTGCCTGACCGGGCAGGGCAACGGGCAGGGCGGCCGGGAGCACGGCCAGAAGGCCGACCAGCTGCCCGGCTACCGGATGATCACCGATCCCGGCTCGCGGGAGCACATCGCAAGGCTGTGGGGCGTGGCAGCGGACTCGCTGCCCGGCCCCGGCCGCAGCGCCTACGAACTGCTTGACGCGCTGGGCACCGAAGGCGGAGCGCGCGCTCTGCTGGTTTTCGGTTCGAATCCGGCGGTGTCGGCGCCCAACGCCGGGCACATCACCGAGCGTCTGTCCTCTTTGGACCTCCTGGTCGTGGCGGACTTCGTGCCGTCGGAGACGACCCGGATGGCCGACGTGGTCCTGCCGGTCACCCAGTGGGCCGAGGAGGACGGCACGATGACGAACCTGGAGGGCCGCATCCTGCGCAGGCGGCGCCTCCAGGTCCCCCCCTCGCACGCGCGCAGCGACCTGGAGGTCCTGCACGGGCTGGCGGTCCGGCTCGGTGAGCCGGGCCACCGCTACCCCACCGCGCCGCGGGAGGTCTTCGACGAGCTGCGCCGCGCCTCGGCGGGCGGCAAGGCCGACTACTCGGGAATCACCTACGACCGGCTCGAATCCGGCGAGGCGCTGCACTGGCCCTGCCCGGACAACCAGAACCCCGACGCCCCGCACCCGGGCACGCCCCGGCTGTTCCTCGACGGCTTCGCCCACCCCGACGGCCGCGCCCGGTTCGCGGCCGTCGACCACCGCGACGCCGCCGAGCTGCCGGGCACCGCGTTCCCGCTGCACGCCACCACCGGGCGGGTGCTCGCGCAGTACCAGTCGGGCGCGCAGACCCGCCGGATCGCCGAGCTCAACGAGGCCGCACCGGAGTCGTTCATGGAAATCCACCCCGACACCGCCGACCGGGCAGGGCTCCGCGACGGCGCGCTCGCGCGGGTCAGCTCCGCGCGCGGCGAGACCGTCGCGCGCGTCCGGCTGGTCGGCACGATGCGCACCGACACGGTGTTCCTGCCGTTCCACTTCCCCGACGACGAGCGGGCCAACCTGATCACCGGTGACGCGCTGGACCCGCGCAGCCGGATGCCGGAGTTCAAGGTCAGCGCGGTGCGCGTGCGATCGGCCGACGAGGTGGGCCGATGAGCCGCGTACTCGTCATCGGCAACGGCCCCGCCGCGCACCGGTTCGCCGACCGGATGCGCCACCACGGGCACCGGGGCCCGATCACGATCCTCGGGGCCGAGCCCCGGGCCGCCTACAACCGGGTCCTGCTCGGATCGGTCCTCGACGGTTCGCTGACCCCGGAGGGGATCACGCTGCCCGGCGTCGACGCCGACGTCCGGCTCGGGGTCACCGCGACCCACGTCGACCGCCGCAGCCGCTGGGTGCACACCGACACCGACGGCATCCACAGCTACGACGAGCTGGTCCTGGCGACGGGCGCCCGGGCCTGGACCCCGGAGATCGCCGGGCTCCAGGACGCCGACAACGTCCGGACCCTGCGGACCCTCGCCGACTGCGAACGGCCCCCTCGGGGACGGGTCGTGGTGATCGGCGGCGGAATCCTCGGGGTCGAGGCGGCCCGCGGGCTCGCGGGCCGGGGCTGCGAGGTCACGCTCGTGCACCCGAAGAAGTACCTGATGGACCGGCAGCTCGACGCCACCGGCGGCAAGCTGCTCGCCGACCGGCTGAGGACGCTCGGCGTGCAGACCCGGCTCGGGCGCAAGGCGGTCGAGCACCAGCCGGGCAAGCTCGTGCTCGACGACGGCGAGGTGCTGGCGGTCGACTCGCTGTTCGTCTGCACCGGGGTCGTGCCCGAGACCGAGCTGGCCCGCCGCAGCGGGCTGGAGGTCGCCCGCGGCGTGGTGGTCGACGACCGGATGACCACCAGCGACCCGCGGGTGCACGCGATCGGCGACTGCGCCGAGCACGGCGGCGAGGTGCCGGGCCTGATCGCCACCGCCTGGGACCAGGCCGACGCGCTGGCCCGCAGGCTCACCGGCTCCGACACCCGCTACACCGGCACCAGGACGGTCACCCGGCTCAAGGCGCGCGGCATCGACCTGGTGTCGCTGGGCACGCCGGAGGGGCTGGCCAGCCTGGACGCCGAGGTCGTCACGCTGTCGGACCCGGCGCGCGGGCGCTACGCCCGGCTGGCGCTGGAGGACGAGCGCATCACCGGCGCGGTGCTGTTCGGCTTCCCGCAGGCGATCGCCTCGGTCACGCAGCTGCACGACGGCGACCTGCCGGTGCCGTCCGACCGGCTGGGCCTGCTGCTGGGCACCGCCGCGGCGACCAGGGCGACCCCGGTCGAGCTGCCCGACGACGCGGTCGTCTGCCGCTGCAACAACGTGACCAAGAAGGCGCTGGTCACCGCGTGGCACGGGGGCTCGCGCAGCGTCGCCGAGCTGGCGCGGACCACCCGCGCGACCACCGGCTGCGGCGGCTGCGCCGACGACGTCCGCCGCATCTGCGGCTCGCTACGCACCCACACCGATGAAGAACAGGAGGGCGCCGCATGACCCGCACTCTCATCGTGGTCGGCCACGGCATGGTCGGTCACCGCCTCGTTGAAGAGGTCCGGGCCAAGGACACCGGCGACGCCTGGCGGATCGTCGTGCTCGGCGAGGAACCGCACCCCGCCTACGACCGCGTGGCGCTGTCGTCCTACCTGGACGGCAAGAGCGCCGAGGACCTCAGCCTGGTCTCCCACGAGTTCCTCGAAGACCCGCTGGTCGAGCTGCGGCTGACCACCGGCGTCACCGCCGTCGACCGCGCGGCCCGGACGGTGTCCACAACCGACGGTGCGGTGCTGTCCTACGACGCGCTGGTGCTGGCGACCGGATCGCGCCCGTTCGTCCCGCCGGTGCCCGGCCACGACCTCGAGGGCAGCTTCGTCTACCGGACCCTCGACGACCTCGACGCGATCCGCGACGCCGCGACCGAGGGCCGTCCCGGCGTGGTGATCGGCGGCGGTCTGCTCGGGCTGGAGGCGGCGAACGCGTTGCGGCTGCTGGGAATGCGCCCGCACGTCGTGGAGATGGCGCCCCGGCTGATGCCGCTGCAGGTCGACGAGGGCGGCGGGCAGGTGCTGTCCCGGCTGGTCGAGGAGCTCGGGCTCACCGTGCACTGCGGAGCGGCGACGCAGTCGATCGACGCCGACGAGAACGGCCGGGTGCGCGGCGTGACGCTGTCCGACGGCACCGAGATCGAGACCGATCTGGTGGTGTTCTCGGCCGGTGTCCGCCCCCGCGACGAGCTCGCCGAGCCCGCGGGCCTGGCGCGCGCCGAGCGCGGCGGTGTGCTGGTCGATGAGTTCTGCCGCACCAACGACGAGCACATCTGGGCGGTCGGCGAGTGCGCCGCCGTCGAGGGGCGCTGCTACGGGCTGGTCGCGCCCGGCAACACGATGGCCGAGATCGTGGCCGGGCAGCTGGTCGGCGAGGACGGTGCCGGGTTCCCCGGCGCCGACATGTCGACCAAGCTCAAGCTGCTCGGGGTCGACGTCGCCAGCTTCGGCGACGCGCACGGGACGACCGAAGGCGCGCTGGAAGTCGTCTACGCCAACAACGCGGCGGGCACCTACGCCAAGCTCGTGCTCAGCGACGACGCGCAGGTGCTGCTGGGCGGCGTCCTCGTCGGCGACGCCAGCGCCTACTCCGTGCTCCGGCCGCTGGTGGACCGCCCGCTGCCCGCGCCACCGGAACAGCTCCTGCTGCCCGCGGGCAGCGGCGTCGACGCCGGAGCGCTGCCCGCCGACGCCGTGATCTGCTCCTGCAACAACGTGTCCAAAGGAGACATCACCACCGCGATCGTCGAGCAGGAGCTGGAGGACGTCGCGGCCGTCAAAGCCTGCACCAGGGCGGGAACGACCTGCGGATCCTGCGTGCCGATGCTGAAGACCCTGCTCGGCGAGTGCGGTGTCAGCACCTCCAACGCGCTGTGCGAGCACTTCACGCAGACGCGTGCGGAGCTGTTCGAGATCGTGCAGGCCACCGGGATCGAGACGTTCTCCGAGCTGGTCTCCCGGCACGGCACCGGCCGCGGCTGCGACATCTGCAAGCCCGCCGTCGCCTCGATCCTGGCCAGCCTCGGCAAGGGCCACATCCTCGAAGGCGAGCAGGCCGGCCTCCAGGACACCAACGACCGCTTCCTGGCCAACCTCCAGCGCAACGGGACCTACTCGGTGGTGCCGCGCATCCCCGGCGGGGAGATCACCCCGGAGAAGCTGATCGTCATCGGCGAGGTCGCCAGGGACTTCGGCCTCTACACCAAGATCACCGGCGGGCAGCGGATCGACCTGTTCGGCGCGCGGGTCGAGCAGCTGCCGGTGATCTGGCGCAGGCTGGTCGACGCCGGGTTCGAGTCCGGCCACGCCTACGGCAAGGCGCTGCGCACGGTGAAGTCCTGCGTGGGCACCGACTGGTGCCGCTACGGGGTGCAGGACTCGGTGACCATGGCGATCCGGCTGGAGCTGCGCTACCGCGGCCTGCGCTCCCCGCACAAGATCAAGGCCGGGGTGTCGGGCTGCGCCCGCGAGTGCGCCGAGGCCCGTGGCAAGGACTTCGGGGTGATCGCCACCGAGAAGGGCTGGAACCTCTACGTCGGCGGCAACGGCGGCTTCACCCCGCGCCACGCCGAGCTGCTGGCCGCCGACCTCGACGACGACGGCCTGATCCGGCTGATCGACCGGTTCCTGATGTTCTACGTCCGCACCGCCGACCGGCTCCAGCGCACCTCGGCGTGGATCGAGTCGCTGGAGGGCGGGCTCGACCACGTCCGCGACGTGATCGTCGAGGACTCCCTGGGCATCGCCGAGGAGCTGGAGGCCGCGATGGCCACGCACATCGACGGCTACCACGACGAGTGGGCCGGGGTGCTCGACGACCCGGACAAGCTCTCCCGGTTCGTCTCGTTCGTCAACGCGCCCGAGGCGCCGGACCCGACGATCAGCTTCGTCGAGGAGCGCGGCCAGATCCGGCCCGCTCCCGTCTCCCTGCCCATGCCCTCGTTCGGGCGTCAGGAGGTCAACGCATGAAGTGGCAGCAAGTCTGCGCGTACGAGTCGCTGCCCCCGGAGTGCGGGGTCCCCGCGCTGCTGGGCGAGCAGTCCGTGGCGCTGTTCCGCACCGGCGACGACGAGCTGTTCGCCGTCGGCAACGTCGACCCGTTCTGCGGTGCCGGCGTGATCAGCCGGGGCATCGTCGGTGACCGCGACGGCGAGCCCACGGTGGCCTCGCCGATGCTCAAGCAGGTCTTCTCCCTGCGCACCGGGGAGTGCCTCGACGACCCGGAGATCCGGCTGCCGACCTTCGCGGTCCGCCGCCGCGACGACGTGGTCGAGATCGAGCTTCCATGACCCGAGCGCTCGAACTGGCGGGGTTCACCGTCGGCGTCACCTCGGCACGGCGTGCCGACGAGCTCGGAACGCTGCTCGAACGGCGCGGAGCGCGGGTGCTGCACGGCCCCGCGCTGCGGATCGTGCCGCTGGCCGACGACACCGAACTCCGCAGGGCCACCGAGGAATGCCTGGAGTCCCCTCCGGACGTCGTCGTGGCCACCACCGGCATCGGGTTCCGCGGCTGGATCGAGGCCGCCGAGGGCTGGGGCGTCGGCCCCGAGCTGCTGTCGGCCCTCGGCGGCGCGCGCCTGCTCGCGCGCGGGCCGAAGGCCCGGGGCGCGGTCCGCGCCGCCGGGCTGCCGGACGCGTGGTCGCCCGCGTCGGAGTCGTCGTCCGGCCTGCTCGCCGAGCTGCTGTCCGGCCCGGTCGACGGGCTGCGGATCGCGGTGCAGCTGCACGGCAGGCCGCTGCCGGAGTTCTCGGCCGCCCTGCGCGCGGCCGGTGCGCACGTCGTCGAACTGCCGGTCTACCAATGGGTCCGGCCCGATGACGGGGCGGGGCTGGAGAACCTGCTCGCGGCGTTGTGCGCGCACGAGATCGACGCGGTGACCTTCACCAGCGCCCCGGCGTCGGCGAACCTGCTGGCGCTGGCCGCCGACCTCGACCTGCTCACCGAGCTGGTCGACGCGCTGCGCGGCCCGGTGCTCAGCGTCTGCGTCGGACCGGCGACCGCGGCTCCCCTCGCCGAGCACGGCATCGACCCCGTCGTCCCGGAGCGCTACCGCCTCGGCGGGCTGGTGCGCGCGCTGTGCGAGGCGCTGCCCGGGCGGGCGCACGTCCTCGCGGTGGCGGGCCGGACGCTGCAGCTGCGCGGCCACGCCGCGCTGGTCGACGGCGTGCTCAAACCCCTTTCCCCGAGCGGCAAAGCGCTGCTGCGGGCGCTGATGGAGCAGCCGGGCCGGGTCGTCACCCGCCGCGACCTCGCCGCCACGCTCAACGCCGCGACGTCGACCGGGCGGGCGCTCGACGAGCACGCGGTGGAGGTCGCGATCGCGCGGCTGCGCGCCTCGCTGGGCGCGCCGGGTCTCGTCCAGACCGTGATCAAACGCGGTTACCGGCTGCCACTGGAACCGATGAAGGACGCACAACCATGCACCTGACCACTCCCCTGCTGCTCGTCGCCCACGGCACCCGCGATCCCGCGGGCCCGCGCGAGATCGAACGCATCGCCGACGCCGCGGCGCGGGAACTCGACGTGCCCGTGCACGTGGCCTACGTCGACGTCATCGGGCCGACGGTCGCCGAGGCCATGCGGGAGATCGGCGGTCCGGCGGTCGTGCTGCCCGCGTTCCTGGCCGCCGGGTACCACGTGCGCACCGATCTGCCCGAGCAGCTCGGCGACGCCGAAGCCGTGGTGTGCCCGCCGCTCGGCCCGGCGCCCGAGATCGCCGACGCGATGCTGGAACAGCTGTCCCGCGCCGGATGGCGTCCCGGTGACCGCGTGCTGTTCTCCGCCGCCGGTTCCTCGGACGAGCGCGCGCTCGACGACGTCGGCGAGGCCGCCCAGCTGCTCGGCCGCCGCTGCGGCCAGTGGCTGCGCCCCAGCTACGTCACCACCGCGCGGCCGCTCACCGCCGACTGCTGCCCCGCTGCGGGCCGCGCCTTCGTCGCGCCCTACCTGCTCGCGCCCGGGCTGTTCCACCAGCGGCTCCGCGAGCTCCCGGTCACCGGCGTCGCCGACCCGATCGGCGCGCACCCGAAGGTGATCGACCTGGTCGTCCGGCGCTACCGCGCGGCGGTCGGCCAGGACCGCTCCGCGGCCTGAAGCGACCTGCTGCTCCACGTTCGGGACAACGTTGGCCCAAATGGTTCATCTGCTGTTAACTCTCTCGTAGGCTTGACGATTGCGAGCTACCTGCGAAGGGGGTCCTGATGGCCACCACAACGTCCACCAAGTCCAGGCCGAGGCAACGTCGCACCAGCTCCACCTCCCGGCAGACCGGCGAGCAGCGGGCCGCGTCGTCCGGCACCAGCGCGCAGACCAGCGGCATGACGCTGAACCTGCCGTTCGTCACCGCCAGGTTCCACGCTCCGGACATGCACCTGCCGAGCAGGCAGGACGTCACCGCGGCGGCCAGCTCCGCGGCCGAGACGGTGCGCGCCCAGCTGCCCTCGCGCGGCCAGGCCGTGTTCTACGGCGCGCTGGGACTGGGCGCGGCGCTGTCGATGATCGAATGGCCGGTCGCCCTGGCGATCGGGGTCGGCAACGCGCTGATCGAACGCGAGATGCACGAGCACAAGCACAACGGGTCCTCCTCCGGCTGACCCGCGCGCCCGTCCGGTCGTGCGGCACGAGTTCGGAGGAGTCGGATGCCCCTGGGTTGGCTGGTTTCGGCAGCGGCGGACGTCGTCGGCCCGGTCTGGGCCGCCGCGCGCACGCTCGGTGAGGCCCCTTCCCGGCGCCGCATGTGGGCCGCCGGGAACCGGACCCACCTGGAAGTCCGGGGCGTGCACCATCCCGGCACCGAGGACGCCGCGCGTGCCCTGGAAGACCGGCTGACCGAAGCACCCGGCGTGCACGCCGCGGAGGTCAACGCCGTCCTGGGCCGGGTGACGATCACGCACGACCCGCGGACCACCCCGGCCCAGCTCGGCAGGATCGTCTCCGACGTCGAATCCGAGCACGGCCTCGCCGACAACGCCCCGGCGGGCCGCAAGCACCCCGGCAACGCCGGACCGCTGCTGCGCGAGGTCGGCGCGCTCGCCGTGGGCGTCGCCGGGCTCGGCTACGCGGTCACGACCTCGGTGCTGCCGGTGCGCGCGCTGCCCGCGCTGGTTCCCACCGCGGTCTCCCTCGCCGACTCGGTGCCGTGGATGCGTTCGCCGGTCGAGCGCGGTCTCGGCCGCGAGACCGCCGACGCCGTGTTCGCCGCGGCCGGCGTGCTGTCCCAGACCCTCGCGCGGCGGCCGATCGCGGTGTTCAGCGACGCGTGCCAGCGGCTGTGCACCTCGCGCGAAGCGCTCGCCCGGCACGAGGCGTGGCGGCGCTGGGAAGAAGCGGCGGCCGAACGGCCCGGCACGCACCGCGCGGAGCCGATCGAGGCCGAGCCCCGGCCTGTCCGCCTGCCGGACGGCCCGGTCGAGAAGGTGGCCAACACCTCCGGCGGCCTGGCGGTCGCCGGTTACGGCACGGTGCTGGCCACCACCCGGATGCCCGAGCGCGCGCTGGCCACCATGCTCGCCGGCGTGCCGAAGGCGGGGCGGGCCGGCCGGGAGGCGTTCGCCGCGCAGCTGGCCAGCTCGCTGTCGCACCGCGGCAACCTCGTCTTCGACCCGGACGCGCTGCGGCGGCTGGACCGGGTCGACACCGTGGTGCTCGACAGCGGTGTGCTGTGCACCGGCCGCAACGTCATCGGCACCGTCACCCCGTTCGACCCCGCGGCCGACACCACCGCGCTTTTCCAGCGCGCCAACGAAGTCATCGACACCACCGACCCGCGCCGGACGGCGCACAGCGGTGACTGGTCGGCAGTTCCGATGTCCGGCCGCGAGACCGGGCTGCCGTCCCATGTCGAGTCCACCCTGCGGGAGGAAACCCAGCGGGGCTCGACCGTGCTGATGCTCAGGCACGGCTCCGATCCGGTCGCGGTTGTCGCGGTCGGGGCGGAACTCGATCCGTTCGCCGAGGCGCTGGTCGACGCCGCGCGTTCCGCGGGGTCGGTGGTGATCGCGGGGATCGGCACCCACCTGGAGCGCAGGCTTGAGGTCAGCGGTGTCGTCGCGGGCGGCAACCGGTTGCCGGGGTCGGTGCGGCAGTTGCAGTCCGAAGGCCGGGTCGTCGTGGTGGTCTCGGCGCGCGGGCACTCCGCGCTGGCCGCCGCCGACGTCGGGATCGGACTGCCCGGCTCGTCCGGAACCACCCCGTGGGGCGCGCACATCGCCTGCGCCAGCACCACCGAAGCGCACGCCCTTCTGTCCGCTGTGGACTACGCGCGGCGGGCGAGCCGGTACGGAGCGGCGCTGTCGGTCGCCGGATCCTCCGCGGGCGCGATGTTCGGCGCGCTCGGTCCCGCTTTCGGCGCGGGTGCCCGCGCTTCGCTGCCGGTGCACGCCGCCACCCTGTGCGCGCTCGGCGCCGGGACCTGGACCGGAGTGCAGGCCACCTCGACTCCCCCGCCGACGCCGCGCACCCGCACGCCCTGGCACGCACTGCCGGCGCAGGCGGTGCTGGGGTTGCTCGGCACTTCCTCGGAAGGGCTCAGCGAATCCGAGGCCAAGCAACGGGAACGGCCCGTCGAACCCCGGACCGGTGACGAAAGCGTCGCGCTGGCCACCGTCGAGGGGCTGATCAACCCGATGACCGCGGTGCTCGGCGCGGGCGCGGTGATCTCGGCCGGGCTCGGGTCGATCGCCGACGCCGGGATGATCATGTTCGTGCTCGGGGCCAGCGCCCTGGTGGACGGCGTCCAGCGGGTCACCACCAACCGCGAGCTCGCGCGGCTGTTGGCCGCCGGGCAGCTGCCGGCCCACCTGCGCCGCGACGGCACCACCCGGACCGTGCCCGCCGACCAGCTGGTGCCGGGCGACGTCATCGAGCTGCGCGCGGGCGACGGCGTGCCTGCCGACTGCCGGGTGCTCGACGCCGAGGGCGCCGAACTCGACGAGTCGAGCCTGACCGGCGAGTCCCAGCTGGTGACCAAGACGCCCCAGGCCACCGGCGCGAGCATGATCGCCGACCGGACGTCGATGCTCTACCAGGGCACGGCGATGGCCAGCGGCCGGGCGACCGCGATCGTGGTGGCCACCGGCACCCAGACCGAACTCGGCAGCACCACCCAGGAGAACGGCGCGGCGGTACCGGGGACCGGCGGTGTGGAGGCCAGGCTCGGCTACCTGGCCAAACGCACGATCCCGCTGTCGGCCGGAGCAGGCGGGGTACTGGCGATAGCCGACCTGGTGCGCGGCGCCCCGCTGGGACAGGCGGTGAGCCGGGCCGTCGGGCTGGCCGTCGCGGCGGTGCCCGAAGGGCTGCCGTTCGTGGCCACCGTCGCTGAGACGGCCGCGGCGCGGCGGCTGGCCGGCCGCGGGGTGCTCGTGCGCAGCCCGAAGACGATCGAGGCGCTGGGCCGGGTCGACGCGCTGTGCTTCGACAAGACCGGCACCCTCACCCAGGGCCGGATCAGCCTCCGGCAGGTCTCCGACGGCCGCGCCAGCCGCCCGGTCGACGACCTCGACCCGTGGCTGCGGCAGGTCGTCACCACCGCCGTCTACGCCTCCCCCGAGCAGGAGGACCGGCCGCTGCCGCACCCGACCGACCGGGCGGTGGTGGAAGGCGCCGAGGCGGCGGGCATCCCGCCCACGAACGGGACGTCCCGGGTGCTGGCGGACCTGCCGTTCGAACCGTCGCGCGGCTACCACGCGGTGCGCGCGGAAGGGCCGGACGGCCAGCATCGGGTCAACGTCAAGGGAGCTCCCGAGGTGGTCCTGGAGCGCTGCGCGCGGTGGCGGCGGCCGGACCGGCACCTGCCGTTCGACGGCGACGCCCGCGCGCAGGTCGAGGACGAGGTCGAGCGGCTCGCGCAGCTGGGGTACCGGGTGCTCGCCGTCGCCGAGCGCGCCGCGTCGACCCGGCCGGAGCTGGCCGACTCCGACGTCGACGAGCTGGACTTCGTGGGCCTGCTGGCGCTGGCCGACCCGGTGCACCCGACCGCCGCCGAGGCCGTGGGCCGCCTGCGGCGCGCGGGCGTCGACGTCATCATGATCACCGGCGACCACCCGAGCACCGCCGAGGCGATCGCGGTCGAGCTGGACATGCTCCAGGGCAAGCGGGTCGTCAACGGCGCCGAGCTGGACGAGATGGACGACGACGAGCTGATCGCCGACCTGCCCAAGATCGCGGTGTTCGCCCGGGTCAGCCCGGCGCAGAAGGCCCGGATCGTGCGGCAGCTGCGGCGCGGCGGCCGGGTCGCGGCGATGACCGGCGACGGCGCCAACGACGTGCCCGCGATCAAGCTGGCCCAGGTCGGCATCGCGCTGGGCTCCCGCGCCACCCCGGCCGCCAGGGAGGCCGCGGACCTGGTCATCACCGACGACCGGATCGAGACCATCACCGACGCGATCGTCGAAGGCCGGGGCATGTGGGCGTCGGTGCACGACGCGCTGTCGATCCTGCTCGGCGGCAACCTGGGCGAGATCGGCTTCACCCTCGGCGCGGGCCTGCTGGGCACCGCCGCCGCGCCCAACGCCCGCCAGCTGCTGGTGGTGAACCTGCTGACCGACGTGCTCCCGGCGCTGGCCATCGCGGTCCGCCCGCCGCCGGGCCGCACCCCCGAGCAGCTGCTGTCCGAAGGCCCCGAGGTGTCGCTCGGCTCGGCGCTCACCCGCGACGTCTACGTCCGCGCCGCCGCCACCGCCGGAGCGGCCGGTGCGGCGTGGCTGCTGACCAGACCGCTCGGCACCGCCGGGCAGGCTCGCACCGCGGGCCTGGTCGCACTGGTGGCCGGGCAGCTGGGGCAGACGATGGCGATGCGCGGCCGGACCCCGCTGGTGCTCGGCGCGGGCGCGGTGTCCATGGTGGTCCTGGCGACCGTGGTCCAGGTCCCCGGGGTCAGCCACTTCTTCGGCAGCCAGCCGCTGCTGCCGCACCAGTGGCTGATGGCGCTGTCGGCCGCCGCGGTGGCCACCGCCGCCGTCGCGGCCTGGCAGTACTGGCCGCGCCAGGCCGGGTGACGCGGAGTTCGCGCCCGTTTTACCTGGTGGACACGTTGTGCCCACCAAGCCCTCACCTGCGCCATCCACCGTCGGCGGTACCGGTTACCCCGAACGGAAGAACGAGCACCATGTCGAGTTTCCTCACCACCGTCCTGGCCGGCGTCGCGGTCGCGCTCATCGAGGCGCTGGTCATCCACGTGGCCAAGGCCGCCTTCACCCGCGTCGCCTGACCGCGGTTCAGACGCCGACCAGCTCCCGTTCGCCCGGCACCGGCGGGGCCGAGCGCTGGGCGATGAACGCGCCCACCAGGATCAGCGCGCCACCCACCAGCTGGACCGGTCCGAGGTGCTCGCCGAGCAGCAGCCAGGCGAGCACGGTCGCCACCACCGGCTCCAGGAAGGCGACCGCACCCGCCACCGGGGCCGACAGCCCGCGGACCGCGACGATGCCGGTCAGGTAGGCGAACACGGTACCGACCAGCACCACCCAGACCGCGCACAACACCGCCGGGACGGTCTGCCCCGCCAGCTCGACGTCGGCGGTCATCAGCGACCACTCGATCTCCCAGGGCCGGGCGATCACCGAGACCAGCACGGCACCGGTCAGCAGCCCGAAGGAGGTCAGCGCCCGCGGCTCGACCTCGGCCCCGCTGTCGGAGAGCAGGAAGTAGGCCGCCTGGCAGGCCGCGGCGGCCAGCCCGAACAGCAGCCCCAGCGGGTCGAAGGTCAGGCCCGACCACACCTCCACCACGCAGGCCAGCCCCGCGACCGCGACCACCACCCCGACGGCCGCCGACCGGGTCACCGGCCTGCGCCGGACGAACCGGATCCAGCCGAGCACCATCACCGGCCCGAGGAACTCGATCAGCAGCGCCACGCTGACCGGGATGCGCGCGATCGCGGCGAAGTAGAACGCCTGCACCCCGGCGACCGCGAACACGCCGTAGCCCAGCAGCAGCCCGGGCTGGGCGCGCGCCGCCGCGAGGTGCCGGATCGCGAAGGGCAGCATCAGCAGCGCTCCCCCGGCCAGCCGCAGCCAGGCCACCTGCAACGGCGGGATCCCGGCGGTGATCAGGGGTTTCGCGAACGGCCCCGAACCGCCGAAGCAGAACGCCGAGGCGACCGCGACGGCCAGGGCACCGGACCTGGGATGACGGACAACGCTGCGCACGCCGACATGGAAGCATGATGGCCCGACCAATTCCGAGCCGGATTCGCATCACCGCGCGGCAAATCCGCGGCCACTTGCCGGACCGCGCGGTTTCCTCCCCCGGACGGCGGGAAATCCGCCGCGGAGTTCTCGGTCCCGGAAGATGTGATCCAACTTCACGACCCCTGCCTTGAGGGCAAATACAGGACAAGCGTACTGTTACTCTTGAGACCTCGGGTCCACGCGCACGCTCGGCCGACGTGCGCGAGACTCGCTGTCGTTCCCGAACTTGCGCCCGTCGCGAGATGGAGTTGAACGTGACTGCACCTGCGAGCAAGGACAGCTTCGGCGCCCGCGGCACGCTGAAGGTCGGTGACGCCTCCTACGAGGTGTTCCGCCTGAACGCGGTCGACGGCGCGCAGCGCCTGCCCTACAGCCTCAAGATCCTGTTGGAGAACCTGTTGCGCACCGAGGACGGTGCCAACATCACGGCCGAGCACGTGCGTGCTCTGGCCGGCTGGGACGCCAACGCCGAACCGTCCACCGAGATCCAGTTCACCCCCGCGCGGGTCATCATGCAGGACTTCACCGGAGTCCCCTGCGTGGTCGACCTGGCCACCATGCGCGAGGCGGTCGCGGACCTCGGCGGCGACACCTCGAAGGTCAACCCGCTGGCCCCCGCGGAACTGGTGATCGACCACTCGGTGATCATCGACGTGTTCGGCAAGCCGGACGCCTTCGAGCGCAACGTCGAGTTCGAGTACGGGCGCAACAAGGAGCGCTACCAGTTCCTGCGCTGGGGCCAGGGCGCCTTCGACGAGTTCAAGGTCGTCCCGCCCGGCACCGGCATCGTGCACCAGGTCAACATCGAGCACCTGGCCCGCACGGTCATGTCGCGTAACGGGCAGGCGTACCCCGACAGCTGTGTGGGCACCGACTCGCACACCACCATGGTCAACGGCCTGGGCGTGCTGGGCTGGGGCGTCGGCGGCATCGAGGCCGAGGCCGCGATGCTCGGCCAGCCGGTCTCGATGCTGATCCCGCGCGTGGTCGGCTTCAAGCTCACCGGTGAGATCCCGGCGGGCGCGACCGCCACCGACGTGGTGCTCACGATCACCGAGATGCTGCGCAAGCACGGCGTGGTCGGCAAGTTCGTCGAGTTCTACGGCTCGGGCGTGTCGGCGGTGCCGCTGGCCAACCGCGCCACCATCGGCAACATGAGCCCCGAGTTCGGCTCGACCTGCGCGATCTTCCCGATCGACGACGAGACGATCCGCTACCTCAAGCTCACCGGCCGCTCCGAGGAGCAGGTCGCGCTCACCGAGGCCTACGCCAAGGAGCAGGGCCTCTGGCACGACGCCGACGTCGAGCCGGAGTACTCCGAGTACCTCGAACTGGACCTGTCCACCGTGGTCCCGTCCATCGCGGGCCCGAAGCGCCCGCAGGACCGGATCGCGGTCTCGGAGGCCAAGACCTCGTTCCGCAAGTCGCTGACCGACTACGTCAAGGTCGAGTCCGCCGACGACGCCGCGCTGGACGAGGCCGGCGAGGAGTCCTTCCCCGCCAGCGACGCCCCGTCGGTGACCGCGCACGGTTCGGTCCCGCAGATCGCCTCCGCCGCCAACGGCTCGCACGGCCGGGTGTCCAACCCGATCGCCGTGAAGTCCGAGGAGTACGGCGAGTTCGAGCTCGACCACGGCGCCGTGGTGATCGCCTCGATCACCTCCTGCACCAACACCTCCAACCCGTCGGTGATGCTGGGCGCCGCGCTGCTGGCCCGCAACGCCGTGGACCGGGGCCTGACCCGCAAGCCGTGGGTCAAGACCTCGATGGCCCCGGGTTCGCAGGTCGTCACCGACTACTACGAGAAGGCCGGTCTCTGGCCGTACCTGGAGAAGCTCGGCTTCCACCTGGTCGGCTACGGCTGCACCACCTGCATCGGCAACTCCGGTCCGCTGCCCGAGGAGATCTCGGCCGCGGTGCAGGCCAACGACCTGTCGGTGACCTCGGTGCTGTCGGGCAACCGCAACTTCGAGGGCCGGATCAACCCCGACGTCAAGATGAACTACCTGGCCTCGCCGCCGCTGGTCATCGCCTACGCGCTCGCGGGTTCGATGGACTTCGACTTCGAGAACGACCCGCTGGGCAACGACACCGAGGGCAAGCCGGTCTACCTGCGCGACATCTGGCCGTCGCCGCAGGAGGTCCAGCAGACCATCGACTCGGCGATCACCCAGGAGATGTTCACCAAGGACTACTCCGACGTGTTCAAGGGCGACGAGCGCTGGCGCTCGCTGCCCACCCCGGAGGGCGAGACCTTCGACTGGGACGCGGAGTCGACCTACGTGCGCAAGCCCCCGTACTTCGAGGGCATGGGCATGGAGCCGACGCCGGTCGAGGACATCTCCGGTGCGCGGGTGCTGGCGCTGCTGGGCGACTCGGTCACCACCGACCACATCTCCCCGGCCGGTGCGATCAAGCCGGACTCGCCCGCGGGCAGGTACCTCAGCGAGCACGGCATCGAGCGCAAGGACTTCAACTCCTACGGTTCCCGCCGCGGCAACCACGAGGTGATGATCCGGGGCACCTTCGCCAACATCCGGCTGCGCAACCTGCTGCTCGACGACGTGCAGGGCGGCTACACCCGCGACTTCACCCAGGAGGGCGGGCCGCAGTCGTTCATCTACGACGCCGCGCAGAACTACGCCGCGCAGGGCACCCCGCTGGTGGTGCTGGGCGGCAAGGAGTACGGCTCCGGTTCGTCCCGGGACTGGGCGGCCAAGGGCACCCGCCTGCTGGGCGTGCGCGCGGTCATCGCCGAGTCCTTCGAGCGCATCCACCGCTCGAACCTGATCGGCATGGGCGTCATCCCGCTCCAGTTCCCGGCGGGCTCCTCGGCGAAGTCGCTGGGCCTGGACGGCACCGAGACCTTCGACTTCGCGGGCATCACCAAGCTCAACGACGGTGAGACCCCGGAGACGGTCAAGGTGACGGCCACCAAGGCCGACGGATCCACCGTGGAGTTCGACGCCAAGGTGCGCATCGACACCCCCGGTGAGGCGGACTACTACCGCAACGGCGGCATCCTGCAGTACGTGCTGCGCAAGATGATC
>NZ_BAAAUX010000014.1:0-87886 GCF_039534165.1 Saccharopolyspora taberi | reverse complement strand
TTTCGCACCAAGGCGCGCGGTCATGGAAGAGGACGGGGCCCGCGCGCCACAAGCGCGCGGGCCCCGTTCCTTTTTCGGTTCACCTTCCGCTCGTGCAAAGCGCTGACTCGAACAGGTCCGCACACCTCCCTGCCGCGGCCAGAAGCTCCTCCCGCCACCGCCAGTCCGCGGCACACGTCAGGTCGTACGTCAGCGCGTTTTCCAGCGCGGCCCGGGCGTTCCTCGGCCACGGCCACATCAACCACCGCTCTGGATCGCAAGGATCCGGAATGCCATTCGTATTGATCGCCGTCTGCTGTCTGTGCGGCCCTTCACATCGACAGGGACAGGGCGTCCGAGTCGGCGGCACCTGCGTTTCCGAATTGGGCCGACAGGTACGAGAAGCTCAGTCGAGGATGTCGAGCCGGTCCGCGAGCTCCGGGATCGGTGTTCGGCGACGTTTGGCGCGCTCGGCAAGCTCGTGCACGGTATGGCGCGTCAACGTGTGGTAGCGCATCCACTCCGGCGCCAACCGCTCAGCCCAGAGTAGCTGCTCCGTTGCCTCTTGATCCCGGCCCTGGGGAAGGGCGACCGAACGGGCCAGAGCGACGGCGTTCTCGAAGCGTTCGCTCTCAACTGCGGCGTTCACACCGGCGATTCCGACGTTGGTCGGACCGAACGGTGTCGCGCAGATCGTCTGGTCGCGGCCGGTACGCGCCGCCGCAGTACGAGCCAGGCTCAGGTATTCCTCCGCACGATCCGGCTTCTTGTCGCGGACGGCCGCGCTCGCGGCCCGCAGCATGAGAATTCCCCAGACACCCAGCTTTCTCGAATCGTCGCGGATGAAATCCGGCTGCAGTTGCTCGGCTTTGCGAACCGCTGCCTCCTCGGCGTCCTTCAGCCGCCCCTGCTTGAACAGGACCCAGGACAACGAGGACACGTTCATCGCCTGAAGCAGCTCGTCCCCGGCACGCTGTGCCGCCTCCTGCGCCCGGATCAGGCCGATGTAGCCGATGTCGGTCTGGCCGAGAGCCGCCATCATCGTCGAGGCGATCTGGAACGCCTCACCAAGCACTCCGAAAGCCGCCGTCTGCTCATCGCCGGTCAGCTCGCGCGTCGCATCATGCGCCTCGGCGATGAGGCCGGGAAGAATCGCACCGAGCAGAGCGAACGAGCCCTGCTTTCTGCGTCCCTCGCAGGGTGGCCTCGCCGTCCACGGTCGGCTCGACGGTGGACGACTGGCCGAGCAGCTGGGCCAGCTCGACATCGAGGGCGATCGCCATCCGGGTGAGAGAACTCATGCTGGCGGTGTGGCGGACCCCCTGTTCCAGCTTTCGCACCAAGGCGCGCGGTCATGGAAGAGGACGGGGCCCGCGCGCCACAAGCGCGCGGGCCCCGTTCCTGTGTGCCCATGTCATCCGTTCGTGTCGGACGCTGGCCGCGTACCGTGACCGCACCGGACAACCGGCGCGCTCCCCCGCAATGCGTGCGCGTGACATCGGTCACCCTCCGCTGTTTCTCCAACGCAGGGGTGCTATCGATCGGGTGTTCCGGGGCTTTTCCGATTCGGCGCTCCTCCGAACGGCCGCCATCACTCGGACGTATGGCACCGTCGAGGAGGCGCACATCGCTACGCCCGAGGACGTGAGGAGAACGATGGGCATCAGGACAACACCCGTGCTGGCGGTCGCGGCGCTGGTCGCCGGGGGCGCGCTCACCGGGGGCGCGGTCGCCGCCGAGGCGACCGGCGGCAGCCCGGCCCCCTGCCAGCCCAGCGCCAAGGCGTGCGTGAGCCTGTCCACCAAGCAGGCGTGGCTGCAGGACAACGGCCGCACCAGCTACGGACCGGTGCCGATCACCAGCGGCAAGGCGGGCTCGGAAACCCCGGTCGGGGTGCACCGCGTGCAGTGGAAGGACGCCGACCACACGAGCACCGAGTTCAACAACGCCCCGATGCCGAACTCGGTCTTCTTCACCAAGAACGGTCACGCGTTCCACGAGGGCAGCCTGGAGCAGGAGTCCAACGGCTGCGTGCACCTGTCGACCACCGCAGCCAAGCGGTTCTTCGACACCCTCAACCCGGGCGACGAGGTCCAGGTCGTCCCCTGAGCCTCCGGCCGTCGCCGGCCGGGAGCGCCCGGCCGGCGACGGCCCGGGTCAGTGCTCCTCGGCCGCGGGCTCCAGGACGAACAGCGGGATCACCCGGTCCGTCTTCTTCTGGTACGCGTCGAAGTCCGGGAACGCGCGCACGGCCCGGTCCCACCAGACGGCTTTCTCGTCCCCGGTCACCTCGCGCGCGATCATGTCCTGGCGCACCGGACCGTCCTGCAGCTCCACCCTGGGGTCGGCCACCACGTTGTGGTACCAGACCGGGTGCTTGGGGGCGCCGCCCAGAGAGGCGATCACCGCGTACTTGCCGTCGTGCTCGACCCGCATCAGCGGCGACTTGCGGATCTTGCCGCTCTTCGCGCCCCGGGTGGTCAGCACGATGACGGGCAGGTCGCGCCTGGCCTCGTCGTCCCATCCGATCAGATGCCCGAGGGTCGTCCCGTCCGTACCACCGGAGCTCTCGTAGAGCTCCACCTGATCGCGTACCGCCTTCGTCGTGCTCGGCTCGTACTCGCCCCTGAGCGGCATGGCATCCATCTCCGTGTCGTCGAAACCTCGTCGTCCGCGCACAACACCCGGGCGGGCGCCGGAATTCCCGCCGCGTCCACACCGGACCCGCGGCCGCTCAGCCGAAGTGGGCGGCGATCTGGCGCTTGAGGTCGTCGCTGACCGGGTACTGCTGCTCGGCGTCGACCCAGCGGTAGGCGTCGTGCTCGCTCAGCTCGATGTTGTCGGCGTCGCGCGGCACCACCGACCAGGTGTGCTGGCGGTAGTGCCCGCCGTTGCGGGCGGTGTAGTCGAAGGCTCCGAGGTATCCGGTGATCTCGTCGATGACCAGGCCGGTCTCCTCGGCGACCTCCCGGTGCAGCGCGGTCAGCAGGTCCTCGCCCGGCTCCACCTTGCCGGAGGGCAGTTCCCAGGCACCGCCCCGGAACTCGCCCGGCAGCCGCCGGAGCAGCAGGATCTCTCCCTTGTGGTCGACGACCGCGCCGACGATCTGCTGCTGCACGCCGTCGGCCGCGTCCTGGCGGGCGAGTTCGGTGATGTCAGGAAGGTTCATGCGCGGTGGTCCTCCTCGGCCACTCGGGTTCGCACCCCAGTGTCGACGACCCCACCACACGCGCGTTCACCGGATCTCACCGCGCACCCCCAGCAACCGGATCGGACGGTCCAGGTCGAACACTTCGAGCGCGGCGAGAGCAGCGGCTGCCAGGACCTCGGGCTCCCGGCTCGGCGAGTCGAGCGTCTGCCCGTGCGTGCGGGTCGTGAACGGGGCGTGCCGCACCTTCACCACGACCCGGCGCGCCAGCTCGTCATCGGCGGCGAGGTCGGCGGCCACCCGGTGGGCGAGCCTGGTGACCTCGCCGCGGACCACCTCGGGGTCGGTCAGGTTCCGTTCGAAGGTCTCCTCCCTGCCGTGCGAGCGGGCCAGGTAGGGCTCGTCGGTGACCGGTGTCGGGTCCCATCCCCTGGCCAGCGCGACCAGCCACGGCCCGGTGTTGGGCCCGAAGCGGGCGGCCAGCGCGGCTGGATCGGAACCGGCGAGTTCCCGGACGGTGGCGACCCCGAGCTCCGCCAGGTGCGCCGCGGTCTTCTTGCCGATGCCCCAGAGGACTTCGGGCGGGCGGTCACCCACGACGTCCCACCAGTTGTCGGTGTCGAGCCGGAAAACGCCTGCGGGTTTGGCGAAACCCGACGCGAGCTTGGCCCGCAGCTTGTTGTCGCCGATCCCCACCGAGCACTCCAGGCCGGTGCGGTCCCGCACGGCGGCCTGCACCAGCAGCGCACTCTGCCGCGCGTCGGCGGTGTCGAGCAGCATGAACGCCTCGTCCCAGCCCGCCACCTCCACGGTGCCGCCACCGGTCCGGAGCACGTCGACGAACTCCGCGGAGGCGGCGAGGTAGGCGTCGCGGTCGACCGGGAGGAACACCGCGTCCGGACAGCGGGCGGCGGCGGTGCGCAGCGGGGTGCCGGACCGCACGCCGTGCTCGCGCGCCTCGTAGGAGGCTCCGGCGACCACCCCGCGGCGGTTCGGATCCCCGATCCCGCCGACCAGCACCGGCCGCCCGCGCAGTTCGGGGCGGCGCAGCAGCTCGACCGCCACGATGAACTGGTCGAGGTCCACGTGCAGCACGATCCGCTCCACCCGCTCAGCCTCCCCGATCCGGCCGCCTGCGGCACTCCGGTGACCGCACCTATTCTCGGCGGGACGGCGAGGAGGACCAGTGGGCAAGCGGAGCGCGGGAATCGTGCTGTTCCGGATCCGGGACGGCCTGGAGGTGCTGCTCGTGCACCCGGGCGGACCGTTCTGGAAGAACAAGGACGACGGGGCGTGGTCGGTGCCCAAGGGCGAGCACGACGACGCCGAGGACCCGCGCGCGGCGGCGCTGCGCGAGTTCCGCGAGGAGACCGGCACCGACCTGAGCGGAGCGGATCTCGTGGAGCTGGGCGCGGTCCGGCAGAAGTCGGGCAAGGTCGTGACGGCGTTCGCCGCCGAGGGCGACTTCGATCCCGAGCTCCTGACCAGCAACGTCTTCGAGATGCAGTGGCCGCCGCGCTCCGGGCGGACCCAGCAGTTCCCCGAGGTCGACCGCGCCGGGTGGTTCGACGCGGACACCGCGCGGCGCAAGCTGGTCCCGGCCCAGGCCGAGCTGATCGACCGGCTGGAGCGGTTCCTCCGGCAGGACTCTCAGCAGCCGCGGACCTGACCGGCCGGTGCGGTCAGCGGGTCGGCGGGCCGCGTGCGCCCAGCAGTAGGTCACGACGACCGCGTCCGCGGGGACCAGCCGCGGGGCGGACCCGGTGATCTCGGTGGTCGGGAGGTGGAACGCACCAGGAATCCGGCCCTGCTCCCAGGATTCCGCGCTGCGCGAGTCGACCACGACCAAACCGTCCACATCGGACTCGAATGCGGCGTGCACGTCGGCGATGTCGGTTTCGAAGGCCGCGGGCAGCGCGGGCAGCGCGGCCGCGCTCGACCTGTGCGTGCACCTGGTGCGCGCGGACTTCGGGCCGGCGGTCGCCAACGCGGTGGCGCGCAGGCTGGTCGTCCCACCGCACCGGGAGGGTGGACAGGCGCAGTTCGTCGAGGACTTGGTGCCCGCCGCTCCCGACGACGATCGGATCGCGGCGAGCATGGCCTGGGCCCTGCGCCACCTCGACCGGCGGATCTCGGTGGCCGACCTGGCGCGGCAGGCGCACCTGTCGACCCGCAGCCACCTGCGGCACTTCCGGCGGTGCAGCGGGACGAGCCCGATCAAGTGGCTGATCGCGGGCCATGCGCACCTCGCCGTCGGCCTACCGGCGCGGCTTCGACAGGAATCCGTAAAGGCCGTTGCCCGCCTCCTCCGCTGCGCGCTAGCTTGAAAACACAAGAACGAATTGTTCACAGGTTTTCAGGAGGCGTCGTGCCACCCGCGTTCTCCGCCGAGGAGAAGGACCGGATCACCCGGCTGCTGCTGGAGACCGGCTCCCGGCTGTTCCCCGCCAAGGGGCTGCGCAAGACGTCCCTGGACGAGCTCGTCGAGCCCGCCGGGATCGCCAAGAGCAGCTTCTACGCCTTCTTCGACAGCAAGGAGGCGCTCTACCTGGAGCTCATGCTGCGGCAGACGGCCGAGGTCCGGCAGCGGGTCGTCGACGACGGGCTGCTGCGGGGCGAGACCACCCGCGACGGGCTGCGCCGGTTCCTGCGGGCCGCCGTCCGGGAACTGGCCACCAACCCGCTCTACAGCCGTCTGATGACGCACCCGGAGGAGATGGACGCGGTTCGCCGCCGGGTCGATCCGGCCCGGATCGCGGCGGCCGACAACCCGGTCACGGCGCTGGCCGGGTTCCTCACCGCCCGGCGCGGCGCGGACCTGATCGACGCCGACGTCCGGGTCGTGATCGGCGTGCTGCAGACGGTGCTGTTCGTACCGGTCCACGCCGACTGGCTCGGCGACGACCTCCAGTCCCCCGTGCTCGACCTGCTGATCGACATCGTCGCGGCGGGCCTGACCAGCAGGAAGGAAGACCTCGCATGAACAGGGCACTCGTCGTCGGGGCCGGGATCGCCGGGCTCTCCGCAGCGCTTCGCCTGCACCGGGCCGGGTGGCGGGTGACCGTGCTGGAGCGGTCGCCGCGGCTCCGCGACGGCGGCTACGTGGTCGCCTTCGGCGGGCTGGGCTACGACGCCGCCGAGCGGATGGGCATCCTGCCCGCGCTGCGCGAACGCGTGCTGCCGTCCGGCGAACTGGTCTTCGTGCGGCCGGACGGCCGGGTCCGCTACCGGATACCGACGTCCACAGTGGAATCGTTACGCGGCCGGCGTGATCTCAACCTGCTGCGCGGCGACCTCGAATCGGTGCTCCACGACTCCGTGCGTGCGCACGCCGACATCCGGTTCGGCACCACGGTCACCGCGATCGAGCAGGACGACCGGCGCGTGCGCGCCACGCTCAGCGACGGTTCCGCCGAGGAGGCGGATCTGCTCGTCGGCGCCGACGGCCTGCATTCGACCGTCCGCGAGCTGGTCTTCGGGCCGGAACGGCGTTTCCGGCTGGATCTCAACCACATCGCGAGCGTTTTCATGCTTCGCGAGTGTCCGTCCGCGGTCGCCGGGCGTTCGACCGCGTCGTTGACCGCGACCGGCCGGACCCTGGCCGTGCTGCGCCTCGACGACGAGCGGTCGGCGGCTTTCTTCGGCTACCGGACCGACGATCCGGACCGGCAGCTGGCGCTCGGGCCGAGGAAGGCGTTGCCCGCCGAGTACGGGGACATGGGCTGGCTGGCGCCGGACGTGCTGGCGCAGCTGCCCGACGCCGAACCGGTCTACTTCGACACCGTCAGCCAGATGCGGGTGGACCGGTGGAGCCGTGGGCGGGTGGTCCTGCTCGGCGACGCCGCCTGGTGCGTGACGCTGTTCGCGGGGTACGGATCGTCGCTGGCCGTCGGCGGCGCCGACCTGCTCGGCGCGGCGTTGGAGCGGGACTCCGTCGAGGTCGCTCTGCGGGAGTGGGAGGCGCGGCTGCGGCCGGAGGCCGAGCGCAAGCAGCAGCTCGGGCGGCGGGTGAAGGGGCTCTACGCTCCCGCCGACCCTTTCCGGCTCTGGCTCCGGGATCTGCCGTTGCGGTTGGCCGCCGTGCGTCCCGTGACCCGGTTCCTCCAGCGGCGGTTGCAGTTGACCGGGTGACTTCACACCAGGCCGGCGTCGTGGACCAGCAGTGCCACCTGGACGCGGTTGTTGAGTTCCAGCTTGGTCAGCAGGCGGGTGATGTGGGCCTTGACCGTGCCCACGCTCATGAACAGCTCGCCTGCGATCTCGGCGTTGGACCGGCCGCGGCCGATCGCGATGGCGACGTCTCGTTCGCGGTCGCTCAGGCGGGCCAGCCGGTCGCGCGCCTGGCGGCGCTGGTCGTGGACCGGGCCGCCGCCGAACTGGTCCATGAGCCTGCGGGTGACCGTCGGGGACAGCGCGGGTTCACCTCTGGCGACGCTGCGGACCGCGCGCACTATCTCCGCGGGCGGGGTGTCCTTGAGGACGAACCCGCTTGCTCCCGCGCGCAGGGCGCGCAGCACGTGCTCATCGGCGTCGAAGGTGGTCAGGACGATGATCTCCGGCGCGTCCTGCCGGGCGCGCAGCGCCTCCGTCGCAGCGAGACCGTCCACTTTGGGCATTCGGATGTCCATGAGCACCACGTGCGGCCGGTGGCGGGCGACGGCGTCGACGACCTCGGCGCCGTCGGCGGCCTCGCCGACGATCCGGATGTCGTCGAGGCCGCCGAGCATCATCGACAGGCCCGCGCGGACCAGTGCGTCGTCGTCCACGACCAGCACTCGGATCGCCGCTTCCATCGCTGTCCTCCGGCCGCCTCATCTGTCCTCGGAGCGCCACGGTAGCCAGGCCGCCAACCGGAACTCGCCACGGCCGGTCGCCCCGTGCTCCAGCGTCCCGCCCGCCAGGCTCGCCCGCTCGGCCAGTCCGACCAGCCCGGTCCCCGCACCCGGGATGGCGCTGGACGCGCGGGACAGCTCGTTGCGGACCTCGATCCGCACCCCGCCGTCGGCCTCGGTGAGCGACAGCGACACCGGCCGTCCCGGCGCGTGCTTGCGGGCGTTGGTCAGCGCTTCCTGCACGATCCGGTACGCGTTGCGGCCGACCGCCGACGAGACGTCCTCCGGTGGTTCCACCTCCCTGGTGTACGCGACCGGAGTACCCGCCTGCCGGGCGCTGGCGACCAGGTCGCCGATGTCGTCCAGCCCCGGCTGAGGGCGGTCCGGGGCGTCGTCGAGATCCCCTTCCCGCAGAACGGCGAGGACGTCCCGCAGCTCGCTCAGCGCCTGGTGGGCGCTGCTGCGGATGACCCCGGCCGCCTTGGCGATGTCGGCGGGCGGGGCGTCCGGCCGGAACTCCAGCGCGCCCGCGTGCATGCTCAGCAGGGAGATCCGGTGCGCCAGGGTGTCGTGCATCTCCCGGGCGATCTGGGTTCTCTCGCCACGCCGAGCCTGCTCGACGCGCAGCTGCTGCTCGGTCTCGGCGCGCCGAGCCCGCTCGGCCAGCGACTGCACCAGCTGCCGCCGGGCGCGCACCCACATCCCCCACGAGATCACCACCGCGGTGCCGAACGTGGTCAGCAGCGGGGTGAGCCACCACGGTTCGCCCGCTTCGGCGAACAGCAGCATCTTCGGGACCGCCATCAGCAGGTTCACCACCGCGACCGCCGCCGCCATCCCGCCGCCGCGGTGCACGGCCACGGTGAACATCGCCGCCGCTCCAGCTGGATCGGACGCCGGTGAGACCCCGGTGGCCAGGCTAAGCACGATCGACAGCTGCACCGGCCACCGCCTGCGCCACCACAGCGCCACGCACGACAGCACGCCGAGGGCCACGTTGACGCCCCGCGCCGGGGTCATCGGATCGTCGCCGAACAGGCCGGTGGCCGGAAGCGGCCCGGCGGCGAGGACGAGCGCGAACAGCACGCCGTCGACGATCCAGTCCCTTGTGGAGCGACCGGATCGCCGCGGTGAGAGCAACGCGCCGACCATGCACCCGACGTTACGGACCCGGCTGCGCGCGGCGCATCCGACCTTCGGACACACCTGGCCGACTTTCGTCGTGAGTTCGTCGACATCGGGCGGATGCGCCCGCGCTCCCCCGCCGACGAGGCTCGCAGCAGTCCGAGACGAGGAGACGCAATGCAAACGATCACCGACACCGGGCCGCGGACGGGCGACGTGCCCGCACTCGCGCGCGTTCCGGTGTGGACCATCGCGGGCGCCGTGGGCGTGGTGCTCCTGGCGACCAGCGCGTTCGGCGGCTACTGGTTCGACGAGCTGTACTTCGTAGCGGCCGGTCGGCATCTGGCCTGGGGGTATGCCGACCAGCCGTGGCTGGTCCCGTGGCTGGCGGCCGGGCTCGACGCGCTGATGCCGGATTCCCCGTTCCTGCTGCGGGTTCCGGCGGTGCTGAGCGCGGTCGGCGGTGTCGTGCTCACGGCCCGGATCGCCCGCGAGCTCGGCGGCGAGCGCCGCGCGCAGGTGCTGGCCGCGGGCGCGTACGCGGTGTCGCCGTGGCTGGTGGCCTCGGCGCACTGGCTGGCGACCTACACCCTCGACCCGTTCTGGTGGCTGCTCATCGGATGGCTCGTGGTGCGCTGGACCCGAGTGCGCGACGACCGGCTCCTGCTGTGGGCGGGGATCGCGACCGCGCTGGCCCTGCAGACCAAGTTCCTGGTCCCGCTGCTGTGGATCGCGCTGGCCGCCGGGATCCTGATCTCCGGACCGCGCGCGCTGCTCACCCGGCCGCTGCTGTGGGCGGGGGCCGGGATCGCGGTGCTGGTGACCCTGCCGACGCTGGGGTGGCAGGTCGCCAACGGCTGGCCGTACCTGGAGTTCACGAAGGTCGTCGGTTCCGAGGCTAAGCGGCTGGACATCATCACCGGGCTCCCGGTGCAGGCCGGCCTCGTCGGGATCGTCTTCATCGGCTACGCGCTCTGGCGGCTGCTGCGCTCCGAACAGCTCCGCCCCTACCGGTACCTCGCCTGGACGTTCATCGGCGTGACGGTGCTCTGCGTCTTGCTGGACGGGCGCGCGTACTACACCTCCGGCCTCTACGGGGTGCTGTTCGCCGTGGCGTCGGTCGAGCTCGGCCGCCGAAACCTCGTGCGCTGGTGGCAGTTCGTGGCGTGGCCGGGTTACGTCCTGTCCGCGGCGGGCACCGCCGGGCTGCTGGCGGTGCTCGTGTCCTCCGGCGCGATCACCGCGCGGTCGACCATCGAACCGGTCGCCGCCGCTTACCGGTCCCTTTCTCCGCAGCAGCGGGCGGAAACCGCGATCGTCGCCGAGATCTACCCGACCGCGGCGACGCTCGACCACTACGCGGACGAACTCGGCCTCCCGCGCGCCTACAGCCCGCACCGCGGCTACTGGTTCTTCGGCCCACCGCCGGAAACCGCGACCGACCTGCTCTACATCACCGCCGGGGAGGTCGACCGGATGCGCCCGCACTTCGCGCGGTCCCGGCCGCTCGACGAGCCCTCGGGGCTGTGGTTGATGGAGGACCGGACCGAACCGTGGCCGGTGATCTGGCCGCGGGTGCGCGCGGGCCTGTCGGTCAACTGACCGCCCACCGCGAGACCACGTCGGAGAGCACGTTCATCGGCAGCGGGCCGCCGCCGAGCACCACGTCGTGGAACGCCCGGAGGTCGAACGCCGCACCCATCTCCCGCTCGGCGGTGGCCCGCAGCCGTTCGATCTCCAGCCGTCCGACCAGGTAGGACAGCGCCTGCCCCGGTGTCTCGACGTAGCGGTCCACTTCGGACTGGAGTTCCACCTCGGCCAGCACCGTGCGCGCCCGCAGGAAGTCCACCGCCCGCTGCCTGCTCCAGCCGAAGGCGTGCAGCCCGGTGTCGACGACCAGCCGGGCCGCGCGCATCGAGTCCATCGCGAGCATGCCCAGGCGGGCCAGGTCCCCGGAGTACAGCCCGATCTCGTCGGCCAGGCGCTCGCAGTACAGCGCCCAGCCCTCGATGTAGGAGTTGATCCCGGCGACCTTGCGCAGCTTGGGCAGCCCGGTCATCTCCTGGGCCAGGGTGATCTGGAAGTGGTGGCCGGGAACGGCTTCGTGGAACGCGACGGCCTCGCTGACCGTGCGGTCGCGTTCGGTGGCGAGGTAGGTGTTGGCGTAGTAGGTGCCGCCGCGCGAGCCGTCCAGCGGCCCCGGCACGTAGAACGCGGCCGCGGCGGTGGGCCCCTGGTCGGCGGGGACCGGTGCCACCTCGCACGGGTGCGCGGGCAGGCGGCCGAAGTACTCCGGGGCCGCCTGCTCGGCCCGCCGGATCGCCGTCCTGGCCGCGGTGAGCAACTCCTCCGCGCTCTCCCAGCGCAGCGCCGGATCGGTGCGGACGCGGTCGCGCACCTCGGCCGCGGTCCGCGCGCCGAAGATCTCCGACCCGATTTCCCGGTACTCGTCGTCGAGTCGCGCGAGGACGTCGAGCCCGGTCCGGTGCAGCTGTTCGGGGGTGCGGTCCGTGGTGGTGTGCATCTTCGCGAGCGCGGCGTAGGTTCGCTCGCCGCCGGGCAGCCACACCAGTCCCGGCCGGTCGTCGGGCCTGCCGTGGCGGGCGATCTCCTCGCGCAGCACCTCGCGGTAGGTCGCGAACGCCGGTCGCACCACATCGCGCAGCAGCCGCTCGCGGCCGTCTGCCGCCGCCTCGCCGAGGACCGGCTTGCGCAGCGGGTCGTGGTCGGCGTCGGCCAGGTAGGCGTCGAGCCGCTCCAGCGCGGACCGGACACCGCGGCCGACCGGCGTCCGGCCCGCCGCCACTCCCTCGCGGTGCCGCTCCGCGGCCTGGGCGAGGAACCGCGGAATCCCCGCCAGCCTGGCCAGGAAGTCCTGCTCGTGCTCGGGCCCGGTCAGCTGCACGGTCGGCAGGACCGACAGCAGCCGGGACACCGGCGACACCGTGAGGTCGAGCATCGCGTGTTCGACCAGCCGGGCGTCGATCCGGGTCACGACCCCGTCGGCCTCCGCGGCCAGGACCCCGCAGGTGACCCGGTCCTGGCCGTCGACGTCCAGCCGGGCCGCCTCGCGGGCGATCCGGCGCGCCCGGCGCCGCAGCCGCTGGCCGGTGGCCTCGTCCAGATCGCCGAGCCGGTGGCCGAACCCGGGATGGCCCTGCAGGAGTTCGTTGACCGGGTCCTCCTCGGCGAGGACGTCGACCAGGTCATCGGCGAGCGCGAGCACGTCGGTCATCCCGTCATTGTGCCGCCCTGGTGCGGGATTCCGGCCTCTCCGCGGCGGATCCACCAGACCACCGCGAGGCAGACCGCGTTCACCCCGAACAGCGTGACCGGCGCGGACACCACCGTGGACACTCCGATCAGCGCTCCCAGAAGTGGCGGGAAAACGACACCGCCGATCATCGACGCGGCGATCACGTACGCGCCGCCGGCCCCCGGCGCGCTCCGGTAGAGCCACGGCAGACCGGTCGGGAAGACCGGTCCGATGAACAGCCCGACCCCGGCGTAGGCCCAGGGGCTCAGCGCCGGGACGACGGCCAGCCCGAGGCACACCGCCATCCCCGCGCAGCAGCCGCCGACGATGGCCGCCTCCGGCCAGCGCAGCGCCAGCGGGACGACGAGGAACCTGCCGACGGTCATCATCAGCCAGAACACCGACGTCGCCAGCGCCGCGACGCCCGCCGGGTACCCGACCGCCTCCAGGTGCGTCGGCTCCCAGCCCCCGACGCCCGACTCCACGCCGATGTTGAGCACGTACAACACCACGAAGGCCGCGATCATCGTCAGGATCCGCCTGCTCGGCCTGACCCGGACCGGCTGCTCGGGCGCGCTGCGGTCCTTGATGCCGCCGAGTGCGAACACCAGAACCGCGGCCAGGACGGCGAATCCGGCGAACACGACCTCGTGGTTGACCGGGCCCAGCAGCCCGAGCAGCGCGGGCGCGAGCACCGAGCCCACTCCGAAGAACCCGTTGAGGACGTTGAGCAGCGCCGGGCTGCGGTCGCCGAATCCCAGCGCGAACAGGTGGTTGAGCCCGTAGTCGACGCCGCCGTAGCCCACACCCGCGACCAGCGCACCCGTCAGGGCGAGCGGCCAGCTCGGCGACAGCACGAACACCAGCATTCCCAGCGCCATCGCCGCGTACGAGACCCCGAGCAGCAGCCGGTTGCCCATCCGGCCGTAGGCGCGGTGGAACAGCACGACCCCGGCGAGACCGCCGACGAAGTGCGCGCTCAGCGCGAGGCCGGCGGCGGCCGGGCCGAGGCCGTGCTCGGCGCGCAGGGCGGGGATCGCGGGTCCGTAAAGCGCCTGGAGAGCGCCGATGAGCACGAACCCGGTGCACGCCGCGACGACTCCCGTCCGGCTGAACAGACGCTGGTCCGCGGCGAGAGCCCGGGTCATGACCACTCCGTTCGTGAACGTTCACGTGAACGTTCACATGGTGCGGCGCGCAGGTCGCCGCGTCAACGGTGTTTTCCGGCTCAGGACGGTGTTTTTCCGGCTCAGGCGGAGGCGCGCACGACCAGTTCCGGCCGCAGGACCGGGATCCGCCGTTGCGCGGCGGGATCGTCCAGCAACCGCTCGACCTCGGCGACGGCGAGCTCGCCGAGGCGCTTCTTGTCGATGCGCACGGTGGTCAGCGCCGGCTCGATCCACTCGCCGAGGGCCAGCCCGTCGAAACCGAGCACCGCGCAGTCCCGCGGAACCCGCAGCCCCCGGGCCCGCAGCTGCCGCAGCGCGCCGACGGCCACCAGGTCGTTGAACGCGAACAGCGCGGTGACCTCGGGATGGCGTTCCAGCAGCCGCCCGGCGGCGCCGAACCCGCCCTCGACCGACTGCTCCGCGCGCTCGACCCGGCTGTCCGCGGCGTCCAGCCGGTGCTCGCCCAGCACGCCGAGGAACGACCGGCGGCGCTGGCTGCGGTCGCAGTCCGCCGCGCAGTCGATCATGCCGATCTCCCGGTGCCCGGCGGCCAGCAGGTGCGCCATTCCCGCGCGGACCCCGCTGTCGACGTCGACGCTGACGACACCGCTGCCCGCCACCGGGTGCTCCTGGTCCAGCAGCACCAGCGGGATGCGCGCGTCCCAGCTCTCGGTGTCGGTGCGGTCGAGGTAGCCGACCACCGCGTCCACCTGCGTCGTCAGCGACCGCAGCGCCGCCGCGCCCTGCCCGCTGACCACGACGACGTGCCAGTCCCGCCGCGAGGCCGCCTCGATCACGCCGGCGATGACCTCCGGGAAGAACGGGTTGCCGACGTCCGGGACCACCAGCCCGATCGTCGTCGTCTGCGCGGTCACCAGGCCGCGGGCGAACCGGCTCGGCCGGTACCCGAGCTCCGCCGCGACCGCGAGCACGCGGCGCTTGGTCTCCGGGTCGATGTCGGTCCGGTCGTTCATCGCCCGCGAAACGGTCTGGTACGAAACCCCGGCCGACCGCGCCACGTCCTTGATCGTGGCCCTGCGCGGCGACTGTCCCATTCCGCCATTGTCGCCCGCGGCACCGGTGCCACCGAGCACGACCTCCCGGTGCGGGTAACCTCGCCGCCGCCTTCCGGAGGCTCTGGTGATCATCCGTTCGGGTCATATCCGAGTTCCTTCCGCGTCACGCCGCGGTGGTGATCGCGTCGCGTCAGCGGAGGTGGGGAGAATGATCCGATGCGACCGCCGGGAGGCGGGACGGGCGCACCGCCGCTCGTCCCGGCCGGCAGGAGACCAGATCAGCACACGACAGCCGGGGCACGCCGGCAGCGAGGTCGCCGAATGAACCAGACCGTCGCCGTTCGCTACGCCATCGGCCTCGTCGGCGAGTCCCGCCGCCAGGCGCACCTGTCGTCCGCGCCCGGCCCCGGCGCGAGCCCGCTGTCCTGGGTCACCTTCTGCGGGCTGGAGATCCCGGCCGAGCAGGCCGAGGTCGCCAGGAAGCCCGCGGGCATGCCGTGCTTCCGCTGCCTGTCCCAGTTCACCGGCACCGCGTGCCTCGATGCCTGACGGCCTGCCGCGCGCTCAGCCCGGAGCCACCTCGCTGTGCTCGTGCAGCGACGACATGCGCGCGTCGAGCCCGGCTGCGGCTTCGGCCGCAGCCTTCAGCTCGGCGGCGAACCCGTCCGGCACCGCGCCACCGCTCTTGTAGAGCAGCTCGTGCTCGACTGCCGCCCAGAAGTCCATCGCGATGGTGCGGATCTGGAGTTCGACGGCGACGAGCTCGGTGTGGTCGGACAGGTGCACCGGGACCTTGATGATCAGGTGCAGGCTCCGGTAACCGTTCGGCTTCGGGGCGGCGATGTAGTCCTTGGTCTGCACGATCTCCATCTCGTGCTGGCGGATCAGGTCCCGGATGAGGTAGACGTCGGAGACGAACGGGCACACCACCCGCACCCCGGCGATGTCGGTGAGGTGCCGGCGCGCCGAGACCGGGTCGACGGGCAGCCCGCGCCGGGAGAGCTTGGCCGCGATGGCCTCCGGGCGCTTGACCCGGGAGGTGATGTGCTCGATCGGATCGTGCTCGTGGGAGTAGTCGAACTCCTCGCTCCAGATCCGCAGCTTGGTCATGATCTCGTCGATGCCGAACTTGTGGACCATCAGCAGATCGCCGGTCCGGCGCACGAAGTCGAACGCTTCCGGGCCGAGGTCGTCCAGCGGGCCCGCGGTGGTGCTCTGCGGGTAGGGCCATCCGCGCGCGCTGCCGCGCGGTGCTCGCTCCTTGGGGGTCATCGACGCTCCTTCGACCGGGCCGCCCAAGACCGGGCCAACACAGGCCCAGCCTAGGCCGGACCGGGCGACCGGGCGCGCGCTCAGGCGCGCCGCGACAGCACGAAGACGCGGATCTCCCGGTCGCCCGCGCGTGCGGCGTAGGAGTCGTAGGCGGGCCAGGTCGGGGTGATGACCTCGCGCCAAAGCCGGTCGCGCTCGGCGCCGGTCACCAGCCGGGCTCGCACCGAGGTCCGCCGCCCGCGCGCCTGCACCTCGGCTTCCGGATGGGCGAGCAGGTTCGCCGACCAGGCCGGGTGGTTCTTCTGCCCCCAGTTCGATCCGACGACCACGAAGTCCTCGCCGTGCGGCGCGTACAGCAGCGGCACCGAGCGGGGACGGCCGCTGCGGCGCCCGGTCGCGGTGAGCACCAGGTACGGCAGGCCGACCATCCGCAGCAGGCTGACCCGCCCGCCGGTGCGCTCCTGCACCGCGAGGTCGGCGGGCACGAGCTTCTTGCCGACCGAGGCGAACCACTCCTGCTTCCCCAGCGACTGCGCGAGTTTGCTCAACGGGTTCACGCCGCCATCCTGCCAACTCCGCCCGGGGCTGAGAAGGCGGCGCCCGCCCGGCGGCTGCCGGACGGGCGCACGGGTGCGGCGGGTCAGCTGGAGAACGACACCGACCGGGCGAGCACTCCGGCCGGAGCCTTGGAGTGCGCGGGCACCACGTAGTAGACGTCGGACTGGCACCGCTCGTCGAGGAAGACGACGGCCGTGCTGTCGGTCCGGTTGTCCACGTGGTGCGCGGGCTCCCGCGGGTCGGGCAGCGGCAGCCGCACGCAGCCCCGCCCAGGGGGATCCACCAGCAGGTGGTGGGCGCCGGACTCCCGGTCGCCGACCTGGTAGATGAAGTCGCCCTGCGCCGCGAAAGCGGACCCGGCGACGGTGAGCAGCAGCGCGGCGCTGACCACCGGAACAGTTGCACGGAGACGCATCTCTTCTGCCGACCTTCCTTGGGGTAGTGGGGAAATGCGTCTCCATTGGCCGGCAGCCGACCCGCACCCACCACCGGTGTCACTCGGCAATCCGGTGATCTTCCCCGCACCGGGTCAGCGCGCGACCGCCAGTGACAGGCCGAAGTCGCCCGCGTCGTCGGTCCACCAGCGGTGCAGCCCGAACCCGGCCGCGTCGAGCTCCTCGCGGACCCGCCGGTGGCGGAACTTCGCCGAGATCTCGGTGCGGATCTCCTCCCCCTCGGCGAAATCCGCGGTCAGCTCCAGCGACCGCAGGGTCGCGGTCATCGGCCGCGTGGCCCGCAACCGCATCTCGATCCACTCCTGCTCGGCGTTCCACAGCGCCACGTGGGCGAAGTCCTCCGGGACGAAGTCGGCGTCGAGCTCGCGGTTGAGCACCCGCAGGACGTTGCGGTTGAACTCCGCCGTCACCCCCTGCGCGTCGTCGTAGGCACGCACGACCCGGGCCGGGTCCTTGACCAGGTCGGTGCCCAGCAGCAGCCACTCCCCCGGCTTCAGCGCGGCGCGCACCGCCGACAGGAACTCGGCCCGCTCGGACGGCAGCAGGTTGCCGATCGTGCCGCCGAGGAAGGCCACCAGCCTGCCGCTGCCCGACCGCAGCGCGGCGAGCTCGGTGGTGAAGTCGCCGACCACGCCCCGCACCACCAGTTCCGGGTAGTCGACGGCGATGGCGGTGACCGCCGCGCGCAGCGCGGACTCGGACACGTCCAGCGGGACGAACTCGCGCAGCGTCTCGGTCTTGCGCAGGGCGTCGAGCAGCAGCCGGGTCTTCTCCGAGGAGCCCGAGCCCAGCTCGACCAGCGTGGACGCCCCGGTCACCTCGGCGATCTCCACCGCGTGGCTGCTCAGGATCCGGTGTTCGGCTCGGGTCTGGTAGTACTCCGGCAGCGCGGTGATCCGCTCGAACAGCTCGCTGCCCTCGGCGTCGTAGAACCACTTCGGCGACAGCCACTTCGGCACGTCGGTGAGGCCGGCGCGGACGTCGGCCCGCAGCTGCCTGGCCGCGTCGGCGTCGGTGAAGTGCACGACCAGCTCGGGTTCGGTCATCTGGGAAAGCTCCTATCGCGGCCCGATCCGGGCGGATCAGGCGTCGGGCAGCGTCGTGACGGTCACGTTCGAGGTGTCGGCGACGACCAGCCGCCGGTCCGGGATCTGCTCCCAGCCCCCGGTGCCGCCGAAGGGTTCGGAGGACACGGTCACCGAACCGGCCTCGCCGCGGACCCACAGCGAGTGCCACCACGTGGTGGCGACCAGGACCTCGCCGTCGGTCAGCAGGAAGTTCAGCCGCGAGGTAGGCGACTCGGCGAGCACCTCGCCGAGCAGCTCCCGCACGGCCTCGGCGGGGTCGCGGCCCTTGCGCAGGCTCCGGCGCAGCAACGCCCACAGCACCGCCGAGTCGGTCGGCGCGTCGAGGGTCATCAGGTCGACGACGTCGAGCCGGGACGCGGCGGCGGCCAGCGAGTCCGGCCAGCCGTCGACCCGGCCGTTGTGGCTGAACAGCCACTGGTCGTCGGAGAACGGGGCGCAGGCCGTGACCACGACCGGCATCCCCACCGTCGCCGAGCGCACCGCGGCCAGGACCGCGCCGCTGCGCACGTCGGCGGCCATCGAGGCGAACGAGGTGTCCGTCCACATCGGAAGCAGCGACCGGTAGCGGTGCGGTTCGGGCCTGCCCTCCCGGTACCAGCCGACGCCGAACCCGTCGACGTTGACGGTGCCGCCCTGCCGCATGTCGTCGGGCGCCCAGGTCTGCTCCAGCAGCGAGTGCTCCGGTTCCAGCAGGAGTTCGGCCAGCGACACCGGCGGCCCGAGGTAACCGACGTGCCTGCACATCGGCGTCAGCCCAGCTCTTCGGGACGTGGTGTGCGGGCGCAGCGGAACCCGGAGAAGATCTGCCGCCGGATCGGGTAGTCCCAGTTGCGGAACGTGCCCCGGCACGCGGCCGGGTCGGTGCCGAACGAACCGCCGCGCAGCACCTTGTAGTCCGGTCCGAAGAAGACCTCCGAGTACTCCCGGTACGGGAACGCCGAGAATCCCGGGTACGGCAGGAAGTCCGTCGACGTCCACTCCCAGACGTCGCCGATCAGCTGCCGCGCGCCGCACGGCGCCTCGCCCTCCGGGTACGCCCCGCGCGGCGCGGGCCGCAGGTGCCGCTGGCCGAGGTTGGCGTGCTCCGGGCCCGGATCGCCGTCGCCCCACGGGTACCGCAGCGAACGCCCGGTGCGCGGGTCGTGGCGCGCGGCCTTCTCCCACTCCTGCTCGGTCGGCAGCCGCTTGCCGATCCAGTTCGCGTACGCCTGCGCTTCGTGGAAGCTCACGTGCACCACGGGTTCGTCGGCCGGAACCGGCTCGACGTGGCCGAAGCGGCGCCGCAGCCACCGCTGCCCGTCGTGCTCCCAGAACCGCGGAGCGCGGAGCTTCGCGTGCAGGCGGTGCGCCCACCCGTCAGCCGACCACAGCTCCGGCCGGTCGTACCCGCCGTCGGCCATGAACCGCTGGTAGTCGCCGTTGGTGACCGGTGTGGTGTCGATCCAGAAGTCGTCGACGTGCACCTCGTGCGCCGGGCGCTCGTTGTCCAGCGCCCACGGTTCGGTCGACGTGCCCATCACGAAGGTTCCCCCGCGCACCAGCACTTCGGCGGGCAGCGAGTCCGCGTCGGCCGCCCGGGGCGGTGCCTCGTCGGTGAGGACCGGCGCTCCCCTGCGCAGCTGGTGGGTGGCCAGCATCGTCTCGTCGTGCTGCTGCTCGTGCTGCACGATCATGCCGAAGGCGAACGCCCCGTCGACCAGCCTCCGGCCCTCCAGCGGGGTGCGGTCGAGCAGGTCGAACACCTTGTCCCGCACCGTGCCGACGTACTCGCGGGCCTCCTCCGGGCCGAGCAGCGGCAGTTCCGGCCGGTCCTTGCGGGCGTGCTTGAAGGCGTCGTAGAGGTCGTCGATGTCGGGCCGGATCGCCTCGGCGCCGCCGACATCGCGCACCAGCCACAGCTCCTCCTGGCTGCCGACGTGGGCGAGGTCCCACACCAGCGGTGACATCAGCGGCGAGTGCTGGCGGACCAGGTCCTCGTCGTCGACCGAGTCGGTCAGCACCGCACTGCGCCTGCGGGTGCGTGCCAGCTCGTCGGCCACGTGCGCCCGCAGGTCCTCGATCCCCATTTCGGCAGGGTTCTTCCTGGTTTCCACCGGTGTTACCTCCAGCGTCAGCGAGCACGGCCGCGGGCTTCGGCGAGCCGTCGCGCGGTGTGTTCCGACAGCCGCCGCGGCAGGCCGTCGGGGCAGTCCAGGTTCCGGAGCCGCCGCACGGCGAGCTCCAGCACGGCCTCGGCGGTGTCGGCCAGCACCGGATCGACCAGGCCGTGCCGCGCCGCCTGCACCCATCGCCCGGCGGCGGGCGCGGTCAGCTCCAGTACTTCGTCCACTGTGGATTCGTCGTGCAGCAGCGCGATGACCGCCCCCGCGGGCAGCATCCAGTCGTCGCCCGGCTGCGCGTCGAGGTAGCGGACCTCCAGGTAGCCGCGCGGGCGCACCGGCGGGAACACCGTGGTCATGTGGTAATCGAGGTCGTCGCGGGTGGGGGCGCCGGGCAGCGCGCCGTGGATCCACTCGGCGAAGCTGACGCCGCTGGGCGCGGTCCAGTCCCCGTTCTCCCGCCGCAGGCACACCAGCGCGGTGTCGAGGATCCGGCGGGCCCAGCCCGCCGCCGGATCCGCGCCGACCGGACCCGGCCGGGTGCGCGGCGGATCGGTGCGCAGCAGCGACCGCGTCCGGGTCGAGACCCAGCCCGTGGCCTCGCCGAACAGCCTCGGGGAGTTGGCGAACATCGCCATCATCACGGGCCCGAGCGCGTGCAGCGCGGCCCACCGGGCGGCCACCCGGTGCGATTCGCCCGCGTCGACGCAGACCTGCACCCCGGCGGTGCTGCACATCATCAGCCTGCCGTCGATGCCGATCCGGTCGAACGCGGTCTCCATCGCCGCGTAGCGCGGCACGTCGAGCACCCGCTGCGGCAGCCGCCACGGGTCGGTGCCCTGCTCGCCGAGCACCAGCCCGGCGCGGCCCAGCAGCCGCCGGACGAAGTCGGCGTCGGCGGCGACCACGTCGAACAGGGAGGTCATCGATGAAGTGGGAAGACTGGACACCTCGACCTGGCCTCCAGGCTCAACGGTGAGCACGGAGCCGTTCGGCAGCCGGCGGTGCGGGCTGCCGGGGACCAGGGAGTCGGGAGCGTGCGGGCCGAGTGCGGAGATCAGCGCCTCGGGATCGAGCGGCCTGCGCGGATCGTCGGCGTGGTGGACGGTCCATTCGAGCTCGATTCCGAGCAGTTTCGGAGGACCGTGCTTGAAGCACACCGACGCCACGTACGCCTCGGCCTCGGCGCGGGTGCGGACTCTGGATGTCGGGAATTCGGCGGCGCTCGAATCTATCGACAAGGTCACCATCATCACCATCTGTCGTGGGCTGGCCCTCGAAAGCTACCTCCGCTCCCGCCGCAGCGCACCCCCTTGCCCGGGCAGAATCGGTTTGCTAAGCCGAGTTGGACGCACGGCGGTAACACGCCTGCAAAACGTACGTACGGATTGCAATTCCGCGGCCCCACCTGGGACGATCAGGACCATGCCCCGGGTCAGTCAGGATCACCTCGAGGCCAGGCGCCGTCAGATTCTCGACGGTTCCCGGTCCTGCTTCGCGCGCTTCGGCTACGAGGGCGCCACGGTCCGCAGGCTGGAAGAGGCCACCGGGCTGTCCCGCGGTGCCATCTTCCACCACTTCAAGGACAAGGAGTCGCTGTTCCTGGCGCTGGCCGAGGACGACGCGGGCCGGATGGCCGACGTGGTCGCCGAGCAGGGCCTGGTGCAGGTGATGCGCGACCTGCTCGACGAGCGCAGCGGCACCACGCCCGGCGCGGACTGGCTGGGCACCCGGCTGGAGGTCTCCCGCAGGCTGCGCACCGACACCGACTTCCGGCAGCGCTGGGCCCAGCGGTCCGAGCAGCTCACCCAGGCGACCAGGGCCCGTCTGCAGTGGCAGCGCGACTCGGGCAACCTGCGCGACGACGTCGACGTGGACGTGCTGACCGCCTACCTGGAACTGGTCCTGGAAGGACTGGTCTCGCACCTCGCGATGGGTCTGCCCGCCGACGACCTCGGCCCGGTCCTGGACGTGGTCGAGGAAAGCGTCCGCCGCCACCGCGGGCGCTGACTCCGCGGCGAACCGGAACCGCCCGCGTCATCGGAGATTTCCCCGCGGCGTCCTATGTGATCGGTGCCCGCGGAGTCCACCGGTTCCGGATTGGACCGCGACACAGCGACGGCGGCGCGCCTACGCTCGGGCCGCATCACCGCCTCTTCGCGTGGAGTGCCGTCATGGACCCGAACCTGGCAACCGATCTCGCCCGCTTCCCCGACCTGCTCACCGCCGCCCGGGACAGCGCCATGCGCGCGCTCGCCGGAGTCGGCGAGCGCCCGGCCGCGGTGGCACCGCGGCCAGCGGCCCCCGCTCCCCTGCCGATGCGGGGTGTCGGCGCCGAGGCCGCGCTGGAGCTGTTCGGGCAGCGGTGGGAACCGGGTTTCTCGGGCAGCGCGGGGCCGCGCTACCTCGGGTTCGTGACCGGTGGGGCGACTCCGGCCTCGGTCGCCGGGGACTGGCTGGCCGCTGCCTTCGACCAGAACGTCGTCACCGGCCTGGACTCGTCGGCGCCGGACCTGGAGCGCGAGGCCGTCGGATGGCTGCGCGAGCTGTTCGGCCTCGGCGAGCGGCACGACGGCGCGTTCGTCACCGGCGCCACCATGTCCAACCTCACCGGCCTGGCCATCGGCCGGGAGTGGGCCGGTGAGCAGCTGGGCGTTCCGGTCTCGCAGTCCGGCGTCCAAGCCCTCGGCGAGATCCCGGTGCTGTCCGGCAGCCCGCACTCCAGCATCTACAAAGCGCTGTCGGTGCTGGGCATGGGACGCGGCTGTGTCCGGGAGATTCCCGTCCTCCCGGACCGGGAGGCGGTCGACGTGGCGGCGCTGGAAAGCGCGCTGTCCACACTCGACGGACGTCCGGCGATCGTCGTGGCCAACGCGGGCACGGTCAACAGCGTCGACTTCGACGACCTGCGCGCGATCGCCGCGCTCCGGGAGCGCTTCCCGTTCTGGCTGCACGTCGACGCCGCCTTCGGCGCGTTCGCCGCGCTCGTGCCGGAGCACGCGCACCTGGTCGACGGGATCGACGAGGCGGACTCGGTGTGCGTCGACCTGCACAAGTGGCTCAACGTCCCCTACGACAGCGCCGTGCAGTTCACCCACCGCCGCGACCTGCAGACCCGGATCTTCCAGAACTCCGCGGCGTACCTGGGATTCCCGGGCCAGGACCCGGACTTCGTCCACCTGACCCCGGAGAGCTCCCGGCGGCTGCGCGCGCTGCCCGCGTGGTTCTCGCTCACCGCCTACGGACGTCAGGGCCACGCCGAGATCGTCGAGCGCGACATCGCCCTCGCGCGGTTGCTTGGCGCCCGGGTGGAGGCGATGCCGGGCCTGCGGCTGCTCGCGCCGGTCCGGCTCAACGTCGTGTGCTTCACCGTCACCGGAGACCCGGACCAGCAGCGGGTCGACGCGCTCGTCCGCGCCGTCAACGCCGACGGCGAACTCTTCCTGACTCCCAGCGTTTACAAGGGAGTCCCGGCCCTGCGCGCGGCGTTCAGCAACTGGCGCACGACCGAGCGCGATGTCGAACGCATCGCCCGCGCGCTCGGAAACCTCGCCTCCTGACGCGGTTTTCCCTCGTTCGCGCACCCGACACGGCGGCCGGAACGGCCGGTCCCGCCGCGGTGATCTCCTACGCTGCCGGACAGTCCGCAATCGACTCGAACTGATCCGCGACGAGGAGAACCAGTGAAGCGATCGATCGCGCTGTCACTCGCCGGTTCCGCGGTGCTGGCCAGCACCGCGGCTGGGCCGGCGCAGGCGGCGGCGACGCCGGTGTTCGGCCCGTGCCCACCGGACGTCGCCGCCGAGCCGCAGCTGCGGTGCGCCACCGTCGACGTGCCGCTCGACCACGACGAGCCCGCCGGTGAGCGGCTGCGGCTGACGATCTCCAAGCTGCCCGCGCGCAAGCCCGCCGCGCGGCGGGGCTCCCTGCTGGTCAACCCGGGCGGTCCGGGCGGTCCGGGGATCTCCTTCGCCGCCGGTCTGGCGCGGTCGCTTCCCGGCGAGGTGCTCGACAGCTACGACCTCATCGGCTTCGACACCCGCAACACCGCGCACAGCGAGCCGATCAGCTGCGCCGACCCGGCCACCTACTGGAAGACCCCGCTGCCCGACCCCGACTCGCCGCAGGCCCGGGAGCTGAACTGGCGCCGCGCCGCCGAGTACGCCGACGGCTGCCAGGCCAGGGCGGGCAAGTACCTGCCGCACCTGACCACCGACAGCAACGTCCGGGACATGGACCTGGTCCGGCAGTCCCTCGGCGAGGAGCGGATCAGCTTCCTCGGCTACTCCTACGGCACCTACCTGGGCGCGGTCTACGGCGAGAGGTTCCCCCAGCACGTCGACCGCATGGTCCTCGACAGCTCGGTCAACCCCGCCACCTCGCAGATCTGGTACCGCAACAACCTCGACCAGGACGCGGCGGCGCAGCGGCGGCTGGACGACTACCTCGGCTGGATCGCCCGGCACGACGGGGTCTTCCGCCTCGGCTCCGACCCGGCCGCGGTCCGCGCCTCCTGGCAGGCCGTGCAGGACGACCTGCGCGCCCGGCCGCGCGGCCCGCTCGGGCCCGCCGAGTTCATCGCGATCACCTTCGACGCCCTGTACTCCGAGGACGACTGGACCGACCTCGGGCACGCGCTCAGCGCGTACCGCAACCGCCACGACGACCGGGCGCTCGTCGCGAAGGTCAAGCCCAAGGGGCCTGCCGAGGAGAACTCGAACGCGATCTACAACGCCGTCGAGTGCGCCGATGCGCCGTGGCCGTCCCGCCGCTCGGTCTGGGAGCGCGACGCCACCGAGATCGCGCGGACCCACCCGTTCGCCGCCTGGTACAACTCCTGGACCGTCGCGCCGTGCGCGAGCTGGCACGCGCCTCGGCAGCGGCCGGTGCGGATCAGCGGTTCGGACCTGCCGCCGGTGCTGATGTTCAACTCCACCGGCGACGTCGCCACCCCGTACGAGGGGGCGCGGGAGATGCACCGCGCGCTGCCGTCGTCGGTGCTGGTGACCGAGGAGAACGCGGGCAAGCACGGGGTGTTCGCGCTCGCGGGCAACACCGAGGCCGACCGGATCGGGACCGACTACCTCGTGCGCGGCGTGCTGCCCGCCGAGGACGTCGCGATCCCCGGCCACCCGCTGCCGGACCCGGCGAAGCCGCTGCCGGAGGCCAAGACCGTCCGCCTGCGCTGAACGACGCGAAGAAGCCGGTCCCGGGGAGTCCCCGGGACCGGCTTCTCGTCGCCGCTGCTCAGTTCACGCCGTGCATGTACTTCTTGATGCTCTTGGCACCGATCGCGAGCAGCACCGCGCAGCCGATGGTCGCCAGGCCGACGACCCCGAAGTACAGCTGCTGGTTTTCGACCGAGTACCACTTGACGACCTGCGCACCCAGGCCCTGGCCCATCGCTGGCGCCAGGAAGTACAGGCCCAGGGTCTGCGAGGCGAAGACCTTCGGCGCGAGCTTGGTCGTGGCCGAGAGCCCGACCGGGGAGAGCAGCAGCTCACCGATGGTCATGATCACGAAGACCAGCGCCAGCATGATCGCCATGTGGTTGCCCTCGCCGACCACGGTCTTGGACAGCACCACCCACAGGAACGCCAGGCCCACGAACAGCAGGCCGCCGACGAACTTCTGCGGGGTCGACGGCTGCCGCTCGCCGAGCTTCATCCACATCACCGCGAACAGCGGGGCCAGGATGATGATCGCCAGCGAGTTGATCGACTGGAACCACGAGGCGGGGATCTCGTAGCCGAGGACGCTCAGGTTGGTGTTGGCCTCGGCCAGGTTGGCCAGCGTGTTCGGCTGCTGCTCGAACAGCAGGAAGAACAGCGCGGTCGCCAGGAACAGCGGGATGTAGGCCACCAGCCGGTCCCGCTCGATCTTGGTGATCTGCTTGCTGCTGAGCATCACCGCGAAGTAGACGACCGGCAGCACGGCCGAGACGATGCTGATCACGTTGACCAGGCCGTCCAGGTCGAGCAGGCCCGCCACCGCGGGCACCGCGATCGCGGCGACCACCAGCACGGCGATCGCGCCCGCGCGGGCCAGCACCCGTCCCCGGTGTCCCTCCGGCAGCGGGTTGACCGGCTTGAGCCCGGCGGTGCCCAGGGTCCGCTTGCCGATCACGTACTGGATCAGGCCCAGCGCCATGCCGACCGCCGCGGCGCCGAAGCCGAGGTGCCAGTTGACCTTCTCGCCGAGCCAGCCGCAGATCAGCGGCGCCAGGAAGCCGCCGATGTTGATGCCCATGTAGAAGATCGAGAAACCGGCGTCCCGACGGGTGTCGTGCTCGTCGTAGAGGCTGCCGAGGATTCCGGAGATGTTGGGCTTGAGCAGACCGGTGCCCAGGACCAGCAGGACCAGTCCGGCGATGACCGTGGCGAGTCCGCCCGGCAGGGCCAGCGAGATGTGGCCGAGCATGATGACGAAACCGCCTGCGAACACCGCCCACTGGGCACCGGTGATCCGGTCGGCTACCCAGCCGCCGAAGATGCTGCTCATGTAGACCGAAGCGCCGTAGACACCGACGACCGAGAGCGCGGTGGACTCGGGGATCCCCAGGCCGCCTTCGGCGACCGCGGTGTACAGGTAGTACCCCAGGATCGCCCGCATCCCGTAGTAGGAGAACCGCTCCCACATCTCGGTGAAGAACAGCGTGGACATTCCGCGGGGGTGCCCGAGAAAGCCCCGCTGCGGCGCGTCCGCAACCGTGGCCGTTGAACTCACGATCACGTCCTCTCGTACGTCTGTTTACGCGGCGGTAGCCGCTGCACTGGGCGGCAGGTTACGCCCTGCCACGGTGGCCTGGACCACCAGTCGTAAACCCGCCGCGGACGATCTCCGCCGACGGCGGTGAACTGCCGGGATGCCGGCTCCGCCAACAGGGTGTGACCAGCCGCTCAGCCGCGCGAGGCCGGGTCGGCAACACCATGTGAGCATGGCCACAACCACCATCCGAACCAGGGAGGATCCATGCAACTGCTGCACGCCCACCGACGGGCGATGACCGAGTTCGACCGCCGCGTCCAGCTGATCCGGCCGGACCAGTGGGACAACGGCACGCCGTGCGCGGAGTGGTCCGTGCGCGATCTGCTCCAGCACCTGGTGTCCGAACAGCTGTGGGCGCCGTGGCTGCTGTCCGGAGCGACGCTGGACGAGGTCGGGGACCGCTTCGACGGGGACGTGCTCGGTTCCGACCCGGTCCGGGCGTGGAACGAGGCCAGCGCGCAGGCGCGGCAGGCGTGGGACCGGCCGGACGCGGTCACCGGGGAGGTCAACGTGACCGGCGGGGTGATCCCGGCCGAGGACTACGGCTGGCAGATGACCCTCGACCTGGCCGTGCACGCGTGGGACCTGGCCAGCGGGATCGGGGCGCCGCGGGAGCTGGACCCGGAGCTGGTCGCGGCGGTGCACACGGTGTTCGCCCCGCAGGTCCCGTCCTGGCAGGAGATCGGGATCTTCGACCCGCCGCTGCCGGTCGCCGACGACGCCGACGAGCAGACCCGGCTGCTGGCCCTGCTCGGCCGACAGGCGTGAGACTCCGCCGGCAGGCATGAGACTCCACCGGCGGGCATGAGACGATGTCGACACCTCGGGTGCCGCTTCGTCCGGGATATACTGGACTGCATATTTCTGGCGCTTTCGACGAGGAGTGACACCTTCGGTGCCCCAGGCACAATCACCTGACGGCAGTACCAAGCCGGGACGTGGTCCCGGCTTTCCGCACATCGCGACCGGCACCCCGCTGCGAGGTGCGCGGTGATCGAGGTACTGCTGGCCATCCTCGGCCTGCTGTTCGTCGCCGTGCTCACGCTGGGCACCGGCCTGGCGGTGGCCGCCGAGTTCTCCCTGACCTCGCTGGAACGCAGCACCGTCGACGCGCACGCCGCGCGGGTCGGCGACAAGCGCGCGAAGAACGTGCAGCGGGCACATCGCACGCTGTCGTTCCAGCTATCCGGTGCCCAGGTCGCGATCACGCTCACCACGCTGGTGACCGGTTACGTCGCCGAGCCGCTGATCGGTGAGCTGCTGCGGCCCGGCTTCCTCGCGCTGGGCGTGCCGCAGGCCGCCTCCGGCGCGCTGTCGCTGACCCTGGCGATCCTGCTGGCGACCACGCTGTCGATGGTCTTCGGCGAGATGGTGCCCAAGAACCTGGCCATCGCCCGCCCGCTGGCCACCGCCCGCGCCGTCTCCGGCTACCACGCCCGGTTCTCCCAGGTGTTCCGGCTGCTGATCGACGCGATGAACAACAGCGCGAACCGGCTGGTGCGGCGGCTGGGCGTCGAGCCGCAGGAGGAGCTGCGCTCGGCCCGCTCCCCCGACGAGCTCGGCTCGATCGTCCGGTCCAGCGCCGAGCACGGGACGCTGGACGAGGCGACCGCCGAACTGATGGACCGGTCGCTGCGCTTCGGCGACCGCTCCGCGGGCGAGCTGATGACCCCGCGGATGAAGGTCGAGTCGCTGCCCGCCGACGACACCGTGCTGGACCTGCTCACCGTCGCCCGGCACACCGGGTTCTCCCGGTTCCCGGTCCAGGGCGCCGACCTCGACGAGGTGCACGGCGTCGTGCACGTCAAGCAGGCGTTCGGCGTTCCGGCCGACCAGCGCGGGACCACGAAGGTCGGCTCGCTGGCGCGGCCGGTGCCGACCGTTCCCGAGACGCTGGACGGCGACTCGCTGCTCAACCGCCTGCGCGGTTCCGGCCTCCAGCTCGCGCTGGTGGTCGACGAGTACGGCGGCACCGCGGGCATCGTGACGCTGGAGGACGTCGTCGAGGAGATCATCGGCGACGTCCGGGACGAGCACGACGGGCGCGAGGCCGCGGCGGTGCGCCCGCTGGCGGCCGACAGCTGGCTCGTGTCGGGCCTGCTGCGCTCCGACGAGCTGGCCGACGCCACCGGCTTCGAGATGCCCGACGGCGACTACGAGACCGTCGCCGGGCTGGTGCTGGCCGAGCTGGGCCGGATCCCGCAGCCCGGTGACCGGGTCGAGGAGGGTGCCTGGGAGCTGACGGTGTCCCGGATGGAGCGGCGGCGCATCGCCGAGCTGCGGCTCACCCGCCGCGTCGACCAGGGGGCCGCGCGATGACCGACTCGACGGCGATCCTGCTCGGCGTCGCGCTGCTGCTGCTCAACGCGCTGTTCGTCGGGGCCGAGTTCTCCCTGCTGTCCTCCCGCCGCGACCGGCTGGAGGCGCTGGTCGACCAGGGTGTCGGCCGGGCCCGGCTGGTGATCAGGGCCAGCCAGGAGGGCTCGCTGATGCTCACCAGCGCCCAGCTGGGCATCACGCTGTGCTCGCTGGGCCTGGGCAGGCTGGGCGAGCCCGCGGTGGCGCACCGGCTGGAGGTGCTGGTCGCGCCGCTGCGGATCCCGGGTCCGGTGCTGCACGCCGTGGCATTCGCGATCGCGCTGGCGATCGTCGTGGTGCTGCACGTGCTGGTCGGCGAGATGGTGCCGAAGAACCTCGCGCTGGCCGACCCGGAACGGCTGGCGCTGTGGCTGGTGCCGTTCCTGGTGGGCTTCGTCAAGCTGGCGCGGCCGCTGATCGCGCTGTTCAACATGATGGCCAACGCGGTGCTGCGGCTGCTGCGGGTCGAGCCCAAGGACGAGCTGGAGACCGCCTACACCTCCTCGGAGCTGGCGGAGCTGCTGGTGGAGTCGCGCCGGGAGGGCCTGCTGGAGCAGGCAGAACACCGCCGGCTGGCACAGACGCTGTCGTCGGTGGAGCACGTGGTCGGCGACGTGCTGGTCCCGCTGGCCGACCTGACCACGCTGCCGAACGGGTTCACCCTCGGCGACGTCGAGCACGCGGTCGCCTCGACCGGGTTCTCCCGGTTCCCGGTGCGCGGGCAGGACGGCTCGCTGCGGGGATACCTGCACGTCAAGGACGTGCTCGACCAGGCGGGCGAGGACCCGTCGACCCCGGTCGACCCGGTGCGGGTTCGCTCTCTGCCCGCGGTGGCCGCCGACGCCCGGCTGGACCAGGCGCTGGCCCGGTTGCGGCGCGCGGGCAGCCACCTGGCGACCGCCGTGGACGCCGCCGGCCGACCGGTCGGCGTGGTCGCGCTCGAAGACCTGGTCGAGGAGTACGTCGGCACTGTCCGTGACGGCACGCACGTGCACTCGGCCTGACCGGAATCTCCGGGATGTTTCACACGATCGAGTGGCGTAAGAGATGATCGGAGGGTGCTGCACGAGAACGACACCGCTGCCCGCGCCGACCGCGTGATCGCGGGCCGCTACCGGATGCGGAGCAGGATCGGCAGCGGCGCGATGGGGGCGGTGTGGTCCGGAACCGACGAGCTGCTGCTCCGGCCGGTCGCGATCAAGGAGCTACGGCTGCCGTCGGGGGTGCCCGAGGACGAGTTCTCCGAGTTCCACGAGCGGGCGCTGCGCGAGGCCCGCGCGCTGGCGGTGGTCACCCACCCCAACGTCGTCATGCTCTACGACGTCGCCGAGGACGGCGGCGTGCCGTTCGTGGTGATGGAGCTGGTGCCCGCCGAGAGCCTGGGCACCGTGCTCAAGCGCGGCCCGCTGGACGTGCACCAGCTCGCCGTGTGCGTCGACGGGGTCGCCGGTGCGCTGCAGGCCGCGCACCGGGTCGGGATCGTGCACCGCGACGTCAAGCCCGGCAACGTCCTGCTGGGCAGGCACCGCCAGGTCAAGCTCGGCGACTTCGGGATCTCCCGCAACGCCGCCGAGTCCACGCTCACCCGCACCGGCGTCGTGCTGGGCACGCCCGCGTTCGTCGCACCCGAGATCGTCGCGGGCGAGTCCCCGACGCCGGCCGCCGACCTGTGGAGCCTCGGCGCGACGCTGTTCGCCGCCGCCGAGCGGCGGCTGCCCTACGACTCCGACAGCGACCCGCTGATCACGCTCAGCTCGATCCTGCACGGGCGGGTGCCGGAGCACCGCCAGACCGGGCCGGTCGGCGAGGTGCTCAGCGGCCTGATGGTCAAGGACCCGGCGCGGCGGATGCCGCTGCACGAGGTCCGCCGCCGCCTGGCCGAGCTGACCCAGCACGCCGGCGAGACACCCTTCGAGCCGGTGCTGGACCCGCACGCACCCGCCGTGCAGACCGTCACGGCCTCCCCCGGCCCGGCGTCCGAGGCGACGGTGTCACAGCCGCGGCTGCCGGGATCCGCGCCGCAGCCCGGCACCGCGCCTGCCCCGACGACCGTGGACCGGGCGAAACCGCGGTCGCGGCGCGGTGTGCTCACGATCGCGCTCGGCGGCCTGGCCGCCGTCCTGGTGGCGGGCGGTGCCGCGGCCGGGTTCTTCTACGCCCGGTCCGGCGTGACCCCCGCGGGCGTTCCGCAAGCCGGCAGGCCGGGGACGACCGCGTCCGACGCCTTCTCCGAGCTGCAGGCCGAGGCGTTCTCCGGGCAGACGGGCGGGGTCCCGGTCGACCGGACCGGCGGTTTCGTTGGTCCCCTCGGCAACGGCGACACGCTCCAGTACGAGGGTGTCCAGTTCGGCGGCACCCCGGCCAAGCAGGTCACGGCGCAGCTGGCGTCCTGGATCGACGACGGCGTGTACGCCAAGATCGACGTCCGGGTGGACGACCCGGCCAGCGAGCCCATCGGCAAGATCCGGGTGACCGCGGACCGGTCCGGCGGCGAGCAGATCTGGAAGCCGGTTCCGGTGGACCTCACCAGGCCGATCAGCGGCACCCACACCGTGTACCTGACCTTCGTCTCCGAGGAGCCGGAGGACTTCACGAACCTGAACTGGTTCCAGTTCCACCGATGACGCTCGACTACCCTGGCCTGCGATGACCGCGCTCGCCGAACACGAGTGGCAGGCCCGCCGCCACGCGCACCAGGAGCGGGTCCGGCGGTGGACCCGGCCCCACCGGGAGCGGCAGCAGGACGGCCGCAAGCACCCGGTGCTGGACTTCCTGTTCACCTACTACTCGTTCCGGCCGTCCCGGCTCGAACGGTGGCAGCCCGGGTTCGGCGTCGCGCTCGCCGGTGGCGAGGAGTTCCTGGACCGCAAGGGCTACGTCCGCACGCCCGAGGGCGTCGCGGTCGGCCGGGAGGCGCTCACCGAGGCCCGGCGGTCGACAGCGGAGTTCGTGCTGGGCCTGCTGACCGCGACGGCGTCCCGGGCGCCGCGGCTGGGCTGCTTCGGGCTGCACGAGTGGGCCATGGTCTACCGGACCGCGCCGGAGGACATCCGGCACACCGGCTGGCCGCTGCGGCTCGGCCACGCCGGGACCGACGAGGTCGTGGAGTCGTCGAACCTGAGCTGCACGCACCACGACGCGTTCCGGTTCTTCACCCCGCAGGCCCGGCCGCTCAACCCCTTGCAGCCCGCGCGCGAGGACCAGGTCCGGCTCGAACAGCCCGGTTGTCTCCATGCCAACATGGATTTGTTCAAGTGGAGCTACAAACTCGACCCGTTCGTGCCCTCCGAGCTCGTCGCCGACTGCTTCGACCTGGCCCTGCGCGTCCGCGAGCTGGACATGTGCGCGAGCCCGTACGACCTGCGGGACCTCGGCTACGAGCCGGTGCCGATCGAGACGCCGCAGGGCCGCGCGGAGTACGTGCGCAGGCAGCGGCTGTTCGCCGAGGAGGCCGCCGGGCTGCGCGAGCGGCTGATCGGCGTGTGCCGGGGTCTGCTGCGCTGGGCCGACGAGCAGGCGATCACCCGCTGAGACGACGAACCGCCGGTCCGGACGGCATCCGGACCGGCGGTTCGAAACCTTCGTCAGTCGCGCACGGCCAGGCTCAGCTCGCCGTTGTCGTCGCGCTGGGCGTCGAGCACCTTGTCCCCCAACGCGGCGGCGGCCTGCGGTTCGAGGAAGACCCGGACCCCGGACCCCTCGACCACCTCGTCGTCGGCCTCCGGCTCGGCGGCGATCGCCGCCTGCAGCCCGTCCCCCGCGGGGGCGATCCGCAGTCCCGAACCCGGTGCCGAATCCCCGCCGGCGAGGACGACCTTGATGACCTCGGCGGCGTTCTCACTGATGGTGAGCATTTCCTTGCACTCCTTTCGGAGGCGATCGGCTGAAGCCGCCCACCGTAGTGCATGCCGCCGAGGCCGGCAGTCACCCCTCGTACGCCGACAGCGGCGGGCAGGAGCAGACCAGGTTGCGGTCGCCGTGCGCCTGGTCGATGCGCCGCACCGGCGGCCACACCTTGGCCACCCGCGTGCCCAGCGGGAACGCCGCGTCCTCCCGGCTGTAGGCGTGCTCCCACCTGCCCGCCAGCGAGGCGGCCGTGTGCGGAGCGTGCACGAGCGGGTTGTCGTCGGCGGGCCACGACCCTGCGGTGACCTTGTCGATCTCGGCCCGGATCGCGATCATCGCCTCGCAGAACCGGTCCAGCTCGGCCAGGTTCTCGCTCTCGGTCGGCTCGACCATCAGCGTGCCCGCCACCGGGAACGACATCGTCGGCGCGTGCAGGCCGTAGTCGGCCAGCCGCTTGGCGACGTCGTCGACGGTGATGCCGCTGGCCTTGGTGATCGGCCGCAGGTCGAGGATGCACTCGTGGGCCACGAAGCCGCCGGTACCGGTGTAGAGCACCGGGAAGTACTCGTCGAGCCGCCGGGCCACGTAGTTGGCGGCGGCGACCGCGGTCAGGGTGGCGCGGCGCAGGCCGTCGGAGCCCATCATCCGCACGTAGGCCCACGAGATCGGCAGGATCGAGGCGCTGCCCCACGGGGCGGCGCTGATCGGGCCGACGCCGGTCTCCGGACCGGCCGCGGGCTGCAGCGGGTGGTTGGGCAGGAACGGCGCCAGGTGCGCGCGCACGCCGATCGGGCCGACGCCCGGGCCACCGCCGCCGTGCGGGATGCAGAACGTCTTGTGCAGGTTCAGGTGCGAGACGTCGGAGCCGAACTTGCCCATCCGCGCGAGGCCGATCAGGGCGTTGAGGTTGGCGCCGTCGACGTAGACCTGGCCGCCCGCGTCGTGCACCAGCCCGCAGACCTCCCGCACGGTGTCCTCGTAGACGCCGTGCGTGGACGGGTAGGTGATCATGATCGCGGCCAGGTCGTCCTGGTGCTTCCCGACGACCTCGCGCAGGTGGTCCAGCTCGATGTTGCCGGACTCGTCGCAGCGCACGACGACCACGCGCAGCCCGGCCATCACCGCGCTGGCGGCGTTGGTGCCGTGCGCGCTCGCCGGGATCAGGCACACGTCCCGCTCGGCCTCACCACGGCTGTGGTGGTAGGCGCGGATGGCCAGCAGACCGGCGAACTCGCCCTGGCTGCCCGCGTTGGGCTGCAGGCTCACCGCGTCGTAACCGGTGATCTCGGCCAGCCAGCCCTCCAGGTCGGAGACGATCTCCAGCAGGCCCTCGGCGTCCTGCGCGGGCGCGAACGGGTGCAGCCCGGAGAACTCCGGCCAGGTGATCGGCTCCATCTCGGCGGTCGCGTTGAGCTTCATCGTGCACGAGCCCAGCGGGATCATGCTGCGGTCCAGCGCGACGTCCTTGTCCGAGAGCTCCCGCAGGTAGCGCAGCAGCGAGGTCTCCGACCGGTGGGTGTGGAACACCGGGTGGGTCATGTACTCCGAGGTGCGCAGCAGACCGGCGGGCAGCGCGTCCGGGGTGCCCGCGTCGAGCTCGTCGACGTCCACCTCGTCCAGCCCGAACGCCTTCCACACCTTGGCCAGCAGGGCGCGGGTGGTGGTCTCGTCGCAGCTGACGCCCACGTGGTCGGCGTCGACGCGGCGCAGGTTCACGCCCTCGCCGCGGGCCGCCGCGACGACCTCGTCGGCCTTGCCCGGAACCCGGGCGACGACGGTGTCGAAGAAGTCGCGGTGCAGCACCTCGACCCCGCCGCGGCGCAGCCGCTCGGCCAGCACCGCGGCCATCCGGTGCGCCCTGGTCGCGATCGCGCGCAGCCCGGCCGGGCCGTGGTAGACGCCGTACATCGACGCCACGACCGCCAGCAGCACCTGCGCGGTGCAGATGTTGCTCGTCGCCTTCTCCCGGCGGATGTGCTGCTCACGGGTCTGCAGCGCCAGCCGGTACGCCTGGTTGCCGTCGGTGTCGACGCTGACGCCGACCAGCCGGCCGGGCAGCTGCCGCTCGATCCCCTTGCGCACCGCCATGTACCCGGCGTGCGGCCCGCCGAAGCCCATCGGCACGCCGAACCGCTGGGTGGTGCCCACGACGACGTCGGCGCCGATCTCGCCCGGCGGGCGCAGCAGCGTCAGCGCGAGCAGGTCGGCGGCCACCACGACCTGGCCACCGCGGTCGTGGACCTCGGCGATGACGGCCTCGTGGTCGCGGACCTCGCCGGACGCGCCCGGGTAGGCCAGCAGCGCGCCGAACAGGTCGCCCTCCGGCAGCCCGGCGACGCCCTGCGAGAGGTCGGCGACGACGACCTCGATGCCCAGCGGCTCGGCGCGGGTCCTCAGCACGGCCAGCGTCTGCGGCAGGGTGTCGGCGTCGACGACGAACCGGGCCGACTTCGCCCGGCCCGCCCGCCGGACCAGGGTCATGCCCTCGGCGGCGGCGGTCGACTCGTCGAGCATCGAGGCGTTGGCGACGGGCACGCCGGTCAGGTCGGCGACCATCGTCTGGAAGTTCAGCAGCGCCTCCAGCCGGCCCTGCGAGATCTCCGGCTGGTAGGGCGTGTAGGCGGTGTACCAGGCCGGGCTCTCCAGCACGTTGCGCAGGATCACCGGCGGGGTGACCGTCCCGTAGTAGCCGAGCCCGATCATCTCCGCGTGCGGGCGGCAGCGCTGCGCGCGGGACCGCAGCTCGGCCAGCGCCTGGGCCTCGGTCGCCGGTTCCGGCAGCGCCAGCTCCAGGTCGCGCTCGCGGATGCCCTCCGGCACCGCGTGCTGCCCCAGCTCCTCCAGCGACCCGACCCCGATCACCTCGAGCATGTGCGCGAGTTCGGCCGGCGCGGGGCCCACGTGCCGGTCGGCGAACGGGGTGCCGTGCTCCAGCGCGGCGAGCGGGATGCGGTCATGGGTCACGTCGGTCATCGCCAAAACCTCGTCTTTCACGGCGGACACAGGGTGGCAGCACACCGGTGCTGCCCTCCCCCTCTGTCAATGTCCGCGCCGCGAACGCCTGAGAGCTTCACCCGGCCGGGGGCCGGGCTTGCACCGTCGGCGGGGGCACCACGGTCGTGGTGACCCGCTTTCCAGAGGTATCTCGCCCGTGCGGTCCGGTTGGCCTGAGAGGTTGTCGGGGAGGAGTTGCTCCTTCGGCGCCGCACCGGTGCTCCTCACCGGCGCGGACTCTCCCGCGCGGGGTCAGCGATGCAGCGAAGCCTACCCGATCTCAACGGGATCCTGGGCGTCCGTTTCGCCGCATCGTTCGTGCTCCGCCCTGCCGTGCGCACAGCGGACCGATCGATCAACCGGTCTGGCGGTCCCGGCGGCGGCGGGCGAGTTCGTCGTTGACGGGGGCGACCACTTCGGCGCCGTCGGCGCGCTCGGCGGGGAACTCGTGAATCGTGCCGCTGATCTCCCGCATGGCACCGCTGACGGCGATGCCGAACACCCCCTGGCCGCCCTGCAGCAGGTCGACCACCTCCTCGGCCGAGGTGCACTCGTAGACGGTCGTGCCGTCGCTGAACAGCGTGATCCTGGCGAGGTCCTGGACTCCGCGGTGGCGCAGGTGCTCGACGGCGACCCGGATGTTGTGCAGCGAGACGCCGGTGTCGAGCAGCCGCTTGACCACCTTGAGGACCAGGATGTCCTTGAAGGAGTACAGCCGCTGCGAGCCGGACCCCGCCGCACCTCTTATGGACGGCCCGACCAGCTTGGTGCGGGCCCAGTAGTCCAGCTGGCGGTAGGTGATGCCCGCGATCTGGCAGGCGGCCGGACCGCGGTACCCCACGAGTTCGTCCGGTAGCGAGGCGTCGGGGAACAGCTCTCCCTGCTCCGCGGCAGCATCCCGGTTGGGTGCCTCCTCGACCACGCCTGCCTCCCCTCGTCCGGCTTCCGCCGACGACCGCCAAGGCCCTGCATCGACATGATCAGGGCGCCGCGAACGCCCGGGCCGCGCCTGCGCGGGCGCCGAACCACATGCTGGTCTGAATCACATGCGGGCGATTCGCGTCTCCTCGACGGTAAGCCTGCCCGGAAGACCGGTCAACGCGACGCGCGGGGAGACGAACCGGCCCCCGGCGCGGGGCGCGCCGGGGGCCGGGTAAGCCGTGGTGCCGACCGGCTCAGGTGTCGGCGCCGCGGAAGTCCTCCGGGGAGACCGAGTCCAGGAACTCCCGGAACTTCTCGACCTCGTCCTCCTGCTCGTCCGGGATGATGAGCCCGGCCTCGTCCAGCACCGACTCGTCGGCGTGGATCGGAACGCCCACCCGCAGCGCCAGGGCGACCGAGTCGCTGGGCCTGGCCGAGACCCGCACGTCCCCGTCGAAGACGAGCTCCGCGTAGAACGTGCCCTCCTGCAGGTCGGTGATGCGCACCTGCTCCAGGTCACGCCCGAGCGCCCCGATGACGTCCTTGAGCAGGTCGTGGGTCAGGGGTCTGGCGGGTCGCACGCCCTGCTGCTCCAGCGCGATGGCGGTCGCCTCCACCGAGCCGATCCAGATCGGCAGGTAGCGTTCGCCCTCGGTCTCGCGCAACAACAGGATCGGCTGGTTGGCTGGTAGTTCCACTCGCACGCCGACGACGCGCATCTCACTGCTCATCGTCAAATCGCCTCCTCCAGCGCGCCGGGGCGTGACGTCCTCCTCGAGGATCGCGCACCGGCGCCTCCGACGCTACCCGCGATACGGCGGACACGCCCATCCCTCGGCTGTCGTCCAGCCACTGCCCGGCTCGGCAGGCCGAGAACCGATACCTGAGCGCTCTTCATTGAGCAACACCCAGCACGATACACCGCCGACGGCCCTCTCCGGGTCCGCCGGAAGTCCTCGAATTCCCTGCAAGACTGCGGATTGCGGGTGAATTCGGGCGAGATCGGGATGGTCCGCCGCGAAGCGGGTTCGCGTAGTTCCCAACGACCGGGGCGGCGCCGGTTACCGGCGCCGCCCCGATGTCGGTCTCTCTCCTCGGCCTAGCGGCCCTGTCCCCCGTCGATCGGGCCGGTCAGGAACACCAACCGGAACTTCCCGATCTGCACCTCGTCGCCGTTGGCCAGCACCGAGGTGTCCACCGGCTCGCGGTTGACGTAGGTGCCGTTGAGGCTGCCGACGTCGACCACCACGAAGTCGTTGCCCTCGCGGCGGAACTCGGCGTGCCGTCGCGACACCGTGACGTCGTCGAGGAAGATGTCGCTGTCGGGGTGCCGTCCGGCGCTGGTGGTGTCCCGGTCGAGCAGGAATCGCGAACCCGCGTTCGGGCCGCGCTTGACCACCAGCAGGGCGGAACCCGCGGGCAGCGCATCGACCCCGGAAGCGGCAGGCTCCGAGGGCGCGCTCTCGGTGCTTTCCGGCTCCGAGAGGAAGGGCCTGAAGACCGAGGTGGTCTCCGGTGACTGCTCCGGCGGAACGTCGCCGGAGCCAGGGTGTTGGCTCACCTGAGCTCTCCTCTACGCGGATAGATCGTGCGAAGTGCCTTCCAACGTACCGTGTCGCACCCCGCCCCGTACGCGCGAGTCCCGACATCGGCCGAGGACACCGCCGAGATCGACGATCAGTCCTGGTCGGTCAGCTCCCGGTAGGCGTTCTCGTCGAGCAGGCCGTCCAGCGCGGCCGGGTCGCTCAACCGCAGTTCGACCATCCAGCCCTCGCCGTACGGGTCCGTGTTGACCAGCTCGGGCTCGGTGTCCAGCTTGTCGTTGACCGCGGTGACCGAACCTGCGAGCGGGGCGTAGATGTCGGAGACGCTCTTGGTCGACTCGACCTCGCCCATGGCGGCGCCGGCGTCCAGCTCGTCGCCGACACCGGGCAGTTGCACGAAGACCACGTCGCCGAGCTGCTGCTGGGCGTACTCGGTGATGCCCACGCGGACGGTGTCCTCGCCGGTGGGGCGCACCCATTCGTGCTCGCTGGTGTACTTGATGCCTTCGGGGGCCGCCACTGGTCCCGCCTTCCTGTTCTCCGCCGCTGCCGGGCCACCGCGACGAAGATCGCGACGGCCCGGCGAGCGTATTGGGCCGACTGCGGGTGCCGCAAGACGACCTGCGGGCGGGCGCTCAGGCGCGGGCGGCGGACCGGGCGGCGCGCACCGCGGCCACGACCTGGATCAGGTACAGCACCCCTGCCCACAGGTAGAGGGCGCCGCCCCAGCAGGTGAAGGCGTAGGCGATGGGGCGGATCACCCCGGAGAAGGTGAAGTCGCCCTGCACCAGCAACAGCAGCGGGAAGGCGTACATCAGGCAGAACGTGGCGGCCTTGCCGAGGTAGTGCACCTCCGGCGGCTCGTAGCCGTGCCAGCGCAGCACCGGCAGGCACAGCGTGAGCACGAGGTCGCGGCCGATCAGCGCCGCGGCGACCCACCAGGGCACGACGTCGCGCAGGACGAAGGCGACCAGCGTCGCGACGATGTAGAGCCGGTCGGCGGCCGGGTCCAGCAGCTCTCCGACGCGGCTGTACTGGTTGAGCCAGCGGGCGAGCTTTCCGTCGAGCCAGTCGGTCACGCCGCTGACGACCAGCACCAGCAGCGCGAGCAGGTCGCTCTGCGGGCCCAGCAGGAGCCAGAGGAACAGCGGGACACCGGCCAGCCGGATCACGCTGAGCAGGTTGGGGATCGTCCACCACGGGTCGTCCCAGATGCCCGCGGCGGCTTCCTTGATCCGGGCCAGCCCCGGGTCGGCCCCCGCGGCGGAGCCACCGGCCGGGCGGGGTTGCGGTCCCCGGTTGGCGTTCTCCGTGGTGCCGTCGGCGTCCTGCACCACGAGCCCCTCCCCGAAACGGTTGTGCGAACTGCCCCGCACCGGTGCACCTGGCGTGCACCGTTCACCGATCAGGGTGCCACATTCCGCCCACAACGCTCGTGGCGGCCGAGGTCACCACGGTCGGCGAGCGGCTCAGCGCGGGTGGTGACTCCACCCGCGGCGCTGGAGGTCCGCGTCGGTGAGGAAGCGGGCGCGGCGGCGGTCGTCGACCCCGGCCCAGCGGGCGCCGCGGACCCCTTCGAGGACGTAGGAGTGCCCACCGCTCCACACCACGCTGCGCGGCGCGGTGGGCAGTTCGGCGGACTGGTCGGAATCGGCCTCGGCCGCTGACGTCTCCGTGCTCATCTTCGGTCGCACCTCCGTACCGGATGTCGGTCCACCCAGCCGTGTCGTTAACCCGATCCCCCGGCCCAATCGCGATTGTGATCGATCGACCACGGCGTGTCGCGGCGATTCGGTCGTGCTGGCGACAAATGGACGGCGACGGTCGCCGAGGTGCCTCCGGAAGGGCGCGATCACCTTCGGCGCGAACGAAGTTGTGACGACCGCTCGGCGACACTGGTGCCGACGCCGGGAGTGCGGTAGGACCCGTGGGCAGCAGGGCACTTTTCGAGATCAACTTGTCCGGCCACGTGCGGGAGGTCAATTCGTCATGGGCGCATACGCGGACGCCTACCAGCGCAGTCTTGCCGATCCCGAGGGGTTCTGGCTGGACGCGGCGGCGTCGATCGACTGGGAGCGACCGCCGGGCACCGCGCTCGACGGCTCGCGCGCGCCGATGTACCGGTGGTTCCCCGACGGGGTGCTCAACACCTGCTTCAACGCGCTGGACCGGCACGTGCGGGACGGCCGCGGCGACCAGGACGCGCTGATCTGGGACTCGGCGATGACCGGCACGGTGTCGCGCTGGACCTACCGGGAGCTGCTGGACCGGGTCGCGCGGTTCGCGGGCGCGCTGCGGGACCAGGGCGTGCAGCGGGGCGACCGGGTCGTGCTGTACCTGCCGATGATCCCCGAGGCGGCGGTGGCGATGCTCGCCTGCGCCCGCATCGGGGCGGTGCACTCGGTCGTCTTCGGCGGCTTCGCCCCGAAGGAGCTGGCCGCGCGGATCGACGACGCGCGGCCGAAGGTGATCGTGGCCGCGTCCTGCGGCCTGGAGCCCAACCGGGTCGTCGAGTACAAGCCGATCGTGGACGAGGCGCGACGGCTGGCCGAGCACCGCCCGGAGCGGGTGATCGTGCTCCAGCGCGACCAGGTCACCGCCGAGCTCGGCGCGGACGACGTCGACTGGAACACCGTTGTGGCGCGGGCGGAACCGGCGGGCTGCGTGCCGGTGGACGCGACCGATCCGCTGTACGTGCTCTACACGTCGGGCACCACCGGAAAGCCGAAGGGCGTGGTCCGCGACAACGGCGGGCACGCGGTGGCACTGCGCTGGTCGATGGCCAACATCTACGACATCGGCCCTGGCGACGTGTTCTGGACGGCCTCCGACGTGGGCTGGGTCGTCGGCCACTCCTACATCGTCTACGGCCCGCTGCTGGCCGGTGCGACGACGGTGGTCTACGAGGGCAAGCCCGTCGGCACGCCGGACGCCGGGGCGTTCTGGCGGGTCGTGTCGGACCACGGCGTGAAGGCGCTGTTCACCGCGCCCACGGCGTTCCGCGCGATCAAGCGGGTGGACCCGGACGGCGACGAGATCGCCAAGTACGACGTCTCCGGCCTCCGGACGCTGTTCCTCGCGGGCGAGCGGCTGGATCCGGAGACCTACCAGTGGGCGGTGGACAAGCTCGGCATCCCGGTGATCGACCACTGGTGGCAGACCGAGACCGGCTGGCCGATCTGCGCGAACCCGCGCGGGCTGGAGGCGCTGCCGGTGAAGCCGGGTTCGCCGACGGTGCCGGTGCCCGGCTACGACGTCCGGGTGCTGGACCAGGCGGGCCGGCCGGTGCCCGCCGGGCAGGACGGCGCGATCTGCCTCCGGCTGCCGCTGCCGCCGGGAACCCTGCCGACGCTGTGGAACGCCGACGACCGGTTCCGGGAGTCGTACCTGTCGCGCTACGACGGCTACTACCTCACCGGCGACAACGGCTACGTCGACGAGGACGGGTACGTCTTCGTCATGGGCCGGACCGACGACGTGATCAACGTCGCGGGCCACCGGTTGTCGACGGGGTCGATGGAGGCGGTGCTGGCCGCGCATCCGGCGGTGGCCGAGTGCGCGGTGATCGGCGTGCACGACTCGCTCAAAGGCCAGGTGCCGCGCGGTTTCGTGGTGCTCAAGGCCGGCGCCGAGATCGACCCGGACCGGCTGCGCGAGGAGCTGGTCGCGGCGGTGCGGGAGCAGATCGGGCCGGTCGCGGCGTTCCGCGAGGTGGCCGTCGTCGACGGGCTGCCCAAGACCAGGTCCGGCAAGATCCTGCGCAAGTCGATGCGGGAGATCGCCGACACCGGGGACACGAAGGTGCCTTCGACCATCGAGGACCCGGCCGTGCTGGACAAGCTCCGGCCGTCGCTGCGCGGCTGAGCCCTGATCGCTTCGCTGACCAGCGGGAACAGCCTTCGGGCCGCCTTGTCAGGACACAGCACTCGGGTTAATATGTCCTGACATAAGGATGAAAGCACGACCTGGCGGTGGATCGGCATCCCAGCGGCCCACCGCCACCCCGAGGCAGTTGATCCCGATGACGCGACCGGACCCCTCCCCCCGCTGGCACGCTGCCCTGACCGCCGTGCAGCAGGACCTCGTGCGCTACCACAACGGACGGACCGGCCCCGCCCTCGGCTACACCTGGTCGGAGTCCGCGGGCGGGCAGATGTTCGACGAGATGCGCCAGACCCTGCAGGAGCTGCGGGCGGCGCACCTCATCGACGTCGAGACGCACCGGGTGTTCGCCCAGCGCGGACACCGGGTGCGCACCACGACGGCCGGCTACCGGCTCCTGCGGACGTGGAGCGCCGCGCCCGCGGCGGCCTGAACCGCCCGATACGTCCGATCGGGCGGTTACCCGCCCCGGATTTTGGTCTATACCTTTCTGGGTCAGCATTTCCGACTCCGAAGCGGTGTGACCATGAACCGAACGAAGACGTCGGTGGCGGCGCTGCTCACCGGCGTGCTCCTCTCCGGCGCGAGCGCACTGGCTCCCGCCGTGGCCGCGCCCGAACCCCCGTCCCCGATGAACAGCGTGGTACCCGCCCCGACCGAGGTGCGGGCCGACCAGGGCACCACCTTCGAGCTCGCCGAGGGCAGCTCGATCAACGCCGCCGGTGCGGCAGGCCCGGTCGGCGACTACCTCGCCGGGATCCTGCGGCCCTCCACCGGATACCCGCTGCCGGTGACCGGCGAGGACCCGTCGGCCGGTGACATCACGCTGCGGCTCGACGACGGCGGCGACCTCGGCCCGGAGGGCTACCGCCTGCGGGTCACCGCCGACGAGGTGGCGCTGAGCGCGGGCACCCCGGGCGGGCTGTTCAACGGCGTGCAAACGCTGCGCCAGCTGCTGCCCGCGGCCGTGGAGCGCGACGAGGTCCAGCCCGGGCCGTGGACGGTTCCCGGCGGCGAGATCACCGACCGGCCCCGGTTCGGCCACCGCGCCGCGATGCTCGACGTCGCCCGCCACTTCTTCGGCGTGGACGAGGTCAAGCGCTACATCGACCAGATCTCGCTGTACAAGATCAACCGGCTGCACCTGCACCTGTCCGACGACCAGGGCTGGCGGATCCAGATCAACAGCTGGCCCCGGCTGGCCACCTACGGCGGCAGCACCGAGGTCGGCGGCGGCCCCGGCGGCTACTACACCCAGCAGGACTACACCGACATCGTCGAGTACGCCGCCGCGCGCAACATCACGGTGGTGCCCGAGATCGACCTGCCCGGCCACACCAACGCCGCGCTGGCCTCCTACGCCGAGCTCAACTGCGACGGTGTCGCGCCGCCGCTCTACACCGGCATCGAGGTCGGCTTCAGCTCGCTGTGCGTGGGCAAGGACATCACCTACGAGTTCGTCGACGACGTGATCCGCGAGCTCGCCGCGCTGACCCCCGGCCCGTACCTGCACATCGGCGGCGACGAGGCGCACTCCACCACCGAGGAGGACTACAAGGCGTTCATGGCCAAGGTCCTGCCGATCGTGCAGAAGTACGGCAAGACCGTGGTCGGCTGGCACGAGTACGCCAAGGCGGGCGCCGAGGGCGACGCGGTCGTGCAGTTCTGGGGCACGACCAACTCCGACCCGCTGCTGCCGGGGGCGGTGGCCCGCGGCAACAAGGTGCTGGTCTCGCCCGCCAACAAGTCCTACCTGGACATGAAGTACGACGAGAACACGCCGCTGGGCCTGAAGTGGGCGGGCTACATCGAGGTCGCCGACGCCTACGGCTGGGACCCGGGCAGCTACCTGCAGGGCGTGCCCGAGGAGTCGGTCCTGGGCGTCGAGGCTCCGCTGTGGAGCGAGACGCTGGAGAACTCCGACCACATCGAGTTCATGGCGTTCCCGCGGCTGCCCGCGATCGCCGAGCTCGGCTGGTCGGCGGCCGGCTCCCACGACTGGGAGGCGTTCCGGCAGCGCCTGGCCGCGCAGGGACCGCGGCTGACCGCGCTGGGCGTCGACTTCTACCGGTCGCCCCAGGTGCCCTGGACCGAGTGAGTCCGGGGAGTGCGACCCGGGCCGGTGCCGCGGCCCGGGCCGCACCTTTCGGCGTCAGCCCGCCGGAATCCTGGACTCCAGGACGGCCCACCAGTCGGCCAGGGTCGGGCGCTCGGCGAGGTCGGCGAAGGTGACCTGCACGCCGAGCCCGCGCCACCGCTCCACCAGGGTCATGATCCGCACCGAATCCAGGCCGAAGTCGATGAGGTTCTCGTCGTCGGTGAGCTCGTCGGGCTCGGCGAACAGCAGCTCGGCGACTTCTTCGCGCACGGTGGTCAGGTCCATGGTCATGCTCCAGTCGGGGTCAGGCGACGGCGGTCTCGTCAGCGGCCAGCGCGGCGGCCAGCCGGGCGGTGGAGTCGACCACCGCGCAGCGCCTGGCGGCGTAGGACAGCGCCATCCGGTGGTCTTCGGCGGAGAAGTCGGCGACCGCGTCGGCGGCCAGAAACGCCTGCACCTCCTGCTGGAAGGCCTCGGCGGCGGTCATCAGGCAGCCGATGTGCGCGTAGATGCCGGTGATCACCAGCTGGTCGCGGTTCCAGCCGCGCAGCATCTCCCGCAGGTCGGTGCGCTGGAAGGCGCTGTAGCGCCACTTCGTCAGCAGGACGTCGTCCGGTCCGGGGGCGAGCTCGTCGATGATCGCCTCCTGCTCGGCGTCGGCCACGCCGGGCCCCCACCACTCCAGCTGCAGGCCGCGCTGCTGCGGGGTCTGGCCGCTGGGCTGCGCGCAGTAGACGACCGGGACGCCCGCGCTTCTGGCCTTGTCCCGCAGCACCAGGATGTTGGCGACGACCTCGGTCAGCGGTTCCCGGCCCGGGGTGAACGCGTTGACGAAGTGCCGCTCCATGTCGTGGACCAGCAGCACCGCGCGGTCCGGGTCCGGCCGCCAGGACACCCGGTTCGCCGGGAGCTCGTCCTGCCTCGGTACCGGGTACGGCGCGATCGTCGGGAGTGCCATCAGTTCCCCTTCTTCCCACCGAGTTCCGGCACGAGCTCGCGTTCGATCGCCGCGCGCAGGTCGCGCTTGCTGACCTTGCCCACCCCGGTCTGCGGGAACCGCTCGACGAACTCGACCCGGTCGGGCACCTTGTAACCGGCCAGCCCGCGGTCGCGGACGAACCTGATCAGCTCCCGCGCCTTGGGCGGCGTGCCGCGCGGGACGACGAAGGCGCAGCTGCGCTCGCCCAGGTACGGGTCGGGCATCGAGACGACGGCGGCGTCGTGCACGGCCGGGTGGGCGAGCAGGTGGTTCTCGACCTCCTCGGCGGCGACCTTCTCGCCGCCGCGGTTGATCTGGTCCTTGGCCCGGCCCTCGACGACGAGGTTGCCCTCCGCGGTCAGCCGGACCACGTCGCCGGTGCGGTAGAAGCCGTCGGCGGTGAACGCCCTGGCGTTGTGCTCGTCGGCCTTGTAGTAGCCGCGGATCGTGTACGGCCCGCGGGTGAGCAGGTGGCCGGTTTCGCCCTGCGGCACCGGGTTGTCCTCGTCGTCGACGACCAGCACCTCGTCGTCGGGCGAGATCGGGCGGCCCTGCGTGGTGAGCACGACCTCCTCGGGATCGTCGAGCCGGGTGTAGTTCACCAGGCCCTCGGCCATCCCGAACACCTGCTGGAGCGTGGCGCCCAGGACCGGGCGCACCCGCCGGGCCACCTCCTCGCTGCACTTGGCGCCGCCGACCTGGAGCACCCGCAGGCTCGACAGGTCGTGCCCGGTGTGCTCGGCCGCGTCCAGCCACAGCAGCGCCAGCGGCGGCACCGCGGCGACGAGCGTGACCCGTTCCCGCTCGATCAGCGGGAACACCTCGTCCGGGCTGGGCCGCCGGGCCAGCACCACCCGGCCACCGGCGTGGAAGACGCCGAACGTGCCCGGCGAGCTCATCGGGAAGTTGTGCGCGACCGGCAGCGCCGCGAGGTAGACCGCGTCGGCGCCGACCCCGCAGATCTCGTTGCTGGCGCGGAAGGAGTACAGGTAGTCGTCGTGGGTGCGCGGGATCAGCTTCGGCACGCCGGTGCTGCCGCCGGAGAGCTGGAGGAACGCGATGTCGCCGGGGCGCGGGCCGGGGAGATCGGCGGGTTCGGCGTCGACATCGGACAGCGCGGTGAACCCGCCCGGGTCGCCCGCGATCAGCACGTGCCGCAGGCCCGGCACCTTCGCCCGCACCTCGGCGGCCAGGACGCGGTGGTCGAAGCCCGCCTCCACGTCGGTGGTGACGTAGGCGGCGGCCTCGCTGAACTCGCAGAAGTAGCTGATCTCGGTCAGCCGGTGCGATGGCAGCGCGAAGACCGGCAGCGCGCCGATGCGGAACAGCGCGAAGCAGACCTCGAAGAACTCGGCGACGTTGGGCAGCTGCACGACGACCCGGTCCCGCGCGCCGATCCCCATGGCGTGCAGGCCGGCGGCCAGCCGGTCGGCCCTGGTGTCGAGCTCGCCGTAGGTGATCCGCCGTTCGCCGTCGGTCACGGCGACGCGGTCGGGGTGTTCGCGGGCGCGGGCGCGCAGCACCTCGCCGAACGTCTCGCCCGTCCAGTAACCCGCCTGCCGGTACCGGGCGGCGAACTCCTCCGGCCAGGTCGGGCAGCCGGGAAGAATCTCGTTGCCGGTCAAGGTGATCCTCTCTACAGCGACTGGTCGATGCCCATGGCCGACAGGGCGGTGCGGAACTTCGCCGAGGTCTCGTCGACCTCGTCCTGGGGGTCGGAGCCCTCGACGATGCCCGCCCCCGCGTACAGGCGTAACGACGCCCGCTCGATCTCCGCGCAGCGGATCGCGACCACCCACTCGCCGTCGCCCGCCGCATCGCACCAGCCGACCACGCCGGCGTAGTAGCCGCGGTCGAACGGCTCGGTCTCGGCGATCGCGCCCGCGGCCGCGTCCAGCGGCGTGCCGCAGACCGCCGGGGTCGGGTGCAGCGCCACCGCGAGCTCCAGCGAGGTGGTCGCCGGGTCGCGCAGCTCGCCGGTGATCTCGGTCGCCAGGTGCCACATCGCCGCGTTGCCGACGACTGACGGCCGCGCGGGCACGCGGAGGTCTCCGCACAGCGGGCGCAACCCCTCCACGACCGCCTCGACCACCGCCGCGTGCTCGCGCAGGTCCTTGTCCGAAGTGGACAGCTCCGCGGCGCGCCGCTGGTCCTCCAGCGGATCCGCGCTGCGCGGCCTCGACCCGGCCATCGGGTGCGACCGGACGAGGTTCCCGTTGCGCGACACCAGCAGTTCCGGGCTGGAGCCGGTGAACGTGCGGGTCAGCGGCGGGTGCGCGCCGAAGGAGTCCTGGGTTCCGTCGCTGCCGCGCGCGGGCAGGTCGACGGCGAAGGTGTAGCCGTCGGGGTTGGCGAAGGCGAGGTTGCGGACCACGCGGCGGACGTCCACCGGCTCGTCGGCGTCGAGGTGCAGGGAGCGCGCCAGCACGACCTTGCTCAGCTCGCCCGCGCGCATCCGCCGCAGCACCCGGCCGACACCTCGCGCGTACTCGGCGGGCTCGGGCACCTGGCGCATCCGGAAGGCGGTCCCGCCGGGCTCGACCAGCCCGGGGACCACCACGTTCAGCGCGCCGACGCGCACGAGCTCGGTGGGCATCACCAGGTGCGCGGGGAGGTTCTCGGCGAACGGCACGGCACCCACCAGGACCGGGTTGCGCCTGCCGAACTCCTTGGCGCTGCGTAGGAAACCGCCCACCCGCTCGGCGAGCCCGGCCCGGTCGCAGCCGGTCTTGGGGACGGTCGCCTCGACGCCGATCCCGAGCATCGTCGCCTTCGGCCCGGCGAACAGGAACGACGAACCCGGCTCGTAGGCCCCCAGCAGCCGGGACGCGTCCTCGGAAGCGACCAGTCCGCCAATGTCACTCTCGATCATCTGTGTACCTTCCGCGCTGCGGGGAGTCAGGCGCGCAGCGTCGCGCCGCCGTCGACGTACAGGTCGTGCATGGTGACGTGCCGGGCCTGGTCGGAGACGAGGAAGACGACCGCGTCGGCGACGTCCTCGGGATCGGCGATCCGGCGCAGCGGGATCCCGGCGCGGTAGGTGCCGAGGTCGCCGTCGATCACCCGCTGCGCGTCCTGGTCTCCGGTCCACGACACGCGCTGCATGTCGGTGTCGGTGGACCCGGGCGCGACCACGTTGCACCTGATCCCGTGGCCGGCCAGCTCCAGCCCGAGCGACTTGGTGAACAGGGTGGCCGCCGCCTTGGACGCGGCGTAGGCGCTCATGCCGTGCCTGGGCACGCCGGCCGCGTTCGAGCTGACGGTGACGATGCAGCCGCGCTCGCGCGGGACCATCCGGCGCGACACCTCGCGGCACAGGTGGAACACGCCGGTGGTGTTGACCGCGAAGGTCCGGTCCCAGTCCTCGTCGGACAGCTCCGCGACGGTTCCCGGGCGCAGGACGCCCGCGACGTTGACCAGGATGTCGACGGGACCGAGATCGCGCTCGACGCTGTCGACCACCGCGGCGACGGCCGCGCCGTCGGCGACGTCGGCCGGGTAGGGGGCGCACTTGCCGCCCAGCTCGGCGGCGAGCCCGCTGACCGCCGCCGCGTCGACGTCCACCGCCGCCACGGTCGCGTCCAGCCGCGCCAGCGCGGTCGCGACGGCGGCGCCGATCCCCCGGCCCGCGCCGGTCACCACCGCGACCTTGCCGCCGATCCCCGTCTCCATGCCGCTCCGCATCTCTCAACTCAGGCAAGCCTTACCTTGGTCAGGCTAGCCTGAGTTTAGGACACGGATTCACATCCGCCCCGGTGGCCTTGATCACCGCGTACCAGCTCAGCCCACGACGCCCCGCACGAAACCCAGTTCCAGCAGGTCCTGCGGCCGCAGCCGCATCCGCCCGGCGATCTCGGGCACCTCGGCCGGGTCGCGCTTGAGGATCGACGCGCCCGCCTCCGGAGCGATGACCGCGAAGTAGGCGTCGGCGGTGATCCACGTCCGGCCCGGCGCGGTGAGCGCCAGCGCCCCGCCGGAGCCGCCCTCGCCGACGACCAGCGTCGTGATCGGCACCCTGGCCCGCGCCACCGCGCCGAACAGCTCCGCGATCGCCGGGCCGGCGCCCGCCCGCTCCGCCGCCGCGCTGTTGTCCGCGCCCGGCGTGTCGACCAGGGTCAGCACCGGGATGCCCAGCCGGTCGGCGAGCCGGATCAGCCGCGCGGCGGTGCGGAATCCGGCCGGGGTGTTGGCCGTGCCGGTCTGCGCGGCGTACGCGACCGTGCGGCCGTCGCGCTCGCCGAATCCGCAGAGCATCCCCGGATCCACGCCACCCGCCCGGTCGCCGCTGATCGCGAACCGGCGCGCGAAGTGGCGGTCGAGGTACTCCGCCGCGCGGGGACGGTCGGCGGCGCGGGCGCGGTTCACCGCTTCCCAGCCGGTGCCGGGCAGATCGCGCGGGAGCGCCTCGGGAAGCTCGGCGGGTTCGGCGGAACGGGCGTGCAGCAGCGCGACCAGTTCGGCCAGGACCGTTGGCAGTTCGGCTTCGCCGACCAGCCGATCCGCCTGTCCGTCGGCGAACTTGCCCTCGGCGGTGAATGGCTCGCCGGTCGCACCGGGATCCCGCACGCGGCTGCCGCCGAAGGCCACCTCCGCGCCGGGGACGGCCAGGACGACGTCCGCGTTCGCCGCCAGCGACGCCCACATCCCGCCCGTCGTGGGGTTGCGCAGCACCGCGATGTGCGGAATCCGCGCCCTGTTCGCCCGGAGGCACGCCGCCGCGATGCGCTGGAGCTGGGCGAGCGCGCGGATTCCCTCCTGCATCCGGCTGCCGCCGGAGGCGACCAGCGAGATCACCGGCAGCCCCAGCTCGGCCGCCCGGTCGAACGCGTCCACCACGCGCGCGCCTGCGGCCTCGCCGATCGATCCGCCGAGGAACCCGAACTCGAAGCCGACGAGCACCGCGGGCAGGTCCCCAACGGTGCCGCGACCGCACAGCACGGACTCGTCCGCGCCGGTCCGGTCGCGCGCCCGGGCCAGCTGCTCGTCGTAACCCGGCCAACCCAGCGGCCCGTCCGGCGCGTGCCGCACCTCGGGCGGTGGGAAGGCTTCGAAACCCCGCGCCACCGCCCCGGCCAGCTCGCGGACGCTCAAGCCAGCGCCTTCTTCCTGACCTTGCCCATCTCGTTGCGCGGCAACGCTTCCAGGAAGCGCACCACGCGCGGGCGCTTGTGCGGGGTGAGCAGCCGGGCCACGTGGTCGACCAGGTCCTGCTCGGGCACCTCGGCGGCGGGCACCACCCACGCCACGATCCGCTCCCCCAGGTCGGGGTCGGGCTCTCCGGTCACGGCGACCTCGGCGACCGCCGGGTGCTCCAGCAGCGCGTTCTCGATCTCCCCAGCGCCGATCTTGTAACCGCCGCTCTTGATGATGTCGGTGGCGCGGCGGCCGACGATCCGGATGTAGCCGTCGGGCGCACGGGTGGCGACGTCGCCGGTGCGGAACCAGCCGTCGGTGAACGCGGCCTCGGTGGCGTCCGGCCGGTTGAGGTAGCCGGTGAACAGGTTCCGCCCGCGCACCTGGATCTCGCCGACCGTCTCGTCGTCGCTGACCTCGATCGGCTCGCCGTCGTCGTCGACCAGCCGCAGCTCGACACCTGCGAACGGCAGCCCGACGTAACCGGGCCTGCGGTCGCCGTCGGCGCGCACGCCGCAGTTCATGATCGTCTCGCTCATGCCGTAGCGCTCGACCACGCGCTGGCCGGTCAGCCGCTCGATCCGCTCGTGCTCGACGGCGGGCAGCGCGGCCGAGCCGGACACCAGCAGCCGCGCTTCGCCCACGGCGCGCGCGATGCGCTCGTCCCGCTCGGCGTCGTCGGCCAGCCGGTGGTACATCGTCGGCACGCCGAACAGCATCGTCGCCGGGCCGGCGAGCGCGTCGGCGACGCCCTGCGAGGAGAACTTCCCGAGGTGGTGCACGGTGCCGCCGAGGCGGATCGGGCCGAGGGTTCCCAGGATCAGGCCGTGCACGTGGAACAGCGGAAGCGCGTGCACCAGGACATCGCGCCCGGTCCACTGCCACGCATCGGCCAGCGCGTCGAGGTTCGCCCGGATCGCCCGGCGCGGCAGCACCACGCCCTTGGGCGGGCCGGTCGTGCCGGAGGTGTAGACGATCAGCGCGGGCTCGTCCTCGCCTGGTTCCGGCGGGAGCTCGCCGCCCTCGGCGGCGATGTCGACCTCGTGGACCGGGATGTCCCCGAATCCCTCCGGCGCCCGGAAGCCGGGTGCTGCCAGCAGGAGTTCGGGCTCGCTGTCGCCGACGATGTGCGCGAGCTCCCGCTCCCCCACCTTCGGGTTGACCGGCACCACCGCCGCCCCGGCGGCCAGGCCGCCGAGCACCGCCACGCAGGTCTCGGGGTCCGACGACGCCCACACCGCGACGCGACGCGCACCGCCGATCCGCGCGGCCACGGCCGCCACCGCCGACGCCAGCGCGCGGTAGTCCAGCGCGCGGTCGCCGAACCGCAGCGCCTCCGCGCCGTCGGGAGTCCTCAGCTTCGGGAACAGCACCTGGTCGTTCATTCGCACCTCCACCACGTCAGTCTCACCCCAGATTCGGGACGACGAACACCGCCCACACCGCGAGCGGAGCCGCCGCGGTCACCACCGCGCCGTAGCCGAGCAGCCTCCGGAAGAACACCTCGCGGTCCACTCCCCTGGCGTTGGCCAGCACGATCGCGCCGTTGGTCGAGAACGGGCTGACGTCGACCACCGTCGCGGCCACCGCCAGCGCTGTGACCATTCCGACAGCGCCGACGCTGCCCGCGTTCAGGAACGGCACCGCCAGCGGGATCAGCGCGCCCATCAGGCCGACCGACGAGGCGAACGCCGAGACGAGCCCGCCGATGTAGCACAGCAGCAGGGCCGCCAGCAGCGGCACGCCGACGCCCGCGACCGCGTGCCCGACGTAGTCGATCGTGCCGATCTCGCGGAGCACGCCGACGTAGGTGAGCACCCCGCAGATCAGCAGCACCGTGGGCCAGGTGACCTCCGAAGCGGCGCCCGCGGCGGCCTTGGGCGACAGCAGCGTCAGCAGCACCGCCACGGTCATCGCGACCAGCCCGACGTCGAGCCCGAGGCCCAGCGTGGCGGCCACCAGACCGGCCAGCCCGAGCAGCGTGCACAGCCGGTCCCGGTTCAGCCGCAGACCCTCCCCGACGACCGGCGCGGTGGCCGCTCCCGGTCCCTCCGGCGCTCCCCGCCCCTCCAACGCTTCCTGCCCCGCCGGCGCTCCCCGCCCGTCCGGCGTTCCCGCCCGGACCAGCCGCAGGCCGCCCAGCGCGGCGAACACCACGCCCGCGATCACCAGGTTCACCGCGAAGCTGCCCGCGAACAGCACCAGCGGGCTGCCCGGCAGGTGGTTGCTCGCGACCACGCCGTTGACGATCACGCCGTAGACGCTGATCGGCGAGAACCCGCCCGCCTGCGTCCCGTGCACCACCATCGCGCCCATCAGCAGCGGGCTGATCCCGTGCCGGGCGGCCAGGTTCAGCGCGACCGGCGCGACGATGGCGCAGGCCGCCGGGCTGACCGCGCCGATCGCGGTCAGCAGCGCGCCGATGCCGAACATCACCCACGGCAGCACCGCGATCCGGCCGCCGACCAGCCGGACCGCCCAGCTCACCAGCCAGTCGGTGGTCCCGTTGGCGCGGGCGATCGCGAACAGGTAGGTGACCCCGACCAGGACCACGAAGATGTCCCCGGGGAACCCGGCGAAGATCTCGTCGTCGGACAGCCCGCCCGCGAGCGTGCCGACCAGGAACGCGGCGGCGAACGCGAGCACGCCCATGTTCACCGACATCGTGGTCGCCACCGCGAAGCAGGCGACCAGCGCAAGGATCGAGATGAGTTCGGGCCGCACTGCCCCTCCTCCGTGACCGGGAGCACACTGGCTCACTGGCTGAACCACTTTGCGATCGAGCGAGTCCCAGGTCAAGCTTCCGGGCAAAATTGGCTCATCCACTTGGCCACACGGCCAGTGCTAACCTGGCCACCGATCGTCCTCACCGGAAGGCGTCCGAACGTGTCCGAGGCCCTGCGCCCGCTCCCCCGCCCCCGCCTCTACGAGCAGGTGGTCCAGCGGCTGCGCGAGCACGTCTCGGCCACCGGGCTCGGCGCGGGCGACCGGCTGCCACCGGAGCGGGAACTGGCCGAACGGCTGGGCGTCAGCCGCGCGTCGGTCAAGCAGGCGATCGTCGTGCTGGAGGTGCAGGGCCTGGTCGAGGTGCGCCACGGCGGCGGCACCTACCTGCGGCAGGCGAGCCTGGACACCGAGCCGGTCGAGGAACTCGTCGCCCGCCGGCGTCGGCTGCCCGACGTGCTGGAGGCGCGCGAGGCGCTGGAGACCAAGGCCGCCGAGCTGGCCGCCGAACGGCGCACCGAAGCCGACCTCGCCGAGATCGACAACGCCCTGGACGACATGCGGTCGCAGATCGCCGCCGGCGACCGGGGCGAGGCCGGTGACGAGCGGTTCCACGCCGCGATCACCGCGGCCGCCCGCAGCTCGCTGATCGCCGAGTTCATGCGCGCGATCGCGGCCGAGATCGCCGAGAGCCGGGTGGAGTCGCTGCGCCAGCCGGGCAGGCCGTCGGAGTCGCTGGCCCAGCACGAACGCATCGCCGAGGCCATCCGGGAGCGGAAACCGGACACCGCGGCCGCCGCGATGCGCTGGCACCTGGGCACGGTCAGCACGGTCCGGCTGCTGAACTGGGACCCCGACGCCGAGGACTGAACCCGAGGTCACCCCGGTAGCCTCTAGCCGTCCCCGTTCCCATTCACGGAGTACTGCCGATGCCTGCCCGACGCCCCCTCGACCACGGCGGGCGCCGATGATCGGCTGGCTGCTGGCCACGGCGGGCACCGCCGCGCTGGGCAGCGTCTTCCCCCTGGTCAACATCGAGCTGTACCTGCTGGGCGTGATCTCCAGCGGCACCGGCCCCGCCTGGTGGGCGCTGGGACTGGCCGCGGCGGTCGGCCAGGTCACCGGCAAGACGCTGTTCTACCTCGCGGGCAAGGGCAGCTTCACGCTCGGGGAGCGACTCGGCCGGATGACCAGGGCCAGGAAGGGCAGCCGCTGGGCGGACTGGATGCAGCGGTTCCACCAGCGCGTCGAGCAGCGCCCGTGGTGGGGCGTCGGGGTGCTGTTCGTCAGCGCCATCCCGGGTCTTCCGCCGTTCACCCTGATGAGTTTCGCCGCCGGTGCGGCCGGAATCCGGATCGCGCAGTACCTGCTGGCGAGCCTGGCCGGGCGCGGGCTGCACTTCCTGATCGTCGCCGCCGCACCGGAGCTGATCCACCAGCTGCCCTTCTTCGGCTGAGCCGGGCATAGCCCGGGCCGCCGCGGGGAAGTCCTGGCGGGAACCGAACGGCCATCGGGGGTTTCCAGATGCAGTACCGGGACAAGAACGAGCAGCTCGAACAGGTCCGCCAGGATCCGCGGGACACCCGGCTGACCACGCAGCAGGGCGTGCGGATCGACCACACCGACGACTCGTTGCAGGCCGGCGAGCGGGGGCCGACGCTGCTGGAGGACTTCCACGCCCGCGAGAAGATCACGCACTTCGACCACGAACGGATCCCGGAGCGGGTCGTGCACGCGCGCGGTGCGGGCGCCTACGGCCACTTCCAGCCCTACGACCGGTGGCTGACCGACTACACCGTCGCCGGGTTCCTCACCGACCCCGGTCAGCGCACCCCGGTCTTCGTCCGGTTCTCCACCGTCGCCGGTTCGCGCGGTTCGGCCGACACCGTCCGCGACGTCCGCGGCTTCGCGACGAAGTTCTACACCGCGGAGGGCAACTACGACCTGGTCGGCAACAACATGCCGGTCTTCTTCATCCAGGACGGGATCAAGTTCCCGGACTTCGTGCACGCGGTGAAACCGGAGCCGGACAACGAGATCCCGCAGGGCGCGTCCGCGCACGACACGCTGTGGGACTTCGTCGGCCTGCAACCGGAAACGCTGCACATGATCATGTGGCTGATGTCGGACCGGGCGCTGCCGCGCAGCTACCGGATGATGCAGGGCTTCGGGGTGCACACCTTCCGGCTGATCAACGCCGAGGGCAGGGGCACGTTCGTGAAGTTCCACTGGCGTCCGCTGCTGGGCACCCACTCGCTGGTGTGGGACGAGTGCCAGAAGGCGGCGGGCAAGGACCCCGACTTCAACCGGCGGGACCTGTGGGAGGCCATCGAGGCGGGCCAGTACCCGGAGTGGGAGCTGGGCGTGCAGCTGGTGGAGGAGGAACGCGAGTTCGAGTTCGACTTCGACCTGCTGGACGCCACCAAGATCATCCCGGAGGAGCAGGTGCCGGTGCGGCCGGTGGGCAGGCTGGTGCTCGACCGCAACCCGGACAACTTCTTCGCCGAGACCGAGCAGGTCGCCTTCCACACCGCCAACGTCGTCCCGGGCATCGACTTCACCAACGACCCGCTGCTGCAGGCGCGCAACTTCTCCTACCTGGACACCCAGCTGATCCGGCTGGGCGGGCCGAACTTCGCGCAGCTCCCGGTGAACCGCCCGCTGGCGGAGGTGTCGAACAACCAGCGGGACGGCTACGGCCAGCAACGCGTCCACAAGGGACGGACGAGCTACTCGGAGAACAGCCTGGCGGGCGGCTGCCCGGTGGTCGGCGGCAGCGGCGCGTTCGAGCACCACCAGGAGAAGGTCGAGGGGCACAAGATCCGCAGGCGCAGCCCGAGCTTCCAGGACCACTACAGCCAGGCCACCCTGTTCTGGAACAGCATGGCGCCCTGGGAGAAGCAGCACATCATCGCGGCGTTCCGGTTCGAGCTGGGCAAGGTCGACCACACCCACGTCCGCGAACGCGCGGTGGACCAGATCAACCACATCGACCACGACCTGGCGGTGGCGGTCGCCGAGGGGATCGGGGTCGCCCCGCCCGCGGAGGCGGTGACGCCGAACCACGGCAGGAGCTCGCCCGCGCTCAGCCAGTCGCACACCGCGATGGACTCGATCATCAGCCGCCGGGTCGCGGTGCTGGTGGCCGACGGCGTCGACGCGACCGAGGTCGAGCAGATCCGCCGCGGGCTGTCCGAACGCGGCGCGCTGGCCGAGGTGCTCGGGCTGCACGACGGGAAGGTCCGCGGCACCGACTCGGCCGAGGTCGAGGTGGACCGGGCGGTGACGACGATGTCGTCGGTGCTCTACGACGGCGTGATCGTCCCCGGCGGCGAGGAGAGCGCTCGGGCGCTGTCGGCCGACGGGTACGCGGTGCACTTCGTGGCCGAGGCATACAAGCACCACAAGCCTGTCGCGGCCAGCGACGAGGGGCTGACGCTGCTGCACCGGGCGGGCGCCGACAGCGGTCGTCAGGCGTCCGAGGGCGACGGCGTCGTGACCGACCTCGGCGTGGTCACCGCAGCCGGGACCGGCGGTGGGCTGCCGCCGAACTTCATCGCGGAGTTCGCCTCGCTGCTCGCCCGGCACCGGGTGTGGGACCGGGACACCTCGTCGACTCCGGCTTGAGGTCCGCAGCAGCGGTGCCGCCGGTTCGACCGGCACCGCTGCTGGTTCCCGGGCCATCCGAACGCGACCGATTCACCTCGCGGACGTTATGCCGTCGACATCAGTTCGCCGTACGGTGCTAGCCCGTGAGCCTGTTTCGCACCATGCCCGTCGAGGACGTCCTGACCCGCGGCAGGCAAGGCGGTCTGGTCCGGCGACTCGGCGGGGTGGACCTGGTCGGCTTCGGCATCGGGATCATCATCGGCACCGGCGTGTTCACGCTGGCAGGCATCGAGGCCAAGCAGCACGCCGGACCCGCCGTCGTCCTCTCGTTCGTCATCGGCGGCGTGGTCGCCGCGCTGGCCGCGCTCTGCTACGCCGAGCTGACCTCGGCTGTTCCCACCGCGGGCAGCGCCTACACCTACGCCTACGCCACCGTGGGCGAGCTGCTCGCCTGGATCATCGGCTGGGACCTGCTGCTGGAGTTCGCCCTCGGCGCCGCCGTGGTCTCGCGCAGCTGGTCCGGTTACGTGTCGAACCTGCTGGGGCTGCCGCCGGAGCTGTTCGGCGAGGACGCGCCGGTCAACATCGGCGCGATGGTGATCATCGCGGTGCTCACCGCGGTCGCCGTCTCGGGCATCCGCGAGTCCGCCTGGGTCACCAACGCGCTGGTCGTGGTCAAGGTCGCGGTGTGCGTGCTGGTGATCGTCGCCGGGCTGTTCTTCGTCCGGGGCGCCAACCTCGTTCCGTTCGTGCCGCCCGCCCAGCCCGCCGCGGAGGGCGCCGGTCCGATGGAGCAGCCGCTCGTCGAGGTGCTGCTGGGGATGGAGCAGTCGGCCTACGGCTTCGGCGGGGTGCTCACCGCCGCGGCGATCGTGTTCTTCGCCTACACCGGCTTCGAGGCGCTGGCCAACCTCGGCGAGGAGACCCGCCGCCCGCGCCGCGACCTGCCGGTCGGGCTGCTCGGCAGCCTCGCCGTGTGCACCCTGCTCTACGTCGCGGTCGCCCTGGTGCTCACGGCGATGGCCGACTACCGGCAGATCGACGAGGGCGCACCGCTGGCCGCGGCGTTCCAGGCGGTGGGGCTGCCGTGGGTGGCCGCGCTCATCGCGCTCGGCGCGATCACCGGCCTGACCTCGGTGATGATGGTCGAGCTGGTCACCATCGGCCGGATCGGCTTCGCGATGAGCCGCGACGGCCTGCTGCCGCGCAAGCTCTCGCAGGTGCACCCGCGCTGGGGCACCCCGCACCGGATGACCATCGGCGGCGCACTGGTGATCATGCTGCTGGCCGGGTTCGTGCCGATCGCCGAGCTCGCCGACATGGTCAGCATCGGGGCGCTGTCCGGCTTCTTCATCGTCACCCTGGCCGTGCCGGTGCTCCGCGCGCGCCGCCCCGACCTGGAGCGGCCGTTCCGGGTGCCGCTCTCGCCCTGGCTGCCCGTCCTGGCCGCGCTGCTGTGCCTGTACCTGATGTCCAACCTCAACGTCATCACCTGGCTGCGCTTCGGCGCCTGGCTGGTGCTCGGCCTGGTGATCTACTTCGGCTACGGCCGCCGCCGCTCCCGGCTCGCCGTCGGCTGAACCTCGCGCCGGGACTCCAGCACGAGTTCGGCGACACCGGCCACGAGCGCGGCGGCCACGAAGCACACCGACACGACCATGCCGCTGGAGATCGCCTCGTCGTAACCACCGGTCTGCAACGCGCTGAAGAACAGGCCGGAAGCCGCGGCGGTGCCCAGCGCGGTTCCGATGCGCTGCGCGGTCTGCTGCACCCCGGCGGCGGTCCCGCCGTGCGCGGTGTCGACCTCGCTGAGGGTGACGGTCTGGTTCGGCGAGATCACCATCCCGCTGCCCACCCCGGCCAGCAGCAGCGGGCCGGCGGTGACCAGCCCGGCCGCCGGGCCCAGGTGCGTGGACAGCAGCAGGGCGGTCGCCAGCAGCCCGGCCAGCGCTCCGACGAGTCCGGCGAGCACCAGCTTCCGGCCGAACCGGTGCACGAACCGCCCCCCGACCGCCGACGAGATCGCCGAGCCGACCGCGAACGGGGTCATCGCGAGGCCCGCGCCGAGCGCCGTGTACCCCAGCCCGCGCTGGAAGTAGACCGCCAGCACGAAGAAAATGCTGGTGAACCCGCCGAAGTAGAGCAGCCCGAGCAGGGTGCCGAAGGAGTAGCTGCGGATCCGCAGCAGCCGCAGGTTCACCAGCGGAGCGCGCCCGCGCGCCCGGTACCAGTTCTCCCAGAGCGCGAACAGGCCCAGCAGCACGGGTGCGAGCAGCAGCAGGTACCAGGGCGAGCCGGTGTGCTCGACCAGCGGCAGCAGCAGGCACAGCAACCCGGATCCCAGCAGCAGCACGCCGACCAGGTCCAGGCTGCGGTTCTGCCCGTCGGTGCGGTCGCGCGGCAACACCCGCATGGCGTAGAGCAGCGCGGCCGCGCCGATGGGCAGGTTCACGAAGAACACCCAGCGCCAGCCGTGCTCGGCGCCGGCGAACTGGATGATCAGCCCGCCCAGCAGCGGCCCGACCGCGGTGGACAGTCCCACCACCGCGCCGAAGAGCCCGAACGCCTTGCCCCGCTCCCGGCCGTGGAACAGCTGCTGCATCAGCCCGAGCACCTGCGGGTTGAGCAGTCCGCCCGCCGCGCCTTGCAGCAGCCGCGCCACGACCAGCCACAGCGCGTTCTGCGCGAAGCCCGCCAGCGCGCTCGCGGCGGTGAAGGCCAGCAGCGCGAGGACGAACATCCGGCTGCGCCCGCGGTCGTCGCCGAGCCTGCCCGCCGGGACCAGCACCAGGCCGAAGGTCAGCGCGTACCCCGAGACCACCCAGGCCAGCGCGACCGGCGGCGCGTGCAGGCCCTGCTGGATCGACGGCAGCGCGACGTTGACGATGCTGACGTCGAGCAGCGTCATGAACCCGGCGATCAGGCAGATCGCCAGCGCCTGCCAGCGGCGGTCGGGCTCGCTCCCGGTCGCGGTCCGGGTGCGTTCGGCTTCGGCCACGTCGACTCCACGGTTGCGGCGGGGTTCTGCTGGTTCAGCTCAGCACGGCTGCTCCAGGCTCGCAGACCGCGATTATCGCAACGACCGCCGACGTCGGGACCCGTTGCGGGAGTTCTCCCATGGCCGGTCAACGCCAAGCACCTTGAGCCCGCACACGTCCCTGGGTAGCTTGCTGGAACCATCGCCGGAGGTGATCACGTGCCGCAAGATCCGACCGACGAGGTCCTGGCCGAGCAGCGCGACTCCGTGCTGCTGCTGACGCTCAACCGGCCGGACCGCCTCAACGCGTGGACCCGGACCATGCAGGCGCGGTACTTCGACCTGCTGGAGCGGGCCGACCGCGATCCCGCCGTCCGCGCCGTCGTGCTCACCGGCGCCGGGCGCGGGTTCTGCGCCGGTGCCGACATGGCCGCCCTCGCCGCGGTGGACGCCGACAGCTTCGACTCCGACCAACGCCCGCTGTCGCTGCCGATCCGGCTTCGTAAGCCCGTCATCTCCGCGGTCAACGGCCCGGTAGCGGGGATCGGCCTGGTGGCCGCGCTGTTCACCGACGTGCGGTTCGCCGCCGACGACGCGAAGTTCACCACCGCGTTCAGCAGGCGCGGGCTCGTCGCCGAGTACGGCATCGCCTGGCTGCTGCCCAGGCTCGTCGGCGTCGGCAACGCGCTCGACCTGCTGCTGTCGGCGCGCACGTTCACCGGGGCCGAGGCCGCCCGGCTCGGTCTGGTCCACCGCGCGCTGCCCGCCGACGAGGTCCTCGGTGCCGCGCTGGCCTACGCGCACAAGCTCGCCACCGAGTGCTCGCCCGCCTCGATGGCCGAGATCAAGCAGCAGATCTACACCGGCCTCGACAGCGGCCTGGACACCGCGAACGCGGACTCCCGGGAGCGCATGATCGCCGCCTTCCGCCGCCCCGACCTCCAGGAGGGCGTGCGCAGCTACCTGGAGCGCAGGCCGCCGGAGTTCCCGCCCCTGGACTGACCGGCGCACGGTGCGGCGGCGGGTTGCCGGAGTCGATACCGTGGCGTTGGGCCGCCAGCGACCCCCAGCCGACACCCCACCGCGGGAGGAAGCATGGATCCCGAAACGCCGGAAGCCGACGCCGTCGAACAGGCCCGCGAGGCCGAGGAACCGCTCGACGAGAACGACCAGCTGCCGACCGACCTGCCCGCCGAGGCGAACCCGGCCGATCTGGCCGAGCAGCACCGCACCGTGCCCGAGGACGAAGCCTACGAGCACGACTGAGCTCACTCCGGCGGCAGCACCCGGCCGGGGTTGAGGATGCCGTTCGGGTCGAGGGTGCGCTTGATCGCGCGCTGCGCCCACAGCGCGGCGGGATCCAGTTCCTCGCCCAGCCAGTGCCGCTTGAGGTGGCCGACGCCGTGCTCGCCGGTGATCGTGCCGCCCAGCTCCAGCCCCAGCGCCATGACGGCGTCGAACGCCTCGTGCGCCCGTGCGGTCTCGTCCGGGTCGCCCGCGTCGAAGACGACCACCGGGTGCATGTTGCCGTCCCCGGCGTGGCCCGCGCACAGCACCCGCACCCGGTACCGGTCGGAGATGCGGTGCAGCCCTTCGACGAGGTCGACGAGCCGCCCGCGCGGGACGCACACGTCGTCGACCAGGTGCGGCCCCAGGTTCGCGTGCGCGTCGGCGACCAGCCGGCGGGCGTGCATCAGCAGGTCGCCCTCCTCCGGGTCGTCGGCGACCACCACGTCCATCGCGGCGCACTCGCGGGCCACCCGCTCGAACGCCGCCAGCTCGGCCCGCGCGGCTTCGCCGCTGTCGGACTGCGCGATCAGCATCGAGCCCATGCCGTCCGGGAACCCGAGGTCGGCGATGCGCGTGACCGCGTCGACGGTCGGCCGGTCCATGAACTCCAGCACCGACGGGCGGTAACCGGCACCGAGGTAGCCCGCGACGGTCCGGCAGCCGTCGACGATCGTCGGGAAGAACGCGACCGCGGTCAGCGGCCGGGCGTGCGCCGGGCGCAGCGCCACGGTGATCTCGGTGACGATCCCCAGCGTGCCCTCGGATCCGACCATCAGCCGGGTCAGGTCGTAGCCCGCCACGCCCTTGGCGGTGCGGCGGCCGGTGCGCAGCACCCGGCCGTCGGCGAGCACGACCTCCAGGCCGCGCACGAAGTCGCCGGTCACGCCGTACTTCACGCAGCACATGCCGCCCGCGTTGGTGGCCACGTTGCCGCCGATGGTGGAGATGCCGCGCGATCCCGGGTCGGGCGGGTAGAACAGGCCCTCGGCGCCCGCAGCCGCGGCCAGCACTCCGTTGACCACCCCCGGCTGCACCACCGCGATCTGCTCGGCGGTGTCGATCTCCAGGATGCGGTCCATCTTCTCCAGCGACAGCAGGACGCAGCCGTCGATCGCGTTGGCCGCGCCGGAAAGCCCCGACCGGGCGCCCTGCGCGACGACCGGCACCCGGTTCTGGTCCGCCCACCGCAGCACGACCGAAACGTCCTCTGTGGACCTGGCGCGGACCAGCACCGACGGGGTGCCCGCGGCGCAGAAGCTGGCCCGGTCGTGGCGGTGCGCCGCCAGCACGTCGGGGTCGACGATCACGCACTCCGGCGGGAGCAGCGCCCGCAACGGGTGCGCGGTGTCGGTGGTCGTCATCGGCGGCCTCCCGGGTCGGCACTTTGGTCGAACCTATCGGCCCGCTCCGGGTTTTCCCAGCCCCTGCCCCGGACTGGAACGATCACGGCGCGGCGGCGGGCAAATCGCTGGGCGGCCTCGGAGCCGACTGCCAGGATCTCCGGGATGCAGAACGACTTCGTACCCGGCGCGGAGCTCGCCCGCCGGTTCTACTGGGAAGCCGTCCGGCCGGTGCTGCCGGATGTCGCGCATGCGGCGGCGCTGATCGGCGGCGGCTCGGAGGTGCTCGGGTTCGACACCCCCAGGTCCACCGACCACAACTGGGGCCCTCGTCTGCAACTGTTCCTGCACCCCGACGACGCGGACCGCCGGGCCGCGATCACGGACCTGCTCGCCGACCGCCTGCCTCCGGTCTTCCTCGGCTGCCCCACGAACATGGAGCCTTTCGGCGAGGACGGCGCTCTGCGGATGCGCCGCACCGAGGGCCGCCCGCGGCACGGCGTCGTGGTCGCCGAACTCGGCGACTGGCTCCAGCGCCACCTCGGGTTCGACCCGCTCGCGGAGATCACCGCTTTCGACTGGCTCGCGACCCCGACCCAGACCCTGGCGGAGATCACGGCGGGCGCGGTCTTCCACGACGGCCCGGGCACGCTCACCGAGGTCCGCCGGCGCCTGTCCTGGTACCCCGGCGACCTGTGGCGCTACGTCCTCGCGTGCCAGTGGCAGCGGATCAGCCAGGAGGAGGCGTTCACCGGACGCTGCGGCGAAGTCGGCGACGAGCTCGGCTCGGCCGTCGTCGCCGCCCGGCTGGTGCGCGACCTGATGCGCCTGTGCCTGCTCATGTCCCGCCGGTACCCGCCGTACGGCAAGTGGCTCGGCAGCGCGTTCGCCCGGCTCCCCTGCGCGCCGACGCTGACTCCGATCATGACCGCGGCCGTGGCCGCGACCGGCTGGCGCGAACGGGAGGAGCACCTCGCCGCGGTCTACGAAGCCGTCGCCGCTATGCACAACGCGCTCGGGATCACCCCGGACGTCGACCCGCGCACCCGGCCGTACCACGCCCGGCCGTTCCGCGTCCTGCGCGCCGAGCGTTTCGCGCATGCCCTGCGGGAAAGCATCACCAACCCGTCCGTGCGAGATTTGCCACTCGTCGGCGGAACGGACCAGTACGTCGACAGCACCGACGTCCTCTGCCACCACGACCGCAACCGCCGACTGGCCGATGCCCTGTTCCGGCGGGAGAACTGACTATTCGAAACCGGACATCACCCGGAGTTGCCCACGGGAACGGCGACCATTACCGAAATCACCCGATCGGCCTATGGAAACCACAGACCCGTTCCGGTGAGCAACAACGCGGACACGCGCCATCAAAAAACGCGAAAGATCCTGTTCAACTCTTGCGCCGAGCGGCTTTTCGAACCGCGCCGAATTGCCCGGCCCGCGCATACCGGCCGCAACCGTTGCGGTCACCAACCAACATTTCCCAGATTTCCGCCGTCATCCCGGCCAGAGACCGCAGAGCGTGGCGAAACCCTCCCGCCAGCTCGGCCAGGTCGGCCGCCAGCCCAGCGTTTCCCGGAGCCGGAAGTTCGTCGCCCCGCGCTGCTCGGTGAGCTGGTGCACGGTGAGCCAGTCCAGCTGCGCCTTCGCCTGTTCCAGCGTCAGCGACACCGGGGTCGGCCCGCCGACGATCCGGGCGTAGGCCGGCAGCCACTCCGTGCTCTCCGCGGGCTCGTTGTCGACCACGTTGTACGCGCCCGGGTCACCTCCGGTCAGCACCTCGATGACCGCGCTGGCAGCGTCCTCGGTGTGGGTGAACGACGTCAGCCCCACTCCCTCGCCGACCAACGGCAACGCGCTGCCGCGCACCCGCTCGTGGATCACCCCGCCCGGGGCGTACCACGTCCGGGGTCCGTAGAGCGCGCCATAGCGCAGCGCCACGCCGTCGATCCGCGGGCAGGTCAGCACCGCCTCCTCCATCGCGGCGACCGCGCGGACCGCCTCGCCCCACCGGCCCGGCGCGTCGGTCCACAGCGGGGCGTCCTCGTCGAGCACGTCGTGCCCGCTGGGGCTGTACGCGGTGGCCGCGCTCTGCGTGATGATGCGTCCCGCGCCGGCCGAGACCGCCGCGTTGACCAGGTTCTTCGTGCCCGTCTCACGCAGCCGGGAGGTGCGGTGCAGCGCCACGTCGAGGTCCGGGTGGCGGAACGCCGTGACCTGCCCGACCACCACGTCCGGGGTGGCGTCCTGGACGACCTGGCGCAGCTTGCGGGGATCCATGATGTCCGCGACCGCGACCGCGTCGACCAGGTCGCCTCCCTCGAGCCTGCCGTCCTGGCGCACCAGCGCGGTCACGTGGTGCCCCCGCTCCCGCAGCCGCGGCAGCAGGGTTCTTCCGACGACACCGGTGGCTCCGGCCACGAACACACGCAGGGGCACTATGACCTCGGACATCCATCGACGACAGCAACCAGGGAGCCTACCGGCGCCACGCCCGGACCCCTGGATGAAGTTCACCCGATGTAGTGATCACGGGACGCGGCCCCGACGCGAAGACAGGCCCGCACCGGAGCGGTGCGGGCCTGCCTTCGCGTGCTGTCAGGCGAACTCAGATGGTGCGGATCTGCGCCGCCTGCGGCCCCTTCGGGCCCTGGGCGATCTCGAACTCCACCCGCTGGTTCTCGTCCAGCGTGCGGAAACCGGTGGCGTCAATCGCCGAGTAGTGAGCGAACACGTCGGCTCCGCCCCCGTCGGGGGTGATGAAGCCGAAACCCTTTTCAGCGTTGAACCACTTGACGGTACCGGTAGCCATTCTCTGTCTCCTACTTCTAATGGCCAGGGCCAACACTTCGTAGACCCCAAGTCGCCGAGATGATCACCCGGGCCGAACGGCCTCCGGCACAACAAAGTGCCCGCGTCACATTAGTTTCGCAGGCACTTTCAAGTACTTCTGGGAACCAAAACTGCAACTACGGCTACGCTAGCACTCCGCGAGCGGGTTGTCACTCACTCATCACCCGAAGTCGTGGCCGGCACCGAGAGGTGTAACGCCGGAGGATTTCCGATCGACATCACCGGGAAGCGGATCGATGCGCCGGGAGACATCGGCCCGGCGCATCGCCACCACCCGATATCGGTGCGTCCGGAATTGCTCAGGGAATGCTGACCAGCAGCCTTCCCTCGGCCTCGGCCACCCGATTCTGCTCGGTCTGCCAGTCGGCCAGTTCCAGCGCCGCGGCGCGCGGCGTCGTGCCGTCGGCGTCCCACGCCGCGAGCAGCGGCGGGATCTTGGCGAGCATCTCCTCGCGGAGCACGCTGAACGACAGCACCGGGTCCGCGTCGACCCGGCCCAGCAGCAGCCACCACGCCCACGCGACCGCGCCGGAGTTGGCCACGAAGTCCGGGACGACCGGGATCCCCCTGGCGGCCAGCAGGTGCTCGGCCTCGGCGGTGACCGGGGTGTTGGCCGCCTCGATGATCACCTTCGCGCGCACGTCGGGCACCTCGCGCGGGGTGATCGCGTAGGACACCGCGGCCGGGATCAGCACGTCGACGTCGGCCGAGAGGACGGCGTCGCGGGACAGCCGCCGCACGTCGTCCGGGACGCGGGTGCGGTCGATCTCGCCGAACTCGTCCCGCAGGTCCAGCAGTTCGGGGATGTCCAGGCCGTCCGGGTGGTAGAGCGCTCCGGCGGCGTCGGCGACCGCGACCACCTTGAGCCCGGCCTCGTGCAGGTACCACGCGGCTCCGCCGCCCATGGTGCCCACGCCCTGGACCGCCACCCGGGTCCGCCCGTGCTCCCAGTTCCTGGCGTGCACCACGGCGAGGCAGCTCTGCGCGACGCCGTAGCCGCCGACCACGTCCCCGAGCAGCAGCCCGCCGGGGACGGGGGCGTTCAGGCCCGCGCGGATGCGGCGCAGCGTGTGGCCGACGTCGGGCGCCCGGCGGATCGCGGCGTGGTAGGACTGCTGGAGGCCCGCCTCGGCGAAGACCTCGTCGATCAGGTGCTGCGGGACGCCGAGGTCCTCGGCGGTCACCCAGTGCGCGTCGATCCACGGGCGCATCGCCTCCACGAAGCGCCGCAGGACACCGCGGGCCCGCGGGTCCTTCGGATCGCAGTCGATGCCGCCCTTGGCGCCACCGACCGGCAGGTTGAACACGGCGGTCTTGCGCGCCATGCCGCGGGCCAGGTCCTCGACCTCCGACATGGTGCAGCCGGCCCGCATCCTGGTCCCGCCGGTGGCGAGGCCGGACACCAGGCTGTGCACGACGAGGTAACCGTGCTTGCCCGTCACCGGGTCGGTCCAGGTCACCTTCATCAGCGGGGCGCAGTCGACGAGTGCCACCAGCCGAACCTCCTCCCAAATCGCAGTGCATGACCCCGGGCGCCCGGGGGTGGGCGCCCGCTGAGTTACGGATGGATGGGGACGTGTACCGGGCCGGCGGTTCGGGAACCGCGCCGGCCGCACGCGCTGCGTCGTGGGTATCTCACCGCCGGGGACCGGCGGTGAGCGTCACGAATGTCGCAGCCAGAGCGAGGAAGAAGACAACCAACGAAGCGGACGCGGGTGGCCGTTCTCGTGGAGCTGCATGGTCACCTCCGCGTCAGGAGTTGGCGATGGGACGAAGCTAAACCCCGGTCAGATTTATTGTCAACAATCGTTCTATCGGACATTAGGCGACGTCATCCGGAATTCACACGACAACCACAGCGGAAACCGTTCGCACGGCCGTGACCTGCGGAGTCGACGGCGCGCCGGACTCGGCCAACTGGCCCTCAACTGTCACTCGCTCGGGGCCTTAAGCTTCCGTACGCGGCAGTAGTGCGGCCGCGATGATGAGGACTTGCCGACCCGGGGGCGGACTTGGGACCGCGGCGCGGGGCGGCGCAGGAGGCAGGACGGGAGTTCGCGAACGGGCCCCGTGATCCCTGTCCGGCTGGAAGGATGCAGGCATGAGCCAACCGGGACCCCAGACCCCGCCGGGTGCCCAGAACCCACCGGGCGCGCTGGATGAGGCCGCGCAGCAGCAGCTCATCCAGGAGATCGGCAGAGTCATCGTGCGCGCTCTCCCGCCTGGGTGGCAGGAGGCGACCGTCGAGTACCGCGCGGTCGGCCCGCACGGTGAGCTCGCCGCGCAGCTGCTCGCCCCCAACGGAACCGTGGTGCCGATCGCCGCCCCGTCCGACGCGGAGGAGCTGTTCGCCCAGCTGCGCCACGGGATGTACCAGCCCGAGCGCGGCACCTGGGTCAGCGCGCTGTACCGGTTGCAGCGCCCCGGCAGCTACAGCGTCGACTTCAACGGCGACCACGAACCCAACTGGCGCACCACTCCCCCGGCCGGCGCCTACGCCGAGGAGCTGCGCCGCTACCCGCGCGCGGCCGCCAACACACCCGCCTGGCTCGGCGGTACCGGTGCCGCGCCCGCGCTGCGCACCGCGGAGGTCTTCGACGGCGACGGCCGTCCGATCACCGAACGCCCCGCGGTCAGCCCGGAGGACCGCGACCTCGTCGTGGAGTACCTGGAGCGCGCGCCGATCGTGCTCTCCGCGCGCAGCTACGACACCGACCGGATCGATCCGCAGCGCCCGCCGTCGGTGCCGCTGACCTTCCACACCGACGGCAGCTGGATCTGGCCGGGTGCCACCGGTTACTACCTGCGCACGCACGGGGTGGCGCCGGACGCCGAGCTGGTCGCGCACATCCGCGGCACCGGGTTCCGGCTGCCCGAGGTCGACGAGCGGACCCGGGAGCTGGCGGTCTCGCTGATCACCGGAGAGCAGCGGGCCTGATCGGCCGGTCCGCGCCACACTGGACGGGGCGGACGGGAGGCCGAAATGCCGAACGCGGTGGCCGAGCTGGCCTTCGTGGGCGGGCCGGTGGCCACAATGGACGCCGCCCGGTCGTTCACCGACGCGGTGGCGGTGCGGGCGGGCCGGATCGTGGCGGTCGGCGGCCCTGCCGTGCGCGCGGTGACCAAGAGGGCCACCGAGGTCGTGGACCTGCGCGGCAGGCTGCTGCTCCCCGGTTTCCACGACGCGCACGTGCACCCGCTCTACGGCGGTCTGCTGCGCTTGCGCTGCGACCTGACCGGCTGCACCGACGCGCAGGACTGCCTGGCCCGGATCGGTGAGCACGCCGCGTCCTGCGCGGCGTCGGACTGGGTGCTCGGCGGCGGCTGGGACATGGCCCAGTTCCCGCACGGCACGCCGACGCGGGAAGCGCTCGACGCCGTGACCGGCGACCGTCCGGCGTACCTGGTCAACCGCGATCACCACGGGGCGTGGGTGAACAGCGCCGCGCTGCGGCTGGCCGGGATCGACCGCGACACCCCCGATCCGCCGGACGGGCGCATCGAGCGCGATTCGCGCGGTGGTCCGGCCGGGACGCTGCACGAGGGTGCGACCGCACTGGTCGCCCGGATCGTTCCGCCCGCTTCCGCGCAGCAGTACCGGGACGGGCTGCTCGAAGGCCAGCGCCACCTCCAGTCGCTCGGCGTGACCAGCTGGCACGACGCGATCCTGGGTCCCTACCTCGGCTACGCCGACCCGCTGCCCGCCTACCTCGACCTGGACCGGCGCGGGGTGCTCACCAGCCGGGTCACCGGCGCCCTGTGGTGGGACCGCGACCGCGACCGGGCGCAGCTGCCCGAGCTGGTCCGCCGCCGCGAGCTGGCGCGCGGCGACCGGTTCCGCGCGGACGCGGTCAAGATCATGCAGGACGGCGTGTGCGAGAACTTCACCGCCGCGATGGTGCTGCCGTACCTGGGAGAGCACGGCAGCGGGCTGTCCTACGTGGAGCGGGAGCGGCTGCTCGAGGTGGTCCCGGAACTGGACGCGGCCGGGTTCCAGCTGCACTTCCACGCGGTCGGCGACCGCGCGATCCGCGACGCCCTGGACGCCGTCGGCGCGGCCCGGGCCCGCAACGGGATGAACGACCGCAGGCACCAGATCGCGCACGTGCAGGTCGTGCAGCCCAGCGACGTGCCGAGGTTCCACGAGCTGGGGGTGGCGGCCAACGTCCAGGCGCTGTGGGCGGTCAACGATCCGGCCATGACCGACCTGACCGTGCCGCACCTGGGCCACCGCCGGGCGAGCTGGCAGTACCCGTTCCGCTCGCTGCGCGCGGCGGGCGCGGTCCTGGCGGCGGGCAGCGACTGGCCGGTGTCGGACGCCGCGCCGATGCGGGCCGTGCACGCCGCGGTCAACCGGCGCGAGTCCGATGAGGACGAGCCGTTCATCCCCGAGCAGCGGCTGGACCTCGTGGACGCGCTCGCCGCCTACACCGCGGGCAGCGCGTGGGTGCACCACCTCGACGACGAGATCGGCACCGTCGAGGTGGGCAAGGCCGCCGATCTGGTGGTGCTCGACCGCGACCCGTTCGCCGCGCCTCCGGAGGAGATCGGCGACTGCCGGGCCGAGCTCACCGTGATCGACGGGACGATCGTGCACGGCGGCTGAGCGGCGATGGCATGATCGGCGGCGTGTGGTTCCCGGACGACGTGTGGTTCCTGGACGAACTGACTCCCGGCCAGCTCCGGCAGCGCGTCGGATCCCTCGCGCAGGTCGCCGGGATCGACCGGTTCTGCGAGGAGGACGGACTCGCGCGGGGCGCCCGGCGCTTCCAGGTGCGGACCGGTTCCGGCCTGGTCTTCGACGTGCTGCCCGACCGCGGGCTCGACCTGGGTGCCGCGAGCTTCCGCGGTGTGCCGTTGGCCTGGATCTCGCCCGCAGGGCACGTCGCGCCCGGCCACGCCGAGCACGCCGGAGCGGGCTGGCAGCGCACCTTCGGGGGTGGCCTGCTCACCACCTGCGGGCTCGACCAGTTCGGCGCCCCGAGCACCGACGGCGGTCAGGACTTCGGGCTGCACGGCCGGGCCAGCAGCACTCCCGCCCAGCAGGTGAACGCGGTCGCCGACGGCAGGCTGGAGGTCACCGGCAGGCTGCGGCAGACCCGGCTGTTCGGCGAGAACCTGGTGCTGGACCGCACGATCGCGTCCGGGATCGGTTCCCGCGCGATCACCGTGACCGACACCGTCACCAACGACGGTTTCCAGTCGCAGCCGCACATGCTGCTGTACCACATGAACCTCGGATGGCCGCTGGTCTCGCCCGCCGCCGTCCTGCGCGTTCCGGGCAGCCGCCCGGTGGCCAGGGACGCCGACGCCGAACGGGGCCTGGACTTCTGGGACCGCTTCACCGAACCGGATCCGGGCTTCGCCGAGCAGGTGTTCCGGCACGACTTCGCCGAGGCGGGCCCGGTCGAAGTGCGGCTGGAGAACCCGGAGCTGGGGCTGGCGCTGGGAATCCGCTTCGACACCAGGCAGCTTCCCGGGCTGTTCCAGTGGAAGATGCTCGGCGCGGGCAGCTACGTGCTGGGCGTCGAACCCGCCAACTGCCGGGTGATCGCCGGTCGCGGAGCGGCCCGCGCCGAGGGAGAGCTGCCGGTGCTGGAACCGGGCGAGTCGCGCTCGTACTCGGTGTCGGTCGAGGTCAGCCCAACGACTGGAACACCCTGAGCCCGAGCTCGGCGATCCGCGCGCACACCCGCGGCGCGGCCAGGGCGAGTTCGTCGACCAGCACCGCCACCACCGCGCGCGGCCGGTCGTCGCCGATGAGCGCCACGTCGTGGCGGACGTCGGACAGCTCGCCGGTCTTGTTCCAGCAGCGCGCGCCGTCCGGCAGCTGAGCGGGCAGCCGGTCGCGGACCTGCTGGCGGGCCAGGACGCCCAGCGCGTGCCGCGTCAGCTCCGGCGACAGCGCCGCTCCGGTGGCCAGCCGGTCCAGGATCCGGGCCTGGTCCAGGGCGCAGGTGGTGTTGGTGCCGGGGTCCTCGACCCGCATCAGCAGCCGCTGGACCTGGGTGCCCTGACAGCCGAACTCGGCGGCGCGGTCGTTGATCGCGGCGAAGCCGACTGCTTCGACCACGGCGTTGGTCGCGGCGTTGTCGCTGATCACGATCATGAGCGTGATCAGGTCGACCAGGGACATCTGCCGCACGCTCGGCAGCTCCTTGAGCACGCCCGATCCGCCGACCCGGTCGGCGGGCAGCTCGACCTCGGCGTCCAGCGCGAGCCTGCCCTCCTGCACCTCCCGCAGCGCCGCCAGCATGATCAGGACCTTGATCGTGCTGGCCGGGTGCACGACCCGCTCGGCGCCGAACAGCACCGGCTCGCGCTCCTCCAGGTCCCAGGCCGCGAAGCCGGCCCGGCCCGGGAAGTCCGCCCACCCGGGCTCCAGCGCCGTGCGCAGGCGATCGGCGAATCCCAACGTTCCTCCTCGTGCGGTGGTGTTCACAGCGTGCCGAGAACGGCGTGCGCCGCGGCGGCATCCTGTACGCCGAGCCCGACGCTGTTGAAGAACACCAGCTCCGCGTCGTCCGCCCGACCGGGCACTCGCCCGGTCAGAACCTCGCCCAGCGAGCGCAGATCCTCGCGCCGGAGGTCGCCGCGTTCCAGCGCGTGGGCGATCGGGCCCGCGTGCGCCGCGGCCGTGCCGACCTCGTCGACGACGACCGCCGCCCGCCGCACGAGCTCGGCGTCCACCTCGCGCCGATGGTGCTCGAAGCTCCCGACGCTGATCACCGCCGCTCCCGCGGCCAGCTCCCCGGTCGCCACGACCGGCTCCGCCGACAGCGTGCAGGTCACCACGACCGGCGCCGAGCGCACGGCTTCCGCCGCGCTGCTCACCGCCCGCACCGGCAGCCCCAGCTCCGCCGACAGTTCCGCCGCCGCTGCTTCGCGACGCTCGGGATCGCGGCTGAACATCCGCACCTCGCGCAGCGTTCGCACCCGCGCGATCGCGCGGACGTGCGCCCGCGCCTGCACGCCGGAGCCGATCACCGCGAGCTCGTCGGCCGTCGCCAGCGCGAGCGCGTCCGCCGCGACCGCGCTCGCGGCGGCGGTGCGGATCTCGGTGAGCGCGGTGGCGGCCATGATCGCCGTGGGGCGGCCGGTCCGGGCGTCGAGCACCAGGACCGTCGCGGAGACAGCCGGAAGGCCGGCGTCGGCGTTGCCGGGATGGACCGCGACGAGCTTCGCGACCGCGCCGTGGGCCGGGGACAGGCGGCTGAGGTAGCTCAGGGTCGTGTCGCTTCCCGTGCGGATCGCGACCTTCTCGGCCAGCTGCGCATCGCCGCGTCCCAACGACTCGAACGCGACCCGCTGCGACGCGATCGCGGTGTCGAAGTCCAGCGCCGCGGCCACCTCGTCGTCACTCCACACGCGCATCCGCACCTCCGTCACCGCGCACGCCCACCTACGCAGCACGCTGCCACACCTGCGGGCGCGCCGGTAGAGATCCACTCCGAGTGTCCCTTCCGCCTGTACATGGCGGGCGGTGGCGTTGCTGATCAGGTGTCCGCCAGGTAGGTCCGAACGCGCGGTGGTGGAGTTGTTCGGATCTAGTTGGCGGATTCGTGGGGCGGTCGGTTGTGGCGGGCGAGTTTGATCGCTGAGATCAGCAGCACCGCGGCCAGCGTGGGGATGAGGACCAGGTCGGGGATTACGCCCAGGAGCAGGCCGCCGAGCAGGGCACCGGTGATGGAACCGGTGACCATGACGGTGGCGAAGCGCAGGTTGTGCCGCAGGACGCTGAAGCTGTTGTCGCGGCTGTAGCGAGCGAAGGCGACGAGCATGGTGGGCAGGGAGACCAGCAACGAGAGGCTGCCGGCGGTTTTGATGTCGACGTCGTAGAGCAGCACGATCGTCGGGATCAGCAGCTCGCCGCCGGCAACGCCCATGATCGCGGCGACGACGCCGATGCCGAACCCGGCGGCGACCCCGATGACGGCCTGGAGAGCGGGTGGCAGGTCGAGCACGCCCAGGCTGGTCACGTGGGTCAGGACCAGCGCGGCGGCCATGAGGACCATCAGGGCGGCGAGGACCTTGTAGAGGGTGGCGGTGCGCATCCGCACCGCCCAGGCCGCGCCGGCCCAGGCTCCGAGCAGGCTACCGGCGAGCAATTGACCGCGACCGCCCAGTGGGAGCCCAGCTCGGCGGCGGTCACGGTGGCCAGCCGGGCGGGCAGCGCGGTGAGGACCACGACCAGGCTCATCGCCTTGTTCAGGATGACCGCCGAGAGGGCGGCGAACCCGAACAGGCCGATCAACAGCGGCAGCCGGAACTCCGCCCCGCCCAAGCCGATCATGCCGCCCAGCAGACCCACCGCCGCGCCCGCAGCGAACACCACCGGCGCAGGCCGGGCCAACCGGACCGGGACCGCGTTCTCCTCAACAGCCACCCGCTGACCCGCCTTCCGTGTTCACCGCTTTGGCCGTGGTCACGATCCTTCACTCGCGGATTCAGGGGGACCAGACCGAGCTTCCGTACGGCGCCGCATTCTGCCGACCCCGCCCCCGTGTCCTGATCATCGCCCGCCACCTAGCCCCGAACACCGCCACCTTCGCCCGAACAGCTCCGAGCGAAAGCTGAACTGGCTCTCAGTTCGAGGAGAAATCACTCTTCTGATTCTCGGGAAATCGGCCGGTGCGGCATTACGGTGGCCCCACCGGGCGGTGCCCGGCTGCGACCAGCGATCAGGAAGAGGTGGGTTTTCGGTGGAGTCGACGTTGAGTTCCGTGCTCGGCCCGGAGGACAAGGCCGTGGACGGCGGCGGCACCGAGTACCTCTCGCGCAACCCGTCGAACCTCGACGACGTGGTGGCGCGGGTCCGGCTCGGCGGTCCGGACGCGCTGCGCATCGCGGCGGAGAACGCCCAGCGCGCGCAGCGCGAGTGGGCGCAGGTGCCCGCGCCGGTGCGCGGGCGGGTCGTCGCGGGCCTCGGGCGGCTCGTGGAGGCCAACAAGGAGTCGCTGGCCAAGCTGGTCACCCGCGAGATCGGCAAGCCCTACGCCGAGGCGCTGGGCGAGGTGCAGGAGATCGTCGACACCTGCGACTTCTTCCTCGGCGAGGGCCGCAGGCTCTACGGCCAGACGGTGCCCTCGGAGATGCCCGACAAGCAGCTGTTCACCTTCCGCGTCCCGGTGGGCGTGGCCGCGGTGATCACCGCGGGCAACTTCCCGGTGGCGGTGCCGTCCTGGTACCTGGTGCCCGCGCTGCTGTGCGGCAACGCGGTGGTGTGGAAGCCCGCCGAGTACGCCGCCGCGTCGGCCAGGGCGGTCGCCGAGCTGGCGTGGCGCGCCGGGGTGCCCAAGGGCGTGCTCAACCTGGTCTACGCCGACGGCGAGTCGACCTTCGCGGGCCTGGAGGCGGCGCTGGAGGCGGGCACCGTCAACAAGGTCGGGTTCACCGGCTCCAGCGCGGTCGGCACCCGGGTCGGCGAGCTCTGCGGCAGGCACCTGCAGAGCCCCTGCCTGGAGCTGGGCGGCAAGAACCCGATGGTCGTCGCCCCGGACGCGAACCTGGACCTAGCGGTGGAGGGCGCGCTGTTCTCCGGCTGGGGCACCGCGGGCCAGCGCTGCACCTCGCTGGGCAACCTGATCGTGCACCGCGACGTGCACGACGAGTTCGTCTCCCGGCTCGACGGCGCACTGCGCTCGGCCGCGATCGGGGACCCGACCGGCGAGGTCCTCTACGGGCCGCTGCTGGACCAGAAGTTCGCCGACGGCTTCGAGTCCGTGCTGGAGACCATCGCCGACCACCACCGGGTGCTCGGTTCGGACGCGGTCGGCCGGATCAGCGAGTCCGCGCCGCGCAAGGGTTTCCAGGGCGACCCGTCGACCGGCCTGTACTACCACCCGGTGCTGCTGGACGGGCTGCGCCCGGACGACCACGTGTTCCGGCAGGAGACCTTCGGGCCGATCGTCGGCGTCAGCACCTTCGACACCCTCGACGAGGCGATCGAGCTGGGCAACGCGCCCGGCTACGGGCTGTCGGCGGCCGTCTACACCACCGACCCGGCGACCGCGTTCCGGTTCCGCCAGGGCATCGGCGCGGGCATGGTCAGCGTCAACAACTCCACCTCCGGCGCCGAGGCGCACCTGCCCTTCGGCGGCAACGGCCGGTCCGGCAACGGCAGCCGCCAGTCCGGCATCTGGGTGCTCGACCAGTTCACCCGCTGGCAGTCGCTGAACTGGGACTTCTCCGGCAAGCTGCAGAAGGCCCAGATGGACGTCGACACCGTCGAGCCGGAGCTGGACTACCGGCTGCCCCCGGAGCTCGGGGGTGGCGCATGACTCTTCCGCCGCGGGCGGAGGTCGTCGTGATCGGCGGCGGGGTGGTGGGCGCGAGCGCTGCCTTCCACCTCGCCGAGGCCGGTGCCGACGTCCTGCTGCTGGAACGCGACGAACTGGCAGCCGGCAGCACCAGCAAGGCCGCGGGCGGGGTCCGCGCGCAGTTCTCCGACCCGGTCAACATCGAACTCGGCCTGCGCAGCCTGCGGTCCTTCGAGGACTTCGCCCGCAGGCCCGGTGGCGAGATCGACCTCAAGCAGCACGGATACCTGTTCCTGCTCTCGGACGCCGAGGACGTCGCCGCGTTCGAGCGCGGCGTGCGGCTGCAGAACGAGTTCGGGGTCCCGAGCCGGATGCTGACGGTGCGCGAGGCGTGCGAGCTGTCCCCGTACGTCGTCGAGGACGGGCTGCTCGCCGCCGCGTTCTCCCCCACCGACGGGCACTGCACGCCCGAGGCCGTGGTCCAGGGCTACGCCGCGGGCGCGCGGCGGCACGGGGCGGTGATCGAGCGGCACTGCGAGGTGACCGGCATCGAGGTCTCCGGCGGCGAGATCACCTCGGTGCGCACCGATCGCGGTTCGACCGCGACGTCCACAGTGGTCTGCGCGGCCGGGGCGTGGTCGGCGGCCGTTGGCCGGATGGCCGGGGTGGAGCTCCCGGTCCGCCCGCTGCGGCGCCAGATCCTGGTCACCGAGCCGGTGCCCGGGCTGCCGCCGAAGATGCCCTTCACCATCGACTTCTCGACCAGCTTCTACTTCCACGACGAGGGGCCCGGGCTGCTGATCGGCATGTCCGACCCCGATCAGGAGTACGGGTTCGAGCTCGGCACCGACGACAGCTGGCTGCCCCGGCTCTCCGAGGCCCTGCTCGCCCGCGCGCCCGCGCTGTCCGAAGTGGGCGTCGCGCACCGCTGGGCCGGGCTCTACGAGGTCACCCCGGACCACAACGCCCTGATCGGGGAATCCCCCGAGGTGGGCCGCTTCCTGTACGCGACCGGCTTCTCCGGCCACGGGTTCCTGCAGGGCCCGGCCGTCGGCGAGGTCGTGCGCGACCTGGTGCTCGGCCGCGAGCCGGTGGTCGACGTCGCCGGGCTGGACGCGCGCCGGTTCGACGGCGCCGCGATCCGCCCCGAGCACAACCGCGTCTGAACTCCAGCGTTTCCCGTCCGCCCACCGCGACGCCCCGCTCCGGGCGTCGCGCCACTAAGGAGCCACAGCAGTGCGTGATCTGTTGCAGGAGATCGACGAATGGGGTCCGGAGAAGGTCGTCTGCGTCTCCGACGCCCGGACCGGCATGCGCGGCGTGCTGGTCATCGACAACACCGCACGCGGTACCGGGAAGGGCGGCACCCGGATGAGCCCGTCGGTGACCGTCACCGAGATCGCGCGGCTGGCCAGGGTCATGACGTGGAAGTGGGCGGCGGTGGACCTGTTCCACGGCGGAGCCAAGGCCGGCATCAACGCCGACCCGAACTCGCCGGACAAGGAGCGGATCGTGCGGGCCTTCGCGCGCAAGCTGGCCGACCAGATCCCGGCCAGCTACGTCGCCGGGCTGGACATGGGAATGACCGAGAACGACGCCGCGATCATCCAGGACGAGCTCGGTGACCGCGGCGCCGCCGTCGGGGTGCCGGAATCGCTGGGCGGGGTTCCCTACGACCAGCTCGGGGTGACCGGGCACGGCGTGGCCGAGGCCGTCGACGCCGCGCTCGGGCACCAGGGGCGCGGGATCGCCGGCGCGCGGGTGGCGTTGCAGGGCTTCGGCGCGGTGGGTGCGGCGGCGGCGCGCAGGCTGCACGAGCTGGGCGCCCGGGTGGTCGCGATCTCCACTGTGGACGGAACGGTGCACGACCCGGACGGGCTCGACGTCGGCTACTGGCTCGCGGCGCGGGCCGACCTCGGCGACGCCTGCGTGGACACCGCGCCCGCGGCCAAGCGCCTCCCGCGCGGCCAGGAGCTCCTGGTCGACTGCGACGTGCTGGTCCCGGCCGCGGGGCAGGACGTCATCGACGAGCCGGTGGCCGCCGGGATCCGCGCCGGGCTCGTCGTGGAGGGCGCGAACCTGCCGACGACGCCAGGGGCGCGGGCGCTGCTCGCCGCGCGGGGAGTCACCGTGGTCCCGGACTTCATCGCCAACGCCGGAGGCGCGATCGCCGCGGGGTTCGCCATGGACGCCCGGCGGTCCGCCTTCCGCCCGGAGCCGGAGGCGATCCTGCGAGCGGTGGCCCAGCGCTCCCGCGACAACACCGTCCTGGTGCTCGACACCGCCCGCAAGCAGGACACCCTGCCGCACGAGGCGGCGCTGGACCTCGCGCGCGAGCGCGTGCGCACGGCGATGCGCCTGCGCGGCCGGCTCCCCCACCGCGAAGCCGAGCCCGAGGCCGTCACCGCATGAACAACCACATCGCATCCCGCCCGAGCCGACCACGGAAAGCGCGCTGAGGATCGTCATGCTCAATCCGATCCACTTGCGAACGCTCCAGGAGTGCGTGCGCACCGGGTCGTTCGCCGAGGCCGGCCGGGTGCTCGGCTACACCGCTTCCGCGGTGTCGCAGCAGATGGTGCTGCTCGAACGCGCCATCGGCGCGCCGCTGTTCGAGCGGTCCGCGCGCAGCGCCCGCAGCACCGGGCTGGCGATCCGGCTCGCGGAACGCAGCCGGGACGCGCTCGGCGCGCTGGACTCCCTGGAACGGGAGGTGCGCGCGATGGTCGTCGGCGACGAGGGCAGCCTGCGGCTGGCCAGCTTCGCCACCGCCAACGCCATGGTGCTGCCGGACGTGCTCGCCGCCGTCGTCGCGCAGCGGCCCAACGCCGAGGTGCAGCTCGACGAGGGCGAGCCCGACGAGGTCATCAGCGGGGTGCTCGACGGCGTCGTCGACGCGGCCGTGGTCTTCGAGTACGACCTGGACCCGCGGCAGTGGCCGGTCGAGCTGTGCGCGACCGAGCTGATGGCCGAGCCGCTGCGGCTGGCGCTGCCGGGCTCGCATCCGCTGGCCGCGGCCGATGCGGTCGACCTGCGCGCGCTGGCCGACGAGGCGTGGATCTGCACCCGCCAGGACACCGCGGGCGCGCGCTCGCTGGTCCGGCTCGCCGCCGCGGCCGGGTTCGTGCCCCGGATCATCTTCCGCAGCAACGACTACTCGGTCATCCGGGACCTCGTCGCCCGCGGGCTGGGCGTGGCGGTGCTGCCCGCGCTGGCGTTCGGCGACGGCGGCGTCCAGGTCCGGCGGATCGCCGGATGGCAGCCGCAGCGCCGGGTGCGCGCGCTGCACCGCAGGCAGAACACCAACCCGCTGCTGCCGATCGCGTTGGAGTACCTGACCAGGTCGTGCGCGGCGCTGGCCGAGGGCTGGCACGGCGACGACCGGCACGGCGTCGAGCGGGAACCGATCCGAGCGGAGGGCGCATGACCCAGCGCGAACCCATCGACGAGCACTTCTCGGCCGCCGTCGCGGCGCTGACCCCGCGTCCGGCCGCGACCGCCGCCGGGGCGGACGAGCTGCTGGCGCTGTTCGACTCGCAGGCGGGCAGCAGGCACCTGGACTTCGCCGCCCGCGGGCTGGGGTCGCGCAAGCAGGGCTACTACAGCATCGGCTCGTCCGGGCACGAGTCCAACGCCGCCGTCGCCGCGGCGCTGCGGCCGTCCGATCCGGCGCTGCTGCACTACCGCTCCGGTGGTTTCTTCGTGCACCGCGCCCGGCAGGTTCCCGGGCAGAACCCGTTGCGGGACGTCCTGCTCGGCGTGGTCGCCTCCGCCGACGAACCGATTTCGGCGGGCAGGCACAAGGTGTTCGGCAACGCCGAGCTCGGGATCATCCCGCAGACCTCGACGATCGCCTCGCACCTGCCGCGAGCGGTCGGGCTGGCGTTCTCGCTCGAGCGGGCCGCGCAACTCGGCGTGCGCCACGAGTGGGCGCCGGATTCGGTGGTGGTGTGCAGCTTCGGCGACGCCTCCGCCAACCACTCCACCGCCACCGGCGCGATCAACTCCGCGCTGCACTGCGCGCACCAGGGCGTCCCGATGCCGTTGCTGCTGGTGTGCGAGGACAACGGGATCGGGATCAGCGTCCGCACCCCGCAGGGCTGGATCGAGACCACCTACGGCAACCGGCCGGGGCTGCGCTACTTCGCCGCGGACGGTGCCGATCCGGTGCGGTGCCTGGAAATCGCCCGCGAGGCGGCCGACTGGGTGCGGCAGCACCGCGCTCCGGCCTTCCTGCATCTGCGGACCGTGCGGCTGATGGGACACGCGGGGTCCGATGTGGAGTCCGGCTACCGCGCGCGCACCGAGATCGTCGCCGACTACGACCGGGATCCGCTGCTGGCCACGGCGAAAGTCCTCGTGGAGCGGGGAGTTCTCACGCCCGACGAGGTGATCTCCCGGTACGAGGCCAAGCGCGCGGAGGTCGACCGGATCGCCGAGGAGGCGCTCGGCCGCCGCAAGCTGGCCAACGCCGACGAGGTGATGGCCGCCATCGCGCGGGACCGGCCGGAGGCCGTCGCGCGGCGGGCGGGCGTGATCGACCGGCAACGCCGGGAGAACGCCTTCGGCACCCGGCCGCCCGAATCCGAGGGACCGCTGACGCTGGCGCAGGCGATCAACCGCTCCCTCGCCGAAGAACTGGCCCGGGACAGCGGTGCGGTGGTCTTCGGCGAGGACGTCGCGCGCAAGGGCGGCGTCTACGGCGTGACCCGCGGGCTGCGCAAGAAGTTCGGCGGTGCCAGGGTTTTCGACACCCTGCTCGACGAGCAGAGCATCCTCGGCACCGCGCTCGGCGCGGGGCTGGCGGGCCTGCTGCCGATCCCGGAGATCCAGTACCTGGCCTACCTGCACAACGCCGCGGACCAGATCCGGGGCGAGGCCGCCACGCTGAGCTTCTTCTCCGACGGCCGGTACACGAACCCGATGGTGGTCCGCATCGCGGGTTACGGCTACCAGAAGGGCTTCGGCGGGCACTTCCACAACGACAACAGCGTCGCGGCGCTGCGGGATCTGCCCGGTGTGGTCGTCGCGTCCCCGTCGCGCCCGGACGACGCCGCGGCGATGCTGCGCACCTGCGTCGCGGCAGCCCGCGAGGACGGCCGGGTGTGCCTGTTCCTGGAACCGATCGCGCTTTACCACACCCGCGACCTGCACGAGTCCGGCGACGGCGGCTGGCTCGCCGACTACCCCGCCCCCGGCGAGGGGCACGTTCCGATCGGGCGGGCGCGCGAGCATGGCGACGGCCGCGATCTCACCCTGGTCACCTTCGGCAACGGCGTGCCGATGAGCCTGCGGGTCGCGCGGCGCCTGCGGGAGCACGGGATCGCGGCCCGAGTGCTCGACCTGCGGTGGCTCGCTCCGCTGCCGGTCGCCGACCTGCTCGCCTCGGCCCGCGCCACCGGACGGGTCCTGGTCGTCGACGAGACCCGCCGCTCGGGAGGCGTGTCCGAACCGGTGCTCACCGCGCTGGCCGACAACGGTTTCGACGGTGTGGCCGCACGGGTCACGAGCGAGGACAGCTTCATCCCGCTCGGGGACGCCGCGTACCACGTGCTGCTCGACGAAGCGACCATCGAGCAGGAAGCGCTCCGGCTGGCCAAGCACTGACAACCGGGGGGCGCCCGGAGGTGTCGCCTGCCCCGAACGGCCCAGATCGGTTGACGAGGTGGTCTGGACCACATACGTTCTCCCGCGTTTGATCGTCGCCCGCCCGACGAGAACGGGAGTCACCGATGCGCACCCTCGCCAAGCTGCTCACCGCCGCGGTGGCAGCCGCCCTGCTGCCGTGGGCCGTGGTCGCGGCGGATGCCGCACCCCGAACCGAAGCGCCCAGAACCGAAGCGCGCCAAGCCGAAGCGCCCCGGGCCGAAATCCGCACCGCACCCTACGTCGACATCACCCGCGAATCGCCCACGCTCCCGCAGATCGCGGAGGCCACCGGGCAGAAGCACTTCACGCTCGCCTTCGTGCTGGGCAGCAGCGCAGGCTGCGATCCCAGGTGGGGCGGGGAACTCCCGCTCGACGACCCCAGGATCGTCGAGCAGGTCGACCAGCTGCGCGCCATGGGCGGTGACGTGATCGTCGCCAGCGGCGGCGCGCTGGGGCCGTACCTGGAGAACACCTGCGGCAGCGCCGACGAACTCCTCGCCGCGTACAAGAAGACTCTGGACGCGGTCGGCGCCAACCACCTCGACATCGACGTCGAGGCGTCGATCCCGCAGGACATGGTCAACGAGGCGCTGGCCAAGCTCCAGGCCGAGCGGCAGACCCAGGTCGGCTACACGCTGCGGGTGCAAAGCGACGACACCGGGCTCGACCCCTACTCCGTCCAGGTCCTGCAAAGCGCCGCCGCGCACGGGGTCGCACCGCTGGTGAACCCGATGGCGATGGAGTTCGGCTCCGGCAGACCGTGGGGCGACGCGGTGATCGCCGCCGCGGAGAGCACGCTCGGGCAGATGAAGCAGATCTGGCCGGACGCCGGTGACGCGGAGCTGAAGGCCCAGCTCGGGATCACGCCCATGATCGGCCGGAACTACAACGGGAAGATCTTCGACCAGAGCCACGCCCGGCAGCTCGTCGACTGGGCCGGGGCCAACCGGATCGGCCTGCTGTCGTTCTGGTCGGCCGGGCGGGACAACGGGGGCTGCCCCGGTGGCCCGGTCTCACCGGAGTGCAGCAGCATCGAGCAGGGCGACTTCGAGTTCACCAACATCTTCAAGGGATTCGGCGGATGACCGAGCGTCACGGCCCTGCCGCGCCGGGCCGTGAACGCCCCTACAGCCAGTCGCGCCTGCGGAACAGCACGTACAAACCGACCGACAGCACCACGATCGCAGCCGCCGACGCCCAGAACCCCCACACCTCCTGGAACCCCGGGTACGGCACGTTCTGGCCGTAGAACCCGGTGACCGCGGTGGGGACCGCGATGATCGCCGCCCAGCTGGTCACCTTCTTCATGATGGTGTTGAGCCGGTAGCCCTGGAGGTTGAGCTGGGTCTCGCGGATCGTCGTGATCAGGTCCCGCAGCGACTCGGTCCACTCCGAGGCGCGCAGCACGTGGTCGTAGACGTCCTGGTAGTAGGGGTGCATCGGCTCGTCGACCAGGCCCATGTCGTGCCGCATGACGGTGCTGACCACCTCGCGCATCGGCACCACCACCCGGCGCAGGTGCACCAGGCTCTTGCGCAGGTCCAGGGAACGGCGCTGGAGGCTGGGGTGGTCGGGCTGGTCGTCGAAGACCAGGTCCTCCAGCTCCTCGATCCGCTCGTCTAGCACCTGCGCGGCGTCGAAGTGACCGTCCACTATGTAGTCGAGCAGCCCGTGCAGCAGGAACGCGACACCGCTCTTGGCCGAATCCGCCGCAGATTCCCACCGGGCGACCACCGCGTCGATGTCGAAGTGCTCGTCCTTGCGGACCGTCACCAGCGCCTGCTTCGTGATGAACGCGGCGACCTCCGACCGCTCCAGCCTGCTGGAGCCCTCGGCCATCCGTACCGCGTACGCGGTGAGGAACGAGTGGCTGTCGTAGCAGTCGATCTTGGCGCGCTGGCACTCGGAAAGCGCGTCCTCCACCGCGAGCGCGTGCAGTCCGAGCTCCTCGCTGATCGCGGCGAGGTCCTCCGCGGTGGGACCGCAGAAGTCCAGCCACACCGTGGTGTCCGGGTCAGCCAGGTAGTCCGATATATCCGCTACGGGAAAGTCTTCCGATTCGAGAACTCCGTTGCGGTACAAGCGAGTTCGGGCCATGGGCGCACACGTTATCCGGAGCGACACCCGCGGCGACACCCGATCCGGTGAACTGCCGCCGGGCGCTCCGTCACCGGCCGGGGTCGCCGAAGACCTTGCCCGGGTTGAAGATCCCCTTCGGGTCCAACGCGTTCTTGACGGCGTGGTGCATGCCGACGACCGCCTGACCGAGCTCGGCGTGCAGGCCCCGGCGCTTGAGCAGCCCGACCCCGTGCTCGCCGGTCACCGTGCCGCCGAGCGCGATCGCGTCGTCCACGATGTCGTCGAAGGCCAGCTGCGCGCGCTGCCGGGCGGCGTCGTCGCCGGGGGCGGTGATGATCAGCGGGTGCAGGTTGCCGTCCCCGGCGTGGGCGATGTTGGCGATCAGGGTGTCGTGCCGCCGCGCCGCCGCCTCGATCCTGGCCAGCATCTCCGGCACCGCCGCCCGGGGCACGCACACGTCCTCGGTCAGCACCGGGCCCAGGCGCTCCAGCGCCGGGTAGGCCAGCCTGCGGGCGGCGAACAGGGCGTCGGCCTCGTGCTGGTCGGTCGACACCGCGCTCCAGGTCGCACCGGCCTCGTCGAAGCAGCGCGCGAGCGTGGCGACCTCCTCCTCGCCTGCCGCCCCCGGGGCGTCCGAGCGGCCGAGCAGCAGCACCTCGGCCTCGTCGCTGAGGCCCATGTTCTTCCAGTCGTCGACGGCCTTCAGGCAGTGCCGGTCGAGCAGTTCCAGCGCGGACGGCACGACCCCGGCGGCGGCGACCGCCGCGACCGCCTCCCCGGCCGGGACCAGCGAGTCGAAGTAGCCGACCACGGTCCGCTCGGGCGCGCGAACGCCCGGCAGCAGCTTCACGGTGATCTCGGTGACGACGCCGAGCGTGCCCTCGGAGCCCACGAACAGCCCGCACAGGTCGTACCCGGCCACGCCCTTGGCGGTGCGCCTGCCGAGGCGGACCACCTCGCCGTCGCCCACGACTGCCTCCAGGCCGAGGACGTAGTCGCGGGTCACGCCGTACTTCACGCAGCACACGCCGCCCGCGTTGGTGGCCACGTTGCCGCCGATGGTCGACCACGGCGAGCTCGCCGGGTCCGGCGGGTACCAGGCGCCCCGCTCCCGGCAGGCGGCCCGCAGGTCGTCGTTGACCACGCCGGGCTGGACGACTGCGAGCTGTTCCCGGGGGTTGATCTCCAGCACGCGGTTCATGTCCGCGAGCGAGATCAGCACGCACCCGTCGATCGCGTTGGCACCGCCCGACAACCCGGTGCCCGCCCCGCGCGCGACGACGGGGACGCGGTGCTCGGCGCAGGCCCGGACCGCGGTCACGACGTCCTCGGTGCTCGTCGCCCGCACCACGGCCACGGGCTTGCCGAAGGGAGCCCACTCGGCCTCGTCGTGCGCGAAGCGGGCAACCGAGTCCGGATCGGTCAGCAGGCGCTGCTCGTCGAGCCCAGCCCGCAGCGCCGCCACGACATCCGCCATGTCTCCTCCGTTCGCGAACACCCGCGTGCACCGTATCGGGTGACGGATTCCGGAGGGAAAGTCCTAGGCTGGGTCCGTGGACTTCGGAACGGGGCCTTTGGTGCTCGACGGTGGTCTCGCCACCGAGCTGGAAGCTCGGGGGCACGACCTCTCCGACGATCTGTGGTCGGCCCGGCTGCTGACCGACGCGCCGGACGAGATCACCGCCGCGCACGAGGCGTTCTTCCGCGCCGGCGCGGTCATCGCGACGACCGCGAGCTACCAAGCCAGCTTCGCCGGCTTCGCCGCGCGCGGCATCGGCCGCGGCCAGGCAGCTGCGCTCATGCGCCGCAGCGTCGAGCTCGCCGCAGCCGCGCGCGACCGGCTGCCGCAGGACCGGCCGCGCTGGATCGCGGCCTCGGTCGGGCCCTACGGCGCGATGCTCGCCGACGGCTCGGAGTACCGGGGCCGGTACGGCCTGCCCACCGCGGATCTGGTCGGGTTCCACCGGCCGCGGCTGGAAGTTCTCGCCGCGGCGGCACCCGACCTGCTCGCGCTGGAGACCGTGCCGGACGTGCAGGAGGGCGTGGCGCTGGCCGAAGCCCTGGACGGCATCGGCGTCCCGGCGTGGCTGTCCTACACCGTCGACGGGGACCGGACCCGCGCCGGGCAACCGCTGGCCGAGGCGTTCGAGGTCGCCAGGGACCACGACGGCATCGTCGCCGTCGGCGTCAACTGCTGCTCCCCCGACGACGCCGGCCCCGCGATCGCCCTCGCTCGCCGGATCACCGGCAAGCCCGTGGTCGTCTACCCCAACAGCGGCGAGACCTGGGACGCGCGGCGGCGGCAGTGGACCGGGCCGTCCCGGTTCGGCGAGCCCGCGCGGTGGGTCGACGCCGGCGCCTCGATCGTCGGCGGCTGCTGCCGGGTCCGGCCCGCCGACATCGCCGCGCTCGCGGCCGCGATCGGCTGACTGCTCCGATCAGGGACAGGTCCCGCGCCGGGGTGGCGACGCGATCCGGCGCACGTCACGGTGAGCAGGGCAGCCCGGCTCCGGAGAGGACGACATGGCAGTGGGAAGCGGCGAATTCGCCGACGTGGCAAGGGAGATCTTCGACCGCACGGCCGAAACCCAGTCCGAGGCGGTCCGCCGGGCCGCCGGTCTGGTGGTGAGCGCGCTGCGCGCGGGCGGTGTCGTGCACGCCTTCGGCACCGGGCACTCCCAGGCGCTGGCGATGGAGATCGCGGGCCGGGCGGGAGGGCTCGTGCCCACCAACATGATCGCGCTGCGCGACCTGGTGATCCACGGCGGGCAACCGCCGGAGGTGCTCTACGACCCGTACCTGGAACGGGATCCGGCCGTCGCGCACCGCCTCTACGAACTCGCACCGGTCCAGCACAACGACGTGTTCGTCATCGCGTCGAACTCCGGCGTCAACGGGGCTGTCGTGGAGTTCGCCGACCTGGTCGGCAAGCACGGGCATCCGCTCATCGCGATCACCTCCGCGAAGCACTCCGCCGATGTCGACTCCCGGCATCCGTCGGGCAAGCGCCTGTCCGACTTCGCCGACGTCGTGCTCGACAACGGCGCGCCCTACGGCGACGCGGTGCTGGAGATGCCGGGCGGTGGCGCGGTGTGCGGCGTTTCCTCGATCACCGCGGCACTTCTGGCCCAGATGGTCGTCGCCGAGGTCGTGCGCGCGTTGCTCGACGACGGCGAAACCCCACCGGTGTACCTGTCCGCCAACATCCCCGGCGGCGACGAGCACAACCAGGTCCTCGAAGCCCGCTACGCGGGCAGGATCCGGCGCGGGGCGTAGCGAACCGCCGCCTCCGGTCCGGAGACGGCGGTTCTCGGGTCAGGGCTTCGGCTCCCAGTGCTCCAACATGGCCGCGAAGGTCTCGAAGGCCGGTTCGTTGTAGCCATAAGGGGCTTCGAGGTGGACGCTCAGCGGGAACCCGAGGCCGTGGACTCCGTCGATGACCCGCTTGTACAGGTCCACGACCGCCTGCTTGCGCTGCTCGAAGCCGAGTTCGGCAGTGCGCGCGACGAATTCCTGCTCAGCGGCCACAGCCTCGTTGCCGGGGTCCTGGATCAGCCACTGGATCAGCTTCTTCTTGCTCTCCACCCCGGGGATGAAGCCGAAGGACAGCAGGATCTCCGGGCGGTGCGGGGTGGTGCGGGCGAATTCCTTGAGGAATCCGACGATGGCGTCGGAGAACAGGAGCTGGGTCATGCCGTAGGTGGCGCCGCGTTCGCACTTGAACCCGAACCGGCCCTGTTCGCCTTCCCGCGTCGGGATCAGGATCGACCCGCGGTGCGGGACGACGTCCTGGAACTTGGTGAGGGCGTCGGTGGGGGCCACGCCCGGACCTTCACCGTCGGTCATGTTGCGCGGCACGCCGACGAAAGCGATGCCGTCCATGTCGGCGTCGCGCAGATTGCGCAACCGCTCGCCCAACTGCTGTTCGTCGTGGAAGGCGGTGACCTGCGTGCACAGGCCCCGCACGCCGTCGAGTTCCGGGCGGATGGTGCGCCAGAAGTCGGCGACGTCCATCTTGGGCCGGAAGTCGACCGGGCGGTCGCCGTCCTCCTGGATGATGCCGGGGATCATCACGTGCCTGATCCGCCCGGCCAGCCCGGAAGAGCGGCTGAGCTCGGCGACCTTCTGGCCTTCCGCAACAGCCTTCTGCACACCGCCGTCAAGGTCGGGCGGAACCAGTTCGAGTGCGATGGTGTTCATGTCGGCCTCAGGTTTTCCTTCTGTCGACTTCGGTCACCGCAGCCACGTCCGCAGCCTGGGCTGCTGGGTCCACGCCTGCGAACCCGCCCGATGCGGACGGGGACCGGATTTCTCCTGGAAGAGGGGATATTCCGCGAGATGCGACTCGGGCGTTCGTCCGGACGGGCAGAACTTCCGTTGCGGGATGAGGAGAAGTGCACCGCGGACCGGCGCCGCACCGCGGACCGGGGGCGGGCCGCTGACGGTGGTGCGTGCGGATCCGGGGCGGGGGCCGCCGCCCGGGCGCGGAGCCCGGACGGCGACCACCGGTAAGCCCGTTGTTGCGGTTCCGCTGTTCAGTAGCGGTAGTGGTCGGGCTTGTAGGGGCCTTCGACGTCGACGCC
>NZ_BAAAUX010000013.1:158767-160874 GCF_039534165.1 Saccharopolyspora taberi | reverse complement strand
GCACCACCGGCCGCGCCCACGCCGCCGATGCCGGCTCGGCCACCGGGACCGACACCGCTGCCGCCCGTGCGGCCACCAACACCGCTACCGCCACCGCGGCCCACGCCGGTCCCGCCGCCACCGCCCGGCCCGCCGCCGGGGCCGCGGCCACCGGGTCCGGGAGGGACGCCGACGTAGCCGTTGTTCGGCGGCTGGCTACCCGGAAGCTGCTGCTGCCCGGGTCCGGGCGGCTGGTATCCGGGGTACGAGGGCGTGCGGGGCGTGTCCGACCACTGCGAGTCGGAACCCGACGGACCGTTGCCACCCGGAGGCGTCGTCGGCGTGTTCCCGACCGGCGGCCGACCGCTCGGCGTGTCGCCGCCGGGCGTCCGGTCCCCGGGCGCGGTGGGCGTCCGCGGGGGGTTGTCGGAGCCGCCGGGATCGCGACCGGAGATCGACGGATCCCGATCGCCCGGGATGTTGATCGGCGGTGGCGGAGGAGGAGGCGGGGGCGGCGGGTTGAGCGGATTGACCGGCGGCGGCAACGTCGGAGTGCTGGTGTCGACGGTCGTGTAGCCGGGCGTGTAGACGTTCTCCGCGATGGCCCGAGCGCGCTTCTCGTCCTCCTGGCGCTCCTTCATCTGCAACGCCGAGTCGATCGCACCCGTACCGGGGACGATCATGTTCGCTCCACCCGCGAGCACCGCCCGGGCAGTCCCGCCCTCGTTCGGCGGCTGGATGGCGGCTTTCGTCTGCTCGGCGGCGACACCGGCTTCCTGCACCTTCAGCCCGGTCATGCGCACCGAGTCGCCGAAGGACTGGCCCCACTGCTGCAACGGCTGCGAAGCGGCGAGCCCCGCCTCGGCGGCCTGGCCCCGCATCCCGTCCCCAGCGGCTTCCCGGGCCTTCTTGTCCAGGTCGGCGAACAGCTCCGCGACGTCGCCGCCGAGCTTCTCCCACGCCCGTCCCGAAGCGTTGATCTGGTCGGGCTGCAACGATTCCTTGAGCTGGGTGGCCAGCCGCTGGTGATCCCAGTCGTTCCAGTTGTCGTGCTGGGTGATCGACGCGGGATCGGTGCCCTCGACGTGCAGACCCCGCTGCTGCGCGGCCAGATCCTTGCGCCGCTGCTCGGCGGCCTTCGCCGCGTCGGCCCGCGCTGCCGCGTCCGCTTCCTGCGCACGGGTGTTTCCGCCGGTGGCCGAGTTCCACATGTCGGATGCGGCACCGGTACCCGCGTTCCACGCGTCACCGAACACGTTGCCCATGTCTGACCCCCAGCCTCCGGTCTACTTCGGCAGTTTCGGCTCGATCCGCTGCGCGATCTCCAACGCCTTCGCGCAGGGGTCGTTTCCTTCGACCTTGTCGGCGTCGAGGTTCACCTGCACCGAGATTGAACCCCCACCCGCTTCGACGACCTGGGTGCAGAGGCTTCCCGACCCGGAGGACGCCTTGGTGATCTGTTTGATGCCCTTGCGGGAGCCGACCTGGTTCGGCTCGAAAACAGCGAAGTTCCCTCGCTGACCTTCCCAGTACTCAAGCGTGGCGCTCTGACCCTTGTAAACGGCCAGCACCAGCTCTGAGCCGCTGAACTCGCAGCCTTGCTCGCCGATCCCCTGGTCGACGGGCTCGCCCGGTTCCGTCGCGCCGATGGACTGCAGAACTTCCTGGGGGACTCCAGCGCAGGGATCGAAGCTCGCCAATCCGTTCTCAGACGTGGGCGGAGGGGGAGACTGCTCGCCGCCACCGGTACATCCGGCGACGAGTAGACCAGCACCAACAAGCACGGCGGTGGCCGTGGAACGTGTCGTACGTGTGCGCATCATCAGATTCAGACGTTCCGTTCCAGGTTGCGAGCGTTCTCTTCGTCGGTGTTCTGCATGTCTCTGGCGGAGGTCCGATAGGTCTGTGCCATGTCACGCAGGATGTTCTGCATCTTCTCGAGGATCGGCATCACACCGTTCTGCGGGTGCTCGACCTTCTCGGTGAACTTCTGGTCCATCGCCCGCCCGATGTTGCAGTCGCCGTACGCGCCATGGGCGAACAGTCGGTCGGCCTGACCCCTGAGGCGCTGGATTCCGCGCGCCTTCTCCTCATAAACCCGAGCCACCCGCTCGGCGGCCTCGGGATC